>JAVBMW010000001.1:0-175140 GCA_031551965.1 Holdemania sp. | reverse complement strand
CTGCTGTTTGGTCTGAATAACTCAAACATACCAGAAGGTTTTTATTTTTTCTACTTCCCCCGCATAACTTTGTAACATTAAATGTCACCACCCCGCGAAACTTTAAAGCAGTACCTTTACCCCACACAAATTTAAATATCCTAAAAAATATGTGATAACATTCCCATATAACAAACAAAAATGGTCTTTTCGACCATTTTTACATTCCTATTTTCTTTAGATAATTCATAACACCTTGATCAGTATTGCGTGGAGCGATATCTTTTGCGATGGACTTTACTGAATCCATTGCATTTTCCATTGCAACTCCCCAGCCAGACATTTTAAGCATAGTCAAGTCATTTTCCCCATCTCCAAAGGCGATCATTTCGTCCATACCGATGCCAGTAATCGAACTAAGTGTTAATAAGGCGTGACCTTTACTAACATTGATATCCATGACTTCCAACCAATTTGGGGATACAAACATAACGGAAAAGTATTCGGGATAAAGCTCTCTAATTCTACTTGCCAACATCTGTAATCTTTTTGGGTGACCAGAGAAGGCAATTTTACGAATATCTTTGTTGATGTAATCTTCAACATTAGAAACTCGATGGATATGTCGTGAATTCAATTGATTGAATATCCATTTTGATCTTTTTATCAAAGATTTTAAATCATTAAGTGAAAATCCAGGTATAGTTTTAGATTGATAATAAGCCTCATCATTATCAACACCGACCATAATATTGAATTGCTTTGCAAGTAACGCTAATTCTTTTCCTTCTTTCATAGTGACTCGAGTTCCCTCAATATCATCACCTTTTCCAAAACTGTGAATTAGCTGTCCGTTACAACAAACCATATAGCCTTTGAAATCAACACAGCGCAAAGCAGAAGAAATCTGGAAAGTTTCTTTTGGGTTTCTACCTGTAGCCACTACGACCATAATTCCTTTTTCTTGAAGCCCAATCAAATAATCTCTGGTTTCAAGTGCGACAGTTCCGTCATGTTGCAATAATGTTCCATCAAGGTCAGTAATGACCATTTTAAAATCATTTCTCATCTAGTTCATCCTTTTCTACTATTCCTTCAGGCGTAACGCTAAGTTTTCTAGTATCTAAACGCCAATTGATAAATTCGCGGAATAAACTATATAATAAGGCAGTAGTAGGAACGGCAATAAGTGTACCAAACAAGCCGAAAAATCCCCCAAAAATAACAATCGATAATAACACCCAAATTCCAGGAAGTCCTACTGATTTACCAACGACACGTGGATAAATCAAGTTATTTTCAAGTTGCTGAACAGTTTGATAGAAAACTATAAACAAAACAGCTTCTATTGGATTTGTTGCTAAAATAAGGATGAATCCAAACATCATAGCTGCCATAGCTCCAAACATTGGAATTAAACTTAAAACTGCAGTGACAGTACCGATCAATATTTCGAAGTTTTCTCCCAATCCAAATATAAGCATACCTACATAAATAAGTGAACCAATGATGACTGCTTCCACAAGTTGTCCGGATATAAAATGTGAAAAAGTGTAATTAGCACGATTAGCGATTTCAAATACTTTTTTAGTTACTTTCAAAGGTAAGATTGCTGCAACTATTTTTTTTAGTTGCATGATCAATGATTCTTTACTGCTCAATAAATATAAACTCAACATGATCGCCATAAACCAATTCATGACTTCTCCGGTAATTGCCATTGCGTTTTTTACGATCATCTGACCTGCATTACCGGCCCAGTTCGTTGCGGTTTGAAGAATCGTCTGCCAGTTTGCAGTAATACTTGAAATATATTGATTTAAAATGTTGGGATCTAATGTAATACCCATCTCATCTAGATTAACGGTTACTAAAAATTCATTGATCGTCTTAATAATATTTTCGGTATAAACAAAAATATTGTTAGTAAGTAAAATAGCACTATCAATCAATTGAGGTATTAAAATACTTAAGAAAATAGAAATAATAAAGAAAGCAAAAATCATGGTAAGAAAAATAGAAATTGAACGAATTTTCGTATAAAACCAGTTCTCTGGATCAATTGCTTTTTTCAGATTGTTTTCAAAAAACATCATTGGTATATTTAAGACAAAGGCTAATACAATAGCATAGAAAAATGAAATACTTAAGCCAAAGAATTTATTGAATATTCCTAGAATTTGATCAAAATGGAGAACTAAATAAGCAAAAAATGCACAAATTGCAGCAAATATGACCCAAGGTTTAATCTGATTTTTTGTTTGATTATCAATCTTCATAGGGCGTCTCCTTATTCAAATAGTGTACACTGAAACACATAAAAAAACAAGTTTACAGTGGCACTTTGAACAGTGTTGAAGTATAATGATAAGAGCTTGGAGGATTATAAAATGAAAGTCAAAGTTGTTATATTATTTGGTGGAGAATCAGTTGAACATGAAGTGAGTATTATCTCAGCGATTCAGGCAATGAATGCTTGTGATGAAAATAAAGTTGAAGTAATTCCTGTTTATGTTTCTAAACAAAGAGACTTCTATTATTTTGATCATATTCCTACCGCAAGTGAATTTAAAGATTTAAATGAAGTTACAAAAAAACAACCTGCAGTAAGTTTTGTGAAAAAAGGAAATGCAGTCAATATAGAACCAATCAATAGAAATGTGTTTTCAAAAACATTGAATACAGTTGATTTGGTTATTCCAGTAATGCATGGTACAAATGGTGAAGATGGTTCAGTTCAAGGATTACTTGAAATGATGAAGATTCCCTATGCTGGATGTGATGTTATTGCGGCAGGATGTGGACAAGATAAAGTAGTGATGAAGTATATTCTTGAAGGTTATGGACTACCGATCTGTGATTGGCTTTGGGTTTATGGACATCAGGCTAAAGATAAAATCATCTCTTTGAAAAACCAAATCAATGAAAAGAAAATGGGATATCCTTTAGTAATCAAACCAGCATGTTTAGGATCAAGTGTTGGTATATGTATAGCTCATAATGAAGATGAATTATTGGACAAAATCATGGAAGCAGCTCAATACGATAATAAAGTAGTTATTGAAAAAATGGTTCAAAATCTTAGAGAAATCAATTGTTCCGTTATGGGAACAGTATTTGAAAACAGGCAATCTGTCTTAGAAGAAGTAAACAAAGGTGGAGCTGAGATCCTTGACTTTGAAAAGAAATATTTAGGTGGAGGAAAAAATGCAAAAGGGGTAAAAGGTGTCAAAAACTTACCAGTAAAAAATACAACTGGAAGCAAATCACAAGGGATGGCAAGTGCTGCCAGACTAGTTCCTGCGCCAATCAGCGATGAAGAAACTACTTATATTAAATCCCTTGCTAAACAAACATTTGAAGCACTAGGGGCAAGCGGTGTATGCCGCATTGACTTTATGATGGATGGCACAACAGAAAAAATCTATGTAAATGAAATCAACACGATTCCAGGATCGTTAGCGTTCTATTTGTGGCAAGAAGAAGGTGTGGATTTCACTGCACTGATGGATAATCTGATTTCTCAGGCAATCGATAGACAACGCAGAAGAGAAAAGATGATCACATCATTTGATTCAAATATTCTTGCGAATTATAAAGGATAAAAACTGGCTTAGGCAGAAATGCCTAAGCTTTATACATTAGATAAGTAGAGAGAAAAAAATTATGCAATTTAAAGAATTAAACATTATGCCTGAAATTTTAAAGGCTTTAGCACAAGAGAACTATGAAGTTCCCACTCCAATCCAACAGGAATCGATTCCCGTAATTTTAGAAGGAAGAGATTTACTAGGCTGTGCTCAAACAGGAACTGGGAAAACAGCAGCATTTGCGATCCCTACACTTCAACTTTTAAGCAAAGAGAAGAAAAATGACGAAATCAAAGCACTAATTGTAACTCCTACAAGAGAGTTAGCGTTGCAAATATATGAAAGTTTTAATACCTATGGAAAATATACTGATTTGAATTGTGCAGTAGTTTTTGGTGGGGTATCCCAAAAATCGCAGGAAGATAAACTTAAAAAGAAAAATGACATATTGATCGCAACACCTGGAAGATTACTTGATTTGATGAATCAAAAAATAGTGAGTATCGAACATATTAAAATTTTGATTTTAGATGAAGCAGATCGTATGTTGGATATGGGATTTATCCATGATGTGAAGAAAATTATTGCGAAAACACCAAATCAGAAACAAACGCTTCTTTTTTCGGCAACAATGCCAGAAGATATTGAAAAGCTTGCGAATACAATTTTGAAGAATCCTGTTAAAGTAGAAGTCACTCCTGCATCTTCAACTGTGGATACAATTACTCAGTCATTATACTATGTAGATAAAAGTAACAAGAAAAATTTACTTATCCATATTTTAAATGATAAGAACATTGAATCTGTTTTGGTATTTATGCGCACAAAACACAATGCCGATCGATTAGCTCGCTTCTTGACAAAAGAAGGTTTATCAGTTCAGGCAATCCATGGAGATAAATCACAAAGTGCTAGACAGAAAGCACTTAATAATTTCAAAGATAAATCGCTTCGCATCCTGTTGGCTACGGATATTGCGGCAAGAGGAATCGATATTGATGAATTATCGCATGTAATTAATTATGATTTACCCAATATTCCAGAAACATATGTTCATCGTATTGGACGTACAGGGCGTGCAGGGTTAAGCGGAGTAGCTATTTCTTTTTGTGACTTTGATGAAAAAGCTTATCTGGAAGACATTGAAAAACTAATTGGAAAAAAACTAAAAGAAGTAAAAGATCATCCCTATCCATTAATGAATAATTTTCCTGCACCTAAAGTTGTTCAAGTTAGAAAGAATACATCAAAACCGATTGAATCACAATTAAAACAAACTATGGATTCAAAAACGAAAACCGACAAAACAAATCGGAACTCAAATCAGAATAAAAGAAAACATTATCGTGGTAAAAAAGAGAAATAGCATTAAAGTGAGGAGAGTAATTTCTCCTTTTAAATTGCATTGTATCAAGTTGCATATTTATATTATAATTTGAACAGATAAGCACTTGTTACAATATTAAAGGAGGTATAAATTATGTTGCCAAAATTCAAGTATAATCCAAATTGTTATGAAAATGGTGTTTTTTCAAAAGTAGAGAATGATCAACAAATCGAGTGCCAATGCTGTGGACAAAAGATAGAAGAGTATTATTTAGAATCCGTGTATTGCAGAGATAATGTAGAAATAATTTGTCCTAAATGTGTTGCTGATGGAACGGCAGCAGAAAAATACAATGGCACATTTATTCAAGATGCTGAATCCATTGAAAATAGTATAGATAAAACTAATGAATTATTTTGCCGTACTCCTGGAATGATCACATGGCAGGGTGAGTATTGGTTGTCTCACTGCAATGACTATTGCGCTTTTGTTGAAGATGTGGGGACAAAAGAACTTGAAGAAATGGGAATTGCAGATGAAGTGTTTGCTGACTATGCTCAAATGAATGAATACGACATTGATGATGTCCGATCCTATTTGGTTAAAAAAGGAAACATGTCAGGATATCTGTTTCGGTGTCTTCATTGTGGGAAATACCGTATTTGGGTTGATGCAGATTAAAAAATAATTTTTATAGTTCTTTGGCATCAATGCAACAAGCTAAAAAACAAGCCGCTGCGATTTCAAGTGGGAATATTGGCATCATTAAGTTGATTATGCGATCCTCATTTCGCTCTGAAATCAATCGAATGAAGATACAAATCAATTCTTTATCATTGATTTTACCGCTCATATTTCTTAATGCGGAAATTTTCATTTGTTTAAGTTCTGTAATAATCAAATCAATGGCTTCAATATGCCTTTGGTAATATTCTATGCTTTGTTCAATGACTTTGGTTGCATCCAATAGTTCATCATAAGTACGGCCACAAATCTTTAATGATACAAAATCAAGAGCTGTAGTTGCATATAGCGATTTATCAAATATTTCATGGCGACGGTAATTTTTTAGTGCTGTACTGCATGGTTGACCTGTAAAAATATTAAGTGTTCGTTTTACTTGAGAACGATTGTAATTTGTCTCAAGCTCTAATAGTTTTTGATAGTATTGTTCAATTAGATCATGATCAAGACAATTAAGCTCAAATGTATTGTTGACACCTTCTTTTAATTTTAGAGTTTTCAATGCATCATAGTAACCTTGCGAAATACGTCGGTTTAATGTTTCACGTTCAAAATCAAAAAAGGAACCTAATGAATGAGTAGGTCGGATAAAAGTAATGTTAGGTCGATCCGCATATTCAAGATGAGTATGATGCTCTGTTAACTCAATGACAACAACTTCATCAGCACCCATTTTAAAGGCAAGTTCAATTGGACAATTATCAACATAGCCACCATCAATATACTCTTCACCATCAAAAGTTAATGCTGGAAAAGCAGGGTAACAACTTGCTGATGCCAACAAGTAATTTGCACAATTTTCTCTGGACATTTCATTTTTGGTAATAAACATAGGCTTATTTGTAGATGACTGATAAGTGACTAGACCAAAATCAGTATTGGATTGCATTAATTTATCATAGTCTAAACAACGCTGGATCATTTCTATAAATGGATCAATGTTGACTTTTCGATCATTCCAAGTTCGTTTTAAAAATTTTAATAGATCATGTCTTTTAGAAAACATTTCATCCATATCAATTTGAATTGAGACACCATCCGTTATAACGTCAGTTACTGTTAGATTTTCCCATAATTCAATCAATTCATCGATTTGGTTTTGAGCTACCATACAGCCAACTAAAGCGCCAATGCTAGTACCAGTTACAATATCAAAAGATGCTCCGATTTCTTGAAGTGCCTTCAATGCACCAACATGGTATGCACCCTTAGCTGCACCACCTGCAAGAACTAATGCTTTTTTCATAAATCTCACTCCTTGTATCAAATTCTACCACAATTATAATCATTCAAATCAAAAGAAAAATGAAAAATGTTTCTAATCAAATTTTGATTCAATGTTAATAAATTATATTATTATCTTTTAAATTTATGGTAAATTGCAATTTGTATGATTCAAACTAGTTAATAGACTAATCCAAATGATTTTGGAGAAGTCTCGATATTTAGTAATTTACATAATTCGATTGCCCATTCACGATAACCATAGGCAACGGAAGTAATGATATTATCACTTATGATATATTTTAACGTGTCATAATTTTCGCAACAAAAATTCCAATCCTTCATAAGTTTTAGTTGATTGTAACTGTAACCTTCTTCGAGAAGATCTTCTTTCATACAGCCACACATAAATTCTTTGTTTTCTAGTACGCCTGCTTTAAATAGAAATACAGGGGCGATGGATATGGCTCCGATCACTTTATGGGATTTATCGAATGCTCTAATGAGATCAATCAATAAAGCATCATCTTTGATTGGATAGAAATCACCGGAAAAGCCACTTAAGACAAGCGCATCAAAATTATGGGGATTTAGCTCACTTAATAATTTATCTGCACGAATCAATATTCCTTCTTCACTACGGAATTCATCAAGAGTTTCAGCGAATGTTTCGATTTTTACATCTGACTTTCTAATTATGGCAGCTTCTAAAAATGTTGTGATTTCAAACAAACAATAATTTGGATACAAAACAATAGCGATTTTTTTCATGGTTTTCTCCTTTTTAAATTGAGACACTGAAAGAGAAATGAACTAAATCCATGTTCTTTCTCTTATTTTATATCATTGTCCATTTCGATCACCTCTAGATGAATTATAACATTCATTAAGATTTTTCTCTATGACTTATGCAATGGAGCTATAGCATTAAGAAGTTTATGTACGATTGTGCATTCAGTCTCGAAGTGAAAATGGATTTGAAGAGTGTCATCACTTTGTGGTGGTATTATATTAAATATTCTTTAAAATAATAATTTTGTATATTAAACGTGTTAAAATAGTAATGTCATCATTCAGGAGGAACTACTATGATTAAAAAGAGTTTGAAAATAAGTGTTATATTATTCTTGATATTTGTATCATGTTTGTATCCTCAAACGATCAAGGCTGAAGATTCAGGCTATTATTATGAATCGATTCATGTGGATGTCGTTGTAGATGAGGCAAGGACAATGAGGGTCACAGAAACACTTACAGTTCATTTCAATGAAGAAAGACATGGAATCATTCGGACAATTCCAACTTATTCAGATGTCGAAGATACTTGGATCACTGATGTAGAAGTAAGTGGTGCACCTTATTCAGTGAGTGATTATTCTTATGAAACATCGATCAAGATCGGTGATCCTGACAAATACGTTACAGGAACTCAAATATATACAATCAGTTATACTTTGAATTTTTATGAAGATTATGATGAATCGTATGATTATATTTATCTAAATTTAATTGGGTCACAGTTTGACACTAGAACAGAAAAATTAACCGCATCAATTAAATATCCAGAAGATGCCGAACTAATAAGCAATACAGTAACGGAAGGAGTTTATGGAAATCGCTCCAACGAAAAGATTGAAGTCGAAGAATTAGATCATGAAATTCGTTATACATCAAAGGATGTAATAGAACCTTATGAGGCAGTAACAGTACAAATCCAATTAAATCAAGGAGCTTTCTATTTAGCACCAGTGAAAGTGTTGGATTATGAGATATTATCAAAGCAAGTTGAAATTAACTTTGATACCAAACAGAATTTTACGGTAGTTGAAAAAATTCAGTTTCAGGTAAATCATGATTATTCAAATTATCATATTGAATTACCAACAGTGGAATTAAGTACTTATGATTACCGAATCGTCGATCCAAAGGTAACAATTGATGGCATTGAAACTACATTTTATTATTATATTAATTTATATAAAACAGGAATCACAGATGTAGAAATCAGTTATGGTGTTGTCTTGGATAAAATGATTGATGGTAGTATGAAAGTAATTTTGAGTAATGCATTAGATGAATATGTTATGGACAAAGTTGATTTGATCGTAAATATACCAAATCCTCGAGTTTCTAATGTAGTTTTTCAAAGAAGGGGAGATAGTTTAGATAGTAGTCGTTACGCTATTTCAATTGCTGGATCACAACTTAAGTTTAGCTCAAAAACTGAGTTAAATACTTTTGAAAGAGCATCACTTATGATTGAATTAAATAAAGAAGATTTTAGTCGGCCGATTCATCCATTACAAGTTATAATGCTAATATTGGGATTTGTATCCACCGGATGGGTAATGTTTTTAAAGCTATTTAAAATTAAAAAGGATCCTATTATTAATGTGGTAAATTTTTATCCGATTGAAAACTTAAATCCATTGGAAGTAGCTTATATCGTGAATCGCAAAGTAACGAATGAAGATATAGGGGCAATGATTTTTTACTGGGCTAGTCTTGGCTCCTTAAATATTGAATGGCATAAAAAGAATCCAACTCTTATCCGACTTGGTGCTTTACCAATTACATGTCCTGATTATGAAAGTGATTTATTTGAATCATTGTTTGATTATGGTGATGGAACAACAGTGAAGGTGAGCCAATTAAAGGATAATTTTTATCAGGATGCCCAAAGAGCACGCAGAACGGTTCATAGTTATTACAAAAATGATGAGAAATTGGATGATCCAAAAATTAATGGTTTAAAATATGCAATAATCTTTGGATTGATCTTATTTATAGTGTTTTCTTTTATTGTCATAAATGGAGTGACAAATGGTACAACGGATTATAATTGGATAATAGGAGTGATTTTAGGATGTAGTTTAATTGCCATGATCATAGCGGCAACACTTCATAAATACACACCAAGGGCAACTTATCTATTAGGACAGCTTTTGGGATTTAAACAATTCATAAAAACGGCAGAAAAAGATCGTTTAGAAGCGTTGATTGAAGACGATCCGCAATATTACTATCATATACTTCCTTATGCTCAAGTATTAAATGTGACTAAGGTGTGGGAAGATAAGTTTAAAGATATTACGTTTGAAACGCCTGATTATGTTACAGGAAATTACGATGATTTCTCTAGAGTTCAGATGATGAGGATGATGAATAATATCATTCGTGATGCGACTTATGTAACTCCTTCACAAAGCAGTGGATCTTCCGATTCTTCTTTCGGAGGAGGTTCCAGTGGAGGAGGATTCTCTGGCGGTGGATTTAGTGGTGGTGGCTCTGGTGGCGGCGGTTCCAGTAGTTGGTAATATAGAAATGGATCGAATGAGGTAGGATGTTTTCTACCTTTTTTCTTATCATTTCCCAGGTAATAAATTACACTTGCATTATTTCGTGACTTTGTGTGGTGCTAACTAAAATGGAGTATGGTATAATAAAATCGTGAAGGAAGAAAAGGAGAATTTTATATGCCAACACCACATAATACCGCAGAAGTAGGACAAATCGCAAAAACCGTTTTAATGCCAGGAGATCCACTCCGTGCAAAATTTATTGCAGAAACATTCTTAGAAAATCCAGTACAATTTAATACAGTACGTAATATGTTTGGATATACAGGAACTTATAAAGGAAGAAAAATCTCAGTAATGGGATCTGGAATGGGAATGCCAAGTATTGGTATTTATTCTTATGAACTTTATAAATTCTATGGCGTTGAAAACATTATTCGTATTGGTACGGCTGGAGGATACACAAAAGAAATGGCAGTTTATACTACTATTTTAGCTGATTCAGCATACAGTGTTTCTACTTATGCTAAAGATCAAAGTGGATTTGAAGGTTGCATTACTAAACCATCTGAAGAATTGAATGCTAAACTTCGTGGATTCGCAAAAGAATTAAATATTCCTCTTGCAGAAGGATGCATCCATTCATCTGATGTATTCTATCGTGAAGCAGGAGTAGATACAGGAATCGAAAAATACAACTGTCAGGCAGTTGAAATGGAAAGCTTTGCCTTATTCGCAAATGCAGCTGTTTTAGGTAAAAATGCAGCATGTCTATTAACGATTTCTGATAACCTAGTAACTCATGAAGAAACTACACCTGAAGAAAGACAAAACAGTTTTACTAATATGATGAAAATCGCATTGGAGATGGCTGAATAATCGAGAAGACCGCAAGGTCTTTTTCTTCTGTCATTCGCCTAGATGAACTGTGCATTTTGCCATACTTTGTATTGAGGTGATGGACAAAATGCTTGTAGTCATGAAATTTGGAGGAACATCAGTTAGTAATGAAGAGAACCGGGATTTAGCCATTAAAAAAGTAAAGGATCAATTAGCGCTTGGGAATCAAGTTATAGTCGTTGTCTCTGCAATCGGTAGAGAACCAGAACCCTATTCAACAAAAGTTTTGGCTAAATTTTGTGAAGGATTAAATGGTGCACAAAAAGATCGTTGTTTATCAATGGGTGAAATTTTAAGCAGTTTAGCTTTTGAAAATCAATGTAGAAAACATAATATTGAAACTCATGCATGTACGCCTTCAGAACTTGGAATCATCACGGATGATAGCTATGGCCATGCAGAAGTAGATTGTGTATGCACGATGTGGCTTGAACACTATTTGGAGAAGATGAAGGTAGTTGTAGTTCCGGGTTTTATTGGACTAAGTAATACAGGCAGAGTAACAACATTAGGAACAGGAGGAAGTGATAAAACAGCTCTTCTTTTGGCAGATGCAATGAAAGCAGATGAAGTGATTATTTATACTGATGTTTGTGGTATATACGATCATGATCCTAAAAATGATGCCTCAGCAACACAATATGAGTCGATTAGTTTTGACGAATGCCTTAAACTGATCAATAGCGGTGCAAAAGTCATGATGAAAGATAGTGTAGAGCTTGCCAAACAAAAAAACATCCCTTTTACTGTGGCTTGCACTTTTTCTGATGAAAAAGGTACGAAAGTATTTTGAAAAAATGGGTAAACTAAAGTATAATCTAACTTAAGGAGACCCAACTCATGAAAACAATTTTATTTATAAGAGATTTAACAGAAAAAGATATACCTAAAATAGATGAAGCACTTGAATCTACCCGAGTTGAATATACGGTATCGCTTTCCAGCAAAGCAGTCATCGTAGAAGGTAGAAATGACATTGTACATGCTGCAAAAGTATCATTAAGAGAAGTAGGGTTGATCGTTGAATAACTCTACTTTTTAATATTAAAAATGTTGATAAAAGAAGAAACGCCGATCATAAAATACAAGAGGGATAACAATGTCGGCATATTACTAAACAAATGTTTTAAAAAATCATAGTTAAATACGGCGATCGATCCATAGTTAAGACAAGCTATAATACTTAAAAATAAAGCTATATTTTCAACAATTTTCATTTTTTTTACTCCTTTGATGTCATTCTATGCATGAATTGGTGTTTTCAATCATAACTTTACTAACAGAAGGAAAGGTGAGTTTATGAAAAGAAACATCGCTATAGGTGCTGGTTTACTGGTTGTTGCATTCTTGTTGTTTACGTTATTAAAACCTGATTCATTGCAAAAGAAAGTTAATAAACTTGAAGACAAATTAGTTAGTTACAAATTAGAAGGAACAATGGAAGTATCTAATCAAGAAGACTATAAAAATTACGTGATTACATCATATTGGATGAAAGAAAATGATCAGGAATATTTTAAAGTAAGTATGTTAGATAAATCATTAAATCAAGAACAGATTATTCTTAAAAATGCAGAAGGTGTATTCGTGATTACACCATCACTGAATCAAGTATTTAAATTTCAAGGTGAGTGGCCTACCAATAGTCCAAAACCTTACTTGTTACAAAGTATGTTGGACATAATCAATGGAGACTGTACAGTTAAAAAGGAAAGCAGTGGTTATGTAATATCAGCTGCCGCAAACTATCCTAGTGCACAAACATTGATCAGACAAGAAATTCGTATGACTAAAGAATTAAAACCTGTTAGTTTGATTGCCTTTAATCAAGATGATAATATCGAATTGACAATGCAATTTTCTAATGTAAGCTTCAATGAACCTTTTGAAGAAGGTACTTTTGATACCCCGAAGAAAAGTATTGAAACACCTACAAGTAGTTATACTGGTTTGATTGAGTTGCCACTATATCCAATGGCAGTATTTGATTCAAAATTGACATCTTCTTCAGTTTCAAGTGATGGCGCAAGTGAATCTCATATCCTTGAATTTAGTGGAGAGAAGAATTTTACTGTTGTTCAAAAACAGGTTTCTACAAATAATGACCTTCAATATTATGAAATTGATGGAGAATTAGTAGAGGGATTAGGGGTATTAGGCTATTATAATGGAAATCGTTTAACTATTATCAGTAGCCAATTAGAAACTTCAGTTTATTCACAGGATTTGTCAGTTGGTGAAATGTTACGAATCGTAGAAAGTTTACAAGTAACAGTGACTAAGTAAGATGATCAAACGCGGAGATATATATTATGCAGATTTGCATGGCTCCGTAGGAAGTGAACAGGGGGGACTAAGACCTGTTGTGGTAATACAAAATGATAAAGGTAATCGTTTTTCTAAAACACTGATTGTAGCTCCGATTTCAACAAAAATGTCGAAACCTCCGATTCCTACTCATGTCATGATTCCTGCCTCATCGTTAGAGAGAACAAGTATGATTCTTTTGGAACAACTTAGAACTATTGATAAACAAAGATTAGGTCAATGGATATGCAGCTTAGACAGTGAAACAGTTATAAAAATTGATGAAGCAATAAAGGTGAGTCTGGGGCTAACTGAAAAAACAAGTTGATAAATTCAAATAAGGCGAGAATGCAATATTTCTTGCCTTTACTTCTGAAGTAGTATTGCAGAAATTAATTATCATTTTATCGATTTTCACATCGTTGTCATTGTATTGTGACTCCAGAGCCTTTTATCGACTTAAAACTTGTGGAAAATTTTTTTACGATGAATAGTAACATCGAATGAGAGAATTTTTATTAAAAAAATGATTTTATGCTTGCCAAACATTTATAGCTATGGTAATATAAAAAGGCGCTGAAGAAGTACTCAAGAGGCTGAAGAGGTGCCCCTGCTAAGGGTATAGGTCGCTAACGCGGCGCGAGGGTTCAAATCCCTCCTTCTTCGCCATAAGTTAGTTTCTTCAGTTAATATACAATGGTCCGGTGGTGTAGCGGTTAACATGCCTCCCTGTCACGGAGGAGATCGCGGGTTCGATTCCCGTCCGGACCGCCATTTTTTATTTAATGATGCGGATGTAGTTCAATGGTAGAACTTCAGCCTTCCAAGCTGACTACGTGAGTTCGATTCTCATCATCCGCTCCAAATGACATATTACGCCTTAAACAGGGCGTTTTTTATTGTTTGACAAGTTTATTATCTCATTTATTGTCTCAATTATTGTCTCATTTGATGTATTATAAGATTAAGTCGATAAGACTAAATAAAACTAATCATAGATGAATTAATATGGCTTTGATATAATGGTTTCAAATGAGGAATGCAAATATGACAAACAATTTGAAAAGATGTAGATGGGTCAATCTTCAAAATGAACTTTATATTCATTACCATGACCATGAATGGGGAGTGCCTATTCATGATGATCACAAATTATTTGAAATGCTTATTTTGGAATGTTTCCAAGCAGGATTATCATGGGAATGTGTTTTAAACAAGAGAGCTGATTTTAGAGTGGCTTTTGATAATTTTGAACTTGATAAAATCTGTGCTTATGATGATGAAAAGAAATTGGAACTAATAAATAATCCCAAAATTATTAGAAATAGATTAAAAATAAATGCTACGATAATTAATGCAAAACAATATAAAATTATCCAAGAAGAATATGGATCGTTTTCGAAATACCTTTGGGGATTCACAAATAATAAAATTATTTATGAAGTTGATCAGGTGAGTTCCCCTTTATCAGATGCCATATCTAACGATTTAAAGAAACGTGGAATGAAGTTTGTAGGTACAACAATTATTTATGCTTACCTTCAAGCTGTTGGTATCATCAATTCTCATGATAAAGATTGTTTTCTATATTCAAATAATATTTAGATCATGTCTAAATGTTGTCTTAAAGTCTATAATAAGTTAAACTAAGTTTATAATTAAAGAAGGAAAACTTATGAAAAGGATGATTAAAATACAGATAGTTATTTTATTAGGTTGTGTTGTGGCACTGCTGGCTTTAGACCGATATCGTTTCATAAAAAAAGAGATGCCTTTTATAGTTTTGAGTGAAGCGATTTATGATTATGAAGATGGTTTTGTAAGGGAGTATAGAGGTTTAACATATAAGGTGCTGAATTACAAAAGAGATTCAATTGATGATATTCAATATGTTGCTTTAAACTCGGATATTGTAGAGCCCCAAAATAATATTGTGGGAGGTTTCATAGAAAATCAACTGGATGAGGAAACATTGAAAATATTTGAAAAAGCAATGGAAGGCAGTGAATATTCCTGTACTGCAATCAGTGTTGAAACTCAAGTTGTAGCAGGAATCAATTATCGCTATACAGTAGAATGTCAATTGCCAGAAGTAACCAAGGCAAGAATCACAATATTTAAACCTTTAAATGATGGTGCACCTATAATTAAAGAATACGAAAAAATTAAATAGTGGAGAATTCATGAAACAAGTCGAAGACAAAACAATGGTAATGAAAATATTGGATAAACATAAAATCCAATATCATGCCTACAATTATTTAAAAACTGGTGCAATCAGTGGAAAAGAAGTTGTTGAAGTATTGAATGAAGATCCTAAAAAAGCATTTAAGACACTAGTAACTATAGGTAAATCAGGTAAAAACTATGTATACTTAATTCCAGTATTGTGTGAACTTGATTTAAAGAAGGCGGCTAGTTGTGTTGGTGAAAAACACATTGAAATGATCAAATCAAAAGATTTAATGCCGTTAACTGGTTATGTTCATGGTGGCTGTTCACCAATTGGTATGAAGAAATATCTAACGACAATTACTGATAAAAGTGCATTAGAACATGAGACGATTTTTTTCAGTGCTGGTAAAATGGGTTATCAAATTGAAATGAGTATAGTGGATTTGAAAAAGGTAATTGAATTTGAATTAGCTGACTTAACAAATGAAAGTGAGAAATAAAAAATGAAAATTATGTTAGTATGTGTAGGTGGTGCTTCGACAGGCTTAATCATGACTAAAATGAGAAAATGGGCAACTGAACACAACGTTGATATTGAAGTAAAAGCATTTGGATTTGGAAGTGTTGACCGTTATTATCAAGATTATGACTGCATTTTGATCGGACCACAAGTTGCGTACAAAGAAAAAGAAATCAAAGAAATCGTAAAAGATATGCCAGTCGAAAAAATCAACTCGCTGGATTATGCTTTAGCTAATATTGAAAATATTTTAAAACAAGTTGAAAGAATGGGTATAAAATAAAAAAGTCGCTGCTCTGCGACCTTCTGTTTTTACTGTTGTTGATCAAATGATTCAGTTGAGTATTGCGGATATTCTTGATAGGCAGGATGAGTAATGTTATGATCAGTAACCATTCGGCTTATCAATCCTTCTTTAGAGAACGGTTTTTGAGCGAAAGCAGTAAATAAACCTACGAGCATGAAGAGTATCTCAAACCAAAAGCCACCCATAAAAGAAAAATCAGTAAGTAGATAACCTAAAATACTTGGTATTAATGATAAGAAAATACCAAATGAGAAACCGATAAACTGATATAAGTAAACTAAGCTGCAAATATAGAATAGAAATGATAATAACGTACTGACTAATACAATAATAAAGCTTTGAGGGCCTGCAGGACCATTAAACTTTTTGTATAGAGCCATTGATGCAATAGGAACACCAGCCCAAAAATAGCCGGCAGATAATTTTAAAAATCTACTCATTAAAATGCACAAAATCATAACACCCATTGCACCAAGGATTGCCCCTAAAATACCTGTTGCAATATTTCCTGATGAAATTTCAATGTTTTGCATTTGGACATCATAGTTTTCATTATGGCATTTTTGATGCATTAACGTATAGTGACCTTGATGAACACCATAAATATCACAACTTCCTGTATGACAATAAGGACAAGTTGAATTTGGTTTTAAACCATACTCTTTAGCGGTTACAAAGAAGGCTTCTAGTCCATCGTTATAGTGCGAGATCGCTTTTTTAGTAGTAGCGTATTGAAGAATAACCTTTTCTGATGTTACAGAACAAATAGCCTTAATGGGTTTTAATCGATCTTTTAATGATTTTTGAAACTCTTTATAATCAAGATTTGAACAAGGTATTGCCGCATACACTTGATTTCCTGCAAAATACAGTGTTACCGGCCATTTGTCACATAAACCATAGGCAACAGTAGCTGAAGAACTCATTTTATAACCATTTTCACGTGCTAATTGTTGAATAATATTTTCTTTCATTTAAATTACCCCCTTTTGTAATATGAAGAAATCCTTTAACTTAATAACTATAACACTATTTTCCAAAAAATTACATTAACCTTTTTATAACCTTATTATTAATGTTGAAATAACTTCATCATTGACTAATTATTGTTTGTGAAAGTTAAGATAAAAGAGGTATATTAAAATAGAGGTGAATATCATGGCAATCAAAGCTGTCCAACAATTTCAATTAGGAACCGTTTTAAATAATGAATCACAGGCAAAAGAAACATTAAGGTTAATGAAACGATCTGGTTATGATGGAATTGAGTTATGTGGTTTTATGATTCGCAAAATGCCATTTACGGTGAAGTTATTAATGAAGTTCGCTGGAATGCCTGCAGGTAAAGGTGGCAACCTGAATTGGAATGCTTTAGTAAAAGAAGCTGATTTAAAAGTTGTCAGCATTCATCAGGATCTAGGAACTCTATTAAAAGAAACTGATTCAGTGATACAACAGGCAAAAAGTTTCGATACAAAATATATCGTTATCACAGGAATGTATCGATTTGATTACTCCAGTGAAGAAGCTGTTTTAAAGTTGGCACAAGATTTAAATGAAGCAGGTAAAAAATTATTGGAAAATGATTTACATCTTTTGTATCACAATCATAATTGTGAATTAAGAAAAGTTAATGATCATCAGACTGCATATGACTTGTTGATTGAAAAGACAGATGAAAAGTATGTCAACTTTGAGTTTGATTCCTATTGGCCAACTGAAGCAGGGGCAGATGCATTAGCGCTAATGAAGCGGCTTGGAAACCGAATGAAACTTTATCATATCAATGATAGAGGAACTAGGATCCAAGGCTCTTCAATGACACCTATTCTGAAATCAGACAGTATGGAACTGGGTTATGGGAATATGGATCTAGTATCTTTAGTAAATCAAGCGAAAAGTGTTGGTGTTGATGCAGTAATACTAGAAACTCATAAAAATTGGGTTGATAAATCACCAATCAAAAGTTTTGAGCTCAGTTCTATTTTTTTGAATCAATATGTTGATTAAGCACGCAAGTGCTTTTTTCTATTAATGATGTTAGAATAGTGATTGAAAAAGAGGATAATTATATTTTATACATTCTTTAACTTTGCGAACAGGTTATTTGTCTTTGAAAGATTCAGCATTAATTTGTTGATGATTGAAATTGGAATATTTGGCTTGCTTTGTCTTGTGATGGTTATACAGGAAAAAGCCTATTTCTTTAGAAAATAAGAGGTGTAATTATGAGTAAAAAAATAGTGTTGTATATAGCGATGAGTTTAGATGGGTATATCGCAGATAATAACGGAAATGTTGATTGGCTTGGCGGCCATACAAGTGAAGAAGTTGATTATGGTTATGATGCATTTATAGAGAGTATTGATACAATTGTAATGGGAAGAGTCACGTATCACCAACTTATTCATGATTTGTGTCCTGACTCTTGGTTTTATCCAAACCAAAAATGCTATGTAGTGACTAGTAAACAATTAAAACATGATCCAAATGTGGAATTCACCAATAAAAATGTTTGCGATCTAGTTAATGATTTAAAAGTTCAAGAAGGAAAAGATATTTGGATTATTGGTGGAGCTAAACTCATTGATCCGCTCATTAAAGCCAATTTAATTGATGAATATATCGTAACCATTATCCCTACAATATTAGGTGATGGAATTAAATTGTTTTCAAATTCAGAAACGATTCCTTTGTATTTAGAGAAATCTGAAGTCTTCAATGGCATGGCAATGCTTACTTATAAAAGAAGATAGAATAAAGGGACTTGCTCATTCGAGTAAGTCCCCTTGAAATTTAACGATAGCTTGCTAAAACGTTGAAGCTTTCTTTTGGAGTGCGTTCTTGAGTAGTGCGATCCACAGAAATCAGTCCAAATCTCATGGAATATCCTTTTTGCCATTCAAAGTTATCCATGAGTGTCCAATGGAAGTAGCCGCGAATATCGATTCCATCTTCCATGCATTTTTGGACACCATTAACTACGGTGTGGATGAAGGCAACTCTTCTAGTATCATCATCAGTTGCGATTCCATTTTCAGTAATATAAATTGGAGCTTTGAGATCTTTGGCAACTTTACGAATAACGTTTTCTAACCCTTCTGGATAAAATTCGTAACCAGCTTGAGTTGTTTCTGAACCTTGAGGTACAGGAAGTAAACCATCTAGACCAATTAATGAGCGTGTATAATTTTGTACACCTAAATAATCATCATTTTGAATGTAAGGTAAGTAATGTAGGAATTCTTTTTCCCATTCTTTTTCTGCAATTTCTTCACATCCAGGTTGAGGTTGGAAATCATGAAGAGATAAAGATAAGCCAACTTTTAGATTTGGATTGATAGCTTTGATTGCCTCTTTTGCAGCGACATGGGCTTTACATATAATCAAATCACCATTTTCTGTACATGGAGATTGGAATACATGTACATTTCGAGGATCTTGCAATCCAAATGCTTGGGCTCCTTCGATTGCCGATAATTGTTGCTGTTCCATCATGGCTTTCATGTTGATACCCATTTGTACTGCATTTTCAGCATCTTTTGCCATGGATTCCATTTGTTTCTGTGCAGCTGCTGCCTGCATCATATAACGTTTTACGATATCAGCGATTTGAAGGCGGATATTAGCTTCATTGATCGTACATACATAAGTAACTTCGTTTCCTAAACGCTCAATGACAAACTGACAATACTTCACGAAGTCTGCTACTACGGTTTCTGTTTCCCATCCACCTTTAGTAATAAGCCAGGCAGGGCTTGAGAAATGATGTAAAACGATCATAGGTTCTAATCCATTTTCTTTACAACATTTGATCACATCACGATAATGTTCAACTTCACTTTCTAAAAATTCATTTTCTTTTGGTTCAATACGAGCCCATTCAATAGAGAAACGGTAAGCATTATAACCAGCATTTTTCATTAATAGAATGTCTTCTTTGTAACGGTTGTAATGATCGCAGGCATCAAGTGATTTGTCCGCATAATTTGTGTGGGGGATTTGTTCAAGTGCCCAACAATCACTGTTGACATTGTTTCCTTCTACCTGATGTGCTGCAGTGGATGTACCTAGTAAAAAATCATTGTTAAATTTTTTCATGTGTTAGTCCTTTCTTTAATTTTTGGTTCTGTAGTTTAAGAATACGGTTATTAAATAGAAAACACTATCAAAAATTAAATAAACCTATCATTTTTTAGATTGATATAGTACACTCTTTAAAAATTGATAGGTTTCACTAAATAACGATTATGTAAGCGCTCACTTAAACGATATATTTATATTGTAAATAGGTGAACATCGATTTAATGATTATTTTCTCTAAATTCTAATGGAGAAGTATTCACTAGTTCTTTGAATTTTTGACTAAAATAGCTGCTTGAACAAAAACCAAGTTGATCAGCGATTTCTTGAATTGATAACTCTGAGTTGGAAAGCATTGATTTCGCTCTTTGGATCTTTACTTGATTGGCATAGTCAACGATGTACATTCCTGTTTCTTCTTTGAATTTGCGAGTAATGTAATATTCTGAATAACCAACTAGATCTGCCAACTCACTTGCACGTACTTTACTATCTAAATGCATATCAATGAAGTCACAACATTTCTGAATTGGTTTTGATAGCTTTGGATTGGATTTCACTTTATTAACTCTTCTTACAAAGTCTTCGTACATGATATGAGATAATGGAGCTAAATCAGTAAGGCTGTTACAATCTTCTATATTTTGAATGTAGGAATCTCCTAAAGTATAAGATAGTTCAGCTGATAAACCACCATCGATTGCAGCACGACAGACGATCGATGTAAAGACAATCAAGGAATCTTTCATCTGGCGTAAGGCATCGACGCTTTTTACAGGAACACCATTGCTGCTTAGGATAGAATTGTTGAGAGCTTGTTTATAGTTGAGATCACCATTTCTAACCATATCCAACATTGATTTTTCAAAAAGCCAAACTTTATGACGGTCACGAGAATCTGGCTTAAGTTGTTCATCGGGAATTTCGTATGTTTGAGCGTAATTAAATTCACTCGCTGAGATTTTATCACCAGTTAAACAGTAGTGAAGCATTAAAGCGAATTGGGTAAAGAAAATATTTTGGACTACAGGTAGCTTATCTAATAAGCTAATCAATTGATTCTTCCAAGCAAGACTTACCTCAATGTGATTGGATTGATCAAAACCAAATTCAGCTGTATTGATTCTAATTTCTGAGTGGCAAATTGGACCGATGGCATAACATCGTTGAAGTTCATTACCTTTGTATTCATAGGCGCATGCCCAAATCAACCCGATCGAAGTACCAAGAGCTATCGGATAACGATCTTTTGCTTTTTCGAGCATTCTGTCTTTACAACCAAAAATAGTAAAAGCAGTATCAAGTACAGTTTCATTGGGACAGTTGGATTCAAGCAGTTGGCCTTCGTTGTCATAACACCATGTGTAGATGTTATTACCACAGCTGACTAATTCTTTAAATAGTTCAATATTTTGATTCACATCCATAAGATTCACCTCTTTAACCGCATTATAGTTCAAAAAAATTTACTTTTAAAGTCAATTATTAAATAATTTGTTAATTATTGATATTAAAGGTTAATTATTTATATAAATTTATGAAAGGGGTTCCATTTATGAACAAAACGATCCAAAATTTACTCAACGGAAAAACAGAGAATCACATTTTACCTTTTTTCTGGCAACACGGTGAAGATGAAAAGACATTAAGACAGTACATGAATGTCATCAAGTCAGCTAACTGTGATGCGGTCTGCGTTGAAAGTAGACCTCATCCAGATTTTTGTGGCCCAAAATGGTGGCAGGATATGGATTGTATACTTGATGAAGCTAAGAAATTAAACATGAAAGTTTGGATTTTAGATGATAGTCATTTTCCAACTGGATATGCAAACGGTGTTGTCGCAAATGCAGATCCAAGTTTATGTCGTCAAGGAATATTCTGTAATACTTTAGATATAAGCGGTAATGCTGAAAAACAAGTCATTGATTTAAAGAAAAAAGGATTGTTGGATTTCAAACAGAAAAAAGTGTCGTTTGTTGAAAAGGCTTTAACTAAAGGCAGAAAACCTAGACAATTTGATGATGATCGCGTATTAAGTGTTTCTGCATTAAACTTGCAAACTAATGAAATTATTGATCTTTCTGGATTTGTGAAGGATGGAACATTAACGTGGGATAAACCAAGCGGTGACTTTAAAGTTCAAGTTTGTATCTTATCGCGTAATGTGGGATACCATCGTGATTATATCAATATGTTAGACAAGAAATCAGTTCAATTGTTGATCGATGAAGTATATGAAAAACATTGGGACCATTATAAAGAAGACTTTGGTAAAACAATCGTTGGATTCTTTAGTGATGAACCAGAGTTTGGAAATGGTTATTTATATGCTCAAGAGAATGTACTTGGAACTTATCAAGATTTACCTTGGAGTAGTGAAGTGGAAGAAAAGTGTAAAGAAACATTTGGAGATGATTGGAAAATACATATTTCTCTATTATGGAACCAAGGTGATGAGACACAAACTGCGACGGTTCGATATCAATATATGGATTTGATCACAAATTTAGTTAAAGAAAACTTTTCTTATGGATTAGGTACTTGGTGTCATGATCATGGAGTTCAGTATATTGGACATGTGATTGAAGATAATGGGCAACATTGTCGTACAGGGTCAAGTTTAGGACATTATTTTAGAAGTCTTGAGGGACAAGATATGGCTGGTATTGATGATATTGGCGGTCAAGTTTATCCACAGGGTGAAGATGGACCTAATATCAACCAATATCGTAGACCGAGACATGCAGAGTTTTATCATTATGCACTCGCGAAATTAGCTCAATCAGCTGCAGCGATCGAACCAAGAAAAGAAGGTCGTGCAATGTGTGAAATATTTGGAAATTACGGTTGGTCAGAAGGGGTTCATTTAGAAAAATATTTAGTGGATCATTTCTTAGTGAGGGGGATCAATTATTTTGTACCCCATGCCTTTAGTCCCAAGGCTTTTCCTGACCCAGATTGTCCACCTCATTTCTATGCTCAGGGTCACAATCCGCAAATCAGACATTTTGGAGAATTAATGCAGTATACAAATAGAATCGCAACGATCACAAGTTCAGGAAAAGCCAATGTCCCTTGTGCTATTTTGTATCACGCTGAAGCAGATTGGACTGAAGAAAATGCAATGCCATTTGAAAAACCATTGCGTGCTTTATATGATAATCAGTTGGATTGTCATGTCATACCAAGTGATGTATTTGAAAGACCTGATTTCTTTCGTACACAATTAGGTAGTACTTTATTTATCAATGGTCAACAATACCAGGTTTTAGTTATACCGGCTTGTGATTCTATCCAAAAAGATACTTTGAATGCGATCCTAGCTTTATCAAAAGCGGGTATGCCTGTCTACTTTATAGATAAAAGACCAAAAACTATCCTAAACAGTGATCAAATCATTCCAACAGCGATTCAAAATTGTCCGATTATATCATTGAATAGTTTAGCTGAAACAGTGAAAAAACATGAACTGAAAGTACCGACAGTTGTGCCGGCAAGCGATAGGATCCGTATATTGCACATTCAATCGGATACAAATATGTTTATGATCGTAAACGAGGATAAAGTTACTTACAAAGGAAAGATTACATTGCCTTGTATTGGAAACTGCTTTGAATATGATGCTTGGAACAATTCACTTTTAAAAGTAGAAGCTGAATCATTAAATAATCAAACTCAATTAACTTTAGAGGTTGAACCATTAAAGAGTAAAGTGATCGTGTTTGGCGATCATGACCAATTTATACTCAATGAGAATATTTCGGCTCATGGGGAAGAAATCAAGTTAGCGAGTTGGACCAGATCAACATGTGAAGGTAGTGAATATCCGAATTTTATCAAATCAAAAACAGTAACACTACCAGATAATCTTGCTAAGGAACAACCTAAATTTTCAGGTTTTGTAAGGTACAATACCAGCTTTGAATTAAATCAAAATGAAGAACTTGTACTAAACATAGAAGATGCAAGTGAAGGTGTAGAAGTATTTGTGAATGATGTGAGTTTAGGAATTCAAATTGTTCCACCTTACATTTATGACTTAAGTAAAGTAGTACAAGTCGGAACAAATACACTTACTATTGAGGTTGCGACTACACTGGAAAGACAATGTTATCCAATGTTGGATTTCATTCATAAGATATTGACGACAAAACCAAATAGTCAAAGTGGCATTACGGGAAATGTAACCCTAACTAAAAAAGAAATGAGGACAATGAAATGAGACAAATTACATTAATAAACAATGATTGGAAGTTCACAAAAAGCTGTACCCCTGAAAATGCAGTATTTGAAGATGTAAATCTTCCTCATACTTGGAATGCGGTTGATGGCCAAGACGGGGGAAATGATTACTACAGGGGAACTTGTTGGTATAAAAAAGAGTTTAATAATCCTGCATCAAATAATCAGGAAGTTTATGTTGAATTTCAAGGAGCTGCAATGACTGCTGAGGTTTATATCAATGGACATCATGTAGCTAAACATCAAGGTGGATATTCAACATTTAGAGCGAATATTACTGAATACTTGCAAGCTGAAAATATTCTTGAAGTTTCTGTAAACAATGGTAGTAATCGAGAAGTGTATCCTCAAAAAGCGGATTTTACATTCTATGGTGGAATCTATCGTGATGTTAATTTGATCGTAGTTGATAAAACCCACTTTGATTTGTCTTACTTTGGTGGACATGGGATCAAAGTAACACCGATCATCAATGGAAAAAACGCAACAATTGAATTTGAAGCATGGGTATGCAATGCACCAAACGATACAGAAGTAACATTCAAGGTAGTCGGTGCAGATTCTGTAACAACTTTAGTTAAAGATGGTTACGCTAAAGCAAGTCTTGAAATAAATGATGTTCACTTATGGAATGGTCTTGATGATCCATATTTATATACAGCTTGTGCAAGCCTTTCTAATGATGAAGTCTCTGTAAACTTTGGAGTCAGAGAAATGAAAGCAGATCCAGAAAAAGGATTCTTCTTAAACGGGCGCAGCTACCCACTTGTGGGAGCAGCAAGGCACCAAGACCGTCAAGGGGTTGGTAGCGCATTAACTAGAGCGATGCATGAAGAAGATATCAAAATCATGTTAGAAATGGGATGCAATACAGTACGTTTGGCTCATTATCAACATGATCAATATTTCTATGAACTATGTGATAAGGCAGGACTTGTGGTTTGGGCTGAAATTCCTTATATTTCAGAACATTTGCCAGAAGCAAATGCGAATACGATCAGTCAAATGAGTGAACTCGTTACTCAAAATTATCATCATGCGAGTGTTTATTGCTGGTGCTTGTCGAATGAAATCACATCAACTGGTGGAGTATCCCAAGATATGACAGATAATCATCGTGTATTAAATGATCTTTGTCATAAACTGGATAAAACACGTCCTACAACGGCAGCTCACGTGTTCATGTTAGATACAAGTGAAGAATGTGTGGGCATTCCAGATATCATGTCATACAACCTGTATTATGGCTGGTATATTGGGGAGAAAGAAGATAACGATACGTTCTTTGATAAATTCCACAGTGAATATCCAAATAGAGTTATTGGATTATCAGAATATGGAGCAGATGCAAACCCTGCTTATCAATCAGGAAAACCAGAAAAAGGGGATTGGACTGAAAGCTATCAAGCTGTTTATCATGAACATATGTTGAAAATGTGGAGTACACGGCCTTTTATTTGGGCAATGCATGTTTGGAACATGTTTGACTTCGGAGCTGATGGTCGTAATGAAGGTGGAAAGCCGGGACAAAACCAAAAAGGATTAGTAACCTTTGATCGTAAACTTAAAAAAGATGCGTTCTACATTTATAAAGCATACTGTTCAAAAGAAGAATTTGTCCATTTGTGTGGATCACGTTATGTAGATCGTCATGAAGATATCACAGAAGTTAAAGTATATTCAAATTTAGATGAAGTTACTTTGATTGTAGATGGTGAAATTTTTGAAACACAAACTGGAACTAAAGTATATAAATTCAATGTACCGATCTCAAGTGAACATGAAATAATTGCCAAATCAGGAAATTACACTGATATTATGAAAATCCGTAAAGTAGAAAAACCAAATATGGATTATATCAATGGTGGAGAAAGTGTAATTAACTGGTTTGATTTGGATTTAAAAGAAGGCTACTATTCAATTAAAGACAGTATGGGTGAACTTAAGGCAAATCCTTTGACTGCTCAAATACTTATGCCACTCATGGCAAGAGCTGCAGAATCCTATGGAGATGTCGCAAAGAATGTACAGATTCCTGAAGAAATGCAAAAAATGATGGATATGGCACCGCTTGAAAGCATGTTGAAACAAGCAGGAAAAGCGATTACCAAAGAGATGATTATTGGTTTAAATAATGCATTGAATCAAATCAAAAAGTAGGATATACAAAAAAATAGTTATTAATATCAAATAATAAAGGTTAACCAGTTTGTGTGTTAATTAATGATATAAATAACTAATAATTGATTATGTAAGCGTTAACATCGATACTATAATCAACTTATAAATGCAATACGCATGAAATAAAAAAGGGAGAAAATTATGGCTAAAAAAGAAAAAAAACAAAATCCTGATCGTTTGCCTATAGGAAGATTTCTAGCATTCCGTGCTGGTAACTTTGCAATGGCTGCAAACTATATGATCATGGGGTTTGTACAAATCTATTGTACAAACACACTACTTATGGATCCGCTTCTTGTGGGTACCGTATTACTTGTTACAAAATTATTTGATGCATTCGGAGAACTATATTGCGGTTGGATCGTGGATAACTCCAAAGTTGGAAAGTTTGGTAGAACTCGTAAATTCGATTTGATGATGATTGGTCAATGGGGTTGTACAATTTTACTATTCTCTGTACCAACTAGCTTCTCAATGCCAATAAAGATCGCTTATGTATTTACAATGTACATGTTGATACAAAGTGTATTCCAATCTTTAGTACAAGCGGCAAACCAACCACGTTTATTTGCAGGATTTGCAAGTAAACAAGTTGTATTAAAAGTTCAATCATATGGTGGAGTAATTGGAATGATGTTAAGTATTGCGTTTAACGTTGGATTTCCAATGCTTATGAAACGTATGGCAACAAGTCCTGCAGGTTGGACACAATTAATGTTGACTGTATGTATTCCACTATGTTTGATCGGTTTAACTCGTTATTTCTTCGTTGACGAAAAATATGAAACAATTGATAGAGAACGCGAAGAAAAAATCAAATTATCAGATATGATCAATGTTGCAAAAAACAATAAATATATTTGGATCGTTGGTGGATTAGGATTATTATTACAAATCGTACCAGGTTTAGGTGTTAATACTTATTTCTTCCAAGATGTTATTGGGGATATCGGGAAAATGGGAACGATTTCGATGATGGGTATCGTATTATTACCAGTTATGTTATTTGTACCTATGTTGACTAAAAAGTTTACAGTAGCTCAACTTATTGCGGCAGGAGCTTTTGTAGGAGTGTTTGGTGGTATCTTAGCATTCTTTGCAGGAAGCAATATGACATTGATCTTAGCTGCAGCAGTATTAACGGGTGTAGCGGTTATTGCGCCTCCTTATATGTCTGCAGTAATGATCGAAGACTGTGCTACTTATGATGTTTATAATGGTCGTCCAAAAATGGATGCGACACTTGCATCAATTACTAACTTTGCAGGAAACTTAGGAACTGGTATTGGTGGATTTATTGCTGGAGCAGCTTTGAAAATGTTTGGTTATGTTGGTGGAGCAGCAACACAATCTGCATCAGCATTACTAGGGCTACGCGTTCTTTATGGACTTGTACCTGCAGTAGTTTACTTATTGATGGCCCTTCTTGCGTTATCATTTAATCTTGAAAAGCAAATTCCTGCGATGCAAGCTGAAATTGCAGCAAGAGCTGAAGTTAAATAGTTTCAAAATGTTAAACCTATCGAAAGATAGGTTTTTGTAAAAATGAAAGAGGATAATCAATATGAAATCAATCAATTTACAAATTAATCATTTAAGTGAGCCAATAGGAATAGCTAAAGATAATCTAAGATTAACATGGCTGCCAATAGAAGCATTAAGACAAACTGCATTTCAAGTTGTCTTAAAAACAAATAATAAAATATTTCTTGATAGTAAAAAAATAGAATCGAATGAGAATTTTTATAAAATTCCTACTAAATTACAATCAAAAACACAGTATGTTTGTGACTTACAACTATGGGATGAAAATGATCAAAAGAGCGAAGTTTCTAGAATTATAATTGAAACTGGTTTAGATAAAGAAGATTGGAAGGCAAAATGGATCAATCCAGAATTAACGCTGGATAGTAAAGTGCGTCAGCCAGCCTCATATTTAAAAAAACAATTTGATGTAAAGAAATTAGGTAATGGACGTTTATACTTAACTGCTCATGGCATAGTAACTGCTAAATTAAACAGAATAAATGTTACAGACCGGCTTTATATGCCGGGAACCAATCAAATCAATAAACGTTTGATGGTGCATACTCTTGATATCACCGAACAATTACAAATAGGATCAAATGAACTTGAATTATGTCTTGGGGATGGATGGTATCGTGGCTCTATGGGAAACGACATGACTATCAATAACTTTGGTACCGATATTTCAGTGTTATGTCAACTAGAAGTGGATGCACAAGTATTATGTATTAGTGACAAGACATGGCAAGCTAGCCAAAGTGGATGTCTTGCCGAAAATGATTTGATGAAAGGTGAAACTTATGATGCTACAAAAGAAATCAATGATTGGCATAATGTCAAACTAGAAAACTTTGGATATGATAATCTGATTCCTGTTGATACAGTTTTTGTAAAGGCATTTGAAAAATTTGAAGCTAAAATGATCACAACACCAAATGGAGAAAAAGTTTTAGATTTTGGTGCAAATTTCTCAGGTTATGTTCACATGGAATTTGAGGCAAAATCGGGCCAAAGAATTATTTTGACTCATGGTGAATCCCTAGATAAAGATGGGAATTTTACTATTGATAATTTTCAGAATCCAAGAAAAAAAGAGTGTGATCAAAAAATAACTTATATATGTAAAGAAGGGTTTAATCAGTATCATCCTACAATGTGTTATTTTGGGTTTAGATATGTCAAAGTCGAAAGTGATTTTGAAATAAAGCCAGAATGGTTTACCGCTTATGCAGTTTATTCACAAATGCAGCAATCTGGATTTTTTGAGTGTGGTAATAATCAAGTCAATCAATTGTTTGAAAATACAATTCGCAGCGTAAAAAGTAATTTTGTGGATGTTCCTACAGACTGTCCAACACGTGAAAAAAGTGGTTATTCTGGGGATTGTCAAGCATTTGCACATAGTGCTTCCTATTTGATGGATTGTTACTCAGTATATTCTAAATGGATCGCTGAGCAGGCAGCAACACAGAAGAAAAATGGTTCTATAAAACAAGTTGCACCACAAAATCCAAAACAAAAGCATTTTGCGGATGGTGGTGTTGCTTGGTGTGATTCCTTTGAAATCATTCCTTATAAACTGTTTGAACGTTACAATGATATTACCTTGGCTGAAACATATTATGATCAAATCAAAGATTGGATGATGTTTTGTATTGAACGAGCAAAGAAAACAAGAATGCAGAACTTAAAGCTATTACCTAGAAATCTTCGTCAATATTATGTAGACAAAGGATTTTTATGGGGAGAATGGTTAGAACCAGGGATGGATCCAGTATCCTATATGAAAAATATATTCATGAATGGAGATGGTGAAGTAGGTACTGCTTATCTTCATTATGGCTGTCGGATCATGAGTGATTTCGCTGCGAAATTATGTAAAAAAGAGGATGAAGAGTTCTTTAGAAATATTTCAGAAAAGGCAAAAGAAGCCTATCGGTATGTCTATGTAAAAGAAGGCTTTATTGATTCACCACGACAATGTCGCTATGTACGTCCAATTGCCTTGGGTTTGTTGTCAGAAGAAGAGAATCAGGTTACGGCAGATAATTTAGTTAAAAATATTCAAAACAACAATGGCAAATTAAACACTGGTTTTTTGACAACTCATGAATTATGTCGTGTACTGACCGATCATGGTCATGCAAAAACAGCATATGACTTACTATTACAACCTGAATATCCAGGATGGCTATATCAAATTAGTAAAGGAGCTACATCGATTTGGGAACAATGGGACGGTATTGATGCCGAAGGTCAACCACATGGGTCTTTAAATCATTACTCATATGGTGCGATTTCAGCATGGCTCATGGATCGTGTTTGTGGCATTCGTGTGGAACATAATCAAATAATGATTCAACCTTATCCTGATCAAAGATTAGGTTTTGCAAAAGCAGTTTATAAATCAACACTTGGAGAAATAAAATCAGAGTGGAAGTATTTAGAAGATGGAAAAATTGAATATAAAATATCTGTTCCATGTAACCAAAGAGCAATATTAAAATTATCAAAAAATGATGAACAGATATTATCAACTGGTGAATATAGTTTAATATATTAAGTTCTCAATTAAAAAACATTGAATTATATTCCTGATAGAAGTATAACAAGACAGATTAAATTCAGACTTTAAATACTGGATTTCATCTGTTTTTTAGTTGCTGAATTTTTTGCGATAAAAAAATGGAAAAAAAATCAATAAAAAAGTTGACTTAAACTGATCTCAATCATTTATAATTAAATCATGGGGGTAATTAAAATGAAAAAAATAATAATATCATTATTGATAATTCTAATGTTTGCCTCTGGATGTCAAACTGCTCAAACAATCGAGTCAGTAACTGATGATGAACAGTTTACAGAGCCACTGGAAAACCTCCTTGACAAGACAGGACAATTCAATTTTGAAAACTCAACAATCTTAAATATTGAACAGGTAGAGTTGATCACAAAATATATGAATTGGTACTATATGTCTTTATCGAATTTAAATATTATTAGTAATCAAGATATTTTCGAAAATGAAAGTCAAACTGAGTTGGAAAAAATAGTTCTTCAGTTTGAAATTGATATTCGATCAAACCAATTATTAGATTATAGTTTAGTAGACTATTCTTTTTCTGTTTCTGTATTTAAAATCGAATTAAATGAAGAAAATGAATTAAGGGTATTAATGAATGAAGACAGTATAGAGAGATTTGCATCAACCTCAGAGTTCGAATCAAAACGATTTGATCGATTTCATATGTTTGTACTTAACCAAGATGAAGGAACATGGAAAATCAAACAACATTTTAGTTATAATTCTTTGATATATTTACTGCTTCAAGAAAATTTAGAATGGAAGGGATTAACACCAAAAGATGTCGCTATTTTTGCGGAAGATTTGTTAGGTGAGATTTTAAGTAATCAAAAACAATTAAGAGAAACAGAAGTTGAACAGATTGTTTATCCTACAGCTGATTTTGAATATGATAGAGTGGCTGCATTGGAATATGCGAAACAATACATCAATGAGCGTAATGATATTTGGAATGATTATGGAAGTGCTGGAGGTAATTGTCAGAACTTTGTTTCTCAAGCTCTTTTTGCGAGTGGCATGAAAATGGATGTTGCAGGAAGCTCGGTTTGGAAGTACTATTCCGATGTAGTAAACAATAGAGCGAATCAAAAGGGAAGATCAAGTTCATGGACTGGGGTAAAAGAATTCTTGGAATACATTCAATCTAATCGTGGAACAGGTATTGTGGGTGTCGCTTATGCACCTTATTATAGTGGAGAAATAGGTGACATTATCCAATTAGGAACTAAAGATAAATTAAGGCATTCCGTCTTGATCAGTGAATTAATCAAAAATGAAGAAGGAAAGACTTTAGATTATTTGGTTTTTTCTAATACACAAAATTTAAGCGATTATCCGATTAGTCTTTATGGATATAGTGAATTTTTACTTATTAAAATTATTGGCTATAATGAATAGAAAAAATCTATCGCATTTGATAGATTTTAGAATAGATTAAAGCAGTGGAGTCATATATAACGGTAAGTATAAGATTCCGTTTTCTTCTTTTAAATCACTAGTATGAAGAACATAAGGTATATTGAGCTGTTCAGAATATTTCTTTTGGAACTTTTTAAGCGATGATAAAGTATAGTTTTTACTAGACTTAACTTCAATTGGAGAAATATTATGTCGATTGCTTATTTTGCTTTTAGAGATTAGAAAATCTATTTCCATTCTTGATGAGCTATCATCTCGAGAAGGGTTTGAATAAAAATACAATTTATGTCCTGTGGATACTAGCATTTGGGCTACAATATTTTCAATAACCATTCCCATATTGACCTCTAGTTTATCAAGTAATATTTTCTTATATACCTCCTCACTAACTATACCATTTTCATCAAAAGCGTGACTAATCAATAATCCCGTATCAGCCATATAGCATTTTAAAGTCGTTCGATCCATATTTAATTTTAGACCGATACTAGGTTCAGATGAATTAAAACAGGTGTTAATGATCATTGCATCATCTAGCCAAAAGAAGGCATCTTCATAATCTCTGAATCTCGCGTCCTTTTCTAATGAAGCAAGTTTAAAACTCATTTCATGTCTTTGGAGTTGGGAAGGAATCTGATCAAAGATGCTTTCTACTTTTCTTTCATAACCCTCAGCATATTTAATGATATCATTGCGATAAAGATTTAGTATATCTCTTTTGATTTTATCGACCTTATCAAAATCATGAGTTAAGATATATTCCTGAACAGCCTGTGGCATGCCGCCAACAATCAGATATTGTCGAAAAACGTCCATTGCTTTTCTGTGCAAAGCCTGCCCCATTTCTTTTTTTGCATCAAAGCAAAGTTTGATTGACGTCATCAAGGTATCATTCCCAATAGCCCACAAGAACTCCTCAAAATCCATTGGTCCCATTCTTAAATGACGCTCTTCAGAAGGAATTAAAATGTCTTTTATATTTTTCTTTATTGACATCAATGATCCTGTTTCAATATAGTCGTATCGACCATCAGCCACAAGATATTTAATTGCAGATCGGGCACGAGGAAATAATTGAACTTCATCAAAAATTATAAGTGTTTCTTGTTCAAAAAGTTTTGTGTTATATAAAGTAGATAAATACATAAAAAATGTATCAAGGTCATTCAAATAATGGTTGAATAAGTCTCGAATATCATCACCAACTCTGTTAAAGTCAATTAAAATATAACTTTTATACTCGTTTTTTGCGAATTCTTCTACAATAAAACTTTTCCCTATACGTCGTGCACCATCGATTAATAAAGCAGTTTTTCCCAAACTATTTATTTTCCAATCTAACAAATCATTGTATATTTTTCTTTTCATACATTATCCTTTCTAGCGCTTATCACGAAAACGCGATTTTTATAAAACCATTATTACACGAAAACGCGATTATTTCAAGTGTTATATTACACGAAAACGCGATTATTAAATAATTAATTTCACACGAAAACGCGATATTTGACTTTTATACAAGAAAAATGTGATTTATGATAAAATTATATTAAACTTGGAGGATCATATAATGATACTTGAAACTGAACGCTTGATTCTAAGAAAAATAGATCAAAATGATTTTAAAGATCTTTCTGAAATATTACAGGATACCGATGTTATGGTAGCCTACGAACACACTTTTAGTAATGATGAAGTACAAGATTGGCTGGATAATCAGCTAAGACGATATAAAGTAGATGGATTTGGGTTGTGGGCAGTTATTTTAAAAGAAACAAATGAATTTATAGGGCAATGTGGTTTAACAATACAGCAAATACCTGACAAACAAGTGATTGAAATTGGATATTTATTTAAAAAGAAATATTGGCATCAAGGATACGCTACTGAGGCAGCTATTGGATGCAAAGAATATGCGTTTAATATTTTAAATACAAATGAAGTTTACTCCATAATTAGGGATAATAACTTGGCATCACAAAAAGTTGCGTTAAGAAATGGAATGAGGGTAATAGGTAAATTTAATAAACACTATTATAATATTGATATGGCTCATTTGATTTTTTCTGTAGAAAAATAGTACATTGAAATATAGTCTAAAAGAAATTATAATCAAATTGTAGTTGGGGGACAGTATATGCCTATTAATAATATTATCAATATTGCAGCGGAATCTGTAGCAGCAGCTATTTGTCTGATTTTGCTGATATGTGTAATTGGTGTTGAGAATCGCAAAGATCGTTTAAACTCTTTGTTTATTTTGATGCTTGCCTGTAATTTAATTGTCTTAGTTTCAGATATTATTAGCTGGAGTTTAGAAAGAACGAATTACTCTTATACCTTGCCTGCATTATTGATATCCAATTTTTGTATTTATTTTTTCTGCTACTTATGGATGGTAGTAATGAATTATTATATTTTTGCCTATGTTTCAATTAAAACACCTCAAGCAAGGAAGATGAAACAGACTGGAAATATTATAATCTTTGTGCTTGCTTTTGCGGCATTGATCCTATCTCAATTTAATCATATGTATTATTACATCAATGATATGAATGTTTTTGTCAGAGGAGATTATTATTGGCTTGCCTTTTTTTGGTCAATCTTTATTTTTATTACCGATACAATATTGATTATAAAATATCGAAAAAATATAGGATTTGGAGACAGCTTGGCATTGCTTAGTTATATTGTATTACCTTCAATTGCTCTAGTTGTACAACTTTTGTTTTATGGAATCATGTTAATATATATTTATATGACTTTTGCGATGTTAGTTATATACATAAGGATTCATATTCAACAAAGCAAAGTTTTAAAGCAACAAGAAATTGAACTTACTAATGCAAGAGTTGATGTAATGCTTTCACAAATACAACCCCATTTTTTATACAATACATTGAATACGATAAAAGCATTGATCGATATCGATCCAAATAAAGCTCAGGATATGCTGACAGATTTTTCTACCTATTTAAGACAAAACATGGATTCTTTAAAACAAATCAATCCCGTTTCTTTTAGTAAGGAGTTAGAACATGTAAAGCTATACTTAGGTATTGAAAAAGAACGATTCATGGAAAGACTTGAAGTAGTATATGATCTTGAAGTAGATGATTTCTGTTTGCCGGTACTTACAGTACAACCCCTTGTTGAAAATGCTGTGCGCCACGGACTCATGAAAAGAAAAGAGGGTGGCACACTAAAAATATCAACTCGTAGGCAAAAAGATGCCATACTTATTATAGTTGAAGATAATGGGGTAGGATTTGATGTTTCAGCTCAATTAAAGGATGGACGAAGTCATATTGGACTTGATAATGTAAAACAACGCCTAGCTACACAATCCAATGGTATACTAATCGTAGAAAGCATACCTGAAACTGGTACTAAAGCAATTATCAAATTATTTCAACAGGAGGGGTCTGAATGAGAGTTATCGCAATCGATGATGAAATTAATGCACTTGATGCTATTCAACAGGAACTTTTGAAGATTCCGGAAATAAAAAAAGCAGATTTTTTTGATGATCCTGAAACTGCATTACAATTTATCTCTGAAAATCATGTTGATGTTGCTTTTCTTGATATTGAAATGGGAACGACAAATGGAATATCACTTGCAAAGCAAATCAAAGAAATCAAACCAGAAACCAACATCGTGTTTGTAACAGGATATATTGATTATGCTTTGGATGCATTTCGTGTAGCTGCCAGTGACTATTTACTGAAACCAACAAATCATAGAGCGATTATAAAAGCTTTAAATCAATTAAGAACACCTATATTAAAAAACGATAAGCGAATTCGAGTTGAGACTTTTGGTAATTTTGACCTCTTTGTCGATAATCAGCTTGTTACTTTTAAAAGAGCTAAATCAAAAGAATTATTGGCTTATTTAGTAGATAGAAGAGGGGCAAGTATTAATAAGAAAGAATTAGCGGCAATACTTTTTGAAGATGAGTATGATCGTAGTAAACAATCTTATCTTCAAACTTTAGTTGCAGAATTAATTAAATCATTAAAAAATGTGGATGCCGAAGAAATTCTAATCAAACGATATAATGGACTTGCTATTGATAAAACTAAGTTTGATTGTGATTGTTACAGATTTTTACAGGGGGATATGAATGCAATAAATGAGTATACAGGTGAATATATGAGTCAATACAGTTGGGCTGAGTTTACATTGGCAGCACTTGATGAACAGAAAAGAAAAATTTAAAAAGAGAATTATACTATGAATACAACTGTCTATTATGTCAATTTCGCTTTGACTGTGATTTCTATACTTGTCTTATCTTTGATATTCGTTTTTTTAAGTATTGATAAATCAAAAACAAATAAAAAAACTTTTCTCTTACTTGTGGGATCATCCATTGCTTGGCTAATTTCTGATTTATTTGCGTGTGGGTTTCCGGGAATAAAAGAACCTTTTGCATATCCGCTTTTAGTAGTAGGCAATATCCTTCAATATAGCTTAGGTTATGTGGTTTTAACAATCTACACAAAATATGTGTTAGAATATATTTCTTCCAAAACAAAAGTAAAAGATACAATTATGAAGGCTTTGTATATCATTGTAGTTGTTGCCATAATACTGATCATTGCAGATCAATTTACTAATTTCTATTATTCTATTGATCCTATTACTGGATATCAAAGAGAGAAATACTTTATCATTTCACAAGTTCCGGCATTGATCGTAATTTTTATGAGTGTGTTCTTGACTGTAAGATACCGTAAATTTCTAACCAATGTAGAATTCATGATTTTATTAAGTTATGTTTCTTTTCCTATATATGCAATCTTATTACAAACTATTTTTTATGGGTTTACTTTCATCAATGAAGGTGTGCTGATATCAAATCTGCTTCTTTACGGAGTTATACAAACAGAGCAATCAAGGCTATTGCAAGAAAAAGAAATTGAATTGATTGAAAATCGTATATCAATTATGATCTCACAAATACAACCTCATTTCTTATATAATACATTAAATACAATCAAAGCATTAACTATAACAGACTCTGAAAAAGCACAAGAATTGATTGGTAGTTTTGCGAGCTATTTACGGCAAAACATGGATTCCTTGAAACAACAAAGCCCTGTTTACTTTAACAAAGAATTAGAGCATGTACAAATTTATTTAGATATAGAACGGGAGAGATTTAAAAATCGTTTAAATGTGGTCTATGATTTAGAAGTAACAAATTTTCTTTTGCCAGTTTTAACAGTTCAATCTTTGGTTGAAAACGCTATTAGACATGGACTCATGAAAAGAAAGGAAGGTGGAATAGTGACAATTTCAACTCGAAAAATCAATGATTCAATTCATTTAACTATTAAAGATAATGGTGTTGGCTTTGATCAATTGGAGATCAAACAAGATGGTCGCAGTCATGTAGGACTAGAAAATGTAAGGCAAAGATTAAAAGCTCAATGTAAAGGATCAATGAATATAGATAGTAAAATAAATGTGGGGACGACTGTAACGATAATTATTCCACTGGGAGGCAATGAATGAAAGTAATTGTTGTAGATGATGAGAGAAATGCATTAAAAGCAATTGAAAAAGAATTAGTAACTATTGATGAAATAGAAGAAATCGAACTCTTTGATAATCCAAATAATGCTTTGAAGTTTATCCAAGATAATCATGTTGATGTAGCATTTTTAGATATTGAAATGTTTGGAATGACAGGAATATTTTTGGCGAAAAAAATCAAGGAGATAAGATTTAAAACAAACATTATATTTGTGACTGGATATTCAAATTATGCATTGGATGCTTTCGAAGTTGCAGCTAGTGGATATTTATTAAAACCTGTCACAAAATCTCAAATTCAAAATGCTTTAGAACAACTTAGATATCCAATTAAGCCAAAAGAAGCAAAAAGAGTTCAAATCCAAACTTTCGGAAATTTCGAGGTATTTGCCGATAATAAACCTATTGTATTCAAACGAGCAAAATCAAAAGAACTGTTGGCTTACTTAATTGACCGCAGAGGGGCAAGCATAAGTAAAAGAGAATTGGCAGCAATTTTATTTGAAGATGATTACAGTAAAAGTAAACAATCGTATATTCAAACCTTAACCGTTGAACTTATGAATGCATTGAAATTAGTTGATGCGCAAGATATCCTAATAAAACAATTCAATGGATTAGCAGTTGACACATCGAAAATCGATTGTGACTGTTACCGCTTCTTAGCAGGAGAAACTAGAGCAATAAATGAATATAATGGTGAATATATGACTCAGTATAGTTGGGCATTATTTACCTTAGCAAATCTTGATGAACAAAAAAGTAAAAAATAAGTTATAAAAGTCTGAATTGTAATAATTTCAGGCTTTTTTGTTGTGAGTTTGTTGTGGGCCGTTATATAAAATTTGTTTAAGGTTTATCGGAGGAAATAGAAATGAAAAAAGGATTAATAAAAAGTATTAAAATGTTTTTGTGTTTTGGTATGATTGTTACAATGATTCAGTTATCTTCTATTAAAGTGAATGCTGCTACAGATTCGATAGTGATTACCTCACAATCTACAGATGATGCATTTATATTTGGAAATGGAACATATGTGTTTGTACTTGCGTACACAGCTTCTAACAGAAGTAGCTCGACGTTGACATACCAATGGTATGAAAACACAACAAGATCAAATCAAAATGGTACACCAATTGCTGGGGAAACCTCATCAAATTATAGTTATCCAACTTTATCTGTTGGGTATCACTACTATTATGTAGTGATAAATGCACCAGGTTGTGATCAAGTAGTTTCAGAAGTAATAACAATTTTAATTTTAGATACAATATCTAAAACAGATATTGGGGTGAAGGCAGTAGGTAAAAATGGGAAAGTAACATTATCTATTCCAGAAACACAAAATGATGAAGTATTCGGAATTGTACAAGGTTTTCCAACTTTTTTTGGCGGAAGTGAATTAGACTATAGCCCGACTCCAAATGTAAAATTAAGTTTTCCGTCTTCGATATTAGATGGAACAACTGGTACAATTTTAACTGATGGATATGAAATTCCTTGGACAAATGGAGAGCCTCTTTATTTAATTGTATTTAAAATGAGTAGTGAATTTAACGGCTCAACACATTATGTAATAGCTTATGATTATTTAACCGCAACTCCAACTGATGCACCAGAACCTGAATCAACACCAAATGAATCAAGTGTTCCTCATTCAAATTATGCTTACGTTGATATGAGTGGTGAACAAAATGGTGCAAGGAATGTACCGTATTTAAGTACTAACTTTGGTGAATCAAATTCAGTTACATATTATTATAATACAAGTGACAAAAACTGGGATGGAACATTATGGACTTCTAAGTCTGCCCTTAAACCAGGCACTTATTATATTTATGCTTATGTAGAAGAATTGGGTAATACTACAGCTACTACAAAGTTTACAATCCCTGAAAACTATGTAGTTCCAAATACTGGAATTAAAAATTAGCCTACTAAAGAGATCTAGTTGAAATATACTAGATTTCTTGTTGTATGTTTGTTGCACAAGTGATTATATTATTGATGGGTATTGGAGGAAATGGTTGTGATTCAAAATCTTTTACGTAAATATTCGAGAATAATTACAATCTGTGTGTTTATATCACTTGTATTGATTTTTTGGTTGTTTTCGAAACCAATGTCTGTTGAGGTACCTGAAGAAAACGGTGAAGTAGTTGAAGTCGTCGAAATAGAAGAAACTGTAGTATCGGCAGAATGGATAGAATTTAAAGAAATTAATGAAGAATTTGTCGGAATATTAAGGTTTGACAGTAGCTTAGTAAACTTACCTGTTGCTCAAAGTGATGATAATGAAAAATATCTGAAACATGCTATTGATCAAACCGAAGACAAATTCGGAGCATTATTTATGGATTATCGAAATACTTTAGATGACCAGAATATAATTATTTATGGTCATTTAGTCTATTATGATGATTTAGCTATGTTTTCTCCTTTACAAAAATTAACTGATAAAAGTAACTATGAATCAAATAGTACATTTGATTTAATATTAGATAGTAAAGTAAGACATTATAAAATTGCATATATCTATCACTATATTATGGATGATCCTACACTTGAATATTTTCATGTGAATTATGAAGAAATGTTAATTCCTTATATTGAATCCATATCTAAAAAAGTTCTTTATGAAACTGGTGTTGTCATTGAAGAAGGAGATAAATTTATAACTCTTCAAACCTGTATAAGAAATAGAGATGACCTTCGTTTAATAATTGTAGCAAAGGAGCTAAGTGAATAGCTTCTTTTTTTAAAACCAAATTGAAAAGAGCGATAATTGCAGAATTTGGCATTATTAAAGATATGAAAATTGGATATATTGTAAATAATGAAGATAAAAAAAGCGGTTGGGTCACTACTTCCAACCGCTAAGCTATTGTTTTGGTTACAAAACAATAAAATGAAAGGGGAAACTTTCATTGTGTTCAATGAACTCCCTCATCGAACATAAATATTATAACATGATATAAAATACAAATCATGTCAAAATTATTACATTATTGATTTTCGGTACTTTTTTGGTGTTATGCCATAGTACTTCTTAAATACACTTATGTAATGTGATACGGATTCATAGCCAAGGTTTGAAGCGACATCTAATATATCCAAGTTTTTATTCTTAAGTAGTGTAGTGGAGTAATCAAGTTTTAATCGAGTAAAATAGCTTACTAAAGTTTCATTCATATACTTTTTGAATAGTTTACATAGATGACCATGACTAAAATTGCTTAAGGATACGACATCTTCGATCGATCCACTAATGATTTCGGGTTTTGACATATTGGATAATAATGTAGCTAACCAATCTGGAATATCTTGGTTTTTTTGTTCCAAATCTTCTATAATTAGTCCACATATTATATGCAATAGTGAATTATAGACAATTGATGCAATTTTTTCAAAGGCAGAATTCAGTTGCAAACTATTTAGTTTAGCCATTTGATTTTCAAACATCATTAAAGTTCCTTCATCCAAATTTAGAATAATTGGATCAGGGTCTTTGATGATTTTTTCAAAATTGTTGATTGCGAGATGATCACAAGCATTTCTCATATCGATCGAGGAAGTATAAAAATCATAATGGGCATAATTAGAACCGCTACTAATTTGATAGTCATGGGTATTATCTGGTTTCATGATTAAAAGCTGTCCAGCACTGATTTGAAATTTTTCATCATTGACTGTATGAATACTACTTCCACTTACACAAATCACAAACTCCCAGAAAGAGTGCTTATGTTTATAAAATTCAGTGGTCATTAATGTTGTATAAGGAAATTTTTTTGCGACATATTCAATGTTTTGATTCATTATTTATCACCTAAATATAAAATATCAAATAAACGATATAATTTCAACAATATTGATAAGATATCGCAAGAAATAATCATTAATTTCTATTAAAATAAAATTATGAAAGCGTTTACTATTTTAAAAGGAAGGAGAACGAATGAAGAATTATACATTAGCTATTGATATCGGTGCATCTAGCGGACGTCACATTTTGGGTTCTATTGAAAATGGTAATGTAGTCTTAGAAGAAGTCTATCGTTTTGAAAATGGACTTGTTGAAAGAAATGGTCATCTTTGTTGGGACTTGGACAAATTATTTAAAGAAGTCAAAGTGGGTCTTAAGAAATGTGCTGAGTTATGTAAGATACCAAGTTCAGTAGGAATCGATACTTGGGGAGTTGATTTTGTATTGTTGGATGAGCGGGATAAAGTAATTGGAGATACTATTGCTTATCGTGATTCTAGAACAGAAGATATGGATGTAATTGTGCAATCAATCTTATCCAAAGAGGAACTTTATTCAAGAACTGGTATTCAAAAACAACCTTTCAATACGATTTATCAATTAATGGCTATTAAACAAACTCAACCTCAACACTTACTGAAAGCAGAAAATCTACTCATGATTCCTGATTATCTACATTTCTTATTGACTGGAGTTAAGAAACAAGAATACACCAATGCTTCAACTACACAACTTTTAAATGCCCAAGATAAAACATGGGATATGGAACTCATCAAGAAATTGGGTTTTCCTAAAAATCTATTTAAAGATCTATCAATGCCAGGTACAAGAGTGGGGATATTTAGTGAAACTGTCGCAAATGAAGTTGGCTTTAATGCTGAAGTGATCTTACCACCAACTCATGATACTGCGTCTGCAGTGTTTGCGGTACCAATGAGTGATAATAGCGTTTATATTAGTTCTGGTACTTGGTCTCTAATGGGAATTGAAAGTGATGTGCCTAATTGTAGTTTAGAGAGTATGAGAGCGAACTTTACCAATGAGGGTGGTTATGATTATAAGTTTCGTTATTTAAAAAATATAATGGGTCTTTGGATGATTCAATGTGTTAAAAAAGAGATTGGAAATTTTTATTCATTCGCGGATCTGTGTGATTTGGCTGCGAAGGAAACAATTGATTCCATCGTAGATTGTAATGATCAAAGGTTCTTATCACCGGTTTCAATGATTGATGAAATTCAAGCGTATTGTGCGGAAACAAATCAAACTCATCCACAATCTCCAGGCCAGTTGGCTGCAGTTGTTTATAATAGTTTGGCTGTTTGTTACAAAGAGGCAAAAGAAGAGATCGAAAAATTAATGAATAAGAAGTTTGATTCGATTTATATTGTAGGCGGTGGAGCCAATGCGGATTACTTAAATAAACTGACTTGTACTGCAACAGGAGTCGATGTATATGCTGGAGTTCCAGAAGCAACTGCCGTAGGAAATTTGTTGGCGCAAATGATCGTAAAGAAAGATTTTGAGTCAAAAGAAGAGGCAAAAAAATGTGTTTTTGAAACATTTGAAATGAAACATTATAAGGAGGAAAATTAGAATGACAGAAAGATACAATCAGGCAAAAGAAATCTATTCCCAAATCGGTGTTGATACCGATAAAGCTATCGAACAACTGAAACAAATACCGATCTCAATCCATTGTTGGCAAGGAGATGATGTCACAGGTTTTGAAAATACTGGAGGATCATTAACTGGAGGGATTCAGGCAACGGGAAACTATCCTGGTAAAGCTCGTAATCCAGAAGAACTTATGAATGATTTTAAGAAAGCAATCTCTTTGATTCCTGGAAAGAAAAGAATCAATCTTCATGCTTCTTATGCGATTTTTGATGGAAACAAAGTAGATCGCAATATGCTTGAGCCAAAACACTTTGAGAAGTGGGTAGTATTCGCTAAAGAAAATGATTTGGGTATTGATTTTAATCCTACTTACTTCAGTCATCCGCTTGCAAGTGATGGATTAACTCTATCTAATCCAAATGAAGAAATCAGAAAATTCTGGATCGATCATGGAATCGCTTGCCGTAAGATTGCGGCTTACTTTGCTAAAGAGTTGAATACTCATTGTGTTTGCAACGTTTGGATCCCAGATGGTTACAAAGATGTACCAGGGGATCGTTTAAGTCCAAGACTTCGCTTAAAAGATAGTTTAGACCAAATCTTTGCGGAAAAATTAGAAGGCGTGATCGATTGTGTTGAAAGTAAAGTATTTGGAATTGGTGTAGAAAGCTACACAGTGGGAAGTAATGAATTTTATATGAGCTATGCGGCTACTCATCCAGGAGTTTATAATTTATTAGACAATGGACATTATCATCCAACAGAAGTGGTCAGTGATAAGATCCCAAGTTTACTAGCTTTCTTTGATAAGATTCCACTTCATGTGACTCGTGCTGTTCGTTGGGACTCTGATCATGTGGTTGCTTTTGATGATGAAACTAAAGAAATCGCTAAAGAGATTGTTCGAAATGATGCGACAGATAAAGTGCTTATTGGATTAGACTTCTTTGATGCCAGCATTAACCGAATCGCTGCTTGGATCATTGGTACACGTAGTATGCAAAAAGCATTGTTGTATGCACTACTTCAACCGAATGCTAAATTGAAAGAGTTACAGAATAATGGTGAGTTAACTGAACTGTTCATGTTGCAGGAAGAGGTAAAAGCGTATCCATTCTATGATGTATGGGAAAAATATTGTGCTGATCAATCAGTTCCAGCTAATGAAAAATGGTTCGAAACAGTGAAAGCTTACGAAGAAAAAGTTCTAGGTGAAAGGAAATAACTATGAGTATATTAAATATCGAAGTAATTCAAAACTACATCCGCATGTGTAATGATGGATGGAATCAAGGGTGGCATGAAAGAAATGGTGGAAACTTGACTTATCGCATGCTCGAAAGTGAAGTTGAACAATGTAAACAGTATTTTAATTCTGATCATCCATGGGTCGATTTAGGTGTTCAGGCTGATAATTTAAAAGGTGAATATTTCATCGCTACAGGTAGCGGAAAATTCTTTAGAAACGTGATCCTTGCACCACAAGATAATATCTGTATTTGCCAAATCAATGAAACTGGGGACAAGTATCGTATCGTTTGGGGACTTGAAAAGGGCGGAAGACCTACTAGTGAGTTTCCTTCTCATTTCTTAAATCATAGTGTACGCAAAGAGGCAACAAATGGAACTAACCGTATCATTTATCATGCCCATACTCCTGCGATCATTGCCCTTACTTATGTACTTCCATTGACTGATAAGGATTTCACCCGTGTTTTATGGCAAAGTGCAACTGAATGTCCAGTGGTATTCCCTGGCGGAGTTGGCGTTGTCCCTTGGATGGTACCAGGAGGATCTGATATCGCTAAGGCAACAAGTGAGTTGATGAAAAAGTATGATGCAGCGATTTGGGCTCATCATGGATTATTTGTATCAGGACCTGATTTTGATATCGCTTTTGGATTGATGCATACCATCGAAAAAGCAGCTGATATTTATATCCATGCCCTTAGCTGTGGTAAAGGAATTGTGCAAACGATTTCTGATGATAATCTTAAAGCGATTGCCAAAGATTTCAATGTAGAACTCAATCAAGAATTTTTAGATTAATACTCAAGTCTACCGATTAAAAGGTAGATTTTTAATTTTATAGAATGATTAAGTGAATGTTTTGATATAATGGAATTACTTAAAGGAGATGATATTTTTGGAAAAGATCATTAAAACTGCACTCGGTGAAATCTCAGGTTTAGAAACACAATCAGCTTATGTCTACAAAGGCATTCCTTATGCACAACCTCCAATTAACGAGAATCGGTTTCGAGCTCCTCAACCAGTTAAGCCGTGGAGTGGGATTTATAAAGCAGATCACTTTTCCTTTATCTGTCCACAAACTCCAGAAAAAGAAGGAAGTTTCTATCATAAAGAATTCTTTTCTGATTCCACTTTTATGCCTGATACAAATGAAGACTGTTTATATTTGAATATCTGGACACCAAAAGAAATCAATAAGCCTTGTCCTGTAGCGATTTGGATCCATGGTGGCGGATTTTTGCATGGTTTTGGATCAGAAATGGAGTTTGATGGAGATGCTTATGCAAAAAAAGGTGTAATCCTTGTCACTATCAATTATCGTTTAGGATTCTTTGGTTATTTTAGCCATCCAGAACTTACGAAACGAGATGGAAGAAGTGGGAATTATGGATTGCTGGATCAAATGGCAGCCATCGAATGGGTTAGAGAACATATAAACTCTTTTGGTGGTGATAAAGATAATATTACTGTCTTTGGACAGTCTGCTGGAGGAATGAGCGCTTGTGCACTACTTTGTTCACCCATGATGGAAGGGAAAATCAAACAGGCAATCTTACAGAGTTGTGGAGGATACCAAAGTTCATTGCAGACAAACCTTACAATGGAATCACTTGAAAAAGTTTGTGCCGGTTATTTAAAGAAAAACAAACTGACTTTGGATCAATTCATTCATTTACCTACAGATAAACTTGTAGAACATTCCAATAAATTCTTCGTCTATGCGATGTTGCATACAAGAAAATTATTATGTCTTGCCCCAGTGATCGATGGTTATGCTTTACCTCAAAAAATAGATGAAACCATTGATGCACAAAAAACTTTGCGTATTCCAACTCTGATAGGAAGTACCAAAAATGATATCACGGTCAATAAAGCAGGAGTAAAAGATCGAAATAAAAATAAATTATATTCCAGTGCTATAAAATGGGCAGTAAAACATAATGAACAAGGCGTACCAAGTTACGTCTATTACTTTACTCGCCAAATGCCTGGTGATGATAAAGGAGCCTTCCATTCCTCTGAATTATGGTATCAGTTTGGTACATTGGATCGTTGCTGGAGACCACTTACAAATGAAGATTATTCATTATCAGAACAAATGATAGAAGCATGGACATCCTTTATGAAAACGGGTGATCCTGGTTGGGATAAGTGCGATCGTGAAACTCTTTTTGTAAAAGAGTTCTAAGATATAATTTTTAGTCTCATTATTAACGATTTTTGTCGAAGTATTAAACATTGAATATAATTTGAAATAGAGACTTCATTTTGGGATATATTTGTATTTAAATAATGCATGCTGAATAAGCGTGCATTTTCAATAATATAACCAAAAATAATGCTCTTCAATTTGGTTTTATAGTGGTTATAAAGCACAATAGCCATTAATATAGCCTTTTTTTAGAATAATAATGCGAAAAATATCAATTTATGTTAAACTTTGTCGAAAAATATGTTAAACTAAATTCAATTAATATAACCGGGGAGAACTACAATGATTTGTCTAAACTATCGAATACATATCAAAAATATGAAAATCCTTATTATAATAAATTTAGTTTTAATAAATATTTTTCTATCCGTTCCAGTTTATGCCGAAGATACTTTTGTATTAACTGATGAAGAAAAGAATTATTTGGAGGCAATACAGTCAAAAACTTACTCACTTGGTATCACAAGTGATTTAAATTATTATATTGATGAAAATGGAGAAGCGAGCGGAATTATTTCACCAATTGTAAATTTGATCAATTCTTGGGGTATCGATCTTGAGATATCAAAATATGGTTGGCAAGAAGCTTTTTTGAAATTAGATAAGAATGAACTTGATATACTTGGATTGGCTGTGTTGAATCAAGATCGTTGTGATACTTATGCCTGTACTACAGAAATTTATAATTCCAGTATTGGAATTTACTCACTGAATAATTCTGGTATTTCAAGTGTTACAGAGCTTGAAGGATTGACAGTAGGGCTCATATCAAATTCAGCACTTCCTAGTATGTTAGATGTATATTTAACACCAACAGGACAACTTAGGTATTACAATACAATTGAAGCCCTATTTGAAGGACTCCAAAATAATGAAGTTGATTGTGTGGCAACGTCTTTAACTGTTCAATCAGAATTACTTAATTATGAAAATGTGGTCTTTAGTGTTGCGGTTGATAGTGTAAATACGCCACAAGGTTTATATACTAATAATGAAGAGTTAACTCCATTAATAGAAATATTAAATCGTTATTTAAGTTCTGCACAAGGACATGAATTAATTAAAGGCTTAAATGCAGAAAAGAGAAAAGGTATAATCCATAGTTATCGTAAAAAATATAGTGCTGAAATTAAAACTATTCAAGATAATTATGAAACGATCAAATTATATGATAGTTCTACATTATATCCATTATCATTTTATGACTCTAACCATGTTTATAGCGGACTTCAGGCCGACATCAATTCATTGTTTACTGAACTGACAGGGGTAGAAATTGGAATTTTAGGCTTAGATTATTATGCTTCAGGTTTTTTGCCTGTAATGGATGATCTAATCAATAATAAAATTCAAGGTGCGATCGGAGTTTATCAAGTCAATAAGTTTTATAATCACGCATCATTGGAATATTCTAATGCTTTAGTTACTGATAATTTAGGTTTGTATGTTTTAAGAAATGCAGATATAAAAAATGATTATGATTTGAAAATAGGATCGATTGACTTTGGAACTTCTTATTATGCTCCAACAAATAATAGTTCTGATATAAAAATATTTAATAATCGGACAGAACTCATTGAATCTTTAAATAAAGGTGAAATCAATGCGATTTTTACAGGAGAGTTGACTGTAGATTATTTATATACAATTAAGAATGATTATAGTTTGATGCGCTACAATAATTCTTTGGTTCCAGCTAATGTAAATATATTGTTTAATAAAAATAATAAAGAATTGAATCTATTAATGAATTTGTCAATTGATTTACTTTCAATAATTGAACCACAAACATTCAATTATTGGACAAACAATACAATGAATAGTAAATTTGAAACCATATCTTTACGAAGTGAATTAATCAATGAACAAAATAAATCAATGATCATTGTGCAAAGTTTAGTATTTGTGTTAGGAATCGTACTAGTTGTCGTTTTTTATCAATTAAGAAAATTTTCAAGCTATGATAAACAAATTTCAAAAATGTTGTCTGTTCAAAAAAATATGGATATGCTTTGGGGCGACTTTAAAACAAAATCAATAATCAGTAAGGGGAATCATCCATTTATAAATAAGTATGATTTATCAGAAGAAGAAAAGAAAAAATTAACTGATCTTTCAGATTATAAAGAAGATCTTGAAGAAATCAACAGTAAGAAGTTAAATTTTTCTGAAAAAGAAATTCAAGTTGAACATAATAATAAAAAGATATATTTAAAGAGATATACTCATCCTATTAATGAGAATAAATTTATGTCCTTAATGATTGATATCAGTGCAGAAAAAGATAAAGAAAAAGAACTGAATCAACTAGCAAATACGGATGAACTTACAAAATTATTGAATCGTAGAGCGATGAACATCGTTTTAGATGATTACATTAAGCATAGTTTTAAGCGCATATTCTTGTTTATGTTTGATATTGATGACTTCAAAAAAGTTAATGATAATTATGGACATGATATAGGCGATTTAGTCCTTATATCTGCAGCGGAATGCATAAGTTCAAAAATGAGCTTGGGAAGTGTATCACGATGGGGTGGAGAAGAATTTTTAGCAGTAATTGAACTTGATTCTGTTGAAGAAGCAATTTCAATTGGAAATGCAATTTTGAATGATTTTGAAAATACGGAAGTAGATGTAGAAGGTAAGACAGTATCAACGACGATTTCGTGTGGAATTGCTGAAGTTGAGAACGAAAACAACTGTGAATTCGCAATATTCAGATCAGATAAAGCATTATATAAAGCAAAGGCAAATAATAAAAATAATGTACAATTTATTAGTAAGCAACTTGACTCAAGTGCATTACTTCCAACGTATTACGAAGAAACGATTACTGGAAACAGAAGTGTTTTGATTTCTGCAGCTTATAATAAAATCATGGGTAAAGTAATTCATGCTTTCTTCTTTAGTCGTGATACTAAACTTGTCATTGATGAATTATTAAGAATCGCATGTGACGCATTTGAAATGGATAGAGCATATTTATATGGTAAGAAAAATGATGAATTAGTGAGAACACATATTTATCAACCAAATTTGACTGATATAGCATCTGTAAAAAATATACCGTTAAATTCAGTCGATTGGCATAATATGGATCGTCTTGGATCAGTACGTTTTGTCGATGATACAAGTAACGAAATTAGTGAAAATGAAAAAGTTTTCCGACCAAATGATGTTAAAGCTTATGTTCAATTTCCAATTATTTTAGATGATGTGATCATAGGATTAGGTGGATTTGTGAGCTTTAAACCACGAGTGTGGTCTCAAGAAGATCAACATATTCTTACTGATATAGCAGGAATCATGAATGAAATTGTCATACGACAAGCTTTAGAAACGCAGTTGATTATTTCAAATACTTCATTTAGAGCTATTTTGGATAGTATTGACGATATCGTTTATGTTACTGATTTGGAAACTAAAGAATTACTTTATGCAAATAAGAAGTTACGAAATGGCTACAATATGCAAGAAAATGATTATGCTGGAAAGACATGTTGGGAAGTACTTCGCCCTGATTTTAAAGAAAGTTGTCACTTCTGTCAACATCATTTATTATGCAAAGACAACAGTACTGTTCGTCATGAACTTTATAATTCATTGGCTAATAAATGGTTTGATATTACAGATACGATGATCGAATGGGAAGATGGTCGTAAGGCAGTAGTAATGGTATGTTACGACATATCTAAGTCAAAGCAAGAAGAAGCAATGACAAAAGCAATGTTAGAAGAACTGAAGTTGAAAACAGAATTAAATAGTTTTGCGCTTTCAACAGCTAAAGGATTCTCTTGGAAATATGATTTAGAAGAAAAAACAATTGAATTCAGCTCAGAAATTTCAGATATCATTGGTTATGAAACTAATTACTTTAAGAATATTGAAAATTATATCAGTATCGTTTTAGATGAAGAGAAAGATGATTTGCTCAATAAACTTCAGAATTATGTTTTGAATAAAAAAGGGGATATTGAAATTGAGCATTCCGTTATCTCTCAAGCAGGTGAAATACGTACTTTCTTTGCGAGAGGTCGTTTCTTTAATGAAGAGAAGAGTATTGTATGTGGAGCAACATTGGATATTACAGAAATGAAAAAATATGAAAAACTTCAGCAAGAACTGGTAATGAATCTGCAACAACAAAAACTAGATTATACTTATGCAGTTGAAAATGCTCAAGGTTTTTCATGGAATTTAAATGTAAAAGAGAATGAATTTCATTTTACTTCTTCTGTTGAACAGATTTTTGGGTATCCGAATGACTTTTTCGATGGAACAATAGATAAAATAATAAGTATCATTGTTGAAGAAGATCGCAAACCATTAAGTGAAGGAATAGTTCGTCTTCTTGAAGACAATGAGTCAACCTTCCAGTATAAATGTAGGATTCGTAATGCAAATAATGAAATTATTTATATTTCACTTAACTCTAGGGTGTCAAACGGCATAGAGGGATATATCGTAGGAGTTGGCTTTGATATTACTGAACAAAGTCTTTTGGAATTGAAACGAACTGAATTAGTTGAAAACTTACAAGCCGAACAGTTACGCTCTGAATTAGCTCTTGAAGGTTCGAAAAGTTTTTCGTGGGAAAGAATTCCAAGCCGGGATATTTTGCGATTTCATAAAAACTTCTATACGATCACGGGTTATCCAGAAGGATCATTTGGAGAAAAGGCGACAAATTTCAATAGTGTGTTTGCGGATGGATCTTTTAAAATGGTAAGTGAAAAATTAATAGAATACACTACCGGAAAATCAGAGGTTTATTCTGCGGAATATCCATTGATTTGCGCCAACAATGAAATAAGATGGTATTTGACACGTGGAAAATATATTGATGAAAAAAAAGAAATCATGTATGGTGTTTCTGTAGATATTACGGAAACGAAACAATATGAACATCGATTACGAGAATTAGCGTATAAAGATAATTTAACTGGATTATATAATCTACAATATTTAACTCATGGATCCTCTTTTGGAACAGATATAAGTTATAAGAATGTCGGTGCAGTTCTCATTGATATTCGTAGATTCAAAGGAATTAACGATGTATTTGGCCATAATTTTGGAGACCAAATATTGATTCAAATGGGAAAAAGATTATTCGAGCATCCTTTTGGAGATATTAAAGCCCGTATTTCAGGAGATCGTTTTTTGATCCTGAAAGAAAATACAAATGAAGAAGAACTTATTCAGTATGTAGAATCATTAAACTCTAGTGTGATCGATTCAAATATGGATGATGACCAAAGAATCAAAATGGAATTAAATCATGGATTAGTCATCACTAAAGAAACCGATATCATGAAAATATTAAATGAAGCAGAAGTTGCACTAAAAGAAGCTAAATCGAATGAGAATCAAAATTACTACTTATTAGATGATGAATTAAGAAAGCATCATAAAAATAAATTTATAAATGAGTTTAGCTTACAAAAGGCAATAGAAGAAAATCAATTTTTCCTTGTTTATCAACCTTTGATCTATGCGGAAACAGAGCGAATAAAAGGAGCAGAAGCGTTGATTCGTTGGAGGCATCCAGAGTATGGATTAATTCCTCCTCTTGATTTTATTCCTCTTGCAGAGGAAACAGGTCTTATCATACCAATTGGCGAATATGTGATAAAAGAGGTCATTAAACAAATGAGAAATTACCTCGATAAAAACATTGATGTTAAGGTATCGATAAATCTTTCACCGAAACAATTCTTATCACCTAAACTAAAAGATTTGATTATTGGCTTAATTAAAGAATACAATATACCATCTGATCATTTAGTAGTTGAAGTTACTGAAAGTATTATGATTTCAAACTTTGAGAACATTACTGATACTTTATTTGAGTTGCATCAAAATGGTGTGCTTGTAGCTTTAGATGATTTTGGAACTGGTTATTCATCAATGCAATATTTAGGGAAACTTCCTATAGACATCTTAAAACTTGATCGCATTTTTGTGAACAGTGCACCAAAAGAAGAAGTATATCAAAGTATACTAGAGTCCATGATCACAATGGCACATTGCTTAAAACTTCAGGTTATAGCGGAAGGTGTAGAAACAGAGGAAGAATTACAGTTAGTAAAAAAATATGGCTGCGATATTATTCAAGGTTATTATTATTCAAAACCGCTAGAGTTGGAGCAATTTGAACAATTTGTTCAAAAATTTAAATCTCGATAAAATGCAGAAATCAATTGATCTCTGCATTTTCATTATTATTCAACAGTAACAGATTTTGCGAGGTTTCGCGGTTGATCAATTTCGCATCCTTTTAATTTCGCAACTTCATAACTAAGCATTTGAAGTGGGATGATCGTTACAAAAGGAGAAAGAAATGGTTTGGTATCTGGTACGAGTATTAAATGATCTGCTTCAGGAAACAAGGAAGCAAGTTTTTCAGTAGTTATTAAAATGACACAACCCAAACGTGCTTTTACTTCTTTCAAATTACTGATAGTCTTTAGAGCTAAAGCGGGATCAGTAATAATACCAATAACTGGAGTATCCTTTTCGATCAAAGAAAGCGTTCCATGTTTGAGTTCTCCAGCGGCATAAGCTTCACTATGAATGTATGATATTTCCTTGAACTTTAAACTGGCTTCCATAGCTAAGGCACGATCGATACCTCTGCCAAGAAAATATACATGTTCGGCATTTTGAAGGAACTTAGCTATTTTAGTAACGGAAATCGCAAGTGCTTGTTGAGTTTGATTAATTAATTCAACTATGTCAAAGTTAATTTCTTTATTCAGTTGAGCGGTGATCCACAACATAACATAGAGTTGAGATATATAAGCTTTAGTGGTTGCAACGGCAATTTCTTGTCCGGCTTGCGTATAAATGACATGATCAGCAATTCTAGCCATACTACTTTCTATGACATTGACAATCGCTAATGTTTTATTTCCTGAATCCTTAAGATTTTGTAAGCACGCAAGACTATCTGCAGTTTCACCTGATTGCGAAATGAATATAACAAGTTTATTTGAACCAAAATTTCTTTGATAACGATATTCACTTGCGATCTCAACAGTTACTGGCTTACTACCATAAGTTTCAATTAAACATTTTCCAACTAAACCGGCATGATAAGAGCTTCCGCAGGCAACAATTTCAAACTGATAAAAAGAATTAAAATCAAAATCAATTTGATTAAGCATATTGTGAGTATCTAATAAAACTTGTGGTTCTTCATGTATTTCTTTAAGCATATAGTGTTCAAAACCATTTTTAGAAGAACTGTTATGATCTTGATCAAAGATATTTATTTGATAATCTACTTTATTCAGGTTTTGATCATAAACTGTACAATTATTATCAAGACAAACAATTTGACCTTCTTCAATTAATATATATTGATTTGTATACTTTAAAATTGCATGAATATCAGAAGCTAAAAAATAACCATCTTTTTGAACTCCGACAATCAAGGGACTATCCTTTCGTAATGCATAGATTCGATTTGGTTCATCTTGACATAGAATTCCTAGTGCATAGGAACCCACGATATCAGTTTTAAAAGCTTGAATTGCCATGAGCATATCTCCGTGTTTTTGATAATGGTAATCAAGAAGAGCACATCCTACTTCGGTATCAGTATCAGATTTAAAATGATATTCTTTATCAAAAAGATGTAGCTTAAGATTTTGATAGTTTTCAAATATTCCATTATGAACAATTGTTATTTTTCCACATTGATGGGGATGAGAATTATTTACACTGGCATTTCCATGAGTTGCCCATCGTGTATGAGCGATACCACAACTTGTTTTTAAATTTAAATCTAACTTTTTCTTTAATTGAGCTACTTTTCCTATTTCCTTGGAAATAATTATTTCGTTATTATAAAAATACCCAACTCCTGAAGAATCATATCCACGATACTCTAAATTATTTAAACCCTCGATTAAAATAGGCAAAGCTAAAGCCTTCCCAACATATCCAACAATTCCACACATAATTAAAACAACTCCTTTTCTTATTTGCGTGCTAAAAATTGTTGCATGATAATTTTTTTGTCGGTAATATTTGATTTTACCTTTTGTAAATTATCTTACGATTTGCATAACCGAAGTAGCATCCGCTGATGTTCGACAACTACTTTCCTCGTCAACCCATAGGTCCTTGCGCTAAGTGAAGTCTTACAACCTTTCTCAACTTTACCTTTATGGTTGTAGTATATGCGAAAAGAGTGCAATACTCAACATTTTTGTTGCAAAAAAGAAAATAAAAAAACAGGAAAATTAATTCCTGTAATGTTATTCCCAGTTTATGATAACGCTGGTATACTGGTTTTTGTGATTCATTAAACCATCATAAGCAATCATGATTTCTTCTGGTTTGATGCGATGACTAATAAGTAAATCAGCGTTGATTTTCTTAGATATTAGCAATCCTTCAATGTATTTTAATGAACGCTTGATAGATAAACGAGAACCTGGCTGTTCATCATAAGGATACAATCGATTGAATGCCCCTTTAACAGTAAGCATCTTTGTATGGATCGCATTTAACATAATAGTTGCATTAGTTGTATATTCCTCACGGGGGGAGCCTAGCAAAATCACTTGGCCATTTTTTGCAGCCGCCGCAAAACAAGTTTCAATACATTGTGATATTCCACTACAGTCTACGACAATATCTGCACCTAAATTACTTGTAAGTTTCATTACTTCTTTTAATTGATCCTGTGGAGCACAAGCAATGATATTTTCAATTCCCATCTTTCTAGCAACTTCACATCTTTTCTCAACGGGATCAAGCGAAATAACATTCACTCCCATTTCTTTATAATAAACTGATAAAATAATTCCTAGATTTCCCAAACCAAAGATAGCAACGGTATCCCCAGGCTTTACATCAGCAGTAAGAATACCATTCATGGCAATCCAGCACATCATAAGTAAAGTGCCTTCTTCAGCAGTCAGTTGTGGATCAAGTTTATATAAAATTCCACCATCACTGGTTTTATAGTTAAATACTGAATGACTCGCATGAGGACCACTAAATAAGACAAGATCACCTACATTGACATCACTCAGATTATCAGATTTTTCAAGGATCGTTCCTACTGAGCAATATCCTGGATATACGGGATACGTAGCCCCCTTTTTAAGACCGTATACTCTTGATAGTTCAGTACCAGGACTAATCAAAGATACACTAGTTTTGATCAAGCATTCATCATCGAGAAGTGGTGTACTTACCAATTTTTCTTCAATTATCTCAACATCTGTAACCCCATTAATTATTACTCTTCTTGACTTCATGAATTATGTCCTCCAATTAATTTTAATATATCACTGTACCAAAGAAAAATCAAAGGATTATGAAGATGTTTCTAAGTAAAATTAATTCACACTTTAATTAATAGCTTAAATTATTACATATGCTTTGAAATCGTGGTTTTTGGTTCCTTTTAGCTTTTTTTCTTCCGATTTTAAGCCTTTTAGAAAATTGATAATATACTGTTTGAATACTATTTTCTTGTGAGGTTTCACCTAAATTCCTTAATTTTCAGCTATAATGATATTAGGTTGGGTGAAATTATGTCTATTAATATAAATGATATGAAATTATGGGGAGAATTACTAGAAATATATCGAAAATTGTCGAACCAAACTATAAAGGAATTTATTTTTTCATCGATTGTTAATAAAGAAATATGTAGTAGAGGAACGTATACAAGAATTCAGAATGGTGAAGAAGTCGCGTATCATTACTATAACGCTTTGTTTCTTAATTGCGATCGAGCATTATTTATTGAACCTGTGAAGGTTGATTTTTCTAAACTTTATTACTATTTTGAATATTATGAATATGATAACGCATTAAAAGAAACAGATGTTTTAATGAAAATAATATCAGAGTATAAATCTTATGCCTATTATGATTTAATGGAAAAAGCATTGGTTTTAGTTAATAATTTTTTGTTAAATAATAACGAAACAACTGCAGATGATTTAAAAGAATTAATGATCTATGAAAAAGTACTTAGCACACAACTTAAAGATATTGTTTATTATTGTGCCATAGCCTTAGCGAAAAATATAACAATGGATAATTATTATGAATATTGTTTCGAATTGGCAAACAGATCGGATTATTTACCAAATAAAATGCAGTTGCTGACTTTGTATGGTAAAACGAAAAGATATTTAGATAAACATAGTTTAGCGGAAGAAATGGAAAAACAAATAAAAGATGACAATTATCTATTGAAAATAAATTTTTACGCACTCAATTATAGTACAGCGGTAAAATTAAAATATGAAGAAGAAATTTGTTACCAAAAATTTATAAAATATTATAATCAATATGAAGATAAAATTCCTTTATATAGAAAAGAAATTGTAATAGGTAATATTGTAATGCAAAAAATGTTAATGAAACAATACTCCGAAAGTTTAGAAATGCTGAAATCAGTGGTATATGATGCAAAACGAAAGAAAATACAATTAACAATTTTTTCTTTGTTCATTCATAGACAATTAAATATTATTCCAGATAAAGAACTTTTTCAGCTTAATACACAAAAATGTCAAGATATTCAAGATAAACTAATGATTCAATATTTTTATGATTTAAGTAAATTGAATAAAGGTCAGAAAAGAAAAAGACTAATGGAGATTCTTGAGATATTAGATGATACAGATAATGTTTATCATTTCATTGTACTGGAAGAGCTGAAGAAAAATGAAAAATAAGGTATTTTGTGAATTTTATTCCAAAATGCCTGTTTTTGAGGTTTTTTAGTAACTTTTCGCATTTCTATTGTGATCTAAAAATAATGAGTTAAAATGAAATCAAGTTTAAAGCTTTAACTTAAAAGGGAGTATGAAATCTATGAACAAAAAACATTGGAGTTTTTTAGCATCACTTTTTTTGGTGACCACTTTGATAAGTGGCTTAATTTGTCCTTGTGTATTTGATAAGGATGATTGTATTGACGAGCATTGTAAGTGTAGATTACATCATATTACTACATTTAAAGGTAGTGATGAGTGGGATTAGTGTATATGTTTTTGATTTCAAAAAGAAGTTGCTTTGTGTATTTAGCTTAAAAAAATTAAAATTGAAAAAGGAGAAAATTATGAAAAAGTTTAAAGTTTTACTTATATCGATTGCTATGATATTAGCTGTAACAACAAGTGTTTACGCACAGCCAGAATCTTTAGTGGAAAAAACGGAAAACAATCGTATTACAACCGTTGATTATAGTCAGATAAAAAATAATCAAAGTAAAATAAATTCCCTTGTGCAGGGAACATCTCTAGCTTCAAATAATATTATCAATTTTTACGCATCTCAAGCCGAAATAACAGGGGTAGGAGACATAGTCATTTGGGTAGCAGGTAAAATTGCAGGTTATATAGTTGATGGAGTAATAATAGCAGCAACTGGGTCAGGCGGCGCACAACTTGCAGCAAATATAATTACTGCAGTTTCGTCTTTTATTGCAACACATCCTGTACTAGTAGCAACAGGTGTATTAGTTGCAGTTTATCTACTTGCTTCAAGCTCTGTAACTGTAAATTCTTATAAAACCACCTCAGGAAATGAATGTTATTTAGCACCATCTGGAAATGGTTATAATTGTGTGTATAGATCCTACCAAGCTGGATAATTTATGCTTAATGTTATTTATAGTTTAATTATCGGAATGATAATTCATACGCTTTACACAAAATTTTATTCGAAAGGGGATAAAAAAAAGGAAGCTGTTGGGATGGTCGTAGCTTTCATACTATTAGCTATTTGTCTTGTGATTATATACATTGTTGATTAACTAATTTATGACACTTTATATTTACTGACAATTTAAAAGACAAATAAGAACAGTATGAGTATTAAATACTTAGAAGGAATTTGATTTAAAAACCAAAATGGTTTGCGAAGAAAAAATGTTATTTATAATGTTGTGTATAACTCAGAAGAAAATAATAGATGCTTTATAAGATATAGTAAGTAAGAGAATTGCTTGAAAATAATCAAACAAAGACATTTCAAACGTTTTACCGTAGTTTACGGTTTTGTAAAAAAAGTTAATGCATCAATTTAACTAAAAAAACGAATAAATCAAGAAATTATCTCAGTGATTTTATTCGTTTTTTTCATTTTACTGATATTTGTAATAATGACTTGCGGCATTCCAGTTGATCACATGCCACCAATTTTCAAAATATTCAGCCCGTTTGTTGTAGTTTTTGAGATAATAAGCATGTTCCCAAACATCTAAGTTTAAAATCAAAATATTTTGGCTAAAATCTGGTGTGTTTTGATTTGGTGTCGTCACGATATCTAGATTTCCATCAATTGTTTTAACTAGCCATGTGTAACCTGAACCAAATACTGAAAGAGCTTCTGCTTTGAATAAAGCTTTGAAGTCATCTAAGCTACCATATTGTTTAGTGATAGCCATAATGAGTTCATTACAAGAAACTTGGTTGCAGTTAGGTGATATCGTATTAAAGAAGAAACGATGATTGAATACACCTCCAGCATTGTTGATAAGATGTGTACTTAAAGGTTCATCTAAGGATGGTGCAATTGAAATAAGTTGGGTTAGTGTAAATTGTTGAAGGTCTGGGTTACTTTCTAAGAGAGCATTTAAATTGTCGATATAAGTTTGTAAATGGGCATCATGATGAAGCATCATTGTTTTTGTGTCGATCCAAGGTTCTAATGCGTTATACCTATAAGGTAATGGAATATTGATAAATGGATATTTGTTATTGGTCATTATAAAAATTCCTTTCTTTTACAGTGTATGGTATAAATCAGTTTATGTTTCTATTAAATTTGAAATTTGTGAAATAAATGGTATACTTCTTTTGTAGAGTATTTAAAAATCTTCAAAAACAGATAGGATTCTATCATGGAGGATTTTTATGAGAGTAGGAACAATTGGCACTGGATTTATTACAACTTGGTTTTTAGATTGCTGGCTACAATTTGAGGGAAACAAGTGCGAAGCTGTTTATTCGCGCAATTTTAATACTGGTAAAGAATTGGCTGAAAAATATAATGTAGAAAAAATTTATACAAGTTTGGAAGATTTTTTTGTTGACCCCTTAATTGATGTTGTATATATTGCATCAGTTAATAGCCTTCATTATGATCATGCTTTGATGGCACTTAATGCTGGAAAACATGTTATATTAGAAAAACCATTTACATCAACAATCGATGAATGCCGTCATTTAATGGAAGTAGCCAAAAAGAATAACTTAGTTTTATTTGAAGGTATCACAAATTGTTACTTACCACATATGAAAGTAATAAAAGAAACATTGCAACAGATTGAACCGATCCGTGTTATAGAATGCAATATGTCACAGATATCACGTAAATATCATCAATTTAAACAAGGTGAATTACCCAACGTTTTTAATCCGGAATTTTCGGGTGGAGCCTTAGGTGATTTAAATAGCTATAATATTCATTTTGTAACTGAATTATTTAATATGCCAAAAAAATTTACATATTATGCCAATATTGTAAAAGGTATTGATATTTCAGGATGCGTGTTGATGCAATATGATGGTTTTGTCGCTAGTTGTATTGCAGCAAAAGACAGTAATTGTGATAACCGAATCGTAATTCAAGGTGAAAAGGGAACGATTACTGTATTGAGTTCTGCAGCTGTGCTTAAAAATGTAGAAGTAAAAATAGATAGTGAAATACAAACTTATGATTTACAAAGTGAACATGAATTAACTCATTATTATTATATTGAACAGTTCTTGCGTATCATCAAAGAAAAAGATTTTGAGTATGCAATTAAACGGTTGAACCATACTTTTGATGTAATGAAAATACTACAAGGGGCAAGAGATGATGCTCGTATAGTATTTAAAGCGGATAGATAAAAATGAGTCAGTTTAAACTAAATCAAAATTTAAAACAAGCTCAAACCTTTTCTTTTTCCTATGGAATGAAGCTATCGTTAGAGCTTTTACAACTTAATTCAATGCAACTAGCTGAAGTTTTAGAAAGAGAGTTATTGGATAATCCACTTTATGAAATTGAATATTTAAGTTTTAGTTCTGGCAAAGATATAGAAGATATTTCGAGTACAGGTAAAAGTTTATTGGAGGAAATTTCAGGCCAAATTGAAACAGATAAAGTAAACATGAATGTAGTAGAAACATTACTTATGAATATTGATGGAAATGGTTACTTAAAAGTGGAAGTTTTAGAACTTGTGAAAGCTTTAAAATGCAGTGGAAAAGAAATTGAAAAGATAAGAAAGATGATTATGTGTCTTCAACCTTACGGGATTTGTGCAAAAGATTTGAAAGAATGTTTACTTATCCAGGCGAAAATGAACTATCCCAAAAAATCTAAACTTCATCAATTGATTGAATTTCATTTAGAGGATCTGGCTAATCATTATGTGGATAAAATTAGAAAAGCGCTTTTAGTAACTCAAGATGAATTGGAAAAACTAATTCAAATGCTTCGTTCATTTGATCCAAGGCCTGCCTCTGAATATAATATTTCTCAAGCCCAAATGACAAAACCTGAGTTTATTCTCATAGAAAATGAAGGACATATTGAAATACAGCCAATTCGATATTTCAATATTCATCGAGTGAATAAATTTTCAAAAAAAGATTTGAATTCAGATGAAAAGAAATGGATTCAACAAATGCAGGTTCAAGGAGATGCATTGGTAGAAGGTTTAATAAAAAGAGAAGAGACATTAACTTTGATTATGAAGGAAATCGTTTCGGTACAAGAACAATGCATACTTGAACATTCTCCATTAAAACCTTTGAAACAAAAAGAGATTGCTGAGCGGTTAAAATTGCATGAAACTACGATATCCAGAGCATTAAAAGATAAGATGTTTGAGTTTGAAAATCAAAGTTACTGGATTAGAAGTTTATTTTCAAATCAAGTTACAGCGGATGGTGTATCAAAGGATCAAATTTGTTTAAAAATCCAATACATTATAAAAAATGAAGACAAAAGAATACCTTTTAGTGACCAAAAAATAGTAGAATTATTATGTAAAGAGAATATTAAAATCGCAAGACGAACAGTTACGAAATATCGTGAATTAATGGGCATTGCGAAAGCGTCAACACGTGTAATGAGGGGGAACTAGTATGGAAAAAGATTTGAAGAGTCAGATTCTGGAATCGATCATTGAATCCTCAAAATCAGTAGATTGGAATAATACGGAGAACTTTACTGCTTCCTGTTTGGCAGAAAAACTCAGTGCATCAAGAAATGTCGTATCTCAATATTTAAATGAATATGTAAACGATAAATTGATGGTAAAAGTAAACACCAGACCTGTACTCTTTTTTAGTAAGGCAAGTTTATGTAATGAATGTGATTCTTTAAAAGATTCTTACGATTCTTTGGATGATCTCAAATCTGCGGTGAGTAAAAATTCAAATCGATCAATTTCATTTACTAAGTTGATTGGCCATCAAGGATCACTGAATTCAATTATTCAGCATTGTAAATCAGCGATCACTTATCCTGGTTCTGGGCTACCAATTTTATTACTTGGGAATACTGGTGTTGGTAAAAGCTTGATTGCTCAAACGATGTATGAGTATGGTTGTGAGAAAAATGTTTTCAGTGAATCATCTCGCTTTATTACCGTGAATTGTAGTGAGTACGCTAATAATCCTGAGTTCTTTTTGACTAACTTATTTGGTTGTAAAAAAGGGGCTTATACAGGTGCTGATAAAGATCGTGAAGGCCTTATCTCATTAGCGGATGGAGGTATGTTGTTTCTGGATGAAGTTCATTGTTTATCTTCAGAATGTCAGGAAAAATTATTTCTATTCATGGATAAAGGAATCTATCATATGGTGGGTGACAATGAAAAATGGTATCAAGCTAGTGAACATTTAGTATTCGCGACGACAGAAGATCCAAAAACTGTTCTATTAAAAACATTGTATCGCCGTATTCCGATCACGACGTATATTCCAGCCTTACATGAGAGACCCAAACAGGAAAAAAGAGAATTATTAAGCTTTTTATTAGCGAAAGAATCTCAACAAATCAAAAAAGAAATCCGTGTAACTTCGCGTTTCTATCGTATTTTATCTGAGGTGGAGTATTCTGAAAATATTGGACAATTATCTAATTGTATAAAGGCAAGTGTAGCGAGTGCTTATGTCAACTCCAATAAAGAAGAAGATAGCTATTTAAAACTGGATATGAACAATATCCCGGAAACGATTTTAGTTCAAGCCATGAGTGAAGGATTGCTCAATCGTTTTAGTGAAACTACTGAACTTACGCTTGAAGAAATTAAAAAGGACCAACAGAAAGAATTAAAACTATATTTATTCAACAATGATATATTAAGTCTTTATGAACAATATGCTTCCAACAATGAAGAGCTGAATATTCGTCTGCAACGCCGTTTCAGTCAATATTTGGATAGTATATATTTTACTGACCAAAACAAATTATCAGTAAAAGAGTTGATGTATCATGGGGTCATTGAGAAAATTTGTGAGCGATTGTCAAAGAAATACCAAGTGACTTTTCAAAACAATGAAATTATTGCGCTTTGTCGCTTATTGGATGATCTGGTTTTAAATGTCTCAAGTTTGGATAATCAGTATCATAATAATTCAATGCAAATTTTAAAACTGATTCAAGATTTAAGAGGCTATAACGAAAGAAGTGTTGAGATGTCTCAAGAATTCTTTGTGTTACTTAAGCAATTACTCAATTTAGAATTCAATGCTTTAGCGATATTAGATGGAATCATCTTTCTGCGTGTGTTATCAAATCGTGTCATTGAAAAAGAAACTCGTTGTATGATCTTGTCTCATGGTTATTCTACAGCCTCTTCTTTAGCTGCTGCGGCAAATCATATGCTCGATGAAGAACTCTTTGATGCGATCGATATGCCAATGGATGTTACGGTATTTACGATCGTTGCCAAGTTAAATGAATACATTGATCGTCAACGTCATTTAAGAGATTTAATTATTTTGGTTGACATGGGATCACTTGAGAATATATATAAACGAATTCAGGTAAAGGATCACATCAACATTGTCATCTTTAATAATGTAACGATCAAATTGGCGTTGGATATTGGTAATAAAGTTCAACAAAATTATTCGGTACAGCGAATTATGGAAACGATCCATCAAAAAGATTATTTGAATAATGCTGTATTGATAGAAAACCGAAAAAAAGAAAAAGCTATTTTATCGGTATGCAATACTGGAATTACGACTGCGGAGAAGATCTGTTCACTTGTGGAAGAAAGTTTACCAAGAAAGATCGATTGTAATATCATTGCCTATAATTTTGATCATATAGTAGAGAGTGGGATCGACGCACCAATATTTCATCAATATGATGTTCAATACATTTTGGGTACAATGGATCCTCATTTAGAAGGATATACATTTATCTCTGTAGAAGATATTATCGAAAAACAAAATATTGAAAAGATAAGACTATTAATGGGTTCCCTTTTGAGTGAACAGGAATTAGAAGATTTTTCACAGAATATTATTAAGAATTTTTCACTTCAAAATTTATTGGATTATTTAACGATCTTAAATCCAAAAAAGATTGTCAGTTATGTAGAAGAAATATTAGATGTACTACAACAAAAATTAAATCTTACAATGCAATCCAATACGATGGTCGGTTTGTATTTGCATGTAAGTTGTTTGATCGAAAGATTAATCACGGATAAATATATTACTAATTATGATCATTTGGATCAATTTATCTTAAATAATCAAGATTTTATAGAAATCGTTAAAGATGCCTTTAAAAACTTGGAGAAACATTATTGTGTTGAAATACCAGTAAGTGAAATTGCCTATATTTATGATTACATTTATCGCTTACCTAGTGTCGCAAATCGTACAAATAGTGTCGAACAATCTTTTTTTCAATAAATAGTAAAAATAATTTTAACCGATAAATAAAGGGAAATGTGCTAATTCTTAGTGAGTTGGCACATTTCTTGCTTGTATATGTGGTGAGAAATCTAGAAAGGACAGAAGTCAATGAAATTACAAATCAATCTCGCATCCCATGGGAGTTTAGCTGAGGGTATGCTCAGTGCAGTGAAAATGATTGCAGGAACCCCAGCACATGTACACGCTTATGGCCTTGATACTTATGGAACACCACAAGCGGTATATGATGAAATAGTTAAATCAATTGATGAAGAAGCGACAACGATTCTAGTCTGCGATATCAAATGTGGTAGTATCCATAATCAATTGATTCAATTATGCGACAGAGAAAATGTCTGGTTAATTTCTGGAATGAACTTAGCCTTAGTTCTATCCCTGGTCTTACTTAATCCTGAAGTTGCGAGTAAAGATGATGTGATCAAAATTGTGGAAGAATCAAAAGAAAACATTGTGTATTTTGATAAACAAACGATTTTGGAAAGTCAATTAACGGAGGATGGTTTATGGTAGAACTATTAAGAGTCGATGAACGTTTATTGCATGGTCAAGTCGCAGTAACATGGATCAGTGAAATCAGTCCTGATTCAATTCTTATTGCGAATGATGAAATCATGGAAAACGAAATGGCTAAGATGGCACTAAGAATGGTTAAACCTAATGGTGTTAATCTTGCGATCCGCGACATTGAGGGGGGAGCAGCAGTACTCAATGATCCAAGAGCTAAAAATTTAAAAATCTTTGTGATTGTAAAGACAATGAAAGATGCATTACGTTTAATTGAAAAAACTGATTGTATCCACAAAGTAAACATTGGCGGAGTCAAGAAGAAAGAAGGAGGAAAACTAGTAGCAGCAGCTGTCTATTTAAATGATGAAGATTTAGATACTCTACAACAGTTGTCATCACTTGTTGAAACCGAATTTAAAATGATACCGTCAGACAAAGCAACATCAGCAAAAGAAGTATTATCAAAATAAAAAGGAGAGATAAAACATGAGCGTATTAACAGCATTCTTAATTGCAGTTATCACTTGGCTAATTTGTGGATTTGAAGCATGGTTAGCCTATCCAATGATCAACGTACCACTAGTATTGTGTCCAGTTGTCGGACTACTTTGTGGGGATCTAACTACAGGAGTTATTTGCGGAGCAACACTACAACTTATTTTCTTAGGTGTCATGGGAATTGGGGGAACACTTCCTGCTGACGCTGCACTTGGATCAATTATCGGAACTGCTTTAGCTATTTCAACTGGGCAAAGCGTTGAAGTTGCGATGGGATTTGCGGTACCAGTAGCATTAATTGGATCAACATTCACATTCTTAGGCTACTTGATCCGTACATTATTCACACCTCTTACTGCAAAACTAGTTGAAAAAGGTGACCAAAAAGGTCTTGAACTTCTTCATATGGGACTTGCATTCTTACCAGAACTTCCAAAATATATCGTTGTTTTTGCAGCACTAGCATTCGGTAGTGGACTTGCTGAACAATTGATCGCAATCGTTCCAGAAACATTGATCAACGGTATGGACTATTCTACAAACTTAATGCCAGCTGTGGGGATCGCATTACTATTAAAAATGATGTGGAGCACAAAAATGGCAGTATACTTCTTCTTAGGTGTAATTTTAGTTACATTCTTCGGTCAAGGAACATTATCAGTAGCATTAATCGGCGGAGTGATTTCAGTTATTATTTTATCAATTGAAAATAATGCTACTCCAAAAGCTGTAGAGGAAGGGGATCTATTCAATGACTAATACAAAAATGGTTTTATCTGCAGAAGATAAAAAAATGTGTACATCAATGTTCTGGAGAACAATGACATTGAGTGCAACTTATAACTATGAAACAATGCAAGCTTTAGGGTTCATGTATGCAATGATGCCTGCGATCAATCGCTTCTACAAAACAGATGAAGATAGAAAAGCAGCATTAAAACGTCACAATGAAATCTTTAATACAACTCCTACAATGGGTGGGATTATCACAGGTCTTGCAGCATCAATGGAAAAAGAAGCAGCAACTGATTCAAACTTTGATACATCAAGTATCAGTGCTTTAAAAGTAAGTTTAATGGGACCTTTTGCAGGAATTGGAGATTCAGTATTCTGGGGATCATTACGTATTATCTCTTTAGGTATTGGTATTTCTCTTGCGATGAATGGAAGCATTCTTGGAATGATCATCCATCTGCTTATCTTCAATGTACCAGCTCATATCATCCGTTACTACGGTGTATTTAAAGGATTTGAACTTGGTGGCAACTTCATGAAAACTGCTTCAGAAAGTGGTTTAATGGGTAAAATCACAAAAGCAGCAAGCATCGTTGGTTTAATGACTGTGGGTGCAATGTCAGTTTCAATGGTATCATTCAACTTAGGATTAGTTCTTAATATTTCTGGTTCACCATTTGTATTACAAGAACTATTTGATGCGATCTTCCCTAACTTGCTTCCTTTACTATTAACTTTTGGTTGCTACAAAGCAATTAAAAAAGGAACAAACCCAGCACTTATCATGTTTGTTATGTTAGTGTTTGGTGTTGTAGGAATGTACGCTGGATTATTTTAATCAATAAACAAGAAGTCCTAAGCATTTAGGATTTCTTTTCAAAATGTTATGATAGATTTAGGAGGAATCATTTATGACAAATCGTTTTCGTTGCAGTATGCTTGATTGCATCAAAGATTCAGTAAAGGCAAGTCAAAACATTGTAGAAAATCGCAAAAAAAATACAAAGCAACTTATAGAGTATCTTCAAAAACATGAATCGATCAATGAAATAGTTTTTGTAGGTTCAGGCACAAGCAGTACTTGTGCAATCACATCTTATAAATTTGTAGAAAAAGTTGCAGGCATTCGATGCACTGTTGTTTATCCTAATGATTTTCTCTACAATACTACAGTTTTTAATCCAAATGCACTATATTTATTTACTTCTCAAACAGGCACATCGATTGTGGCAAGGCAGGCATTAGGTCTTGTCAAAGAAAAGGGTTATTTAAATGTTGCGGTTTCTGAAGCAAATACAACGCCAATCGCAGCTGAAGCCGACGTATTTGTAACGATGGATTGCGGTATTGAAGAATACCCAATGCGTACAACAGGATATTGTGCTACCGTACTAACTCATATGATTATTGGTCTGGAAATTGGATTATTAAGAGAACACATCACAGAAACAACCTACAACAATTACATTCAAGAAGCTGCTCAAATCGCAAACAGCCAAGAAACAATTATTGAGCAGGCATTAGTTTGGATGGAAAAGGCAAAACGTAACATGCTTCGTAGTGATCTGATTGTTTTCACCGGTGCAGATTCATTGTACGGCGTATCATTAGAAGGTGCCATGAAGGTTTGGGAAACACCTCAGATCGCTTCAGTTGGATATGAAATAGAAGAGGGGATCCATGGACCGAATTATGGATATAATTATCGTCACTGCGTGATCGTACTCAATGATGGTGGTAGAGAAAATAAGAAATGTTTAGCCCTTGCAAGATACATGAAAGAAGTTTGGAACAACGGTTTCGTGATCGGTAGCGAAGTCGAAGATGAGAATGACTTGAAACTTGATCTTCAAACAAGAAACTTCGTTGCTTTAGAAATCGTTGTAGTAGCTCAAGTAATTGCATATAAGCTTGCCTTAGATCAAGGTCGCGACTTATTAGCTCATCATGACAACAGTAAAATGGATTCATATTTTAAAACTCATTCTTAAAACTAAGGAACTTGAATCAATGATTCAGGTTCTTTTTTTACGAATATAATATATCGTATATAATATAATTTTCTTACTCATTATATTATTTATGATATATCTTGGAAAATAATAAATTTATTTTAATTATACTATATATAATATAATTAAAATTGACATTATATCTTATATAATATATTATTATGCTGAGGTGATAAAATTGAATGATTTTTCAAATATTGATGAACTACTAAAAAAAGCAAAAAATCAGATGATAAAAGAAACAACCAAGTATAATGAAGAATACGATATTGTTCAAGAAGTATGCACACTAATAGTTAAAACCAGAAATGAATTATCAATGACACAAAAAGAATTATCAATGATCACAGGTATTTCGCAGGCTAATATAAGTAAAATTGAGAATGCCACATATAATCCAACGATTGTTACGTTAAAAAAAATTGCTGATGGTTTTGGTAAAAGAATGATCATAATGTTTGAAGATACTGATGAGGTGGACTAATGTCAAAATATATAAAATCGCTTAAGCTAGATGGTTTTCGCGGAATACATGATCTAGATATAGAAGAATTGAATCATATTAATATTTTTTCAGGTGATAATAACAGTGGAAAAACTAGTATCTTAGAAGCTCTATTATTGTTGCGTAATACAAATGAATTTTCTAATATATTGCGCATAGCAAATTCCCGTGAATCACTTAATCGTTTCTCGGGGATTACAAGCTTTGAAAATTTTTTAAACTTGTTTTCACATGATGATAAGCAATTGAAAATTTTGATTCAAACCGTTATTGATGAAAATTATATCTGTTTTGAACTTGGCGGTGAACTAAAGAATGTAATGCTTGATTTAGATGAAATAAATAGTGGAATACCCAAGCATTTGCGTTACTCAGCAAATGATAATTCAAGATATGTCGAAACAGAAATGTTTTCAGGTATCTTAATAAGTAAAAATGAGGCTAATGTCGTTAAGAGAGATATCAAATATACTCCCTACGATAGAATATCAGGTACAGAAATCAGAAATAATAATTTGCTTAAGATGTTTTATATATCTCCAACGGATCATGTTCGAGGCAACATAATAAGCAATATTTTACGTAATGAGTATTATAAAGAATTATGTATACAAATCGTAAAATTATTTGATCCATTGATTGAAGATTTGCTTGTATTAAAAAACACGACCAATAATAGATCTGCAGAATATATTAAACATGTGAATTATGGATTAATGCCGTTATCGACAGTTGGGGATGGTCTAAAAAAAGTTCTGTCCTTAGCAAATGGTATAATAAAAGCAGAGAATGGTATTTTATTAATTGATGAAATAGAGACAGCTATTCATCCGAGTTATTTCGAAGAAATTTTTCGATTTCTAATAAAAGCATGCTTAACATTCAATATTCAATTATTTATAACGACTCATAGTCTTGAAGCAATTGATGGCTTATTGAATACGCAAAAAGAAGTTAATGAAGATATTTTTAGTGTGATTACATTCAAAAAAGATACAAAAAAGACTCATGTAAGAGTTTTAAGTGGCAAACAAACTATAAAAAACCGAGAAGAATTTGATTTCGAGGTAAGAGAATGAGCAATAAATTGATTTTATGTGAAGGTAAGACAGATGCTATTTTATTAAGCTATTACTTGGATAAAAAAGTTGGCTGGAAAGCTAGTAAAGCTCCAAAAGGAGTAGATATTAAATGTGACCCTATATCAATACAATCCGCTTATTGGTATAGAAAAGAAGATGAATATTTGTTGATTTGTGGAGTTGGAGGAGTAGATAAATTTGGTAACTTCTTTAATGATAAAATTAAATCGCCTCTTATTGATAGTAGTGCATTTTCAAAGATTGCAATAGTTATTGATAGAGATGAAAGAAATGAAAAAGAAATCTGTGATTCATTAAAAAAAGATTTTAGTCCAATTATACTAAATCTAGAAAATAAAGTCTGGTGCAGAAACCAAATAAAAAATAGTTATGATAAAGAACTTAGCGTTGATGCGTTACTAATTATCATTCCTCAAGATAAGTTTGGTGCGATTGAAACGCTATTATTGGATTGTATTTCTGAGAATAACTATGATAAAAATATCGTAGATGAATGTAAAAAATTTGTTAATATGATAGAACCTCAAGCAAAGAAATATTTAAGCAAGCGAAGACTAAAATTGAAATCTCAACTAAGTGTTACTTGGGCAATTATGTCCCCGGAAAAAGTGTTTCATTTCATAGATGAGCAAATTCGATCATATCCTTGGGAAGAATCAATGATTCTTGAAGAGTGTTATTATGATTTGCTAAGTATTTAAAATGTATAACATATTACAAAAAGAAAAAAATGATAATGACACAGTTAAAATATTATTCAGAAAATAGAGCTTAGACATTGGTTTAGGTTCTTTTATTTTGAAAAACTAAAAAATTACCGTTTTAATCCACCCCATTTTAAAGAGGTCCTTGCTTATTAAGTGATACAATAGTAAATGTAGAGAAGGGAGGACAACATGGAACAAGTATTAAAAGGTAAAGTAGCACTCGTTACCGGTGGAAGTCGTGGGCTTGGTTTTGCGATGACAATAGGTTTAGCACAAGCTGGAGCCGACATTGTGAATGTTGGGCGTGGAGCTGATGAAGAAATCAAGAAAGAAGTAGAATCATTAGGTAGAAAGTATCATTACATTCAATGTGATTTATCAACCTTGACACATGAAAATGCAGATAAATTAGTCGCTGAAGCAATTGATGTTATGGGTCAAGTGGATATCTTGCTTAACAATGCAGGTGCCAATAAGCGTACACCGTTTGTGGAGTTTGCTGAAAAAGATTGGGATTTCTTATTGAATCTGAATTTAAAATCAGTGTTTCTTTTAGGGCAAAGTGTCGCAACTTACATGGTGAAAAATAATCGCAAAGGGAAAATCATCAATATTGCAAGTATGCTATCATTCACTGGCGGATTTATTGTGCCAGCTTATACCGCAAGTAAAAGTGGTGTAATGGGATTAACGAAAGAAATGTCAAATGAGCTGAGTAGATATGGAATCAATGTTAACGCGATCGCTCCAGGATACATGGACACAGAAATCACAAAAGACATTCAAAATGATCCGATAAGAAACCAAGAAATCCTGTCCCGTTTACCGATTGGATATTGGGGTAAACCCGAAGTGTTACAAGGTGCTGTTGTTTTCTTAGCTTCAAGTGCTTCAGATTATGTGTGTGGTGCAACAATCCCCGTTGATGGTGGATGGTTAGGCCGATAAAAAAGAAAGAGGGAAAATAAAAATGAAAATCGCAATGATCAACGAATTTAGTCAAGCAAGCAAAAACGAACTAGTAATTACTCAACTTAAAAATGTAGTTGAACCAATGGGCCATACTGTGTATAACACAGGTATGTTTGGAGATGAAGATCCTAATTATTTGACATACTTAAATATCGGTATTCAATCTGCTTTATTATTAAACTCTAAAGCCGTAGATTTCATCGTTACAGGTTGTGGTACTGGACAAGGAGCATTAATGGCTTGTAATATGTTTCCAGGTGTAGTTTGTGGATATTGCATTGAGCCAAGTGATGCATATTTGTTCCTGCAAATCAACAATGGTAATGCTTTATCAATTCCTTATGCAAAAGGTTTTGGTTGGGGTGCTGAAGTAAATATGAAAACAATCTTTGAAAAAGCATTTGGATCTCCAAAAGGATTAGGGTATCCTGCTGAAAGAAAAGAAAGTCAAAATAAAAATGCGGCAAACTTAAATATTGTTAAGGCTGCTGTAGGAAAACCATTAGTTGAAGCATTAAAGGCAATTGATCCAGAACTAGTACAGAAATCATTGACTCCAAGATTCTTAGAATGTTTCTACGAAGGATGTCAGGACGCAGAACTTAAAGCGTTCGTAGACAGTGTAGTGAAATAATATGACCTCAATCATTCTCCCACAAGTTACTTGTGGAAATGATGCTTATGATAAAATTGGAGTCATCTGCAGTTTATACGGAAAAAGCTGTGCTTTGATTTATGGAGAAAAAGCATTTAAGGCATCCAGCATTGAATTGTTACCAAGTATAGAAAAAGCAGGCTTAATAATCACTGAAAAAGTATGTTATGGTCATGAAGCTACTTTTGAAAATGTAGATAAGATCGTCAATAATCCAAACATTCAATCAGCAGATATGTTGTTTGCGATCGGTGGAGGTAAATGCATCGATACAGTAAAATGCGCTGCAATCAAACTCAATAAACCTTTATTTACCTTCCCAACTATTGCCTCAACATGTGCTGCAGTTACTCGATTGAGTGTCATGTATAACGAAGACTGCAGTTTTAATTCTGTAGTCAATTTTGAAGAATGTCCAAAACATTGTTTCATCCAGATGCCAATTATTGCAAAATCTCCTGATATTTATTTATGGGCGGGAATCGGTGATACTCTGGCTAAATATATTGAATGTACATTCAGTGCAAGAAATGATGTTTTAACTTTTGAACAGTCCTTTGGAGTCAATGTAAGCAGAATGTGTTTTTATCCGATGATTCAAGATGGCAAAAAAGCTCTTGAAATGAAAAAGAAAAATGAAGTTTCAGATGAGTTGACTAACATCGTTCTTAATATCATTCTATCAACCGGAACAGTTTCAATTTGTGTGGGAAAAGATTATAACTCTGCTTTAGCACATGCCTTGAATTATGGATTTTCTTGTAGAGCACATATTGAAAAGAACCACTATCATGGAGAAGTAGTTTCCTATGGTGCACTAGTTCAATTACTTATGGATAATCAAATGGATGATTTTAAATTGGCATATGATTTCTATAAAGAAATCGGATTACCTACTTGTCTTAAAGATTTGGAATTTGATATAGATGATCCGCTTGATGATGTACTGGATATTACAGTAGTCAATGCTGAACTTGAACATGTTCCTTATCCTGTTACTAAAGAGATGATCAAAGAAGCAATCTTAAAACTTGAAACATACGTATAACTCAAAAAAACTACCGATATATTCGATAGTTTTTTTATCTATGGGATTAGATCAGGTGAATAACCTTCGCCATACATTTCATCCAATACTTTTTTTAGTAATGATGGAATATCAGACATGATTCCATCAGCTCCTTTTTCTATTAATGAACGCATGTCTTCTTCTTTATTGATCGTCCAGTAATGAACAGCGATATTATGACGATGGGCAGCATTAATGAAAAAGGAAGTGTTGAGTGGAAACTTTCCATCTTTCATTGGAATCTGTAGAACAGTCACGGGTTCATTATATAAGAAATCAACACCAACCCAATGTTCCGCATATAACATGGTAATCCCATCCCGGTTTGGTGAAAATTTAAGCGTAGGATATTCTTTTTGATATTCGAGTATTTGATCATATACATTTTTATGGAATGAGGCTAAAACGATACGATCAAAAGTATGGTATTCATCATCAAGACGAACCATTAAATCCAGTGTTGCATGCAATGCAGCAAGACCAGTTTCTTCAGTTTGCTTGATTTCAACATTGATCGTATTATTTGGAAAAGATACGATAAGGTCTTCAAGAGTGGTAACTAAAAACTTTTCAGGATCACGTAAGGAGACTCCATTTGGATATTCAACATCCTGAGGAGAAACTTCTTGATTTAAATAATTAACATAGGGTACCAATTCATCATTGATTTTAAAACCATTGTCCCCGCTGGTAGGATTCTCATAATTAAAATTGACCTGCATTTCAACTAAATCGGAATAGTTCCAATCAATGATTGCCCCTGAAACATTTGTCTTACGATCCAATGTTCTATCATGAGACAAAATAATGACACCATCTTTTGTAATGCTGACATCCGTTTCCATCATACAATTGGGATCGATCGAATAAGCATGATAAAATGCCTCCAAGGTATTGTCAGGAAATTCTTTGTTTCCGCCACCATGGGCTATCAATAAGGGTCGGTCCTTCTTATCAATAATAAATGAGTTGGAAGAAACTGATTTTGGACGAGGTATTAAAAAACAAATTAAAATCAAGATAAGCAGTAAAATTAAACAATTGCGTAAAAATCTAATTATTTTCATAGTTCCCCCTAATATGGTTTATTACAAGGAATAATGTATCAGATAATAGTTTGAATTTCAAATATTTTTATTTGAATGTATATAAAAATGAAAAACTTTTTTCTGGAGCATTCAAACCCTTCTCAAGTAAATCAGCAAATCCCTTTAACTCCAGAATCATATTTTGTCTGGAACGTAAAAAGAGACCTGGATCCAAAAGGAAGCTAAAGACTGACATAATGATATCTGCGTATTGCTGAGGATAATCACAGATAAAGATCCCTTCCTGTACACCTTGTTCAAGGATACGGGAGATAATAGGAGACAAGGAAGTCGATATCTGTACCAATGATTTTTGGTGTATCCCGGCATTTTCCGGCATATGGAGATACTCATCCAAGGTTGGGTCAACATAAGACTGTCTGTAATGATCCAGCAACAATTTCATTTTGCTGACTGCATTTTCCTTGCTTTGATTTATTACAGATTCACATTCATTAATAATATTTTGATAGACTCTTTCAACTAAAGCATCTAATACTTCTTCTTTGGACTTGAAATAATAATACATCCCACCCTTTGCGATATTTGCTTTCCTGGCAATTTCGCTGACAGATGCAGTACCGGCCTTTCCTTCTTCAAAAAGTTGCTGTAAAGCATCAATGATCAATTCTCTTTTATCCATTGATTTCACCACCTGAAATCATTATAACATAGAAATTTAAAAAGTTGACCATTGTTCAAATTTGTGCTATATTATTTTTGACCATTGGTCAAAAAGGAGAAAACATGATACTGACTTTATTATTTATTCTGATCTTAGGTATTTCAGTATTTTTACTAGTGAGCACTTTGCTCAAAGCGATTTATTTTTTGTATACACAAAAAAGCTTAATAAGCTTGAAAGGGAATACGATGGTTCTATTTTGTTTAGCTGCTGCGTTGGTTGGATTGATAGTTGGCTCGCAGCTTATGGCTTATACACCAAAGATCAAAACAGAAAACGGAATATCAGAACTCAAAGAAGTGAATCTGAATGGCAGAAAGCAATGGATCACGATTCGTGGTGAAAACAGAAACAATCCTATACTTCTATTTCTTGCAGGTGGGCCAGGGGGTTCGCAGATGGCTGCAGTGAGATATGATCTGGCTGAACTGGAAAAATATTTTGTCGTTGTCAACTGGGATCAGCCGGGTTCTGCAAAATCATATGGCAGCACCGATATCAGCAGTATTACTGTAGAAACTTATATTGAAGATGGCCTTGCACTGACAGAGTATCTTTGTGCAGCAATGGATCAGGATAAAATAGTTTTGATTGGGGAGTCATGGGGAAGTGCTTTAGGCATTTTCATGATAGATAAAAAGCCTGAATTATTCCATGCTATGATCGGTACAGGGCAAATGGTTGCCTTTCTTGAAACAGAAATTATAGACTACAATACAGCACTTCAAATTTCTATAAAAAACCAAGATACAAAACAAGTTGAAAAACTTAAAAAGAATGGAGAACCTCCCTATTATGGAAAGGATGTTACCTGGAAAAGTGCGGATTATTTAAATTTATTAAGTTCAGTCATGGCAAAAAATCCAAACATTTCAAATGCCGGATACAATACTTTACGCGATCTATTCTCAAGTGAATATGGCTTGTTGGATAAGATCAACTACTTTATGGGAATAATCAATACGTTTAATCATGTATATCCTCAGTTGTACTCCATTGATCTAAGGCAGGACTATTTGAATTTGGAGGTCCCGGTTTATTTCTTTTTGGGCAGACATGATATCAATGCACCGACAAGTCTTGCAGAAGAATATTATGAATTATTAACAGCGCCAGATAAACAAATTATTTGGTTTGAGCACTCAGGGCATAGCCCTTGGATCAATGAAAGCGACAAGTTTGTAGAGGAAATACTGAAGATCACAAAAATAAAATAGTATAAAAAACTAAGAGTGCTTTGATACTCTTAGTTGAATAAAATCACAAGAAGTATGGCTACTGCGCAACAACCATAACCAATATAAATAACAGTTTGTTCCTTTTTGGTATATTGGCTGTTTTGGATCTTACTTGTTCTTTGCATGTATTTGATTTTTACACTGTTGATTAGTCCCAGCCCCAGCATTAGAAATATATATTTTAAGTAAGACATTATTTATACCACTCTTTATTGCGATCGGGATGGAAAGTATAATGATCCAAGGTATCACAGTTATCCAAAATGATCATATCTTCTTTTGTGATCTCGAAATCGAAGACATCTTTGTTTTGAAGCATACGTTCATATTTCATCGTTTTCTGAAGAGGTAATACATTATGCTGCAGGCAATAACGAACACATAATTGAGCAATGCTTTTATTGTATCTTGAGGCCATTTCAATAAGGGTCGGATCCTGAAAAGCCTTTCCTCTCATGAGTGGTCCCCAACTTTCAATGACGATATTGTTCAAAAGACAATATTCAACGATTTCTCTTTGCTGATACTTGATATGAAATTCGATCTGATTGACCATAGGTTTAATCGTTGCAGTTTTAAGCAGGTTTTCCATATGATGGACTAGGAAATTACTAACTCCGATGGCCTTTATTTTTCCTGCATTATATAGTTCTTCCATAGCTTTCCATGATTCTTGATTCAAAGTTTTCCACTCATGGTCATGACCTATAGGAATAGGCCAGTGGATCAGATAAAGGTCAACATAATCCATTTGTAGATTTTCCAGACTTCTATTGAATGCTTTTATTGTGTTTTCATAACCTTGATCATCATTCCAAAGCTTAGTGGTGATGAAAAATTCACTTCGGTCAATACCGCTCTCTTTAACTGCTTTTCCAATCAGCTGTTCATTTTTATAACCGGCTGCAGTATCAATGTGGCGATATCCCGCTTTAATTGCATTTATAATTGCCTCATAGCCTTCTTCATTGGCTTCTGTTTTATAAGTGCCATAACCGATTGAAGGAATTTCAATATCATTTGATAGAATAAATGTTTTTTTCATAATTAACCTCGATTTATCATTATTGCATATAAGTCTTTTATTTGATTTTCATCTAAATTATGTTTTCCATTTTTTAAAGTTGTAATAATTTGATCAAGAGAAATTACTGAATTGATTGTACAAGATGATTGTGGAGAAATTAAGACGAATGCATCAATGATTTGATCATTTTCAATTTGAGAAGAAATATAATTCTTGTGTTGGTTTAAAATTAGAAATGGATTTTTGATCCGATAGTTTTTATTATCATGACGAATGATCCAGTTTTTATCTTTTAAGTTTCCATTGATAGAACCCACATTATTAAGAATACTAAAAATCGTAATTCCTTTTTGATGAAAAATCGTTATAATTTCATAAACCGATTCTTGTTTATCATTGAGATAATTGTTGAAAAGAATTCGATGAAAGCCAATCTCTTGATTTAACCAATGACTTTCACTTAAATTCTTTTTGTATTTGAATTTGATGTAATATTCTAAAAAACCTGAATAAATATATTTGTATACTTTTCCTTCGTAAGTTTTATATACGCGAATTGATTTTAGAATAAAGATTGTAAGTAGTGCAAAACAGAAACCTATAAATAATGTCCATTCCATAAAACCACCTCATGTATTCATTATATTAATTTTTATGAGTAAAAGACTTCTATTCAAGTCATTTAAAGTAAGTAATAAACGGTAATATTTTAATTATTGATCAATGATTCATATATTTTGATTAAATCTTCTTTGTCTATATCCATTATTGTATTTTTTGGACTTCCACTGATCATGGCATCAGTTGCCATTTTATCAATTTTTTTTCTAAATAGATCATGATCCAAGATGACTTTCTTTAAAGTTGGAATATTTAGTATTGCTAATAGTTTGTGTAAAGCTGTAAAGAAATCATCTGTAAGATCAGCACTTTGAACAATTTGATTCAGTTTATCTTGAATAGGTTCTTGAACATATTTAAGACATGCTTCAATGAGGATAGCATTGCTTAAACCATGGGCAACATGGAAGAGTGCACCTATCGGTCTGCTCATACCATGAACTAAGGTGACTGATGAATTATTGAATGCACATCCAGCAGTAAAGGCCGCAAGTGCCATTTGGGTTCTTGCTTCAATGTTTGAGGGATCGTTATAACAAACCGGTAAATATTTAAATATTTTACTGATGGCATCCAATGCCATAGTATCGCTTAGGGATTGAGATTTTCTTGAAGTAAAGGCTTCTACAGCGTGACATAAAGCATCAATACCGGTTATAGCAGTGACTTGTTTTGGCAAACTTAGTGTCAACAGAGGATCGATGATTGCCAAATCAGGAATCAGCTTGGGACCTTTTAATAACATCTTAACTTCATTTTTTGTATCAGTGATAATCGTAAATTGTGTTGCTTCTGATCCGGTTCCGGCCGTTGTAGGAATTGCGATCATGGAAGGTCTTGGGTTTGTAAATGATTGTTGCATCATATCACGAATTGAATGAGTGCTGGTACACATCATAGCGATCGCCTTCATAGCATCGATGCAAGAACCACCACCTAAGCTAATGATAAAATCACAATTGTTATCATGGAATTTAGCGACACCATTTTCTATCATTATATCTGTCGGTTCTCCATTGATTTCATCATCTAGGACAAAATCAATTTGATAAGTTGATAGAGTTTCTAATAATTCGTTGCAGGTTCCAAGCGCCATCATCGTTTTATCTGTAACTAGTAATGCTTTTTTGCCAAAATTTAGAAATAAAGAACCATTATCTCTTATGGCATGTGGACCAATAATAACATTTGTAGGCATAATAAATTGTGTTGTCATTATTTCACCATGTATGAGCGAATGATAGATACAAGTTCGTCATACCCTTTCAAAAAGCTATTTAAAGTCATGGTAAAAGCTCCGTAATGTTCAAATTGTTCCAAAGTTAAACCATTTTCTAGGTAAGCTTTATTGAATTCTGGTAATTCTTTTAGTTTTGTTAGAATATTTTCTTCAACTGGATTATCGATTCTGCTTTCAATCAAATATTTTGAATTATTATATTTGATTTGCCATTCATAGGGAATCGTTAAAATAATATCGCCACCGATAAATTCAAGCCAATGATAGGGATTGCGAAATGCCGCAATCAATAATGTCGTTCGATAATTTCTTTCTTTATAAATTTTATAAGCATTTTTTGCGACAGCAATGCCAGCCCATTCTAAAATTTCGGGTTCAATCAACATTTTCTTTTCGACAACATCTTTTTTTAGATAATCATCAACACGCCCAATCATTAAAGTACAGACATGATTGATATGACTGCAATCTTTTCCTTCTGCTGCTCTACGGTTTAATCCTCTTTCCACTGCTTCTGCAACGGCAATAGCTTGAGCAACAGTAAACGAAACAGTAGCGTTGATACTGATTCCATGATAAGTCATTTCTTCAAATGACTCGATTCCGGCACTAGATGTAGGTGCTTTAATTTGACTGTTTTCTACTGTACTTGCAAGATCAAGGCCATGATTCAACATTAATTCCTTAGACCGATAATATTTAGCGTTGGTTTGAAATGAAATTCTTCCTTGATGACCATTTGTTTTCTTATATTGATCCAATAATAACGGACTTGCAGTGGAACCCATTTTCTTAATTACTTTCCACGCGATATCATCTTCAGTTGTGTTTATATCATTACATATGCATTCTTGAATAAAAGGTTCAAGTTCAGATAGTCTTTTCTTCATGATATTTAAGACAATAACCGGATTTGTAGTTGCGCCGACAGCCCCGTTTTCTATTGCGTAATTTAATTCATCTACATCACAACTATCATTCCAAATTTGGGTTTGGGGAAATTTCACTGTAGTTTCTTTTAGTTTTAACATATTTTTCTCCTTTTAGTTGACTTGTGTTGTCAACGGGCTTTTTTCTCTTTATAATGTTTTTAGGTGATTATATATGAAATACAATCGAATACAAGAAATGATGAAAGTTATTGAACGACATCAATCGATTACAAATCAAGAATTATGCAATTTGTTCAATATCTCAATACAAACCTTGCATCGTGATTTAAAGATATTAGAAAAAGATGGCGGAATTATCAAGGTATATGGTGGTGTTGTATACAAAAATCCTACAATAACCTCTTCAATTCCTTCTTTTGAAACGCGATTAATGACCTCAGAAAAAGAAAAAAATCATATTGGTAAAATCGCTGCTTCTTTTGTAAAAGAGGATGATGTTCTCTTTGTCGATTCAGGCACTACTGCATATCGGATGATTCCATTTTTAAGTGATTTAAAACATGTTACGGTCATTTCTTGTAGCCTTCATGTGTTTCAAGCTTTAGTCAATATGGACAATATTTCCTGTATAGCGATCGGAGGACAATTAAATCATAAGACGTCCAGCTTTAGAATCGATATTATTGATACACCCTACCAATTTGATAAAGCTTTTATTTCAACGGTTGGACTTGATGAAGAAGGCTGTACAAATACAGACTTGTTGGAAGGTAAAATCAAGCAACATGTAATTAACCGATCTTCACAAAAGTTCTTGTTGGCGGATCATTCTAAAATTAACACAACTGCCTACAATCGTTTTGCGAAGCTAGAAGATTTTGATGTAATCATCACAGATCGTGAAGTACCTACATCCTTGAATCAAAAAATCAGCCAGAAAAAAATCAAATTACATTACTGAGCGCTTAGGCGCTTTTTGTTTTGTACAAGTTTAGTTTAGAAATCAAAAGAGTATTTGTCAAGTGATTTTGATAATGTTTTGGTTGATTTGATATAGTATTGATTATATTGTAAAAAGTTATTTCGAATAAACCAAAAATTACCTCTTTAAACTTTCAATTATTTTTACTTCATTTAGTAAAATTGCTATACAATTTGATTAGAAAGGAGAAGAAATATGAACGATAAAAAATCAATTTATTATGCCAAAGCAATTTTGAAAGCTTTATTAAACAATGAAATGATGACAACTGAACAATTAGCTAATGATATTGGTCTATCCGAAAAAACAGTTCGCACTAAAATTGATAGCCTAAATGATTATCTTCGTGAAAAGAAATTAGGCATTATTAGTAAAAAAAGACGAATTGGAGTTTGGCTTGATGTGGATGTTGAACAAAAGGCGAAAATCTTAGAACTCATATCAAGTAGTTCAATAGATCATCTTCAAAGTGATCAGACTCGGCTTTATACTGCTTTAAGGTATATTTTGAAATCGGCAAAGTATAATCGACTTACAACGAATCAATTGGCAGACATTATGTATTTAAGTGTTCCAACAACGTTAAAAGTGATCAATGACTGTAAAGACTGGTTAAAGTTGTTTGACATTGAACTACTCGTTATTCGTAATAAAGGATTTGAAATCAAATCAAATGAATCACAATATCGTATCGCCATTAAACATTTTCTTCTTCGATTTAAACATGAACAATCACTTGATGAAACCATGAATTATTTTATGCCGAATTTAAATTTGGATGAAGTAAGAGGATTCATCATCAACACGGAAAATGAATGGGGATTTGAATTTGCAGAGGATTCATTTAATGAAATATTCGTATATTTAGCTTTATCAATCTATAGGCGGACACTTGATAGTGACTTGATCGTATACCTTGCGGAAGATGAATTAAGAATGCTTCAAACATATAATGAGTACAGTTTTGCAGAAGCGATTATGAAAAAGGCATCAGAAAGCTTTGGGGTTGCGATGAGTCAAACAGAGATTGCCTTTATTTCTATTCCTATCCTTTGTTCAAAAATGATCGATCCAGGTTATAGTGCAGCAACTGGTGATATTATCAGAGAATACGATAATAAACTACAGGAGTTTGTGAAGAAAATCATCGTTGTTGTATCAGAAGTATTAAATGTGGATATGACAATGGATGAAACATTATTCCATGGATTATTGATTCATATGAAACCAGCGATCTTTAGATTACGCTATGAAAAAGGTTCTTCAAATGGTTTGAAAGGCTATATAAAATCAGAGTTTAAACAAGCCTTCCGTGTTTCATGGCTCATCTCTGTGTTGTTTGAAGAACACTTTGATTTAAGAGTCACAGAAGATGAGCTAAGTTATATTACTTTATATATTCAATCAGCCCTTGAACGGAATCAACAACCTATTAATACAGTCCTTGTAACTAAAACTTCAATGGGTGTCAATCAAATGCTTTGTGACAAAATCAAAAGAACATTCCCTTTAATTTCAGAAATAAAGGTAGTGAGTGTACATGATTTCCATATTGAAAATTATAAAAAGGCAGAAATGATCATCACAACTCAGAGTTTAGATGTTAAAGATTCTCGGGTTGTGGTAGTGGATGAATTATTAAGTGAAAATTCCACAAGAAAGATTTCACATAAGATGCGTTCATTAAGTGTTCAGACAGTTTCGATCAAAGGTCAATTTGACCCATTGTGTCATTCCTTGTTTGAACCTGATTTGATTTTCACTCATATTGCGGTGGATGATAAAGCACAACTTTTGAGTTTCATGTGTGATCGGTTAGTAGCTAAAGGCTATGTAACTCGAAAGTATCTACAGACTGTAATGGATCGTGAAATAGCTACTCCGACATCAATTGGAAATATGGTGGCAATTCCTCATGGAGATCAAAGTCAGATCAATGAACCTAAGATCGTTATCGCTACTTTGGAGAAACCGATTCTTTGGGATACAGAAATGGTTGATGTAGTTTTCCTTTTAGTAGTAAAGATGACAAATGAATTTGAAATTAAACGAACTCAGCTATTTTATAAACAATACATCAACTTAGTTGATACAGATAAAGAAGTAAATGCATTAAGAAGTTTCGCAACGAATACTGATTTTTACAGATATTTAATTAGTTAATAGGACGAGGAGAGAAAATATGGCATTGCAAGAAATTTTAAATAAAGAAATTATTGATTTAGATTTAAAAGGAACTACGAAAGATGAAATACTTAAAGAAATGAGTTCAAAGCTGTTGAGTGCCGGATATATTGATGATATTGATCAATTTGTAAAAGATATTTATGTGCGTGAAGAAGAAGGTATGACTGGGATGGGAAATCATATTGCGATTCCACATGGGAAAAGTACTTCGGTTAAAAAAATTGGGATCGCAATTGGAAGAACTAGAAACAACATTGAATGGGAAAGTTATGATGAAGAACCAGTGAATTTGATTTTCTTGTTTTGTGTAAGTGCAGACTCTGATTTTGCGAAAAATCATATGATGCTTTTGGCTGAACTTGCAGGGAAATTAGGAAACGATACGCGTATTGAAAAACTTCAAAAGGTAACGACTAAAGAAGATTTGATCCAAGTCCTTTGTAATTAAAACGAAATATTACCGTTTTAATCTTACCTACAATATTATTTACCGGTTTACTATTCATGATAAATTATTATCAAGCTAGAAAACAATCAAAAAGAAAGTAGAGGTGAAGAAATGAAAATCGTAGGCATTACAGCTTGTGTAGCAGGAATTGCACATACTTATATCGTTGCAGAGAAAATTCAAAATGCTGCTACAGAAGCTGGACACACATGCAAGATCGAAACTCAAGGAACAGTTGGTGTACAAAACAAACTTACTGCAGAGGAAATTGATGCTGCTGATGTTGTGATCGTTGCTCATGATATTGCGGTTGGTGGACTTGAACGTTTTGCTGGAAAACCAGTAGTAGACATTCCAATCAGCGTCGCAATGAAAAATCCAAAGAGTTTGATCGCAACAATCGAAAAGAAAATTGAAAACAAATAAAAAGGGGAATTACTATGAAAAATTTAAATCTTAAGAAACATATGATGACTGGTATTTCTTACATGATTCCAATGATCGTAGCTGGAGGTATTTTAGGTGCTCTTGCTAAAGGATTTGGTGGATGGGAAATCGGTAATGCTGCACCAGCTGCTGGTGCAACAATCTTCTCAAACCTTAACTGCTTTGACTGGAAACAATTCTGGTGGGCAGTATCTAAATTATCAGATTTCGCAATGAGCTTCGGTGTTGCAGTTATGACTGCAGGTGTTGCTTATTCTATTTCTGAACGTCCAGGTATCGTTCCTGGTTTCATTATCGGTTATGTTGCAAACCAAGCAAAAGCTGGATTCCTTGGTGGTCTAGTAATGGCATTCGTTATCGGTTACTTTGTTAATTGGATGAAAACTTGGAAACTTCCAAAATGGATGGTTGGGTTAATGCCTGTTATGATCATCCCAGTAATCGCAACACTTGTTTGTGGAATTGGCTTCTTCGTAGTACTTGCTAAACCAATGGCTTGGGCAATGAGTGCAATCCAAGCTTGGATGATGAGCTTAAATGGTGGTTCTAAATTTGTTATTGGTGCTGTAATCGGTGCTGGTATGGGATTCGATATGGGTGGTCCAATCAACAAGACTGCTTCTATGGCTGCAAACGCATTAGGTGCTGACGGAATCTATGGACCAATGTCTGCTAAGATCATTGGTGGGATGACTCCTCCAGTTGGTGCTTTCATCGCTTCATTGATCGCTCCTAAAAAATTCTCAGTTACAGAAAAAGAAACTGCTAAAACTGCATTCCCTATGGGTTTATGCTTCATTACTGAAGGTGTTCTTCCATTCGCTGCTGCAGATCCTGCGCGTTTCATCCCTGCTTCAATGTTAGGTTCAGCTTTAGCTGGTGGTATCGCTGTTGCTATGGGTGTTGAATCAGTTGCTGGTCATGGTGGAATCTTCGTATTCCCAATGATGGCTAGTCCAATGTGGGCAGTAATCGCTTTAGTTGTTGGATCAGTGGCAACTGGTGTAGTCTATGCACTTATCAAACCTGAAACAACTTTAGAAGTTGAAGAAGAAATCGTTGAATTAGATATCAATTTATAATTTAAATTATATTAATGGAAGAAGGAGAACTCAATTATGTATGTATCAATGACTGATTTATTAATGGATGCCCATAAAAACAATTACGCTGTCATGGCAGTAAATTCAATCAACATGGAAATGGCTCGTGCAGTAATCAGTGCTGCTGAAGAGGAAAGATCACCAATTATCGTTAATATTGGAATGGGTCAAATGAAAAAACATGCCCACGCTAATGTAATGGTTCCGTTGATCAAAAAGTTAGCTGAAGAAGCGAAAGTTCCAGTAGCTTTAAATCATGACCATGGTCAAGATTTAGATTTCATGATTGGGTGCATTCAAGATGGATTTTCAAGTGTTATGATTGATGCTTCTTCTTTCCCATTTGAAGAAAATGTCAAAAGAACTTCTACGATTGTTAAACTAGCACATCCTCACAACATTTGCGTGGAAGCAGAACTAGGACATGTAGGTCAAGCTGATGCTGGAGATAATGCAAAAGATGACTTATATACAGATCCTGAACAAGCAAAAAAATTCGTTGAACTAACTGGAATTGATGCCTTGGCTGTTGCGGTAGGTACTGCCCATGGTAATTATCCAAAAGGATTTGTACCAAAACTTGATTTTGAAAGATTAGCTCTTCTTAAAAAGACATTGGATATGCCATTAGTATTACATGGTGGTTCCGGGTCTGGAGATGAAAATATCCGAAAAGCGGTTGCTTGCGGTATCAACAAAATCAATGTTTGTACTGATGCATTCAATGTTGCTCAAGAAGCAATGGTAAAATGCATGGCTGAAAATCCAAAAGCAGATTATCTAGAACTTTGCATGACTGCTGAAGCAGCAATGAAACAATTCGTTAAAAATTATATTCGTTTGATCGGTTCAAATGATCGATACTATTTTGGTGAAGCAAAAGTTGTAGGTCACGAATAAGAAAAATATTATAAAGAGCTCTGTCATAATGATAGAGTTTTTTTCTGAGCATAAAATGATTGAAGTATTTGGATTAACTTCATGTATAATAAAGTTAGAGGAAAAGCTATGATACTAAATGCGAGTGGAAGATGTGATGTAATTGCATATTATTCCAAATGGTTGATTGTTCGAATTAAAGAAGGTTATGTTGATGTGCGTAACCCTTTTTATCCTACTCAAGTAAGTCGTATTGAAATCAATCCAAGTAACATTGATTTAATTGTATTTTGCACAAAGAATCCACTACCTATTATGAAATATTTGGATGATTTGGATGATTATCCATGCCTATTTCAGGTGACAATAACCCCTTATCAAAAAGAGCTTGAGCCTAATGTGCCAGATAAAAAAAAGATTATTGATTGTGTAAAGCGATTATCCAATCGATATAATAAAGATTCAGTAATTGTACGATATGATCCTATTCTACTCAATGAAAAATATAACGTTGAATATCATAAAATAATGTTTGAAAGATTATGTGCTCAGCTGCATGATTATATTGATACTATTATAATCAGTTTTATAGATATGAAGAAAAATACAACTAATAATGCTATAAATAGTGAGTTTAGAGAAATGACCGAATCTGAGATGAAAGAAGTTTCTAAAGAATTATCACTCATTGCGAAAAGATATGATCTTCATCTTCAAACTTGTGCAGAAAAAATCGATCTTACTGAATACGGTATATTACAAACAGGTTGTCTGGATATAGAAAGAGTTAAATCATTAACAAATAAATATAAAAAATGGCCTAAAAGTTCAAATCGTGAAGGTTGTAATTGCGTTAAATCAGTAGATATAGGAGCATACAATGCCTGTGCTCACTACTGTAAATATTGCTACGCAAATTATGATGAGAAACAAGTAAACAATAATATGCAGAAGCATAATCCAGATTCTTCTTTGATTCTTGGTCAGCTTACAGAACATGATATTATTAAGATAAGGAAAGGTTAATACTTATGATTAGATGGGGAGTACTTGGAACAGGAAATATCGCAAGAAGATTCATAAAAAGCTTAGCTCATAGTAAAACAGGAGAGTTGGTTGCGATCGCATCCACGAATCCTCAGACCAGGGAAGAATTTAAATATGTTACCACTCACAGTGAGTATGAAGATCTTTTAAATGATAGTAATGTTGATGCAGTTTATGTTGCGACACCTCATAAATATCATGCACAATGGTGTATCAAAGCATTACAACATAAAAAAGCTGTTCTTTGTGAGAAACCTATAACATTAAATGTTAAGGATTTAAATGAAATTATTGAAGCTGCAAAAGAAAACAATACCTTTTTCATGGAAGCAATGAAGACAAAATTTACACCGGCCTATAAGCAATTAGTAATTGATGTTCATTCTGGAATTATTGGAGACATTCTAAAAATTGAAGCTGGATTTTGTAGTGATGCATTGAACTATTTACCTAAAACAAGCTATATTTTTGATCTTGAACAAGGGGGCTCTTGGTATGATGTTTCAAGTTATCCGATTTCCTTTGCCTTGCCGCTGATTCAACAACTGCCAACTTCAATTGAAGTTAAGTGCGTTGATAAAGAAGGAATTGATCATTATGTTAAGGCGACTCTTCATTTTAATAACGTTGTCGCAATTTTAGAATCAGCCATCGATCGCGCTAAATCGAGAACTGCATTGATCACAGGTACTAAAGGAACGATTGAAGTTGAAGTATTTAATAGAACTGAAAAATATATTATTCATTTAGATAATGAAGACAAAGAAATATTGATACCTTTAGCAGTAGATGATTTCTTTGATCAAATTGAAGAAGTAAATCATTGTTTAAAGAATAATGAAATTCAAAGCACTATTCATAGTTGGCAAGATAGTATTGAAGAGATAGAGATAATTGAAAAAGTTGCAAAGAAAATTAAATCTAAAGATATGTGAGTCTGCTTACATATTTTTTTTGATAAATTTTTGTAAAATCGCTGTGAAATTCAGATAAAGTTCACTTTCACATCACTTTTATTTCGTTTTAGTTGCTTAAACTATTAATGTGAAAGGAGTGAACGAGATGACTTATACAACATTTGAAAGAATGGAAAAGAAATATCGCTTAACTCAAGTCCAATATAAAATGCTTATGGATTTATGTAATGAACGGATACAACTAGATGAATATGGTTTACATACCATATCGAATATTTACTACGATACAGAACAAGATGAATGTATTCGATGGTCAATTGAGAAACCAGATTATAAAGAAAAGCTTCGAATAAGAACTTACAATGCTGAGGTGGAAAATCCAGAGGTTTTTGTGGAAATTAAGAAGAAATCAAATGGAATTGTTTACAAGCGAAGAATAGAAAGTTCAATGGATGAAGCTTATGCTTTATGTGATGGAGACAGGCAAAAAGATAGTTCACAAATCAGAAAAGAAATTGAGTATTTTGTGGATTTCTATAAACCAATACCAAGAATATATTTAGCTTACGACCGCTTAGCGTACTTCGGGGTGATGGAAGATTTACGAATTACATTTGATAAAAACATTCGATATCGATATGTTGATGTTTCACTAAAATCAAGTGACAAAGATATTTATCTTACAAAAGAAGATGAGATATTAATGGAAGTAAAGGTGTTGAATGCGATGCCATTGTGGTTTACGCGAATTTTATCTGAGCTTCAAATCTATCCGATTTCTTTTTCTAAATATGGAACAATTTATAAACAAACAATAATGAAAGAAAGTGATAATTCACAAAAGAGGGAAAAAATATGTTTACCAGTCTACTCAACAATGCAACAGGCAGTTTAACAGTATCAACGGCTATATATTGCACATTAGCTTCGATTGTTCTAGGCTTTTTGATTGCAATTGTTTATAAAGTGGATCAAAAATCCACAAAGAATTTTACAATCACATTAGTATTATTACCTGTCATGGTTCAAATGGTGATAATGATGGTGAATGGTAATTTAGGGACAAGCGTTGCGGTGCTTGGAACATTTGGACTTGTTCGATTTAGATCATTACCAGGCACATCAAAAGAAATATGTTTTATTTTTCTAGCTATGGCAATTGGTTTAGCGACTGGTATGGGATATCTAACATTTGCGGTTTTCACTACAACGGTATGTGGTGTAGTTTATATGATGATTCATTTAACACATTTTGCGGATACTAATCCACAAATGAGAGATTTAAGAATTACGATACCAGAAAATTTAGATTACACTACGATTTTTGATGATGTATTTGAACAGTATACAAGAAAAGTAGAGTTAAACCGCATTAAAACAACGAATCTTGGAAGCATGATCGAATGTCGATATACAATTATTTTGAAAGACGCAAAAGAAGAAAAGCAGATGATCGATGAAATACGTTGCCGAAATGGAAATCTAACGGTGTTATGTGGAAGGGTAATTGAAAGTGAGGTATTATAATGAAAAAAATTATAGCGAGTATCTTGGTGTTGATGTTGCTTACTGGTTGTAGTAAACAAACACAGGAATCTAATATCTCAAATGAAACAACCCCTGAAACAGTAAATAATGAAGTGACTTCAACTGAAATCGTTGGTTTACAGGATTCATTGATCCAATTTGATACAACGATCAAAATGGATGATACTGACTGGAAAACACAAAGTTATACAACGATTAACTTGAATGATGATAATACTACAGTTCAAGGAAATGGAGTTTCAACAGAATCGGGTAAAATTACGATTTCTGCAGCAGGGACTTATGTGTTCAGTGGAAAATTCAATGGTCAGATTCTTGTCAATGTTTTGACTGATGACAATGTAAGAATCGTACTAAATGGAGTAGAATTGTACAATGAAGAGGATGCAGTGATTTTTGTTCAATCGGCAAAAAATACATTTCTTACCTTAGCTGATGGGACTATAAATACGATCGGCGATGGATCAACATACAACTCATCAACTGAAGCCAGTGCAACGATCTACAGTAAAGATGATTTAAAAATCAGTGGTAATGGAACTTTAAATATCACTGCAAATTACAATAATGCGATCCAATCAAAAGATGATCTGTTTATTCTAAGTGGAACCTTAAATATTACTGCAACTGATAAAGGGCTTGTAGGAAAAGATTCGGTTCGTATTGGAGGCGGTAATATCAATATTACTAGTGGTAAAGATGCGATCCAGTCAACGAATGCAACTGAAGTACTAAAAGGATATGTTTTGATTACAGGCGGAACCATCAATATTAAAAGTGATCAAGATGGAATACAAGCTGAAACAGATTGTTTAATTACAGGCGGAACCATCAATATTACTACGGGTGGTGGAAGTTCGACCGTATCAAAAACGAATGGTGGATGGAACTTTAATGGTAAGACCACCACTTCAAATAGTGATGTGAGCGTTAAAGGAATTAAAGCATCAGATGTTTTGAAAATCACAGGTGGTATGTTCAATATCGATAGTGCAGACGATACGATCCATAGTAACAACATCATTGAAATCACTGGCGGAGACTTTACATTATCCAGTGGCGATGATGGAATCCATAGTGATACAAAACTTACGATCGATGATGGAACGATTTTAATAAAAACGAGTTATGAAGGCATCGAAAGTGCTGAAATCATCATCAATGGTGGAAATATTGATTTATACGCAACTGATGATGGGCTGAATGCAGCTGGTGGAAATGATGGCACAACAAATACAGGTCCTGGTGGGTTTGGAAGAGATAACTTCAGTTCGAGTACAGGTACTCTTACAATCAATGGAGGAAATCTTCTAATTAACGCTGATGGAGATGGACTTGATTCAAATGGTAATCTCTATATGAATGGTGGAACTGTAATTGTATATGGTCCACAAGATAGTGGTAATGGTTCCCTAGACTTTGATGGTACATTTACACTTACTGGTGGAACACTTGTCGCAGTCGGGTCAAGTGGAATGTTGCAAACGCCGTCTAATTCTTCAACTCAATATTCAATTATTACTACAGGTGCCTCAGGGCCTGGAACGATCACAATCAAGGATTCTGCTGGCAATGTATTGTGGTCAGGAGAAAATACAAAGAGTTTCAATGCAGTACTTTATAGTGATGCAACGATTACTAATGGATCAACCTATACAATCTTAGTCAATGACAAAGAAATTGAAACAATTACAGTAAGCAATATCGTCAGTGGTACAACCAGTGGTGGTATGCAAGGTGGCGGAATGGGTGGTAAGCAAAACCCAGGGCAAAAACCTAATAGACCATAACCTATTCGAAAGAGTAGGTTTTTTTGTGTTATACTAATAAAAAGAAGGGTTGAATATGAATAGAAAAAAATGGCTTTTGGTAGGCTTGTTGATACTTCATATGATTTTACAAAGTAAAGAAACAATACTGTTTTTAGCATTATTTGTAATAGACTCGGCAACGGTTCAATATCAAAACATAAGTCAGTTTTTGACAATTTTAGTTTCAGAAAATTTTAACTCTGTACTTTTAAATTTACTATTTACTTTAGCACAAGTTATAGGAATATTAGGTTTGATCAAAGAAAAGAAATGGGCTTTTGTATTAGTTTTAGGCTTATGTTTTATGAGTGTATTAATTAACCTTACAGTTCATATCGAGTGCACAATTTTAGCATTATTGATCGCAATGATTCTTTTAATGGGCTTGGTTAAAAAGGTTGATTAGTAGATAATTATTAATTATAATAGGTTCAAAATGGGGGATAAGATATGAATAAAAAAGAGATCGGAAGACAGCTTCATCAACAAGGATATAATTGTTGCCAAGCTGTAGTCTGTGCTTATGCAGAAGATTTTGGTGTCGACAAAAATCAGGCATTCAAAATGGCTGAAGCTTTTGGCAGAGGTTTTGGGGGACGTCAAGAAACTTGTGGTGCAGTAGCAGGGATGGGTATTGTATTGGGTCTTGCGAGTAGTGGCGGAGTCGAGGCAAAAGGAAAAACAAAAATTTCAACATACAATTTAACAAATGAATTAGTTGAACGATTTATCGCAAAAAATGGAACACACATTTGTGCAAAATTACTTAATGAAAATGGAATTCATCGCAGTTGTACTGATTTGATTGCGGATTGTATTGAAATATTAGAAGATTATTTTGATTAATATAGTTTTTGTTCTGGGGGTATGATCGATGAAAGAAAGAATACTTATTGTAGAAGATGAAGCTTCAATTAATGAGTTGCTTGTAAAAATATTGCGTCATTCTGGATATGAAACATATCAGGCATTTTCTGGTTCTGAAGCTAAGTTATTATTAGAAAAAGAAACCCCGGATTTAATCTTACTTGATCTTATGATACCAGGACTTTCTGGAGAAGAGTTATTAAATGAAGTTAGAGAAGTGCAGAAATTAACTATACCTGTGCTGATTTTATCGGCTAAAAGCGCGTTGAGTGACAAAGTAAACCTTTTACAAATGGGTGCAGACGATTACATTACGAAGCCATTTGAACCAGAAGAAGTCATTGCAAGAATACAAGTAGCACTTAGACGTTTCGGAAAAGAAACTACACAAGTAAAAAATATAAGATACAAGCAACTTGAATTAAATATTGATTCTCGAAAAGCATTGTTGAGTGAGGTTGAACTTGATTTAACAGCTTATGAATTTGATCTGCTATTACTTTTGATGCAAAATCCAGAGAAAGTTTTTTCAAGAGAAAAATTGTATGAACTGGTATGGAATGGTGGATATTATGGAGAAAACAATACTGTTAATGTTCATGTCAGCAATTTAAGAAAAAAATTAAAGGCAATTGATGAAAATTCTGATTATATTCGAACCGTTTATGGTATAGGTTTTATTTTGAAATAAATACTTTATGACTTCTTTATAAGTACTTTATGACTTATTAAAAGCAAAAGAGTTACAATACGTTTATCAAGTTGAAATAATCAATTGATAAGCGTATTTTTAAAAATAAGGAGAATTGCAATGAGTAATGTAATTATCGAAACAAATCAAGTGACAAAAAAGTATGGGGATTTATTAGCTTTGGATCATGTAAATATCCATGTGAAAAAAGGAAGTATTTATGGTTTGGTTGGTGACAATGGGGCTGGAAAGAGTACGTTGTTAAAATTAATGACTGGGCATATTTATCCTACAAATGGTAAAGTGCAATTGTTTGGAAAATCTATTGAAAAGGATCTTGAAGCTTCAAGAAGCCATATAGGTTGTATGATCGAACAACCAGGATTTTATCCAAATATGACAGTTGAGCAAATGTTGGAATATTATCGTATTCAAAAAGGTGTTCCAAATAAAGAAAAAGTAAATGAAATGTTGAAACTTACTGGAATCGAAGAGAAAAGAAAAAGCAAATGTAAAAATCTATCGCTAGGGCAGAAACAAAGACTTGGTTTAGCAATTGCGATGATTGGAGAACCTCAGATTTTGTTGCTGGATGAACCAATTAATGGTTTAGATCCAAGTGGAATTATTGAAATTCGTAATTTATTACATCGTTTAAATGAAGAGAAAAACATTACAATTTTACTATCAAGCCATATTCTGACTGAGCTTCAGCAACTCGCAACTGATTATGGATTTCTTTGTCATGGTAAATTAATTGAAGAAATTACAGCACGTGATTTAAATGAAAAATGCTCTGACTGTTTAGAAATTAGTCTTTCTGATATTGAAAAGTATGCTGCTTTGTATGATAAAACATTTTCGGATCAAAATTATAAAGTTATGAATAATAATACAATAAGAATTTATAAACCAAAATTTGAACCAGAAATTTATAGTAAACTCGCAACAGATCACGATATTTATATTACTGGATTAGTAAAAATAAAAACGTCTTTAGAAGATTACTATATGGATTTAATGAAAAGGGGATAGTCAAATGACAAATTATATTAAAAGCGAATTATATCGAATTACACATACTAAAACGATGGTTAGTTTTACTGCCATTTTAGTTTTGGTATCAATATTTATCAATGTTGTGCTTGCGTTAGCAGGCAAAATGGATGGCCCTAGTTTTCCTTATAATACGACATCTTTTTCTTACTCTACAGTTGTGGCAAATCCAATGATATTTTGTTATATGTCCGCAATTATTCCAGTGATTCTTTACTCTGGTAATAGAAAAAATGGAACGTTGAAGAATGCGATATCTTCCGGTATTTCTAGAACAAAAATATTCTTTGGAGAATGCATCGTTTCAACTATAGCGTCACTTGTCTCTATGGTCATTGTGTTAGCGGTGTATATTATGAGTGCAATTATTTTGCTAAGACCTTCAGGACCAGTGACTATTGTTGATTTGTTTTCTGAAGTACCTGCTATTTTACTTATAGCGATCGCATCTTTAATTTCTTCTATCGTATGCAATGAAATGATAGAGAAAGATTCAGTTGGTATTATTGTTTGGGCAATATTGTGGGTTATCGTTCCTCAAGTGTTTTACTATATAGGGCTTCGCTTTGAAATGGTTTATAATATGGCTATGCTCATGCCTTATAATTTGTTTGGTACTAGTGGAATGACAGTCAATACAAGTCAAAGTATTACAGTTTGGTCTACAATGCCTGGAATGTTGATTTGTGTCATGGTAGGGCTCGCAGGAATTCTTGTGTTTTCTTTGTCTGGAATGTTATTGCTAAAGAAAACTGAAGTATAGTAATTCAGGGAGGAAAAGCTTATGATCTATATTTTAATAATAATTACATTGATCGCGGGTTATTCTATATATCGATATGTTTCGTTGGTTTTTTCTCTCCGTCAAATAGGTAATCAAATTGATGAGATAAAAAAAGAATTGTCACAAAATCAAATACTTCATTTGCCACAACCAAATCACGATTTAGGGAAAGTTATTGCCTCTTTCAATGATCTTTTAGAAAGCATAAGGCAAGAAAAAATAACTTATGAAAAAAAAGAAAAATCATTTCGACAACAAATTGAAAACATTAGTCATGATTTAAGAACACCACTTACTGTTATTTTGGGTTATTTGAAATTATATAAGATTAATTTGTCTTCAAGTGATGAAGAAATTGAATCATTCAAGATCATTGAACAAAAATCACAATCACTAAAAAATTTAATTGATCAATTTTATGATTATTCACGAATCAATGCAAAGGAATACAATCTGAACTTAACCGATATTGATGTAATAAAAATTTTGAAGGAATGTTTCTTAGGAAATTATATGCTTTTGGAACAGAACAACTTAAAAGTAGAAGTAAATATTCCTGATCGTCCTTTGTGGATAAGGGGAGATTATGACGCCTTAGAAAGAATATTTCTTAATCTGTTTCAAAATGGTGCTCGTTACTCAAAAAGCTTTTTTGAAATCCAAGTTATAGAAGAAGTGGATTCAGTTTCTGTTTTATTTATTAATGATACTGATAAGCTAGCTTTAACAGATGTTCCGCTTCTATTTGATCGACTCTATATGCAAAATAATTCAAGAAATCAAGGTGGTACTGGACTTGGACTTACGATAGCGAAATCCCTTGCAGAAGAATTGAATGGATCACTAACAGTAGAAGTTATTGATTCATCACAAGAAAATATGGTAATCAGCTTTACATTTAAAATGAATAAAGTAATACTTTAGTTTCAAAAGTAATGATTTATGTTATACTACAAATAAGTAAAAATGATCTAATGTCTCGTGTAAAAAAAACTATAGAGAAATATCCGATTAATAGGAGGCATGAATATGAAAACTTTTACTTACCCAACTGTGAATCAGTTAAAAACTGGTGAACGAATCAAACAACTTCGCACTGATAAAGGTTATTCTGCAAATGATTTGGCAGATTTCCTTCATCTACAATCTGCACAGGCTATTTATAACTGGCAGTGGGGAAACACACTACCATCTGTAGATAATCTTATGTGCTTATCTAAATTGTTTAATGTATCAATAGAAGAAATCCTCGTAGTAGATTACTATGAGGATTCTTTTTTCTATTTGTTTAGTTTTACATATCCTTCAATCAGTCCGATTTTTGATTCATCTTTCGCAATTACTAATATTGGATTTACTTTTGTCCCATTTGTTCCATAAACTTCACTACTAGAGAAATAGGAGTTTGGCAATTGATAGGAATTTCCATTTGGATAAATTATGTATCCATATTCATTTTTTTTATAAGAAACACTTAATATATTGCCTTCACTGTCGATGGCAATTCTAAAATTGGAGATTGAATTAGCTAAAGAGGCATTTTCACCAAAAAAATCTTGCATTACACTGTTGATAGTGATGGAGGTATCCGCGAATACATCGGTAGCACTAAAAGTGATAAAACCATTAGCGATTTTAAATTCATAATTCTTGGTTTTGCAATAATCGATAAAGGACTGAGAAGAATGAATTAATGCATCAAGATTTTTCTTGTTTGCGGATGTATCGTTACTGGAAACAGTAAAGTCAACGGTATAGGTATGATTTGTATGAACACTGCAATTGATTTCTTTGGTTCCCGATAAGGTTTCAATGACTGTGTACTTACCGTTACTAGGGCATATGTTAACTCCATTATTATATTGATTCGCTAACACTGTGCTTAGCGTTTTAGTTTCATCATAAACAACTTCAAAAGCATAATTACTTAATATTTCCTCAATACTATTTTGACATGCTACTTTATTTCCGTTTTCAATGTAAGTAGAAATGGAAGGATACGCAAGTGCACCTAAAACAGAAATGATCGCTAGCACCACTACTATTTCTACTAATGTAAATCCAGATTTTAAATTCATAGATATGCCTCTTTTCTCAATTCTATTTTAGCATATTTAATTGGGTGATTTAGCTATTAATATTCAATGTTGTTTTAAAAGAAAAAACAAGCTGTACTTTACAATACAACTTGTTATGGGAGGTAATTTTAGCGTTGAACTCTTCCTGATGCATCGCCACCGCAAAGGGCTTCAACTTCTTCAACACTTACAAGGTTAAAGTCACCAGGGATCGTATGTTTAAGTGCACTTGCTGCAACTGCAAACTCAAGTGCATCTTGTTTGTTGTCTTTTGTAAGCAAACCGTGAATGATACCACCAGAGAAACTATCACCACCACCAACACGGTCGATAATTGGTTCGATGTCATAACGTTTGGATTGATAGAAGTTTTCTCCATCATATAGTAAAGCTTTCCATCCATTATGAGTGGCACTGAAACTTTCGCGTAAAGTTGAAACGACAACTTTGAAATCAAAAGCTTCTTTCATTTCTTTAAAGATTCCATAATATCCTGCAGCATCAGTTGATCCAGCTTCTACGTTTGCCTGTGGTTTGAATCCTAAACAAAGTTCAGCATCTTCTTCATTACCAATACAAACATCAACATATTCCATAAGTGGTTTCATGATACTTTGTGCTTTTTCTTTTGTCCATAATTTTTTTCTGAAGTTCAAGTCAACAGATACAGTTACACCATGTTTCTTTGCAGCAATACATGCTAAACGAGTAAGCTCAGCAGCGTCATCACTGATTGCAGGAGTAATTCCTGACCAATGGAACCAGTCAGCACCTTCCATGATCTTATCAAAATCGAAGTCTGAAACTTTTGCGGTTGCGATCGAACTTCCAGCTCGGTCATAAATGACTTTACTTGCACGCATACTTGCGCCTGTTTCTAAGTAGTAGATCCCAACACGATCACCGCCACGAGCGATATATTCTGTTTTAACACCATATTTTCTAACTGCATTCACAGCTGCTTGTCCAACTTCATGTTTTGGAAGTTTTGTCACAAAGTAAGCGTCATGACCATAGTTGGCAAGTGATACAGCAACGTTAGCTTCTCCTCCACCATAAACAACATCAAAACTATCGGACTGAACAACACGTGTATTTCCTGGTGTTGATAGACGTAGCATAATTTCCCCTAAAGTAACTATTTTCATTCTAATTTCCTCCTAATTATTTACTAGATGGATCGCAAATCCACCAATTTCATCTTTTAAATATACAAATTTAGCGTCGCCTTGATCATCATAAGTGATTGAAGATTCATCAAATTCATAACCTAAAGCACTAAAGTATGCCATAGCACGTTCTGTGCTATTTACACCCATTGCGATGTGACCATGAGTTCCAGTATGGAAACCTTCATTCATTACTTCGATCAAACTTGATCCAAAATAACCTTTTGAAGTTTCAGAAACTGTACCTTGAAACAGATTTGCGTACTGATCAGCTAAACCTTTAGCTTCTACAGTTTTTGAGTTGATTCCAATGTGTTTGATTTTGATGCCTAACATTGTATTAACGGCTTCTTTAGTTAAAGTTTCGATTTTTTTGAAATCTTTATTTTTGATCGCCTGTTTATCGATCATCCAAGTCCCACCACACGCAAGAATGAAAGAATTAGCTAAATAAGCATTGATGTTTTTAGCATTGATTCCGCCAGTTGGCATGAATTTAACTTGATTGTAAGGAGCTGCAAGGGCTTTTAGCATATCTAATCCGCCTAATTGTTCGGCAGGGAAGAATTTCATAACTTTTAAACCTAATGATAAAGCTGCTTCGATATCACTTGGGCAAGAAGTTCCTGGTAAAATAGGTACATTTTTACTTTGGCAATATTTAACGATTTCAGGATTTAAACCAGGAGATACAATAAACTCCGCACCAGCATCAATTGCTGAATCAACTTGTTCCTTTGTAAGAACTGTTCCAGCACCAATAAGCATATCTGGACGTGCTTTTTTCATTTCGATCATAGCATCATGAGCACATGCCGTTCTATATGTTACTTCAGCAACAGGCAGACCACCATTACATAATGCTGCTGCAAGTGGGGCAGCATCTTCAACATTGTCTAAGGCAATCACTGGAACGATGCCAATTCCATGAATTTTCTTTAATAAATCACTCATATTTAAACCCTTCTTTCTATTAAGTAAACCGGTATACCTATAATTTACTATTGTTATTTTGATTTGTCAACAAAGACTTTGACTTTTGTGCACTAAACCTTATAATTAAGGGGTAAACCGTTTTATTAGGAGGAAGAAAATGAGAAGTAAAGTGACAATAAATGATGTTGCCCAAATTGCAGGTGTTTCAAAAACGACTGTTTCTTTCTACTTAAATGGTAAATATGCAAAAATGAGCGACGATACAAAGAAAAGAATTGAGGAAACCATTGAAAAAACTGGATTTCAACCCAGTGCAGTTGCCCGTTCGTTAAATAATAAAAGTACACATTTGTTGGGAGTTATTATTGGAGATATCACTAACTCATTTGCTAATCAAATTGTCAGAGGAATTGAAGACTATGCAAGACTCAATAAATATCAATTGATCGTTGGATCGAGTGATTATAAACTAGAAAATGAAATCCAATATGTAAAAAGTATGGTTGCGATGGGTGTAGATGGCTTTATTATTCAACCCACTGTCAATTTTGAAGAAGGTTGGCAAAAACTCAATTATAAAGATAAACCAATCGTTTATTTTGATTCGCCGAATCGAAATACTAAAGGATTTTGGGTAAAGACAAATAACTATGAAGCAGTTTATGAAGCTTGTGATCTATTGATTGAAAAGGGATATAAAAAGTTCGTTTTGGTTACCGCAGATCCTGAAGTATTGACAACTCGTTTAGAACGATACCGTGGTTTTGTCGACAACATGAATTTGAAACAGATCAACTATGATGTATTAGTTGCGGATATGAATACTTCTATTGAAGAAATTGAATCGAAAATCGTTCCTCTTCTTGAAACCGAGGAAAATGTTTGCGTATTTGTGTGTAATAACTGGTTACTTACAAAAGTTTATCAAGCACTGAAAGACGTCCGTCATTTGATGCCTGAAAAACTTGGGCTCATTGGATTTGACTCATTGGAATGGACAGAACTTGCCTCACCATCGATCACAACGATCATTCAACCTGCTTATGAAGAAGGTAAAACAGCTGCCAGTATTTTGATCGATGCATTAGAAGAAAGAAACAATGAACCACCAAATCAAATATTGAAATGTAATATCAATGAATTAGAATCAACGAATTTGAAATAGAAAAAAATGCTCTTCATTCTGCAGGGCATTTTTCATCTTAAATTTTGAAACTTGTGGTTTCCCGTTCAATAAAAGTTGTTTCTACAAAGCTATGCCTTTCTACTTCTTCTTGGTCAATAATTTTAAGTAGCTTCTCAACACTGATTGTAGCTAATTTTTTCACTTTAGAATCTATACTAGATAATTCAGGATTTGTACATGTGGTTAATTTTGAATTATTGTAACCAATGATAGATAAATCAAATGGAACAGACATATTATTTTTTATCGCATATTTTAGTGCTCCTACAGCCATTTCGTCATCAGAGGTCAAGATCGCATCAAAATGGATATTTTCGGAATACAATTGACTTAGTTTAGTTTTGATTTCATCAATATCACCATCGATCAACTGGATATAATCATTCACATTGAAATTGTTTTTTTCTTTGATCAAAGCATCTTCAAAACCTTTTAATTTTTCCAGTGAAGAATAAGTAAGGGAACGATATAAATAAAGAATATTCTTTTTATTATGTGCTATTAGTTTTGTCGTAATATCAAACATCGCCTTGTAGTCATCTGCCTGAACACAATAGATGTTTGTATGATCAATAAATCCATTGATCATTATAATTGGTAATTTGTCGGCAGCATCCTTAATATATTGATTCTTTTCTTGTTCCATTTCTGTAAAGGTAGAACCAATTAAAATCATACCATCTACTTTTTTATTTAATAGAATTTCCATTGCATTTGCCTTGTCTTCAAAGTTTTCACCAGTACACATTAAAATAGAATCATAACCATTTTCTCGTAGTTTTGAAACGCAAGTATTGATCGCATCTGAAATGAAATTATCGGCAGAGGTAGGACAAAGGATACCGATTGTTTTCATTGTATTCAGTCCTAAACCTCGTGCAAAAGCATTCGGAGTATAGTCATTTCTTTTCATTACTCTTAATACTTTTTTTCGTGTTGCTTCACTGACATGTTCAGAATCATTTAAGACTCTAGAGACAGTTGCAATCGAAACACCTGCTTTTTTAGAAATATCATATATATTCATAAAAAATTACCGTTTTTATACTTTCTCTATTATTATACATTTTAAATTAAGAAAATCAAGTTTTTAAAATGCTTGACAAGCCTTTGTTTAAAGTATATATTAACCATGTAAGTACTTACATGAAAGTGCTAGAAATTGAGGATAAAGAGATGGAACTATTAAACCGTAAAATGACAAATTATAAAGAAAGACCCATTAAAGTAGTGCAATATGGAGAAGGAAACTTCTTGCGTGCCTTCGTTGATTATATGATCGATATCGCTAATGAAAAAGAAATTTTTGATGGGAATATTGTGTTGATCAAACCAATCGCTCATGGAAGTATTGACATGTATAAAGATCAAGAATGTCAATATACTCTTCAACTTCGTGGTCGTGTTAATGGTGATGAATATGTTGAAACACGACAAATCACATCTGTTGCAGATATTGTTGCACCTCATGATGATTATGAAGCTTATATCAACTTAGCTAAAATTGATACTGTTCGATTTGTAGTGTCGAACACAACAGAAGCAGGGATCGTATACAATGAAAACGATAAGTTCGAAGAAAAATTAGATATTACTTTCCCAGGTAAATTAACTCAATTTTTATTAACTCGTTTTGAACATTTCAATGGCGATAATTCAAAGGGATTAGTTATGCTGCCTGTTGAATTGATTGATGATAATGGACCAGCTTTAAAAAAATGTGTTAAACAATATATCAAGTTATGGAATCTATCTTCAGAATTTGAAGCTTGGATAGACAATGCCTGTATTTTTGCGAATACCTTAGTAGATAGAATCGTAACTGGTTATCCTCGTGAAGAAGCTCCAAAACTTTGGGAAGAATTTGGATACAAGGACAATATTGTGAATACTGCTGAACCTTTTGCCTTATGGGTTATTGAATCTGAAAAAGATATTTCAAAAGAATTTCCAATGGATAAGGCATTAGAAGATAAAGTAGGTATGGATGTGATTTTCACTGATAATCAAAAACCATACAAACAACGTAAAGTTCGCATTTTAAATGGAGCGCATACGTCATTTGTATTAGCGAGTTTCTTAAAAGGAAATGATGTCGTTAATCAATCGATGAAAGATGATTTAGTCCGTAATTTCATGATGAGTACGATCTATGATGAAGTGATTCCAACTTTAACCTTACCAAAAGAAGATTTAATGGAGTTCGCAACTGCGGTGATCGATCGCTTTAATAATCCGTTTATTGAACATGCTCTACTTGCGATTTCATTAAACAGTGTTTCAAAATGGAGAGCTCGTTGTATGCCAAGCTTTTTAGGATACATTGAACAAACAGGAAACCTTCCAAAACATTTAACATTCTCAATCGCATCATTATTAGCCTTCTACACAGGAAATGAAATCAAAGATGGAGCATTAGTGGGGCATCGCGGAACTGAGGTGTATCCAGTAAAAGATGATATGGAAGTATTAGAATTCTTTGTGGAAAATTCAGACAAACCAGAGTTTGTATCTAATTATTTATCAAACGTTAATTTTCATGGACAAGACTTGACAAAGATCAATGGATTAGTTGATCAAGTGAATTTATACTTAAACAACATTCGTGAATTAGGTATGGAACAAGCAATGAAAGATTTGGAGAATTAGTATGAAAAAAGCTATTTTAATTCATAGTAGAGATAATGTAGCTGTAGCTCTAACACCACTCAAAAGTGGTGAAGTCATTGATTTAGGTGTGATAAAAGTAACGTTGAAAGAAGATATTCCACAAGGGCATAAGTTCGCAATCAAATCAATTAAAAATAATGAAAACATTATTAAGTATGCTTATTCAATTGGACATGCGATACTCGATATTGAGGAAGGCACACATGTGCATGTGCATAATTGTAAGACAAATTTATCAGATACTTTAACATATAAATATGAACCAGTAGTTTCTGATCTAAAAAAAACATCTGAATTGACATTTAACGGATTTCGTCGAAATAATGGTCAAGTTGGAGTGCGTAATGAGATTTGGATTATCCCAACTGTAGGTTGTGTGAACAATGTAGTCAAAGAATTGGAGAAAATTAGTAAACATTTAGTAGGCGATGGTTTAGAAGAAATCGTAGCTTTCAACCATCCTTATGGTTGTAGCCAAATGGGAGATGACCAAGAAAACACTCGTCAGATTTTAGCGAATTTGATCCAGCATCCCAATGCAGGGGGAGTAGTTGTACTTGGACTTGGCTGTGAAAATTCAAATATTAATGAAATAAAAAAACATATGTCTCAATATGATGAGGAAAGAATTCGTTTTGTGGTAGCACAGGACCACGAAGATGAGCTGGAGGTTTGTACACAGATCATTGAAGAATTAGCACAAATCTGCAAGAAAGACAAACGTGAACCAATCAGTGTCAGTGAATTAAAAATTGGTATGAAATGTGGAGGTTCAGATGGATTAAGTGGAATCACAGCGAACCCAGTTGTAGGAGAATTCTCAGATATACTGATTTCTAAAGGTGGAACCACTATTTTAACTGAAGTTCCAGAGATGTTTGGAGCGGAAACAATATTAATGAATCGTTGTGAATCAAATGAAATTTATGATAAAACGGTTGATCTGATCAACAACTTTAAAGACTATTTTATTCGTCATGATCAAACTATTTATGAAAATCCAAGTCCTGGAAACAAAGCTGGAGGTATTACAACACTGGAAGACAAATCGTTAGGTTGTACCCAAAAAAGTGGAAGTGCCATCGTTGTCGATGTGCTTAAATACGGAGAAGGTGTAGTAAAACATGGACTCAACTTATTAAGTGCACCTGGTAATGATTTGGTTGCCTCAACTGCTTTAGCGGCATCGGGCTGCCACATTGTCCTCTTTACTACAGGCAGGGGAACACCTTTTGCTTCAGTCGTACCTACTGTAAAAATATCAAGTAATACTCAATTATATGATAAAAAACGCAATTGGATCGATTTCAATGCAGGTCGGGCAATTGAAGATAGTTCTATCGCTGAAGTAGGCCAAGAATTATTTGATTATGTCCTTGCGATCGCTAACGGACAGAAAGTAAAAGCAGAAGATGCAGGATATCATGATCTTGCGATCTTTAAACAAGGAGTAACACTTTAAGGGCGGATGCCCTTTTTGTATGCTATAATTTAGCAATCAAGGAGTATATATTATGAAATTATTAATCTTAATTGGCAATACATCTGTAGGAAAAATGACAGTAGGTCAAGAACTCATGAAAATAACCGATCTGCGACTATTTCATAATCATATGTCAATTGAACCGATGTTAGAAATCTTTGGTTATTTCAACGGCAAGGCTATTTCAAGATTTAGAGAACTAGTATTTGATGAATATGCTGCTTCAAATAATTATGGACTTATCTTCACTTATATGTGGGCCTTTGATCAACAAGAAGATTGGGATTACATCAAACATGTCACCGAAATATTTAGTGGTGCAGAAATCTATTATGTTGAATTAGTAGCGTCACAAGAAATAAGACTAGAGCGAAACAAAACAGAAAACAGACTAAAAAATAAAGCATCAAAAAGAAATATAGAGTTTTCAGATAATCTATTAGTCAATGATGATAAAGAATATCGTTGTGTAAGTAACGAAGGTGAATTAACATTTGAAAATTATACTAAAATAGATAATTCTAATTTAGAACCTGCAGAAGTAGCAAGGATAATAAAAGAAAAATTTGAGCTATAATGATTTAATATAAAAATCTTATTCACTCCATAGTTTAGATACAAACTTAAATTAAAAATAAGTGATGAAGAAATTGTTTCTTTCTCAACTTAAGGCATTTCATAAATAAAATGATAGACATAGTCCGTTATAAATTAGGAAAATATCTATCGTTTTTCATTTTTTCGATTATACACATAGCCATTTTGAGTAAAAACCAAGAAATTCATTACTTTTAAAAAAATGTCCAAACTTACAGATGTAGTACAATACGAAGCCGAAAAGAGCTGTTTTTATGCAAATATTACCAATTTAGCGATTTGATTTTAAAAAATGATATGTGATAATGGTAAAAAGCTGATCTTTTTCGGCAAAATTGGAGGAAAGTATGGATATAAACAAGAAGGATTTAATAATATTTAAAGATGGAGAAATAGAAATATCGGTTGATTTTGATAAAGAAAATGAAACAGTTTGGCTGAATCGAGAACAAATTGCTGAGCTTTTTGATAGGGATATAAAAACTATTGGTAAACATATAAATAATATTTTTAATGATGGGAGTTGGAAAAAAGTAACTCAGTCGCAAAAATTGCGACTGAGTTAAATATTGTTGATTATCGTTCGATGGTAATAAAAGAATAGCTGCATCATTATTTGTCTATTTTTTGGATAAGAACAATCAATTATTTAATGCAGATGGAACTAAGAAAATATCCGATGATGCTTTGGTTGCTTTAACGATTATGATTGCAGAATCAAGGCCAGATGAACGCGAGATTATGGTAAGCATAATTATGAATTTTTTGGTCTCATGATTATTAAAGTTTGATTCAATGTCATTCGTAAAGTGCAAATAATAGTAAGAAAACGGATGATCATTGCTGATCATCCGTTAATTATATTAAATTAAAATTTTATTACATTATCAGCTTTAAAGATAATTCCTGCAGTAGCTCTTGCCTGAGTAATTACTTCCATGACTTCATTTGAGTAATCTAATAACTTGTAACAAGTCTCATAATCATTTTTGTCTACAATTTCTTTGAAATCTTTTACTTCGTAGTACATTCCATTAGGATTATCTTGGAAGTTAATGATTGTTTTTTCATTGTTGAAATTGCATTCAACTTGAAGAACTCTACTTGATTCGGATTCGATTAAGATATATCCTTTATCTCCTTGAATCTGAACAGAATTTTTAGATTTAGAATCTTTTGCCCCAACACAAGTAGATTTAAATGTACCATAATCCATCATTACTGTTCCAGAAGTATCAATTCCTTCAATTATATTCGCAAAGTATTGGACATTATTTGGTATACCAAATAGCCCCATAGTAAAGTGGATGTTATAAAGGTTGATATCCATAAGTGATCCGCCAGAGAAATCAGTATTGAAAACATTTGGATTTTCACCACGTTTAAAGGCATCGTATTTTGAAGAATATTGTGAGAAATTACATTGGATCATTTTTAAGTCACCAACTAAATTTATATTTTCTTTTAGCCATTTATAGTTTGGTAAGTGAATAGGAATAATCGCTTCAAATAAGAATGCATGTTTTTCTTTTGCGATTTTAATCAAATCTTTTAACTCAGTATCATTTGATGTAAATGGTTTTTCACAGATGACATTTTTACCTGCAAGAAGTGCTTGTTTAGTTTGTGGATAATGCATGCTGTTTGGGGATGCAACATAGATAAAATCTAAATCATCATCTTTAAACATTTCTTCTAAACTTGAGTAAGCTTTAGAAACATTGTGTTTTTTTGCGAATTCTTCTGCTTTTTCCTGATTTCTGGAGTAACAAGCACCGATTTCAACTCCATCGACAAAACTTACTGCATTAATAAAATGATCAACAATAAATCCTGAACCAATTGTACCAATTTTCATAGTCTTCTCTCCTCTTATTTTAGGTATTGTTCAACGATTTGTACTACACCCTCATCGTTGTTGTTAGGAGCAATGTAGTTGGCGTATTGGAATAAATCTAGATGAGAATTTTGCATAGCATAACTGTAGTGTGCTGCTTGAAGTAGTGTTACATCGTTCATATAGTCTCCAAAGGCCATTGTCTGCTCTTTTGCGATTTTCATTTTTTCTTGAAAAGCTTCAACTGCTTTTCCTTTACATACACCTTTATTGCATATATCCAACCAAATCTGTCCTGACACAGTAATTTGGAGTTTTTCTTTAAATGCTTCATACTTTAAATTTGAGTTGAATTCAGATCCATCAAAGTCACAAATCGTAAATTTACAGAAGTCATCTTCAACAGACTTCAAATCATCCACTAAAGTAAGCTTATCATAATATTCTTTTGCTTCAAGCACAAACTTTTTGTCGGTATTTTCGATATATGCACCTTTTTTGCCACAAGCTATCGGATAGGCATTATGTAGTGTTCTAGCAACATCAATCAATTCGTGGATCACAGGCAGCTTAATCTGCGAAAAATAAATTATTTTATTTTTATAAGTAGCATAAGAACCATTTTCAGCAACGAAGAACATTTCATATTGAGTTTCATTAAATCGATTATACAAGTTATAGAGTTGCCTTCCTGAGGCTGCACCAACAATGATTCCTTCATTTGTGCATTTCTTGATGATTTCAAAGATATTTTTGGGCATTTGCTTGTCATCGTTTAACAAAGTGCCATCCATATCAGTAAGAATTAATTTAATCGAATTTTTCATATTTTCACCTACATATCTATTATAACAAAAATACTACACAACGAAGCAAAAATAAAAAAGTGTTTCAAATATTTTGAAAATTAAAAGAGGTGAACAACCATTTTCTTAGAATATTAATAGTAGGAGGATCTTACAAAAAATTACTTGTAAGTAAAAAATACTATGAAAGATATTACTACAACACAGCTTTACGATCAAATTAAAGAAATTATGCAACATGCAAGAAAAAAAGTATATACAACTGCAAACTTTGCAATGGTAGAAGCTTATTGGTATATAGGAAAAAGCATTGTTGAACAACAAAATGGAGAGAACCGTGCAGAATATGGTAAATACTTCTTAGAAGAATTAGCCAAGCAAATGACAAGAGATTTTGGAAAAGGTTTTACTGTAACTAACTTGCAGTATATCAGAAAGTTTTATATTGCATTTCCAATTCAACACGCACTGCGTGTTGAATTGAGTTGGACACATTATCGCCTTTTATTAAAGGTTAAAAGTGAGCAAGCGCGTACATATTATTTGAATGAATGTGCTAATTCTAATTGGAGTAGCAGGCAACTTGAAAGACAAATCAATAGTTACACCTATGAAAGATTATTGTCTACAAAAAGCAAATCACTGAATAATGATAATGAGATAAACAAACCAGAAGATATTATTAAGGATCCATATGTATTGGAGTTTTTAGGATTGCAACAAAGTGCAAGCTTCTTCGAAAGCGACTTGGAACAAGCCTTAATCGATCATCTTCAAAATTTCCTTTTAGAATTAGGCAATGGCTTTTCGTTTGTCGCAAGACAAAAAAGATTATCTTTTGATGGAGAACATTACTATGTTGATTTAGTATTTTACAACTATATTTTAAAATGTTTTGTCCTAATTGATTTAAAAACTGGAAAATTGAAACATCAGGATCTTGGGCAAATGCAAATGTATGTCAACTACTATACTAGAGAGTTAATGAATGAAGGGGATAACCTTCCAATTGGAATAGTTTTGTGTGCAGATAAAAGTGAATCCGTCGTGCGATATACTTTACCTGAAGGAAATAATCAAATCTTTACATCAAAATACAGTTTATATTTACCAACTGAAGAACAACTACAATACGAATTACATAAAGAATATCAAGTATTAGAAGCAAATCTTGCATAATATACAATTGGTCACGCAGTGCGTGACCAATTGATTTTGTATCTAGATTAGATTGAGGGAATATGCTAAAATATACAAGCAATGCCCTTGTAGTTAAATGGATATAATAAGCCCCTCCTAAGGGCTAGTTGTGGGTTCAATTCCCGCCGAGGGTGCCATAATGGATGAAATCACGATTAAGTCGTAGTATATGAATTTTCAGGAAATCAGCACGTAATCAACACGTGACTGAAAAATGATAATCTATTTATGAGGTGAAAAATATGTATTAATTGCCATTAGCAACTGATTTTAATGATGTAGAAACGCTATTGCTGTTATCAAAGGCAAATAATAAAATAGGTGAATTGCGAGGAATGATAAACTTATTGCCCAATCCCAAAATACTGTTGAATGCGATAACTCTTGGAGAAGCAAAAGATTCATCTGAAATTGAAAATATTATTACGACATATGATGAATTGTTTAAGGAAATGACTAGTAGTTCACATGTTTCAGCAGCCGCAAAAGAAGTTTTGCAATATAGACAAGCGATAAATTTAGGCTTCAATAATCTGCAAAATAAGGGGTTCATAAATATAAATAGCGATAAATGGTAGTAAATAGATTGTTATTTGATTAATTATTAAGTAAAAAAGGAGAAACTCAATTTGATAAAACATGATTTGATTAAAAAAATGAATTTTCAAAATAATCAAAATATATTGCTTTTTGATGTGCCTTCAGACATGCATGACTTTGATGAAGTCGTTTGTGATTATTCTGGTCAAAAGGCACCTTATGATATGATATTTTCATTTATATTTGAACAATGGGATTTAGAAGTAAGCATAAAGGAAGTATATGAAAAATCGATGATTAAGCCTAATGGATTATTTTATATCGCTTATCCTAAAAAGGAAGTTAGCATAAATCTTTTGAGTAAAGAAAGTGTCTTTGGAACTGTATTTAAAATAGTTGATGAATTTGACTTAAATGAAAAATACTCTGTATTTGTGATGGTCAACAAAGTTGAATGAATTTGCTAATACTCTGCTAATAGATACTATGCAAACTAGATAAACAAATAGTGAAAAGTGGGGTTAAGCAAACATAAAACAAAAGATAAACGATGATATAAAGGACAAAACAAACCGAAAGTGGTGAAATATGCCCTTAAAAACGTGGATATCCTTACTCCTAAGGCTAGTTCCGGGTTCAATTAAATTATTTAAATATACCACGATTAAGTCGTGGTTTTAATTTTAATTTTCAGGGATTTTTTTATAATTCAATTCTCTCACCAGGAATGAGAGAAATTAGGAAGATATTGTGCTTGGCAAGTTCGCTTTTAATTTCATATATGGTACAAATCATTTAAAAACACAATTAAATCTTGTTGTTTTGTTTGCAAGACAATTATATAATAATATTGTCTTGTTGATAAGACAATTATATGATAATATTGTCTTGAATATAAAACGGAGGTTATTAAAATGATTAATAATCAAATACTTAAGCAAATCATAGTAGATAATATTGAAGTAATTCGCAGGATACCTTTCGTTGAAAGAAATGTACTGATAGAAGATCAAATTCCAATGGTGTTTACAGGAATAAGAAGGTGTGGCAAATCATACATTCTATATCAACATATGACAAATCTTATCACTCAAGGACATGATTGGGAAGAATTCTTATATGTTAATTTTGAAGATGAACGTTTGATGGGATTTGATATAAACGATTTTAATATGTTGATTGAGTCTTTTTATGCTTTAACTACTAAAAATCCTATTCTGTTTTTAGATGAAATCCAAAATATTGAAGGTTGGGAAAAATTTGCTAGACGTATGGCTGATGAGAAAAGGCATATTTATATTACAGGAAGTAACGCAGAAATGTTAAGTAAAGAAATAGAAACAACTTTAGGAGGTAGATATTTAGCTGTTTTGATCCACCCATATAGCTTTGTTGAATTTTTAAAGGCTAAATCATTTAATTGGAATAAAAGATTGTTGAATTCAACAAGTGATAAAGGAAAATTCATTAAATTATTTGATGAGTATTTGAGATACGGTGGTTTCCCAGAAACAATCAATCTTGTCGATAAGCGAAGTTATTTGAGTAGTATTTATAATAAAATATTTTTAGGTGATATAGTAAAACGTTATTCGATTTCAAATACTAAAGCGCTTGAAATTATGATGAAAAAAATAGCTGAAAGTGTATGTACACCTATTTCTTTTAGTAGATTAAGTAATATTATTAATAGCGTTGGAGTAACAGTGGGTAAATCAACAATTATTCAATATATCTCTTACTGTAAAGAATCATATTTAATCAATTCAATTGAAAATTATGCAGCGAAAATAGTTGATAAATTAGCGAATCCAAAATATTATTTTGTGGATACAGGTTTGCTTAATCTATTCTTGATTGATTCGGATACTACACTACTAGAAAACCTAATTGCTTGCAAGTTATTGAGAAAATATGGGCAGGATAAAGTTTTTTATTATCAAAATGGTGTTGAGGTAGATTTTTATATTCCAAGTGAATCTCTTGCGATACAAGTTAGCTATTCCATTTCAGATTATGAAACAAAAGCAAGAGAAGTAAAAGCACTAGTCAAACTGAATGAGTTTAAATCAATTATAAATAATTTAATAGTAACTTATGATGAGGAAGATTTAATACAGGAAAATGGGTTGGAAATTAACGTAGTTCCCGCCTATAAATGGATGTTAGAAGATTAACTCCCCCTCCTAAGGGCTAGTTGTGGGTTCAATTCCCGCCGAGGGTGCCATTTGTATCAAGCAAAGTTGTGACTAGAATCATGGCTTTTTTATTATATGGGGAAGTTCTCGGTACTATCTAAAAAGATAGATTTGTATTGATAAATAACTTGAATAGTATTCAATTAAATTTAGAAAAGTCAAGACTTATATTAACAAAAGTATCATGATAATATAACATCATAAAGATAAGGTGGTGTACCTTGTGTCTAAAACTATTTCACAAAGTCAGCGATTTTATTATGATGAATTATCAGTTGATCAAGCAGTTTGTATCAAAAATGATCTTGAACTCTACAACAAATTATAGCTGTTATAAGGATAAATACTAATGTAGAGCGTTTCGCGTGTGAAATCGAGCGACATGTAAACTCTCGAGATAACGTTTAATATAATTGACAAATATGAACGTTTTGTTTATAATATTAAACATAAGGAGTGATGTAAATGCTACTGCCTAAAACGAATGGTTATATTGAACAGATGGGAAATCAAATTAAATTAGCAAGACTCAGAAGAAATTTATCAGTTGAGCTCATCGCTCAAAGAGCTGGAATAAGTAGAGCCACATTGTGGTCAATTGAAAAAGGATCTCCAAAAGTATCAATGGGTAATTATGCAGCAGTCTTACATGCAATTGGCGGACTGGATGAAGATTTATTATTGATTGCAAAAGATGATGCTGTAGGAAAACAAATGCAAGATTTGAAATTGTCTACAAGGAAAAGGTCTTTAAAAAGGTAAATAAAGATGGAAAATAAAAATATTTATGTTTATTTTGATAACAATAATGAACCCATATTAATGGGCGTTTTGTTTTCTCTTTATGACAATGGAAAAGAAATAATAACTTTTGAATATGATGAAAATTGGCTGAAAACAAATATGGCAATGATTAATTTTGATCCGAACTTGAGCTTTTATTCAGGAAGACAATACTTACCTCAAAGTAAACAAATATTTGGAATGTTTTCTGATTGCTGTCCGGATCGATGGGGAAGAAAATTAATAGACCGTAAAGAAGAAATGCTTGCACGAGAGCTAAATAAGAAACCTAAAAAGATGAATGAAACAGACTATCTGCTTGGTGTATATGATGAAGGAAGAATGGGTGCTTTACGTTTTTCATTAGAAAAAAACGGGAAATTTCTAGAAAATGATAAGATGCTTGCAACACCACCCATGACATCATTGAGAGAGTTAGAGGAGGCTGTAAGAGGCCTTGAAACAGAAAAGTCATCAAATGTGTCAAAATGGATAAATCAATTAATTGCTCCAGGAACATCTTTAGGAGGCGCACGTCCGAAAGCAAGTGTCCAAGACTTGGATGGCTCTTTATGGATAGCAAAGTTTCCTTCAAAAAATGATGATGTAAACATTGGTGCATGGGAAATGGTTGTTCATGAGTTGGCAAAATTGTGCGGATTAAATGTTCCTGAGGCAAAAATAATGAATCTTTCTGAGTATGGAAGCACGTATCTTTCTAAAAGATTTGATAGACAGAATGATAAAAGAATTCATTTTGCATCAGCAATGACATTGCTTGATAAAAATGACGGTGATCGAGCAAGTTATTTAGATATTGCAGGAATTATTACATCAAACAGTCCAACACCTAAAGAAGATCTTTTTGAATTATGGAAAAGAATTGTGTTTAGTATTGCTGTTTCGAATACTGATGATCATCTTAGAAATCATGGATTTTTATTGCAGGATAACTTATGGAAATTGGCTCCAATGTATGATGTTAATCCAAATGTTTATGGGAGCAATTTGTCTTTAAATATAAATACCTCAGAAAGTTATCTTGATTTTAAAACAACTATTTCATCGGCAAAATACTTTGGAATAAGTGAAGTGAAAGCAAAAGAAGAAATTAAAAACATTGTTGAAGTAGTCACAAAGAATTGGAGATCTTTGGCACAAAAATATAGTATACATCGAGAAGAAATAGAAAGAATGAGCCCTGCTTTTGAAATTTCTAAAACATATAATAGCAATCACACTCCTAAGGACTAGTTGCCAGTACAATTCTGGCCGAGGGTGCCATTTGTATATTTGATCGCAACTAAGAATTGCGGTTTTTTTTATAATTTGATTTTTATTTTAATTATTTATCACTATATATTTTTCTATATTCACTAGGAGTTAGATTGTACTCATCTTTGAATATTCTGATGAAATGCTCAACATTTGGATATCCAATATCATTGCTTATGTCTTGTATTGAAATATTTGTATCTGTTAGCATAGATAGTGAAATGTCCAAACGAGTAGTTCTTAAAATTCTTGTAAAGGATGAGTTCGTGACTTTTTTTATCAATCTTGATGTATATTCATGAGTGAAGTGAAAATGTTCAGCAACATCATTAAGAGTAACATCTGTATAATTATCTTTGATATATCGAACAATCTCATAAGCTTGATCTCGATTAGTACTGACCTCTGGTGGCATTTCACAGGTATCTTCATAATTTCTTAGGATTTTAGCAAATAAGGTAATCAATCCATTGTTTAAAAGATCATTAAAGTAAATATCTTTATTTGTATATTCTAGAAAAAGATTCATGATCAAATATTCTATTTCTTCATCGACACCGGTATGGAATATAATATAGTCATTGGCTTGAGGAGCGTATATGTTATGCATAAAAAAGCGTGATAGAATATTATGACTACGTAAGAAATTTAAGAAAATATCTTCGAAAGTAGTTCGTCTAATTAAAATATCAATTATTTTACTTTCATCAAAAACGGAGATGCTATGCATAATATCTGGAGGTATTAAACAAATGTCTCCTTTTTTCATTTCAAAGATGCTATCTCCTATCTTTTGTTTGCAATTTCCTTCTAAAACATAGAAAAGCTCAAAGAAGTTATGCTTGTGAAAAATATCTGGAGTGTAGCAATTATGTTTTTGAATGTGAATGCTTTGTTTCGAAGAAGTATCAAAGAACCATTCTTCAAGAAACATAGGAGGAATCGTATTTTTTATTTCAGGAACTAATAGATTATTCTTTTTTAAATAGCTTAGGTCTAATTGCTCTAAAAAAGTTTTTGTTGTTTCTAAACTCTTTTTAGAGTTGTAATAATTTTTATAGAAATTTTCTGATTCATTTAAAACTGTCAAATAGTCATATAATTCATTTATATTCATATGATTTTCCTCTTTATATATAGAATATTCGAAATATCAAAAAATATCAATCAAATTGTCCATATTAGACCATATGTTTAATGTAAGCGCTTTGATATTATGGATACAGAAAGAGTAAAACCGATTGTATGAGGTGGATCGATGGAGAATTTATTAGAAGTTAAGAGTATTAATAAAAACTTTGGTGCAACAGTTGCGCTGAATAATGTTAATTTTACTCTTAAACGAGGGCAAATACATGGATTAATCGGTGAGAATGGTTCTGGTAAATCAACACTATCATCAATCATTTCTGGAATCCAAAAAGCTAATTCGGGTGAAATGATTTACAAGGGTAAACAATATACACCAAACAATATGATTGATGCTTTAAATCAGGGTATTGGAATGATTATTCAGGAGAGTGGAACAATTGCAGGAATCAGTGTTGCAGAAAATATATTTTTGGGACAAACAGATAAATATAAAAAAAATGGTTTGGTAGATAAAAAAACATTGAAATATGAAGCAGAGCAAGCATTACTGGCTATTGAAATTGAAGATATTGATGTCAATGCATTAACTGCAACAATTGATTTTCAAGATCGAAAATTAATTGAAATTGCTAAAGTTATGTATCGTAGCCCTGAAATTTTGATTGTCGATGAAACAACAACGGCTCTTTCACAAAAAGGACGCCAAATTGTATATAAATTAATGAATGAAATGATAAGTCAAAATAAAGCTGTTATATTCATATCTCATGATTTAGAAGAATTGATGGAAACATGTAATATAATGACCGTTCTAAGAGATGGAAACATCATCCAAACACTGAACAAAAATGAATTTGATGAAGACAGGATCAAACAACTAATGGTAGGAAGAGAGTTAAAAGGAAACTATTATAGAGTCGATTTTGATGGTGATATTAATGAAGAAGTTGTTCTTAAGGCAATACGATTGAGAAAAGGAAATGAAATCTCTGATGTGAACTTCGAACTCCACAAAGGTGAGATTTTAGGCATTGGAGGTCTATCCCACTCAGGCATGCATAATGTAGGTAAATGCTTATTTGGCTATGAACATTTAGACTCAGGTGAGGTAATTGAGGTTAGGAGTAATCAAAAAATCATTAACGAACAAATCGCAATGAAATGTGGTATTGGTTATGTTTCAAAAGATAGAGATATTGAAGCCCTTTCCTTGAAATCAAGTATTCGTAGCAATATTTCGATTGTAGGATTGGATAAAATTAAGAATTCATTGGGATTGATCAGTAATGACTTGGAAAAGGGATATGTTCAACAGCAAGTTAACAATTTGAGCATTAAATGTAGAGAAATAGATCAAGCTGTTCAGGAATTATCAGGTGGAAACAAGCAAAAAGTTGTATTTGGTAAATGGATCGCAAGAGAATCTTCAATATTGATTCTTGATTGTCCCACAAGAGGAGTTGATATTGGTGTTAAACAAGCGATGTATCAGCTTATATATAAGTTAAAACAAGAAGGTAAATCATTTGTTTTGATTTCAGAGGAACTAAGTGAACTCATTGGGATGTGTGATCGTATTCTTATTATGAAAGATGGTAAGATGTCCGATTCATTTAATAGAAGTAAAAAGCTAAGTGAATCAGATATTATTGATTCAATGATATAAGGAGTAAAGCGATGAAAATAAATAAACAAAAAATCATAAACTTTGCACCAGTTATAGGACTTTTGCTCTTGATAGTCTTTTACTTCATGGTTATGCGTGGTGAAGTGTCAATGTATAATCTCAAAATTTTATTGAATCAAGTTGTGATTACAGCTGTCGTTGCAACAGGTGCTATCTTTATTTTCTCGATCGGAGCATTCGATATTTCACTTGGAGCATCTACAGCGGTAAGTGCGATGTGTGGAGGTTTAGTACTCAATGCAACTGGGTCAGTTTTATTGATGTTTCTGGTTTGTGTTTTAGTAGGTGTTGGGATAGGATTGTTCAATTCAATATTAGCATCACTCTTTAACCTACCAGCATTTGTAACTACAATCGCAATGTTAAGCGTTCTGGGTTCAGTTGTTGAGCTGATCCTCAACGGACAATCTCAGTTAGTAGTAAATGCTGCATTAGTTTCACCTTTCGATAATGAAGTAGTTAAATTTACATTACTAGTATTGTTTTTCTTGATATGTGCTTTTTTACAACATTATACAAAATTAGGAAGAAGTAACAATTTCTTTGGTGATAGTCCAATATGTGCAAAACAAAGCGGGTTATCTGGTAAAAAGCTAACAATTCTTGTCTTTGCTTTAGCAGGGACAGGTGTTGGAATCGGAGCGTTTCTTACAATCGTAAGAGCACCAGTTCTAAGTAAAACAACAGGTGCTTCAATTGGCATGAACGTTTTGATGGCAATTGTGTTTGGTGGGATGCCACTATCAGGTGGTTCTAAAACTAAAATAACGGCAGCCTTAGTTGGGGCAACATCGATTGTTTTACTCAATCAGATATTATTGATTTTAGGTTTAAGCACTGGAATGTCTCAGATTGTTAAAGCAGTTTTATTTCTTATTGTTGTATTTATCGCAGGGCTTGGTTACAGAGAAAAACTCTTACCAAGATAAAACTGGTAAACACACAAATGTGTTCACATATAAACTTTGGAGGGAAAATATGAAAAGTTTAAAAAAATTATTGATTTCCTCTCTATGCTTAACTGTCCTTGTATTAGGATTAGTGGGATGTGGAGGAGAAAAGGGATCAGAAAGTAAAGGAATCGATGATATGGATAAAGTTAAGATTGGTGTCCTTATTTATGATTCAACGGATTCAGAAGTAGTTGCATTCAAAAACTATTACACCCAGTATCTTGCAAAGCAGTATCCAGTAGAATTTATTTACTCTGACAGCATTACAACAGCTGAAGAAGAAATTGCAGCAATCGAAAACTTTGTCAACTTGAAAGTTAAGGGGATAGTTTCTTTCTCTGATCAAGACCGTGTAGCAAGCATCAAACTTTGTGAAGAAGCACAAATCTATTATGCAATTGGAGCTGGAACACTTAGTGATGATAAATATAATGAATTAAAAGGATACAAATACTATGTAGGTTCAGTTGGACCAACTTTAGCAAATGAAAAAAAAGTTGGCTACGAAATGGCAAAATATTATCTTGAATCAGGAGCAACAAACTTCTTGGTGTATGCAGGAGGATATCCGTTTGTTGAAATGCATAGAGAAAGAACAGAAGGTATGATCCAAGCTTTTGAAGAAGTAGGAATCATCTATACTCCAGGAGATAATGGAACCTTTGGTAAGCTTGAAGGTGCTGGTTATACAATCAATACAATCAGTGGATTTCCAGATGAAGCAGGAGCATTCTGGGGAACAGTAGGACAAAAAGTAGCAGAACAGAATCTTGAAGTAGTACTTACTTCTTGTTTAGGAGTTGAGTTCTTCGGAGCAGCAATTTCTCAAATCAATCCAAACATAAAACTTGCAACAGTTGCATCATTCACAGAATCTTATACAGCAGCATTTAATGCAAGTCCTGCTCAAGTTGATTACTTAGCAGGAAAATATGGATCTTCTATCGGTCCTATCTTTGCAGCCTTGTTTAACTGTGTTACTGGAAATGCTGATGTTACTCGAGACAATGGAAATGCATTCAATTTAAGCCAGGATTACTGGGTTGCAATTGGAACTGAACAATACAACAAAATGTCAGATATCGCAAACAGCACAGAAAATCCAGCTTACGCAAAAGCAGATTTAGACAAATATATTAAGTTAATCAATGAAAATACAACATTTGAAGAATTTAAAAAATTTACGGAAGCATCATCTTTTGAAGATATAGAAGCGATGCACAAATAGAAGAGGGCTTATATGAGAAAAGATAGTAATTTGAAAGGTAAAATTATAAAAACGTTAATAATTCCAGCTACCACAATGATTTTGTTTGTTGTTATTTGTAAGTTCAATGGGATAAGTTTTATTAATACTCAGGGACATATTTTAACACTAGTAAGATCAACGGTAATTATTAGTTTTATTTCATGGGCATTATCGTTAAATCTAAATTCAGGTCGATTCGATTTCTCGATTGGTTCAATTGCCTTACTATCAGCAATGATCAGTGCAAAAATTACTATACTATATCATTTACCAGCAATAGTATTACTATTACTATCCATGTTTATCGGATTAGTTTTAGGATCGATTTCAGGGTTGCTTTATGTAACCCTGAAATTACCTCCCATTATTACATCATTAGGAGTAACACTAATTTATGAAGCATTAACGTTTGTAATCACAAAAGGTGAAGGATTACTTATTTCTACAAATTTAAGTTTACTGGAAGTGTCAACGACACCATGGCTGATCGTGATTGGGCTCATAGGACTTGGAGCTATGTTTTGCATAATGAATTTTACGACCTTTGGATATGAAAACAAAGCACTTCAACATGGTCAAAAAATATCAACAAGTACTGGAATCAATGAAGTAAAAAATGCAATCATCAGTTATGCATTAGCAGGTTTACTTATGGGAACGGTAGGGTGTATTAATTTAACTACTAGAGGATCAGCTTCTGTAGCACTTAATTTTTCATCAATTTCATCAATGTTCGTCGCATTTCTTCCTTTATTTATTGGTGGTTTTATTGCAAGATTCAGTGAAGAAATATTTGGAGTTTTCTTAGGGGCATTCACCTCAGCAGTGATAACCTTGGGATTTGTACGTCTAGATATTACAAGTCAGACACAATCCTTAATAAATGCAATTATACTTCTATTATTTTTAATTTATTTGAATAACGAAAGCAAGATTGGTGCTTTAATAGGTAAAAAGAAATGAAAAATTATAAAGGCTTGATTTTTGATTTAGATGGGGTGATTTGTTCTACTGATCAGTTACATTATGAAGCTTGGAAAAAAATTGCTCAGGATTTAAATTTATCATTTAATAAACAAATGAATGATAAACTGCGAGGTATTGGACGTGATGAAAGCTTTGAGATAATTGTAAAAGAAAATCATATTTCTATGAATCAATATCAGATAAAAAATTATGCAAAGCTTAAAAATGAAGTTTATCTTCAATTATTGGAAAGTATGGATCCTAGCGATTTATCAGAAGAAGTTGCAAATACATTAATACAAATAAAAAAACTAGGGTACAAAATTGCAATTGGTTCATCCAGTAGAAATGCAAAGGCAATCTTAGATAAACTCGGAATCATTGAATGGTTTGATGCAATCAGTGATGGTACAAATATTCAAAATGGAAAACCAAATCCTGAAGTCTTTATTAAAGCAGCAGATTATTTAGGATTAAAACCTGAAGATTGTTTAATTATCGAAGATGCAGATGTTGGAATTGAAGCGGCAAACCAAGGTGGATTTGATAGTGCGGGAATAGGCGTGGCATCACATAATTCAAATAGCACTTATCAATTAAACCAATTTAAAGAATTATTACATTATTTATAACATATTTAATAGCCAAAATTAGTTAAATCTGATGTTAATTATTTTTGGCTATTTAAGTCAAAGGAGGACAAACTAATGAACTTAAGATTAAAACCATTTTATCTGGATGAGAAGTCTGAAAAATGGGTTATTGATACGATAAAAGGAATGAGCAATGAAGAAAAAATAGGCCAATTATTTTGCCCTATTGGATACGCATCAGATAAAGGATATCTCTATTACGAATTTTTAAGAAGGGGTGTTGGGGGATTAATGTTTCGAGATGATCAAAGCGAACAAATGTTTGAAACATACTCTTATTTACAAGAAAATTCAAAAATACCTATGTTATTAGCGGCTAATCTTGAAGCTGGTGGAAATGGTTTGTTGACAGATGGAACCTATTTTGGCAAACAAATGCAGATCGTGGCGACAAATGATCCAAAAATGTCATTCGAACTAGGGAATGTTGCCTGTACAGAGGCTAAGGCTGTTGGGTGTAATTTTGCTTTTGCACCTATTGTTGATGTCGATATGAATTATAGAAACCCAATCACCAATGTTCGTACGTTTGGTAGTAATGTTGATCATATTATTGAATATAGTAAGCAATATATTTCGGCTGCCAAAAAGCAGGACTTTGTAACCTCGATCAAGCATTTTCCAGGAGATGGAGTAGATGAAAGAGATCAGCATATATTAACTTCGATTAATTCATTGAGCATAAAAGCGTGGGATGAATCATTTGGTAAAATCTATAAAGAATTAATTGAATTTGGAACACTATCAGTTATGGTAGGTCATATCGCAATGCCTGCATATCAAGAATATTTTTCTCATAGCAAACAAAACCTTTATATGCCTGCATCATTATCGAAAGAATTATTAACTGATTTGCTTAGAAATAAATTAAATTTTAATGGATTGATCATTACGGATGCAACACCGATGGTAGGGTTTTGTTGTGCCATGGAAAGATCAAAAGCAGTCCCATTATCCATTGAAAATGGGTGCGATATGTTTTTGTTCAATAAAGATTTAGAAGAAGACATCATGTATATGACCAAAGGTTTAGAAGATGGAATTTTATCTTCGAAAAGACTGGATGAAGCTGTAACAAGAATTTTAGCAACAAAAGCTGCAATCGGATTACATGAAAAAAGGGAAAACAACACTATCATACCTTTGAACGAAGGATTAAGTGTTGTGAACTGCCAAAAACATAAAGATCTTGCGAAACAATGTGCGGATCAATCAGTAACTTTAGTTAAGGATACACAAAAAGTTCTTCCATTAAATCCAAACAAAAATAAAAGAGTACTCTTACAGATTTTAGGGGACTGTTTATCAAATGAAATGGTATTTAGTCGTTTTAGTGAAAATTTAACAAAACATGGATTTGAAGTTATTCCGTATATCAAAGAAGGATTTAGTGACAATGGATCATTGAATGTTGATACTGTAGAACAGTTTAAAAATAAATATGATCTTGTCCTTTATATTGGAAATATTGAAAATTCAAGTAACAAAACAACTAATAGAATCAATTGGTACACTTTCTTTGGCCTTGGAAATAATGTGCCATGGTTTGTTGAGGAAGTCCCTACAGTCTTTGTAAGTGTGGCTAATCCTTATCATTTATTAGATGTCCCAATGATTAAAACCTATATCAATTGCTATTCAAATAGCGAAGTTGTAATCGATTCTTGTATTGATAAATTAGTAGGATTAAGTGAATTTGTTGGAGTGAGTCCAATTGATCCGTTTTGTGGAAGAGAGGATCTGAAAGCTTGAAAAAGGTTATTAATTTAAAAGTTAACCACCTTAAAAATCCATTAGGTTATAGTTTTAATGGTTTAAATTTTTCTTGGGAAATTAATGAAATAACTTTGGCAAGTAGTTTATTGATTTCAACAGATGAGAGTTTTAATGAACTTCTATATACTAGCGGAATACAAAAAAACATAACAAATCATTCTTATCAAGTTGATTTGACTTTAGAACCAAGAACAAGATACTTTTGGAAAATAAGAAGTTACTTGGATATTGATTGTACTCAGTTTGAAGATAGTGTGATCTCATGGTTTGAAACAGGTAAACTAGAAGAGAAATGGAATGCACAGTGGATAACAACAGAGAATAGAAAAAATCAGAGTATTATTTTTAGAAAAGATTTTAATTTATTATGTGACATCAAAAAGGCAAGGCTTTACATTGCCGGATTAGGCCTGTATGAAGCTGAAATCAATTCATATAAAGTAAGCGATGAATATTTAAACCCTGGTTATCATAGTTACGACGGATTTATCCAATATCAAACTTATGATATTAAAGATTTATTGCATAAAGGCCAAAACGCAATGGGTGTAGTCTTAGGAAATGGATGGTATAAGGGCCGTTTTGGTTTTGATGGTGGGAATGAGAATTTATATGGAGATAAATTGACTCTTATTTGTGAACTTCATATTGAATATGGAAGTGGTGAAACAGAAATTATTTTTTCTGACAATACATGGACTAATCATAAAAGTATGATTCTTGAAAATAATATTTATGATGGAGAAGTTGTATATGGTACCCAATATTTGGATAACATTTCAAATATACCTGCTATTTTTTCTTGTGAAAAAACAAAAGTAATAGATAAAACGGATATGAGTAAATTAATTGAAAGATCCAACGTCCCTATAAAAGTTAAAGAGATAATTAATCCAATTGAATTAATCAAAACAAAAAAAGGGAATTGGGTATTAGATTTTGGACAAAATTTTGCAGGCTGGGTAGAATTTGAATGTCAGATTGAAAAAGGTAAAAAAGTAGTATTGCAGTATAGCGAACATTATCAGGATGATGAGTTTTATAACGCAAATCTTCGCACTGCAAAAGCTGAATTTGTTTATCATTCAATGGGCATTCAACAAAAATTAAGACCGCATTTTACGTATTATGGTTTTAGATATGTAAAAGTTAGTGGAATAGAAAATTTAAATATTAATGACTTTAAAGCATGTGTTGTATATTCTGATTTAGAACAAACGGGAACAATCAATACAGGAAATGAATTGTTAAACAAATTTATCCAAAATACATTTTGGAGTCAGAAAAGTAATTTTGTAGATATTCCAACAGATTGCCCACAAAGAGATGAACGTATGGGGTGGACTGGAGATGCTCAAATATTTAGTGCTACTGCCATGTATAATATGGATGCAGCAACATTCTTCACAAAATATATGATTGATCTAAATTATGAACAATCCTTGATTGATGGTGCCGTACCTAATATTGTCCCAAGATTAAAATTTAATAAGTTTGATGGTTTCATTGATGGATTTGGCGCATCACCCTGGGCAGATGCAGCGGTAATCATTCCTTGGAATTTATACCTAATGTATGGTGACTTAAATTTGCTGAATAATCATTATGCTGGAATGAAATCTTGGGTGGATTATGAATCTAAGGTTTGCAAAGAAAGCGGGAATGAATATCTATGGACAACAGGATTTCATTTTGCAGATTGGCTAGCATTAGACAATTATAAAAATCCTTATTCCCCTATTGGAGCAACAGAATCATACTATGTTGCATCCGTATTCTTTTACAATTCTTGTCTATTAGTAAGTAAAGCAGCAAAAGCTTTACAAAGAAATGAAGAAAGTGATTTTTACTTATTTAAAGCGCAGAAAATTAAGGAAGCTATAGTGAATGAATATTTTTCGTTAAATGGGAGAATTACGATTGATACTCAAACTGCAAGAGTTTTAGCAATCTATTTTGAGCTGTTGCCAATTGAACACTTATTAAGACTCGGAAATGAATTAGTGCAAATGATATCAGATAATGGAATGCATCTCGATACAGGATTTGTGGGTACTCCACTTATTTGCAAAGCTCTTACTAAAGTTGGACAAGCAAAATTTGCCTACAACTTATTATTGAATGAGGATTATCCAAGTTGGCTATATGAAGTGAAAATGGGGGCTACAACTGTTTGGGAAAGATGGAATTCAATTCAGGCAGATGGCAAGATCAATGAAACTGGTATGAACAGCTTAAATCATTATGCATACGGATCAATAGTTGAATGGATTTATAGCGATGCAGCAGGAATTAAGCCATCTGAGAAAAAGCCAGGATTTGAAGAGTTCTACCTCTATCCAAACATTGATGGTAGGTTACACTATGTTGATGTAGATTATCAAAGCTCTATGGGGCTAATTAATAGTAAATGGGAAGTATTAAAAACAGGAGAACTAAGAATTAATTTTACTATTCCAACTGGATCAAAGGCATATGTAAGATTACCATTACCTAAAATGGCACAAGATGATTTTGAATTCGTCCAAGATGATCAGTTTATTTACTTTGAGTTAACTCAAAATAAGTTTGAATTATTATATTTTCCAAAACAAGATTTTCTTCCTCGATATAGCATTGAAACGAAAACTTCTGAACTAATGAATAATGACAAAACAAAATTGATTATACATCAATATTTAGGCGAAATATTAAAGCAGGAAAATGATATAGTGAATTTAATGCATGATAAACCATTATCATTACTACTTTCAGATTATCATTTCTCAAGGCATATTAGTAATAATGAAATATCTTTATTGAATAATGAACTTAAAGAAATAGTAGTCTAACCAGTTGCTAGTTAGGTTCTAGCGAGAGGCCATGTATTTAAATGAAGCCACGAAAGAAATCGTGGCTTTTCAATATTCCAAACGAAACAAAAAGGTTATGCCTAAGCTAAGTGCCAGGAATCCTTGTTGCTTGTGGAGTAGGTAGTTCAATTTTTGTAGTTACTTTATAGAAGCATGTCTTTTATCATCTTACGAGTGAGAATCTTTGCGGTTGTCTCTTGGACAATTTTTCAATAATGTCTACATGTATACATATGATGCTCGTTGTATATTGATTTTTTATTTGATCCTCTATACAATCAACTTAGACACAAGCAAATATATTTACACGTGAAAAAGGGAGTTACTATATGAGAATTGCAGTTGTAACAGGTGCTTCATCTAGATTAGGCATGGTATTTACAGAAGCAATAGTAAATAAATATAAAGATTTAGATGAGATCTGGATCATCGCAAGACGAAAAGAGTTAGATGCTTTTTCAAAGACTTGCGGTGATATGAATATGAGAGTATTGGCAAAAAACGAAATGACACAGAGCAAAAAAGTAAATCGACTCCCATTCTTAAATCTGAAGATCATTGTAGAAAGATCACTGGATAAAGCACAGAAAAGAAAAGCAACTTACACACTGGGGAAATTTTATAAGTATTATAGGTCTATAAGTGAGATTTTACCATCGGGATTTATGATTAAATTTACACGTAACTTTTATACCGACCGAGGAGTGAGAATATGAAATATGACTTGAGTAATAAAACCAATCGATTTGCTGAACGGACACTGGCTGATTTTTCAAAGACGCTCTTCAAGATATTGGAAAATAAGGCATTTGAAGATATTACTGTAAATGAACTTTGCGAAACCTGTAATTACCCAAGAGCCACTTTTTATAATTACTTTGAGGATATTTTTGATTTGCTTAATTGGTGTTGGAATACGATTGGCAAAGAAATTCAAATAGATGACTATAGAGAGTTAGAGCCGAACAAAAGAACACAAATGCTTTTTGAACGTATTTTATTCCTATCTGGACAGTAAAAGAAATAGAATAGAACCGATAATGCAGCACAATGATTTAAATGGAAGATTTATTGAATCTTTGAAAAAATACATATTTTCGCAAGTAAAAACAGTCATGTGGGAGTGCCCTGATCAAGATAAATACCTTGTGCCATTTGAGATGATTGCAGCACATTATAGCAATACATTACAACTGGTTTTGGAATGGTGCTTTTTTAGAAAAGATACATTTTCAAAAGAACAAGCACTGCAGAGTATAGATTACTTGCTTGGCTCATTAGAGAAAAAGGAGATGTTATGATATTTTATTTTTCAGCAACAGGTAATTGTAAATATGTAGCAGAACAGATCGCTTTTGCCACGAAAGATGAGTGTTGTTCTATAGTGGAAAGTGGCAGATTTAAACAAAGCACATCATACAATATCGGAAAAAACGAGATGGTAGGTATTGTTTCACCTACATATGCATGGGGTATTCCATCTGTATTAATTGATTTTTTGAAAGCTATTGATTTCAATTTTACAGAAAAAACATACTTTTATTTTATTGCTACCTATGGAACGACTCCAGCACATAGTGGCTATTATGCAAATAAATATTTAAAGGAAAATGCTAAAATTGAATTCGATGCCTATTATAGTGTAAGAATGCCAGATACATGGACACCGATGTTTGATCTTTCTGACAAAGAAAAAGTAGAACAAATAAACAATGAAGTAGAACCACAGCTGACTGCTATCATAAGTCGGATTTTAATGAAATCCTCTGGTAACTTTATGAAGAATAAGGTGCCTCATTTCACTGCTCCGATTTACAAGCCATATTATGAATACATGAGAAAAACAAAGAACTTTGTGATAGAAGATACCTGTATCGGGTGTGGATTATGTGCGAAAAAATGCCCAATTAATGCAATTGAGATCGTAGATGACAAACCAATATGGACAAAAGATAAATGTGTAATGTGTTTGGGGTGTTTGCATCATTGCCCTAAATTCTCAATTCAATATGGAAATAAGACCAAGAATCATGGTCAGTATACAAATCCAAATGTTAAAGTATGAATGATAGACAGTCTGCAAAAAAAGTTGGCAAATACGAAACTCAGATTGGAGTTAAGAATTACGCACAACTATTTTTTAGAGAGTGAATTGTCCTGCAAGTTTAAGCAACTTACTTAATCCAGGTAAAATTTCGTACTTGTCCTTATTTAACCCATTAATCATAGATTTAACAACATCTGGAATATCCATTTCCGGCATGTTGTTTTTCTTATTAACATCTGAGCTATAGTGATAAAAAAGAGGTTTGGTTGTTTTTGGTGGTGCCAGTTCAAAAACTTTAACACTTGTATTTTCAAGCTGTTTGCGAAGTGATTTAGTGTAAGAATGAAGACCTATTTTAGATGCACTATAAATTGGTGCATCATTAAAAGCAATAAAACCAAGACCTGAAGTAACATTAACAATTGCTGATTCGGACTGTGTTTTCAAATGAGGTAAAAATTGTTGCACCATGCGAATTGGTCCGTTTAAATTGATCTCTATTTCATCACAAATTGTATCAAATTGAGTATCATTAAAATTGATTGCGCTCATAATTCCTGCATTGTTGATCAAAATATTAAAATTTGGGAATTCAACAACAACCTTTTTATACAATTCTAATATTGCTTTTGAATCACTAACATCACATTGATATGTTTGAATTGTGGGTAACTTCTTTTTGGTTTCTTCAAGTTTGGAAATATCTCTGCCGGTTACAATCACGGTATTTCCAAGTGCTATGAGTTGTTTAGCCATTTCAAATCCAATGCCTGATGTGCCTCCAGTAATTAAAATAGTATTTGATTTAGTGTTCATTTGTGTTTTTCTCCTAGAATTCATACGTTACACTTGTAACGCTTACGAAATGAGTTTATACTAAGCATTATAGAAATGTCAACGGACTTTAGATCATCTGTTACATTTAGGGAGGTTTTGTCATGTCTGAACCATATTCAGAAACGCAAAAAAGAATTACAAAAGAATCGGTTTTTACCGCACTTATGAAATTATTAAATAATCACTCTTACAGTGAAATCAGTATAACTGAAATCACTAAAGTGGCAGGTGTATCACGTGCTGCCTTTTACAGAAACTATGATTCTAAAGAAGATATACTTATCTTTTATCTTCGTGAGTTATTTGAAAAGCTTATAGAACAATTAGAACTTTTAGAAAATAAAAATAAAATGAATCGCATAATATTGTTTTTCTCATATTTTAAAGATCATAAAGAATTTATTAATAAGTTAGTTATTGCGGATTTGTCTCACATCTTCTATGAGCAGTTTTGTATTTATGTAACTAATTTTTTTGAAAGCGAGAGTGTAAAGTTTAATGATTCTCATTTTTATGAAAGATATTTTTCACAGTTTATTTCTTCGGGGCTATTTAGAGTATTAATAGAATGGATAAAATATGGAGCAGTTGATAGTATAGAGGAAATTAGTCAATTCATGTTTGAAGTGACTGGAAATTAGTGTTGTACAATAAAAATTATGTATAAATATGTGATACAAAGCCAAGATATCTTTGGAGGTATACTATGAATACTATACAGAAGATTGCATTAACGTTAACTATTATTGGAGCACTCAACTGGGGTTTGATTGGTTTATTTAAGTTTAACCTTGTTGATACAATTTTTGGAGTTGGAAGTTTGATCTCAATGATTATTTACGTTTTAGTTGGTATAGCTGGATTGATTAATGTTATGCTTTTGTTTGTCGATTTGGATAAGCATTAATTTGAAAAAATAAGTCACGTATAGAAAGCAGCAATAAAATAAGTAAACAAGACGGCAAGAACTAATTTTCGCCGTCTTGTTTATTTTTTGAATTTCCGCTTAAAAGGGAATTCGATGAACTGAAGGTTTGCTGCTATCTATTGTAATCTGGGTGCCTCAATGGTACTGGATTGGGATTTTTCAATACCCATACAACTGCTAGTTCACATAGGCGGTCAGTTATACTGTCGTCATCATCGCCTTTTGCATGGATTTTTGATGTCAAACTTTTAGCTTCTTCTATTTCGAATTCTGAAAGAGCAACACCAGAAGAAAAATGGTTCAGTAGAGCGTTTAACATCTTGCGGTAATCCTTATCCCAATTTGCTCCACCATTTCGATATAATTCATCACGAACACGGCCGGTAATTCGAATGACCTCGCCTTGTATCGTTTTCGCAGCCCCACTGGATGGGATCAACCAGTCCCAAAGATGATTGTATTGTTCTTTCCAGGAATAGCCTGTTACATTTATTGGCGATACACCATCGTGCATATTCCTTTTTGCAACAGGTTTTACTCCAAATAGCGAATAGAGTTGTATCAGTCCCATATCCGTTTCAACAAGATAATCTTTGTTAAAAGCATCTCTATGAAATTCAAATTTTTCACCAATACGCTGGACACTTTCTAGCATATCCGGTGTAATCTTTGCGCCAGCATCCAACAGTAAAGCAGCAATTTTTGCCATATTGGATATGTTTATATTTTGGCAACGTGCCAATGCTGAAGAAAGCGGTGTCTGCATACTATTGTTTTCAGCATGAATATCTGCACCATACGTAACCAATAAACGAACAGTATCTGTTCTACAAAAATTCGCTGCATTGTGCAAGGGACTAGAACCATAACGATCAGGCTTCTGGATATTGGCACCAAGATCTAAAAGCAGTTTCACGGTATCACTGCCAATGGTTGCTTGTACATATAACGGTGTACGACCATAATAATTTTCGATATTGATATCCAGCCCTTGTTGCACAAGCCAGCAAACTAGCTCATCTGGTACGCCATAAAAATGTAATGCAGTATTCATACTATAGCGATTATCATAAGCGTGAAGTTCGCATTTGTCGTATACCGCTTTAAGCGCATCTATATCGCCCTCTTTTATCATCTCTCTAAAGTTTTTTGGAAGAGTAATTCTCTTTTTCGCCATCGTTACATCTCCTTCGGTTTATCTAATAAACAAACCTAATTATAATTATCTCATGTTCAAATTTTGATTTATCAAGCACTTGTGCTCGTTATTTCTCTGTGAACATGAAATATTCCAACCCTTTACAAATAGTATATAGAAGAAATAAACATAACGGTAGTAAAACATTTAAATGTAATAAAAACTATTCGGGATACAGAGAAAATCATTTCCCTTCTCAGCCTCCTAAAAAAGAAACCGTTGAAGCCTTTTTGATGAGTCAACGACAGTTTCGTTTTCCTTGTGCCATTGATTCTTGATTCATGAAGTATTTGGCTTCGTTTGGACCTTTTTGCAATACCTTTAAGGAACATGTAATTGTTGTTACTAGTTGTGGACATTTTTAAAATAAATTTAAAAAACTTCGGACAGGTCAAGTATAATACTGGTTTTAGAGATCTTTTTCTTGCTTGAAGAACTTCATAATAAATTTATGTCATGATTTAAAATTATAGTTTTTTTTGACTTTATCTTAAAAAATGCATTTTGTCTTGTATAAATGTATTTCATCCATGCATCTGTTTTCAATGAGAAAACCTCATGTTATGATCACATCAGAAATTAATTACAGGAGGTTCTTATGGGAACATTATTATTTGCATTATTTATGATTATTGAAGTTAGTTTTTTGATTATTGCTATTAATAAACAAGATTATTTACAGAAACAAAGAATTATAGCAAGAGTAGTAATTGAAATTGGAATCATATTATTGATGCTGATGAATATTTTACAAGGTTTCTTTCGATATGGTGGATTGATTGTAATTTTAATATTGCAGATACTTACACAAGGAATCAATTATCAACGAGGGAAAAGAAAGAGTTATAGCTTAGGGAAAAGTATTAGAGCCTTACTAATAAATATATTAGTGTTCGGATTTGCGCTTTTTCCAGCAATTTTATTACCGCAATATACAGAACCACAAATGACGGGTAGTCATGAAATTGAAGAATTTGATTTTACATGGATCGATGAAAGTAGAATTGAAACTTATGATGAATCAGGTGAATACCGTAAAGTAACTGTTCATATCTGGAGTCCAAAAGAAGATGGAAGTTATCCTCTTGTGTTGTTTGATCATGGAGGAACTGGAATTATCGCAAGTAATACTTCAACATGCAAAGAGCTCGCAAGTAATGGTTATATTGTTGTCAGTGTAGGTCATCCGTATCAATCGCTTTATTTGAAAGATACTGATGGAAAAGTAACAATGTTTGATAAAGATTTTTTAAATAAAGTAATGGGTGGTGCTGCCGGTAGTGATAGTTATAGTGAAGAATCAGAACGCAAGGTTTATGAAAATGCAGTAGAATGGATGAATATTAGAGGCAATGATGATAACTTTGTATTGAACACAATGTTAAACTTTGCTAGTAAAGAGATTGCTCCATTTAATAAAATCAATCCTGAAAAAATCGGTGTATTTGGTCATTCAATGGGCGGTGCATCTGCAGTATTGCTTGGACGCATGCGCTCAGATATCAGTGCTGTTATTGATTTAGAGGGAACCATGCTTGGAGAATATATTGGTTTTGAAAATGGTTATTCGACCTACAATCAAGAAAAATATGAAGTTCCAGTTCTTGATGTATATTCAAGAGATATTTATGAACAGGCAATAGCTTTAGAGGATGTACAATATGTAAACTTCTATTTAGGTAATCAAGCAGATGATTATAGGATCGATGTCATTGAAGGTGCAGGACACTTAAATTTCACTGATTTGCCCCTTGTGTGCCCCTTAGCTGCAAAATTATTAGGTGTTGGTGAGGTAAATGCTAAAGAATGTATTGAAGAAGTGAACAAATTAGTGTTAGACTATTTTAATGAATATTTAAAGTAGATTGTGAGGTTCACCATGAAAGTAAGACTGCAAGAGATAAATGAAAAAGAAAATGAGGAAGTTGTGATCCATTGTGTGGAAGTTACTCCTGAAGTAACAGAAATTTTCACTTTTGTGCAAAATAAGGGAACACAAATCAACGGTTTGAAAGATGGACAATTAGTCCGTTTTTCTCTTGAAGATGTTTATTATTTCGAAGCGGTCGATGAAAAGGTGTTTGCCTATACAAAAAATGATATTTATGATTTGCAAATGAGACTTTATAAAGTAGAAGAACTTTATGAATCTCGTTATTTTATTCGATGTTCGAAATCGGTCGTTTTAAATTTAATGATGTTGGAAGGAATCAGCCCAGCGTTAAATGGTCGATTTATAGCGCATATGAAAAACAAGGAAAAATTGATGATTACTAGAGGCTATGTTCCAAAATTGAAAAATGCAGTTATTGGAAAGGGAGTGAATTAAAAATGTCAAAAGAAAGTAGAAATGAACGATTTTATGATATGGCAGTTATCTTCTTTGTCAGCACTACTTGTATTTGTCTGTTAGAAGGAATCGTTGGTGTTGCCTTTCTTGGGGATCAAAAAATTGAGTATGGGGCTTACTTTTCGCCACCATTGTTTGGATTAATTTCTGCAGTATTAAGTGGTATTGTTGTACCTAGGAAAAGTAAAAATATGAGTTTTGCTCAGTTGATACTAAGGCAAGTATTACTATTATTCTTAATCGAAATAAGTGTCTTAGGATTGAATTATTTAGGAGGTAACCTATTTAGCTTTGAACTGACCTTAGTCATTATAATAGCTATAACAGTAATTTATGGTGCGGTATATTTAGCTCAGTACTTAAACGATCGCCAAAGTGCAAATGAATTCAATCAAAGACTTAAACATTTACAAAATAATCATCAGAATTTTACACACTCTTAAACGCTGTTTTCTTTTGCATATTGGCACGATAATTTCTTTTCTATACCATTAAACTTTTGATATTCGCAAATTCATTTGAAATATTATCAAATTGATTCTTGTATTTATAAGTTCATTTAATATAACATTAACATTTTAGATTAAGACCATAATCCAATTCATACTCGGAGAAACTGGTGGGGTTTTCTTGTCTTATGAAATAAAATAACATATATCTATTTTAAAATCAGTATGATAAAATAAATTATATCTTTTAGCTTTTTATCATAAAATAAAGGGGACAATATGAACTTAGATAACTTTATTAGAAACAAAAAAGAATCAATACTTCTGGAAGACATTGAAATTAAAGGGGATATTACATCAAAAAATGATATGACAATTCTTGGCTATGTTTCAGGAAATATTTTCTGTGAACAAGGCCTAAATATTACTGGTGCACTTGATGCAGAAATCAAGGCTAGAAATGTTAGATTACAATCAGCTGAGATAACAGGAAATATATGTTGTGATGATGAATTAACTATTGACTTTGATTCTAATGTAATAGGAAACATAAAGAGTAATGACTGTACAATTGATGGCAAGATCAAAGGGAATATCGTTGTGGGCAGTTTGTTACATATACAAAAAAATGCTGATATTGTTGGTAATATCGATGCATTTGAAATAAGCTTTCTTCAAGGTGCTAAGGTGAATGGGCAACTTAAGATGGTAAAAGAGGGAGATTGAATTTATGAAGCTATGGAAAAAAATGACCGAAGAAATCGAAAATGAAGAAAAAAATTTGATAAATGTTGAATCTGGTTATATCCAATCAGACTCAGAAAAAGTGGAATTATTAGAGGAAAATGAAATTTTTGATGAATCAGAAGCTATCCCTGTTGAAGAATCTGTAATTTTAGAAGATGTTTCAATTGTTGGAGATGTATCGAGTAAGACAAATTTGACTGTATATGGGTACATAAAAGGTAGTGTTGACTGCAAATATAAATTACATGTTCAAGGAAAACTTGATGCAACTATTAGTGCTGGATGTATTGAATTTGTTGGAGCTCAGATTAACGGACCAGTAGAATGTGCTGATGAAATATTGATTGCGGAAAAAACGGTTGTATATGGTGATATTGTATGTGGCTCTTCATGTATTCTTGATGGAACTGTATATGGGAATATTACGGTAACAGGAAGTGTCGAAGTTAGAAGCAATGCTATCATTGAAGGAAATATCATTTACGAAACAATTAGCTTGATGGAAGGCGCTCAAATCAATGGCATGTTAAATGTGAGACAAAAAATAGAGAATAAAAATGAATCAGAATTAGTCGATTGAAATGGTATAATTATTTTGTTTGGCAGGGTTGCGCCAATAGAAAGCAACTGAGTATTTATATTGCCTAATAGCTATCTACATGAATGAAGATAATAAGCATTATCAAACTGTAGGATAATTAACCACTTCTGTATAAATTTTAGTGGCGTATCAATTATGAGAAATGATATGCTGCTTTTTTATTATATGGGAAATTTCTTTATAGTGCACCATGCACACTATAAAGAAATTTTGGGAATAGATTATTATTTAGGTTTGCAGACTAAGTATCAGATTCTTCATCATACCCCAACTAGTTATTTTATCTTCATGTCCACAATTAGTGAATTTCAAAAATATAATTCATGTTTTCTGAGCGCATACTTTGAGATAAAGAGTTAGCTAAGTAAACATAAATCAAAAAAGCAAACCTGCATAATTATATCGAAAATCTATAGCTTAGTTAAGACTTTTTTGGTGTTTTGACTCTTAAATGATCTATTAACTTTATTTGCATTACTTAAAACAACTTTTATCAATTTGTGGATTCTCGTTCTACTAAATAAGAAGGGATAATGATTACTTCATTCGATTTTTTTTGATCACTATTAATTAGAGTTAGTAGCTTTTCACATGCAGTTGTTGCCATTAAATGTAAGTTTTGGTCAACTGATGTAATTGCAGGGCGACAAATTGTTGAGTATAAACTGTTATCATAACTAGCAACTTTTACTTTTCCTGGAATGGAAACTCCGGCATTATTAAGGGCATAAACAGCTCCTAAGGCAAACTGATCGCTCGTCGCAAAAATTCCATCTATTTCTTTTTGTTCTGCGATTAGTGAATTGATGAGAGCTTCGGTTTCAAAGATGATGTCATCGGATGACATATCTACGAAATAAAGATTTTCTTGGCTAAAAGTAATATTATGCATTTTAAGCCCATCATAAAAACCATTGAAACGTTTTAATAATTCTGCGTTTATAATTACGTTTTCATAATTTCCACTTATCATAATGATATTTTTACACTTTTTCTTAACGAATAATTCTGCTATTTCAAAACTAGTTTGATAGTCGTCATTCATTATTTTTGTTATTGGAATATTACATATAGGGAAACGATCTATAGCGATAATTGGTATGTTATATTGCATAAAATTATTTGGTAGTTTCGACATTTGAGAAATGCAAATGACTCCATCTACCTTATTGGCGATAAATGTATTGAAATGCTTGAATTCCAATTCAGGGTCGGATTTAGTATTACAAATATACAAGGCATAGCCTATTCTATTAAAATATTCCTCTATCGTTAATGCTATCGAACTAAAATAGGGATTTGAAATATCAGGTAACATTAATCCTATTGTAAATGTTTTATCATTTTTTAAAGCTCTGGCATTACGATTATAAACAAACCCAGTCTCTTGGACTAGATCCATTACTTTTTTGCCGACTTCAGGTGAAAAGTAGCCACTTTTATTTAATACGCGAGATACTGTTGCAACGCTTATATTTAAGGATTTAGCTATATCTTTTATTGTTTTAATTTGATCACTCATTATTTATTCTCTCAACTTTATTTTATTATAACAAAATATCAATAAGAAATAAAGTTATATGTAAACGTTTACACAAAATTATTGACAATCTATATTAGATTTGTTATATTTTAAATGTGTAAACGTTTACACATTTAGTTTTAAAAAATTAAGATTGGTGTAAAATATGAAGAAAACAGAAGGGATAGAACAAAAAATTATAACTGAGTTGGTCAAAAATAAAGTTGTACCAGCTAATTTTTTAGCGGAAAAACTCCAAATTTCTGAAAAAACAGTACGCCAATATATTTATAGATTAAATGATTATCTCAATCATTTTGAATGTGAAATCATTTCTAAAATTGGGAGTGGTTATCAGCTTGAAATTAGTAATGAAAATAAATTTTCTCAAATATATAAAAATGGAAAACTTCTTTATACAAGCTTTATGAATCCAGAAGATCGAGTTAACTACATAATTGCTTATTTATTAATACAATCAAAAAATATGGATATCATGGAATTTTGCGAATTATTGAATATTAGTGAATCTACATTGTTATCTGATATACGCAATGTAAAAATGAAAATGGATGAGGCAGACATTAAATTGATTAACAAAAGAAATTCAGGTAGTAAGATTCAAGGAGATGAATTTAAAATTCGAGTTTGCATGTCAAACTATCTAAGCTTATATTTGAATCTAAGGAATGATGATTTAGGCAATATCCTCGAAAATAGACAATTAATAGCTGAACTTATACTAAATGCTTTTTTGCAACACAACGTAACAATGCCAGAAATATCAGTGGATAATTTAATTAATCATATTTGCATTTCTATTTTTCGAATTAAAAATAACAATAAAATAAAAATTTCTCTAAAGGATCATGAAGACATTCGCAATCAAAATATCATAACATTAAAAATTGTGGAGGAAATATGTTGTAAAATTGAACGGTTTTTCAATATTACTTTTTCTAAATTTGAAATTGACTACATTGTCATTTATATGTTGGGACAACGATTAAATAAAGCATTTGATATGGAAAATAGAAATATTGTTATTTCAAATAATACTTTAGAAACAGTAAACGAAACATTAGAATTTATATATAAAACATTAAATATTGATTTTATTAATCATTTTTCATTGATCACGGATTTATCGATTCATATGATATCTTTAGAGATTAGATTAAACTACAATATGAAAATTACTAATCCACTTACCTACGAGATTAAAAAGAATTTTTCATTGGGGTATACAATTGCATTGCAAGCAGGTATATTTTTAGAAAATAAGTTTAGAAAAAAAATCAATGAAGATGAAATCGCATATATAGCCTTGATATTTGAACTTTCGATGCGTAAAAATAGTAAATCATATAGCCTAAAATTGAAAAATATAGTGATAGTATGTGCAACAGGAAAAGCTAGTGCAGAAATACTAGCCTATGAATTTAGAAAATTATTTGGTGAGCATCTAAATCAAATTGAAATATGTAACCTATTAGAATTAAAGAACTTTGATTTTAGTAACATAGATTTTGTGTTTACTACAACGCCTATTAATATTAATCTTTCAGTTCCAATTTTTGAAACAAATTTCTTTTTGAATAATGATGATATTAAAGAACTTCAAAAACGTTTTGAAATAAATGCTTTGAGTTCAGTGAGACAATATTATTCAGCGGAATTATTTTTTTTAGAGCAATATTTTAATTCTAAAGAAGAAGTTCTCAATTATATGTGTAAAAAAATAGAGAAAGTTAGGAATGTACCTTTAAACTTTTTGGAAAGTGTATTGAAACGAGAAGAGTTGGGTCCTACTGATTTTGGTGAGATTGTAGCTTTACCTCACCCTTTAGATAATAATACAGAAGTCACATTTGCATCTGCGTGTGTATTAAAAAAACCTGTTTTTTGGGGAAATAAAAACATTTCAATTGTACTTTTGATTTCAATTTCTGAAAATCATAATGAAAATTTGGATGAGTTTTACCAAATAACTTCCGAATTTTTATTAAATAACACTAAAGCAAAAAAACTTTTGAAACTTCCAACTTTTGATAATTTAGTGAATTTACTTGCAGAAAAATAGATTTATAAAACAACGAAATGATTTGTTGTTTTTTTTTAGTTTGAAAAAACTACCGCCTCGATAACGGTATTAATCCATTTCAAATTCAATTAGTAAATATATAGAATGAAAATATAAGAACGAAAGGGTGAATGGATTGAGAATATTACTGATATGCAATGGGGCTGTTTCAACAAGCTTATTAGCTTCAAATGTTAAAAAATATAGTGCGAGTAGTGATCAAATATCTGCAATGCAATTATCAGCATTCATTCATGAAAACGTGGAAGTAGACATTATACTTGTAGCTCCGCAGATAAAAACTGCTTTGAGTCAAATCAAAGAGAAAAATCAGAATGCTGTGGTCGAAGTAATGGAATCAACAGTTTATGGAAGAATGGATGGTAAAGCTGTTTTTGAACAAGCAAAAAAAATAGCTGAACATAGTAAAAAGAAAGGAGAGGATAAAGTGAAAAAATTAAAAATCACATTGTGTTGTAACGGAGGGGTTTCAACAAAAATGCTTTGCAAAAAAATTGTCGCAGCAGCCGAAAGCCATGGCTTTGAAATTGATTGTGATGCTCATGCGGTTGCTGGAGTTGAAACATCCGCAGAAGGAAGTGATCTGATTTTAGTTGGGCCACAAATCAAATTTATGGCGAAACCACTACAGGAAAAACTTGTAGATATTCCAGTCGAAGTGATTGATATGCGGGATTATGGCGCTATGAATGGTACAAAAATTTTCGAAGATATGTTAGCAAAGTACAAATGGAAAGAGAGAGAATAATAAATGAGTAATAAAGTGAATTTTCTTGATTCAATTCAAGATAAAATGATGGGTTTTACCAGCAAGCTTCAATCAAATAAATATATCATGTCGATCTCAGAAGGAATGATGGGATCTATGGGGGTTTTAATTGGAGGAAGTATTATTAATTTAATTGTAAGCCTTCCGATTCCAGGTTTCGCTGATTTTTTAACATCAATCGGTGTTTATGATACGTTAACAATAGTCGTATTAATATTCCAACTTACAGCGCCAATTATGTGTTTCAATATTGGATATGCTTTAGCGAAATCGAAGAAAGTAAATCAATTACAAGCAGGTATTATCAGTTTCATGAGTTTTTTATTGACTGTACCACTTGCATCGACAACGACAGGGGATCAAGCTATTGCCTTGAATTTCTTAAATGCACAAAATATTTGTACTGCAATGATTACTGCACTTCTTGCAACTTCAATATTTGCATGGATCACAAACAAAAATATTGTAATCAAAATGCCAGATACAGTGCCCGCATTTGTAAGTGATTCTCTAGGTGCTATTCCAGCTGCGGTAATTACTGTAGTCCCATTTATCGTATTACGAGGAGTTCTTGCTCAAACAGCTTTTGCGACATTCCCAGGATTAATTAACGCATTAATCGCAATGCCTTTACAATCTTTTGGAAATAACTTAGGTGGTCATATGGTTTTTTTACTTGCAAGTAGTGTTTTATGGTGGTTTGGTATCCACAATATGCCGGTATTCCTAGTAGCGATGATGGTAACGATGCCTGCAATGACAGAAAATATTGTAGCTTTAATGAGTGGACAACCAGCACCACATATGTTAAGTCTAATGAGTTATTTGGTTCCATCTAGCCTTATTGGTGGACCAGGATGTTTGTTTGGTCTTTATATCTGTACTGCATTCTTTGCGAAAAGTGAGCGCTTTAAAACTCAAGGAAAGATTCAGTTGATCCCAGGAATATTCAATATCATTGAACCCGCAATGTTTGGTATGCCAATCGTATTAAATCCATACTTCTTGATTCCTTTCGTACTAGTTCCTCAAATTGTAATGGTGTTAATGTATGTTGGATTGAATATGCAATTATTTACTACGCCAATCGTCAATGTTTCAACATTCTTACCAGCACCTATTATCGGATTTTTAATCGGTGGCGGAATCGGCATGGGAATATTTATTTTGATTGCGGTAGCTATAAGTACCGTTTGTTATTACCCGTTTGTCATGATGGCAGATAAAAAAGCCCTTGAAGAAGAAGCTGAAATTAAAAACAGCATTATAGCTTAATGGTGAAAAAAATGGAGCCTATTTTCTTTGAAACTTGCCCATTGGAAACTGTTTGGGGTAGTGCTAAACTAAAAAACTATTTCGGTTTTGAAAATTATTCTGATCATGTTGGACAAACTTGGTGCTTTGCCTGTCAAGGTGAAAATACAAATGTTGTATGTACAGGAATTTATAAAGGTAGGCTCCTTAGTGATCTTTGGGATAATGAAAAACAGTTGTTTCAAAGTGAATATACTGATTTTCCATTTATTGTTGCGTTACTCGGACCAGGGGATGACTTGAGCATTCAAGTTCACCCCTCGGCTCTTTATGCAAAACAAAAAGGATTTACTGATGGTAAAAATGAAGCTTGGTACTTTATTGAACCTCCTGATGAAAATAGAATCGTATATGGTCATTTGATAAATACACCTGATGATTTTGCAAAAGCACTTATGCAAAACGAAATAATTAATCAACTTGATTATTTACCAATTACTAAAGATGATTTTGTTTATATTCCAGCAGGACAGTTGCATGCCTGTAAAAAAGGATGCGTTGTCTATGAAATATCACAGTCTACCAATATTACCTATCGAGTAAATGACTATGATCGAATAGGAATTGATGGCAAGAAAAGGCCATTAAATATTCAGGAAGCAATTGATTGTGTGTCAGTCCCATCTGTTAGTGCAATGAAGAAAGTTCCGAAAATTCAAGTTGCAAAGGATTATACAATAAAGGTGTATGATGATCAGGATGATTTCATTGTAAATCGTGTTGAGTTAAATGGCACAATGAGTTGGATAAAAGAAAAGTACCAATTAGTAAGTGTTATTTACGGTAAGGGATATGTTAATGATATCCCAATATCAATCGGAGATAGTTTCTTAGTACCAGTAAATTCGCCTATTGTATTTAACGGCAACATGATAATAATGATTGCAAGTGAAAAATAATTTGAAGGAGGAAAAAATGAAGAATAAGTTACCGAAGGATTTTTTATGGGGAGGGGCGATAGCCGCAAACCAATGTGAAGGAGCTTGGGATGTGGATGGTAAAGGGGAAACAATTATTGACCACTTTTCATCTGGCTCCAAAACTTCACCTCGTATGTATACAAAAGAATTAAATGAAAACTATTACTATCCAACTCATGATGGAATAGATTTTTATCATCACTATAAAGAGGATATTGAATTATTAGGAAAAATGAACTTAAAATCACTTCGCTTGTCTATAGCTTGGGCACGTATTTATCCAAAAGGAATAGAAGATGAACCTAATGAAAAAGGGCTAGCCTTTTATCGAAATGTTTTTGAAGAACTTCGAAAATGGAATATTGAACCCATGGTCACCTTAAGTCATTATGACATGCCTTTTTATCTTGCGGATGAGTTAGGTGGATGGAAAAATAAAAAGTGTATTGATTTATTTGTGAAATATTGCGAAACAGTATTTAATCAATACAAAGATTTAGTTAAGTATTGGGTCACATTTAATGAACTCAATGTTCTAGCGATGCCATTTGGAGGTTTTTTACAAGGTGGACTCATTTATGAGGATGTCTTTGCTGGAGTCCCTAATAACAACGAAACTCAAGAACAAAAAAATGATCGATTTAATGCACTGCATAATGTGTTTGTAGCTAGTGCAAAAGTTGTTGCACTAGGACATAATATCAGTCCAAACTTTAAGATTGGTGGAATGATTACTGGAATGACTACCTATCCATTGACTTGTGATCCGAAAGATATGTTGTTGGCACAGGAAAAATATGAAATGGAAAACTATTTTTGTGCTGATGTAATGGTTAAAGGAAAATATCCTTATTTCGCACTCGCTTATCTGAGTCGAAATCAAGTGAATATTGAATGGCTTCCAGAAGATAAAGAGATTTTAGAAAAAGGAAAAGTAGATTTTTTAGGTGCAAGCTACTATAGCTCAAGTTGTGCAACGACACATGAAATAAAACAAACTAGTGGTGGTAATTTTTTATACGGTGTAAAAAACAAGTACATTAAGGAGAGTGAATGGGGTTGGCCAATTGATGCAAATGGGTTGCGTTATTTATGTCGTAGTTTATATAGTCGTTATGAGATACCGTTAGCAATCCTCGAAAATGGCTTAGGAGCAGAAGATAAAGTATGCGATGATGGATCGATCCATGATCCATATCGAATCGAATATTTACGACAACATATCAACGAGCTTCATAACATCATTGCAGAAGGAATTGATTTATTTGGTTATTATGTATGGGGCTGTGTGGATATTGTCAGCACATCAACAGGAGAAATGTCAAAGCGTTATGGCTTGATTTATGTTGATAAAGACGATCTAGGAAACGGAACAATGAACCGAAGCATAAAAGATAGTTATCACTGGTATAAAAAAGTGATTGATTCGAGTGGTGAAGAGCTAGAATAAAGGAGAAAGTATGCAAGAAAAATTAATGTTTCCATCTATGATGTGTGTTGACGTTGATAATTATAAAGAAGAAATAAAACTACTTGTTGAAGCAGGAGTAGACAGTTTTCATTGTGATGTTATGGATGGAAGTTTTGTGCCTAATATGACCATGGGTATCATGGATATTAAAGCAATTCGGAAACATACAACTAAAATGATCGACGTTCACTTGATGATTGAAAATCCTGCAGAAAAGGTTAAATGGTTTATAGATGCTGGTGCTGATTTGATTTATATCCATCCAGAATCGGAAAGATATACTACAAAAACATTGCAGATGATCAAAGAAGCTGGAAAACTTGCGGGAATCGCTATTAATCCTGATACTAGCATCGAAATGATCAGAGAAGTTTTAAATTGTTGTGATTATGTCATGGTAATGACTGTTAATCCCGGCTTTGCTGGTCAGAAATATATTGATTTCGTCACCGATAAAGTAAAAAAATTAGCACAATTAAAAGAACGATTTCATTTCAAGATTATTATAGATGGTGCTTGTTCCCCTGAAAAAATAATCGAGTTATCAGCTCTTAAAGCGGATGGGTTTGTATTAGGAACTTCTGCATTATTTGGGAAAAATCGCTCATATAAAGAAATCATTAATGAACTCAAATCATAATTTTCGATATGGAATAATCGATATTTTATTATTCTTGATAAGAAATAATTCGATTTCTAATATATAATGAAGTTGTATGAGGGAAAGATATGGAAAAAGCAAAAGTTATTTGTATGTGTGGAAGTATAAAGTTTTTAGATGAAATGAATAAATGTGCTGAAAAATTAGAACTTGAAGGTTATTGCGTATTGAATGTTATAACGCCTACAAAACAAAATTATACTGAAAAAGAACATGAGTTATTGGGATTGTTGCATAAACAAAAAATTGATATGGCAGATGCTATCTTTGTAGTCAATGTGAATGGTTATATTGGATTGAGTACTAAAAGTGAAATTGAATATGCTAAACAAAAAAATAAAGAAATAATGTATCTGGAAAATTTGAGTAATTAGAGGAGAACAGTTGATAACTGTTTTTTTCATGAAAGAAGGAGGTTGTATCATAAACTGTTGTGAAAGGAGAGTTTATGATAAAATTTGATAATTTACAAATTGGGTCAAGTGGTTTTTTAGTTCAGTTATTAACTATACGATTAAAATCATTAGGTTTTTATCGCGGTCCAATTCGACAAACATTTAATCGAGAAGTTCATGATGCCGTTGTTGCTTTTCAAAGAACACAAAGATTGCCTGCAACTGGAATTGTCAATGAAGCGACTTGGTCTGCACTCAATGCTGTGCTTGCTGAAGTGAGACCTACATTACGATTAGGATCAACAGGAATATATGTTCAAGAGTTACAGGAAATGCTTAGTTTATTGGGTTATTATACTGCACCAATCACCTTAGTATTTGATAATCTTACTCAGCAGGCAGTCATTAATTTTCAACGTGCTTCGGGTTTGTCTGCTGATGGCGTTGTTGGACCACAGACGTGGGCTGCTTTGGATGCAGCAATAGCGAATCTTCCGCCAGATCCAAATCGACCTACATTGCGTTTGGGATCAACAGGGTATTATGTAAGAGAGCTACAAGAAATGTTAAATCTGCTTGGATATTTTGCGGGTCCAATCAATCAAATATTTGATGTTGCGACACAACAAGCAGTCATTGCATTTCAAACTGCCGTTGGTTTAACAGCAGATGGAATAGTTGGTCCGCAGACATGGGCAGCACTCGATAAGGCAGTCGAAGAATTACCAGAAGAACCAGAAAGACCAGTCTTGCGTTTGGGATCAACAGGACATTATGTTCAGGACTTGCAGATGATGTTGCGATTGCTTGATTTTTATCTAGAAAGTATAACTTCAATTTTTGACGAAGCTACACGCATTGCGGTCATTGATTTTCAAACTGATGCAGGTCTTGTAGGAGATGGTGTAGTTGGGCCGTTAACTTGGGAAGCACTTGATATTGCGATCGCAGAACTTCCGCCAGAGTCAACACGGCCTATTTTGCGAATAGGTGATACTGGTGATGCGGTAGTACAGTTACAAGAATCACTACAAACTTTAGGCTTTTACTCAGGAATCGTTAATGGTACTTTTGATAACTTAACACAGCAATCAGTAATATCTTTTCAAGTAAATCAAGGATTACCTCCTACGGGTATCGTTGATTCAGCTACTTGGAATGCGATTGATATTGCCCTTGAAACACTACCGCCTGTAAATCCTAGACCTACAATAAGTGAGGGTTCGATTGGACCTAGCGTTGTATCACTACATGAAATGTTGGCGATTTTAGGCTATTATGTCGGACCGATCACTGACATTTTTGATGAGCCAACTACAACTGCGGTAAAGAGTTTTCAAACGGATAATGGATTAACGGCTGATGGAATAGTGGGTCCACTCACTTGGGCTGCCCTTGATGTTGCAATTCAAAATTTTGATAATCAATTTCCAGTTTTGCGTCTAAATGATGTCAACCCAGCAGTTCGAAGACTTCAATCAATCCTCTCGCGATTAGGATATTATACTGGAACGATTTCAACAACCTTCACTGCAGCAACAAGAAATGCAGTAATGGATTTTCAGTCAGCTTATGGATTGAGCGTCGATGGTGTTGTAGGAAATAATACTTGGACAGCTTTAACTAATGCCAACAACATTTTGAATCAGGATAAATTTGCGGCTGTTTGGAGTAGTAATCCTTCAACTTTTACAATACAAACAGATGCTTTTGCAGTGATCGCCCCTGTTTGGTATCAAGTTGAAAGAACAGCAAATGGACAAAGTGTTTATATCAATCCTCGTCGTGCAAGTGCTACTTATTCTCAAGCGGTCCATGCAGCTGGCATGAAAGTATGGGGAACGATTCAAAGCTTTGATGCAAATATAACGCGTCAACTTGTGACAAATGATACGCAAATTCAAAACTTTATTACGCAAATCACGACTTTCGTTGTTCAACATGAGCTTGATGGTGTCTGTATTGATTTTGAATACATGTATGTTGCGGATAAAGATATTTTCTCTTCCTTTGTACGTAGGGTATGTGCTTCTTTAAGACAGAATGCCCGATCACGACAGGCACAAATAATCATGTCGGTTTGTTATACAAAACCACCTACAACTGGAGACCAAAATAATATGTGGTCGGCAAGTGTTGATCGTGCTGAACTAACAAAAATCTGTGATTATGCTTGTATGATGTTGTACGATGAACATGGTCCTGGAAGTGCACCAGGTCCAATTGCATCCATTGGTTGGGTCGAAGATGGTATTCAAAAAATTCTTGCAGAAGTAGCCGATGCAAAAGCAATTCTTGGTGTACCACTTTATTCAGGTGACTGGACAAGTCATCGTAATTCATCCGGTGTTTTCGTCTTGGATGGGGCAATAACTAATCTTACAATGAATATGGTTGCGAGTACATTAGCGAATGGGTATTATACCAATCGAAGTGGCAACATCGTTCGAGTATCTCGTTATACTGTGAGTCCAGTAATGACACAAGGTGTTCTTCACTATGAATTTATTGATACTACAGATGTATTACACAATGTATGGGCTGAAAATCCAGCAGCTTTATCTTTAAAATTAGACTTGATGATCAAGTATAATTTACCAGGAACTTCTGCTTGGGAAATTTCTTTTGGCAATGCAGCTGCTTGGGCCGTTATTAAACAAAAAATCAATGAAGCCCAAAATGCAACTGAAACTCCATCTCCAATAAGTATAATGTTGTAAAAAATCCCCCTATTTTCAGGGGGATTCATTTATATTAGTGTGTTATTATAGGCTGGGATCAAGCTACGCCATGTTTGTTGGCCAACTTTTCCATCTGGCGTGTTACCAGATACGGATTGAAACTGCATTACGACTGTTCTTGTAATACTTCCGAAAATTCCATCTATTTTCAAAATTGACCATCCATATTCATTAGTTGAATTGATTCGATTCAAATAGCTTTGAATAAATCGAACGTAGTCACCGCTTGAGCCAACTTGTAATATATAACCTGGATATTGGGTGAGCACATCCGGATAATTTTGTACTTTGACTAAAGCTGCAACTCGGACAATAGCGTTCCATGTTTGTTCACCGATGATGCCATCGTTATCATTTTCAAACTGTTCTTGAAATTGCCGCGTCGCTTCTTCAGTGTTGGAACCAAAATTGCCATCTATTGTAATGCTTATGATGCCATCATAGAATGTTTGGATCAGATCAAGTAAAGTTTGCATATATTGAACATCAGAGCCAGTTACACCATAAGTGATGTTGTAACCTGGCCATACACGTTCTCCACCTCCTGAAATATCATTGTATTTCAGGACGATAGAGTTCCAAGTTTGTTCGCCGATTTCACCATCGATGGTTAAACCATTTAAAGCTTGATAATTCATGACTGCTTGAGCAGTATCGGTTCCGTAGTTACCATCAACTTGTAATACAGGGAATTGATAAGGGTAATAGTAATAATTAATCGCATTTAAATATTCCTGCATCCTTGCAACATTTGTACCTGTACTACCAATAGTTAAAACAGTTCCAGGATATGGAGGATTTACAATTGGAGTATCGCCATTTAGGGTATTATTATAAGTTGGAATCAAAGCGTTCCAAGTTTCAGGTCCAACTTTGCCATCAACTGCACATCCTGCACTTGCTTGAAACATCATGACTACGCTATAACAATTACTGCCGTATTTGCCATCGATTGTGAGCGTTGGCCAACCGTAGGAATAATATGAATTGATCCGATTTAAATAACTTTGTAAAAATCGGACATAATCCCCAGTTGCTCCTACCTGCAATACATATCCTGGATATTGGGTGATCACATCCGGATACTTTTGCAGTGTTACTAATCCTGCAACTTTTACAATGTTGTTCCATGTTGTTTCATCGATGATTCCATTTGAACTTAATTGGAATTGTTCCTGAAATTGAGTAGTTGCAATCGCAGAATTATTTCCAAAAATTCCATCTACCGATAATTTAATGATTCCATCATAGAAACCTTGAATGACATTGAGTAGGGTCTGCATATACTCTACATCTGATCCGGTTGTGCCATAAGTGATGTTATAGCCAGGCCAAACTCTTTCGCCTCCACCACCAGAGATGTCATTATATTTGAGAACGATTGAGTTCCAAGTCTGTTCACCAATTTCGCCATCGATGGACAACTCATTCAAAGCTTGATATTGCATTACTACTTGTGCAGTTTGGCTTCCATAGATACCATCAACTTTTAAAGTTAAGTTTTGATTTGAATAGTAATAATTATTGATGACATTCAAATATTCTTGCATCCGGGAAACATTCGTTCCAGTACTTCCAATTTTTAAAACTGTTCCAGGGTAAGGAGGGTTAACAGCTTGATTAGCTGAAGAGTACTGTTTGAGTGTATTCCAAGTAATGATATCGATTTTTCCAGTTGGAGGTAAATTAGTAAGGGATTGAAAGATTCTTACATTTTCCTGCATGATTGGGTCAAAAATACCATTGATTCTAAGCTTTCTAAGTTGGGTAAAATGATTGATACGTATCGCATTCAGAAATTTTTGGGCTGATGCAACACTTTGACCTTTTGATCCAAGTTGCATGCTAGGATTAGTTTGTGGGTTATATGCTTTATTTGTCATATGATCTCCTTTTTATTTTCATTTTTTAATGAATCAACGTTCTGCAGTTAATCTTGCATATGTCGCTCCTAAAGACAACCATGTCATTTTTCCAACAATGCCATCAGTAGTTAGTCCAAATAACGCCTGATATTGTTGAACTGCATTTTGTGTATTAGCGCCAAAAATACCATCAATGGTAATAACGGTTTGAATAGAAAAGAAACTAAGCACAACATTTAAATACCTTTGTATTAGTGATACTTCATTTCCACGGCTACCTGTTCTTAAACTTGTGCCACTGAACTGTGGATTTATATTGGTGATCGAGTTCATTGCACCATAGTAGCCTTCATATAACATTCTCCAAGTTTGTGATCCTATAATACCATCAGGACTTAGTGCTTTTAAATTTTGGAAATCAATTGTAGCTGCACGTGTTGTGTTACCAAACACTCCATCTACAGTGATGTGCTTTAGATCGTTAAAATCAGCAGCTACATTCAACAAAAACTGAGCAAGGATAACTGATGATCCTTGATTGTTTAGTTGTACGGTTGGATTAGGCAGAGGTGTTATCGCTGGAGAATTACTTGTATCTGGGATACCCTCACTAGTCAATTCGGCTAATTTTGTAACTGCTACATAAATATAAGAAATCTTATACCATGTTGATTTTCCGACAACGCCATCTGCAGCTAAATTAAATATCTTTTGGAATTGAATTACTGAAGCTTGGGTAGCAGTATCAAAAATACCAGTGACGTTTAGCGTAGGAATTAATGGATAGTTACGTCGAATACGAACTAATTGTGTTTGCATCTGACTTACTGAGGAACCAGAACTTGATAAGCGAAGAGGAGTACCAGGATAGGAAAGTGGGATACTTTCAATTCGGTTTGTGCTTCTGATTACTACATCATTTCCATAGTAATATTGTAGAATTTGTAGTGGAGTATATCCGCGTTGACCTAAATCTTTACTTCCCCATTGACTTAGACCGTTGCAGGTTACTGTTGATCCATTACAATATTCTGCATAATACGGTTCAGCATAGCCGATTTTTTGAATGTATTCATTAAAAATATTATCGACAAGTTCGCTGACATTTTCTGAAATGCTTCGTTCATGCACATAGTACTGATCATAACTGGTTGAGTTTGTAATATCAAAATTATAGCCCTTGCTAGGATACCATTCAGTATAAACACGATTTAACGCAAGTGAAATTTGACAATAAATATTCGCGATAAGTGTATTTACAGGCCAAGTTGAGTATATTTCTGAGCAACAAACATTTTTAATATAGTGCTTAAACGGCACTGTAACATTTCGTGCACCAGAAGTTGGCGTTCCTAAATGGACGGTTATCATTTCAGGGATAATGATATAGGGTAATACACCAACATTTGAATCTTCGATTTGCGTACCATTACTTAAATCAATAGAAACTTTGTTAGAATTTTTAGTTAAATCAACAACTGCTTCTACTCCATCGACTGGAGTTTGTATAGCATTTACATCTAGCTCAGGAATCCTGATTTGTTTGACTGTATTTTGAGGCAATTTCCCTGGGAAATCGATAGTTTTAGGGATCATTTCTACTTCTTGAAGAACGGTTACTCCAGCAAAAATTTGAACTCCATATATTATCGTTTCACGAAAACGAGGCATAACTACACCAACATTGCATGTTGAATATACACGACCAGTGTAGGTTGGGTCTAATGAGTATTGCGGATCTGGGGCGGGTAATTCTAGTGGAGGGGTGATTCCTGAGGCATCTGTATACAAGGTGAAGGTCTGTCCGTCTTGGTGATAAACACGAATCACCGCAACATCTACAGGATAAGCATCATGGGCGAAATTCAATTGGATTTTTAAAAAACCTGTATACATAACTCACCTCCTTTCTAGTTTAGTTATATGAGTAAAATTTTCTTTTTTTTGGGCAAATCAGAAAAAAATAAATAAAATCAAAAATAAAATAAAGAGTAAAAGTGGGTAAAAAAAGACAAATAATAACTGATTTCGTTATAAAAAAGATATAAAACAATATAAAGTGGAGAATACTCCCAAAAAAATTACATTTTTTCAAATAAATGATATCGGTGTATCTTAACCTTTAGTAAAGCCATCGTTGTTGTGATAATGCAACAAAACATGATAAAAAAACAAGGGCGAATAGACCTTGTTTATGGTTATAATTTTTCTGTTTTTTTTTAAAATTATTTGCTTGGGACCATTGATAAAATTTGTGTTGCAAGTTTAGAATAAGGCATCGTTTGTAGCCACACTTTTCCAGGACCTGTCAATGTTCCAACGAACAATCCTTCACCACTAAATAATATATTTCCTAAACCTTTTATAGTTTCAATATCGAATCGAACAGTAGGCTCAAAGGCTGCGATATATCCTTGGTCGACTTTTAACACTTCATTTGGGGCAAGTGTTTTTTCAACGATAGAACCATCTATTTCTAAGAAAGCCATACCGGGACCTTTAATTTTTTGTAGTATGAATCCTTCACCACCAAAAAAACCAACGCCAAGTTTTTTGCGAAAATACATTTCCAGTTCAACACCATCTTCTGCAGCTAGGAAAGCATGTTTTTGAGCGATAATTGACTCATTGTGTTTTAATTCTAATGGTAATATGTTTCCAGGAAAACAAGAAGCAAATGTGATTTTTGCATTGTTTTGTTTTGCTGTGTAAGTTGTCAAGAATATTGACTCACCAGCCAGTGCTCTGCCTAAACCTTTCATGATACCACCTTTTGTATTACTAGACATGTCAAATTTATCGTCCATCCAACTCATTCCGCCTGATTCAGTAAATACACTTTCACCTGCATTTAATTCACATTCTAGTGCAGGTAGAGAACCACCAATAATCTCATATTTCATTATGTTTTTCTCCTATCTTATTTTATTTTTTTGATCAAATCTTTATAGATCTTACTGAGTTCTTTTACTTGACTGTCGCTCATTGGTCCCATTGATGAGTCAAAATCATCAGTAGCTCCAATATGGTGGGAAACAGCTTTACCATCCACTACCGCAAAAACATTAGGAACATAAAGACCACCATCTGGTTCTAAAAATTCAGATACATAAGATATAAACTTATCAAATGTTTCATCCGAAACACTCTCTTCAGTATTGATATAGTAAATTGCGATTCCTTCTTTTTTTGCAACATTGCCTAATACCGGAACTGCTTCCAAACAGTATGCACAACTTGCTTTGCTAGTAAGGATAATTGCAGAGCCACCCTCTTCAAAAATACGGAGTGCTTCCTTCATTGTCAATCTTTGAAAGTTATCAGGAACATTGAAAATACCATAACTATTCATGTTGTCAGTGACTGTCTTTAAATCAGATATATTACATGTTTTAATTTTTTTGCTTGAACAAGAAGTTAAAAACAAAAGTGCAGTTAAAATAATCAGAATTCTTTTCTTCATCTCAATTTTCTCCTCTGGGACAATTATAATTAGATTAAGACTGTTTTGCAAATGGTTAAAGTTTCTTTCTAATAAAATTCAACTTTGATATACTTAAGTTAGTTGAGGTGATTTTATGTTTAGAGAAATGCGTAGATTTAAACAAGCTTTATCAAATGATGAGTGTATTGAAATATTAAATAGAAATACTTCAGGTGTTTTAGCGGTTAGCGGTGATGATGATTACCCTTACGCTGTGCCTCTAAGTTATGTTTATCATGATAATTCACTGTATTTCCATTGTGCAAAAGTGGGACACAAAATTGACGGTATCTTAAGAAACAACAAAGTATCATTTTGTATTGTTGATCAAGATGAAGTAATTGATAAAGAGTATACAACTTATTTTAGAAGCGTCATCTGTTTTGGCAAGGCAAAACTGCTAGAAGATAGTCATGACAAAATAAAAGCTCTACAATATTTAGCTGAATATTTATGTCCAACGAATGTTTTTCAAAGCGAAGAGTTTGAAAAAACTTTGGATTCAGTTGGAATTATCAAACTTGAAATTGAACAATTAACTGGAAAAGAAGCAAAAGAATTAATGCTGGCAAAACAAAAGAAAGTTTGATCAATGATTCGCTAAATACAACAGTGTAAACATTGATAGAAACAAACCCAAAATAATTATATTTAGAACTAAGACGACAGTTGTTGTCTTATTTTTAAATATTTTTGAAATAATAAATAATGAGATGATTCCAAGGATACCTCCAATTGTATTGTTGAGGACATCGGTAATATCCGTAATACCAATGACAAGGATATACTGAAGGATTTCCAAAACGGAACTGAAGGCTACAAATGTCAGTGTTTTCTTAATGAATGACCAATTTGGTTTTAATAATGATAAATAAACACCAAATGGCAAAAAGATGATTATATTTAATCGAACTTCTCTGAAGTTAAGAACTCTTTTTGTGAAGAATTCAATACCATTAGGAGTGACGAGTCCATAGGGAATTAAATTAATACTATGATGATGACTGATATTTTCAATACTAAATTCCATCTTCAGCAAAATGATCCAAACTAAAATCAATAGATAAATGCCAAATAATAAGTTGAAAGTAAATTTTATTTTTTTGTTTTCCATTTAATTGTTCTCCAAGATCAGAAATAGCTTACCATATAAAACTAAAGAATATTTAAGTTCTATCGATGAGATTTCTAAATTTTATTTTTAAAAAAGGGACATTTGTATAAAGATAGTGTATACTGAGGTTAGAGAAAAGAGGTGGGGAAAATGCGTAAATCAAGTAAATCGGATGGGCTTGGTCGAGAGACCAGTGAAGCCTATCCAGCAAAAGGGAACGATGCGGTAGCACCTGATCCGGATAGCGTTTTTCCCGTTGCTTAAACATAGGCATAAGTCCATCCTTCATTGAACAAAATAAATGAAAGGATGATGAAAATGCTAAAAAGAAATAATTTTCAGAATGTCGTCCAAAAGAAAAATGAAAGCGAAGTTAATCTTCGTTCTTTTGCGACGCTAAACAATCAACAACTACTTGATCATTTCAAAGTAAGTATGAACGGATTAAGTCAAATTCAAGCAGAAACAATATTAGAAAATGATGGAAAGAATATCATTCGTACAGCTAAAGAAGAAACAATAATCCATCGTTTATTTGAAGCTTTTGTCAATCCATTTAACGTTGTGCTGTTTATAGTGGCGATTATTACGTTTATTACAGATGTTTTTATTTCAGTAAGTGCAGATTATACAACATCAATTATAATATTGTCGCTTATTTTTATCTCGTCAACCATCTCTTTTGTGCAACAAGAAAATTCAAACAAAGCAGCCGCAAAACTATCGTCAATGATCTCCAATAAGGCTGATGTTTGGCGTGATGGTGTATTGATTGAAGAAAAAATCGAAGATTTAGTTGTTGGTGACATTATTAAATTATCGGCTGGAGATATGATTCCTGGAGATGTACGCTTTTTGAATGTAAAAGATGGATTCATTGCACAGTCTGCCTTGACTGGAGAATCAGCTCCTGTTGAGAAGTTCAGCCATGCGATCACGGAAAATAAATCGATCACTGATTATGAAAATATAGGCTTTATGGGTACAAATATGGTCAGTGGTAGTGCGGTTGCGATCATTTTGGCGACTGGTAATGACACTTATTTTGGCTCGATGGCCAAGAGTTTATCGGGAGATAAAGCGAAAAACAGCTTCGAAAAAGGAGTAGAGTCGATCAGTAATCTTTTGATTCGTTTTATGTTGATCATGGTACCGATCATATTCTTCGTTAATGGTTTGACGAAGCATGATTGGGCAAGTGCTCTCTTGTTTGCAGTAACGATGGCAGTAGGTCTTACTCCTGAGATGTTACCGATGATCATGACATCCACTTTGGCAAAAGGGGCTGTTTCAATGTCAAAACATAAGGTTATCGTTAAGAGTTTATCTTCGATCCAAACTTTTGGTGAAATGGATATTTTATGCACTGATAAAACAGGTACATTGACAGAAGACAAAATCATTTTAGAAAAATACATGAATGTTTTAGGTCAAGATGATATGAAAATATTACGCCATGGTTATTTGAATAGCTATTTTCAAACAGGTCTTAAGAACTTAATTGATTTAGCCATCATTAATCGTGCTAATGAAAATGGCTTACAATCTTTACTTGAAAACTATACTCGAGTTGATGAGATTCCATTTGATTTCTCACGTCGCAGAATGAGTGTTGTACTAGTCGACACACACGGAAAACGTCAACTTATTACTAAAGGTGCAGTTGAAGAGGTTTTAGCTATTTGTAAGTATGCACAAATCGGTAGCGAAGTAATAGAAATTACACCTGACTTATTAAAAGAAATTATGGAAGTTTATGAAAAACACAATCATGATGGATTAAGAATGATTGCAGTTGCACAAAAGAATAATGTTTCAGGTGTTGAAACATTCAGTGTTCAAGATGAAAGTGAAATGGTTTTGATCGGTTTTATTGGTTTTTTGGATCCACCAAAAGAAAGTGCCAAAATCGCCATCAATGCCCTTAAGGACCATGGAGTAAGAACAGTTGTCCTTACTGGTGATAGTGAAGGTGTCGCAATCAAAGTTTGTGGTAAAGTAGGTGTTAATAATGAAATCTGCATTACCGGTTCACAACTAGAAAAAATGAATGATGTTGAAGTTCAGGAAATCATTAAAAAATGTGATTTATTTTCAAAACTATCCCCTAATCAAAAACTAAGACTAGTGGATGCATTTCAAAAAGCAGGGCATACAGTTGGCTATATGGGTGATGGGATCAATGATGCTCCTGCACTTCGACAAGCTGATGTTGGAATTTCAGTGGATAGTGGAGTCGATATCGCTAAAGAAACTGCGGAACTAATCTTATTAGAGAAAGACTTAATGGTTTTAGAAGAGGGAGTAATTTTAGGCAGACAAACATTTGGTAATATTATTAAATACATTAAAATGGCCGCATCCGGTAATTTCGGGAATATGATTTCAGTCATGGTTGCGAGTATCTTCTTGCCGTTTCTGCCTCTTTTACCAGTGCATATATTAACGCAGAATCTTCTTTGTGATTTTTCGCAAATTGGAATTCCTTTTGATCATGTTGATACGGAATATTTGCTTACACCTCATCAATGGGATGCCAAAGGAGTGCAACGATTCATGATGCTTTTAGGTCCGTTATCATCATTGTTTGATGTACTATGTTTTGTTGTTTTGTGGTTTATCATTGGCGTAAACACGCAAGAATTGGCACCAATATTTCAAACAGGATGGTTTGTATTTGGTACGATTTCTCAAATTTTGATCGTTTTTATGATTCGTACAAGAAAAATACCGTTTATCCAAAGCATTCCTTCTATACCACTCATGATCTCCAGTTTTGTCATCATTGCGGCAACATTGATTATTGCCTTTACTGATCTAGCCTACGGATTGGATTTAGTAATGCTTCCTAAAGCGTATATACCTTGGCTTATGCTTTTATTAGTTGGGTATGCTATTGTGGTTCAAGCATTTAAACAAGTATATATTCATAAATTTAAAGAATGGCTATAACTGCTTTCAAATAAGAACGTTTTTAGCATATAATTAAGCTATGAGGTGAGAGTATGGAAAACAATTATTCAATCACAAATCCAATGCCCCCTTTGTGGCTCAGATATCCACATATTCCTAGTGGAAGTATTGGCTGGCGTATGGGGTATGGAGAAGGATATGCACAAGATCATTACGATTGGTTAAAAACACTTAATGAATCAGAACGATCCATTTATGATGAAATGTTTCCCAAACCAAAAAATTGGGATCAGACATTCATTAGTAATCGCATTTGCTTCTGGAATTTTGATGGGAAACCCGAATACTCTTTAAATCAAATTTTGAAAGATAAAAAAATTGATTTTCTCTTCTTTTGGGGAAATACTTCAAATCAAGTCGATAAGTCCTGTTTAAGTCAGTGGTGGAAATCGGATTTTCAGGTGAGTATATACAAATATTGTTGTATGGAACAATACATGATGGCAGAAAAGGCAAGACTATTTGATGATAAATTGAGTGAAGAAAAAATAATGAAGGAAACCGATCCCAAAAAAATAAAAGAGTTAGGTAGAAATGTTAAAAACTTTGATGAAGATTTATGGAATCGACATAAGTACTCCATCGTTTTGAATGGAAATTATTTTAAATTTATACAAAATAAAGAATTGTTAGATTATTTATTATCGACAAAAAATAAGATTTTAGTTGAAGCGAGTCCCTATGATCGGGTGTGGGGTATTGGACTGAGTGCAGAAAATAAAGATGCCTATCATCCGAATTTGTGGAAAGGTGAAAATCTACTAGGATTTGCCTTAATGGAAGTTCGTAATGAATTATCAAGAGTATGTAAAAATATTGATAAGATCGATTGGTCACTATTTCCAAAAGATTTTTAGTAACTTTGGGTATTAAAATATTGGTTTATTCAATATAATGGTAAGGCAAAGGAGTGTTAATATGTTTAAAAAAGTTGGAAAATTCTTAATTGCCTTAGCAATTATTTTCACTGCTACCTTTTTCCTTTATGCGAACGATTATTATCGGGCTACTGAAGAAGCCGTTATGGCTTATGAAACTTTGACAATGAAAGTTGGAACAAACAGCAGTGATGTAGGGTTTATCATTTATCCAGGTGGTAAAGTTGATGAACGAGCGTATTCCTTATTAGCTCAAGAAATCATGGACCGTGGATTTTATGTAGAAATTGTTTCAGTACCTTTACATTTATCCATTTTTGATAGTAATAAAGCTGAAAACGTAATTAAAACACACATGGAAATAAAAGAATGGGTGATAATTGGTCATTCATTAGGAGGAACTTCGGCAAGTATCTATGCAAAGGCAAATCCTAAAAAAATAAAAGGAATTGTGTTTTTAGGGTCCTATCCGTATAAAGATCTGTCTGACCTCGATTTGTTTACACTTACAATTACAGGGTCTAACGATCAGGTTTTAAATGCTGAAAAAGCGGAAAAATCGAAAGATTTTTATCCGAAGAATGCATACTTTGAAATTATTGATGGTGGTAACCATGCTGGATTTGGATCATATGGTGATCAAAAAGGTGATGGTATCGCAACAATTACGGTTACAGATCAAATCGAAGAAACTGTAAACTTAATATTTGAATATTTAAATTGATTTTAAATTAGTAATTATTGTATTTAACCGAAATATAATTGTTTAATTTAAAAAACTAATGTATAATTACTTCTGAAATTGGAAGTGAAAAAATGAAGAAATTATACATAGTTTTAACTAGAACTGCGAGTGTTTTATCGCGCGTGATAAATGTAGTAAAAAATAGTGAATATGGTCATGTATCGATATCTTTAGATAAAGATTTAAACAGGCTTTATTCTTTCGGAAGATTGAATCCTTATAATCCTTTTATTGGAGGGTTTGTTAAGGAAGGAATTGAAACCGGAACTTTTAAGCGTTTCAAAGATACTACATGTTTAGTTATGGAAATCAATGTGACAGATGAACAATATGAAAATGCAGAAAGAATCATTGAAAATTTTTATGCAAATAAAGAAGCATATAAATATAATGTAGAAGGATTATTTCTGGCAGCACTTGGAATCAAATTGGATCGTCCAGATAAGTTCTATTGTTCCGAATTTGTAAAGTATTTGTTGATGTCTGTTCAATATGAGTATGATTTTCCAGAAATCATCGCACCATGTGATTTCCAGGAATTAGAATCAAAAAGAATATATGAAGGCTATTTAAGAGACTATCGAAAGAATAGTCAAATATTATCATTGAATTAAAAAAACTGGCAAAAAATTGTCAGTTTTCTTTTGGTTTAATCGAGTATTTCGCCTTCTGTAGAAATAGTTATCACTTGCCAAGGAATCATTTTACCGGAATTTTGCATCGCAACTTTTGCAGCATGTTCAATTCCTCCACAACAAGGTACTTCCATACGTACAATCGTTACGGAACGTATATTGTTGGAAAGTAAGATTTCTGTTAGTTTTTCGCTATAATCAACAGGATCAAGCTTTGGACAGCCAATGATTGTGATTTTGTTACGCATAAACTCATTGTGAAAGTTTGCATACGCATAAGCAGAACAATCAGCAGCGATAAGCAGATTAGCATTATCAAAGTAAGGCGCTTGTGTTGGAACAAGTTGAATTTGTACAGGCCATTGATTTAATCTTGATTGAGTTAGTGACAAAGAAACTGAAGGGGAGATACTTGGTTCACGACGGATTTCACGAGAATGAGAGCCTGGACAACCACATGCCAATGGTTCTTCTTTAGTCTTATTTGCGATATTGCGTTTAACCTCTTCTTCGTTATATTCTAAAGCTTCTCTCATCTCAAAAGTAATTGCACCAGTTGGACATACAGGTAGACAATTTCCTAATCCGTCACAGTAGTCATCTCTTAATAATGTTGCCTTACCATTTACTAAGCCGATCGCACTTTCGTGACATGCAGCTATACATAAACCGCAACCGTTGCATAAATTCTCGTCAATTTTAATAATTTGTCTTTTCATTTTTTAATTCTCCTCGTTTTGAATTCATTTTAAATGAATAAAAGATAATAATCGGTGCTAATTAACACGAAATTGAATATAATAATAAAAAGGAAGAATTTATGAAAAAATATATAAAATTTTTAGAGAAAAATCATTTGTTTATGCAAATACCAGAAGAAGAAATACTTGAATTGTTGAAAGAAATCGATGGTGTAATCAAAAAAGTAAAAAAAGATGATGTCTTGTTAAGACTGGATGACCCTGTCAAGACTGTAGGTATCGTTCTAGAGGGACAACTAAACATTGTAAAACAGACAAAGCAAGGAGAAAGAATTGTGGTTACCTCGATACATCCAAATCAATACTTTCAAGAAGCACTTTGTTGCGGACAAGTGGCTAAAAGTCCGGTCAGTGTAGTAGCTAGTAAAGAATCAACCGTATTATTCATGGATTATAAAAAAATGATATCTGTTAAAAATGCTAGATTGATCGAAAATCTATTGTTTATACTTGCACAAAAAAATTTCATCTTACAAAATCGATTAGATTTATTGGGAATTAGAACACTTAGACAAAAAATAATTAGCTACTTAAAATCCGTTTCAGACAAGCAAGGATCAAATAAAATCTATATTCCATTTGATCGAGAAGAATTCGCGGATTTCTTGTGTGTCGATCGAAGTGCTTTATCCCATGAGTTATCCAAAATGAAAAAAGATGGAATGATTAATTACCATAAAAATGAGTTTGAATTATATATTTAAAATGCATCCTTAGGGATGCATTACCAAACACTGTTTTTAATCTTTATGTATGGAATACATAAAATCAATGATACAAATCCATACATTGATATCAGCATCAAAGTATTGTTTACACCTACTACTGAAATTAAGAAACCAGAAATAATAGGGGTAAGTAATGCTGGAATACCTGCATATACTGAAGAGGCTACTGTTTGACCACTACTTTTTAAATGTGAAGGTGTAGCACGATCAATTAGTGTTTTACTGGAAATCATAGTGATTGGGAAAGTAATTGATTGTAGCATACTTACAACAACCAGCATCATCGGTGTTGGCGCAAAAGCACATAAAATAAATCGAACAATATACATGATTGTACCAAAAATCATTAATCGCAAATCACCAAAACGGCGTAACAAGAAACTTCCTGCAAAAAATAAAGGAAGCTCACTGAATGCCATTGCACTCCATCGTGTTGCGACTAAAGATTCATCAGCGCCTAACATCATCATTTTATCGATGACTGTAATCGCATCTGCAGTAGACATCATATTGATAAATAAATAAATCAATACGATCAATAAATATTCTTTATTGGCAAATAATTGAGTTAAATCAGAAAATTTGATTTTTTCAGATTGTTGTTTCGTTGCATCTGGAATAAAAGAAGTGAATAGAATGACTAAAATGCTTAAAACTGTAAAAACCGTACCTAACATCGAATATCCATATTTCGCAATGACCCAACTTCCGATTGGACAACCAAGCATCCAACCGATTGCGCCAAAAGCACGAATAGATCCATAACGTGTTTTAAAATAATCGCCTATTTCAAGAATCCAAGTATCTTGAGTTGCACAAAATGTTTTAAACAATCCACCCGCAAGAGAAGTGAAAATCAAATGCAGAAAAAATACTTTTCCAGTAGTTTGATAGAAAACATATGTGGATATAACTAACAATATAAGAAGTCCATTATATACTTTTTTAACCGTTTTAAATCGATCACACAAATATCCAATTATAATAGGAGAAATGATCGCTACTACTGCTGTTCCAGACAATAAAATCCCTCTCTCCATTGCCGTATAACCGAGTTGTTGAAGGAAAGTCTGCATGAAGGCATTGGTAAAGGTTATTGTAATAAAAGTAAATAAATAGAAAGTATACAGGATAAATAATGTTTTTTTATTTGAGGTCATAGTTTATCTCCTAAGGTCACAAACTATTATAAGTTGTTTTTCCAAATAATACAAAAATTATTAAGGATTCTTTAGAGAATATTTAGTAGGTTCATAATTTAGCTATGCTATAATGACTTCGGAGGCAAACTATGAGAAAAATAAATGTGAAAAATATTCTATTATCATTCGTAGCATTGTTGATTTGCTTCTCTTTAATAAGTTGCAAATCTGAACATAAAGAAGTATCAAGAAATATTGAAAATTATGGTTATGAAGTTATTAAACTGGACAAATTGAAAACAGTTTTATTCTATCCACAATTTAATGATGAATCTTTAGATAAAATCGTACATAGCATCAATGAAGAAGTGAAAAACAAATTAGATAATTCATTGGAGGCAACAATAGACTATCAACTAAATCATGTAAATGATAGTTTAGTTAATCTTGTTTATGATTTGAAATATAAAGATTCAGATCAAATAAGTTTCTATAGTTATTGGATCGATTTATCAAATAAAGAACTGATACAAATCGAAAAATTATTAGATCAAAAAATGCTGAAAAAAATAAGCAATGAAATCAGATATGAATGTCAATCGCAACTTGATGAAAGTATTGGATTTGATTTTACTTTTATTGAGAAAACGATGTGGAATCAATTAAAGAATTTAAATCTTGTTTTGACTGAAGAAAAAATGACGATTTATGTCAATGAAAATGAATGGATAAAGAATCATGCATTTTATTTCAGTTTTGATTTGAATAAAATCGCAAATCATCTTCTTTTTGAAACAGGGGTTATACAAACTGAAGAAGATCCAAAAATTGATATTATTAAGCGTTTTGTTGATCCGAATCGTCCAATGGTTGCGATAACTTTAGATGATGGACCAGTAAAAAGATCATCACCAAGAATTATTGATACCCTAGAAAAGTATGGACAAGCAGCAACATTCTTTATGCAAGGATTTAGAATGGAAGAAAGTCCACAAATCGTAATTGATGTGATCAACTCAGGAAGTGAAATCGCTTCTCATTCCTATAATCACAAAAAATTAACTAAGTTAAATGAAAAAGAATTGGAATATCAATTGAATGAACCGACAAGAATCTTGGCAAAACTTACAGATAATCAGGTAGGAATCCGTTTTTATAGACCGCCTTATGGTGTAATTAATGATAAAATTTCCCAAATGAGTACATATTCCTTTATGCTATGGAATATTGATCCTGAAGATTGGAAGACAAGAGATGCTCAACTGACGATTGATCGGTTGTCTCAATCTGATTTAAGTGATGGTGTTGTAGTTATGCATGATATTTATACAGAATCTGCAGATGCGCTTGATGTTTTAATTCCATTACTAGTAAAAGAAGGTTATCAGCTTGTGACTTTATCTGAGTTATTTGCGGCAAAAAATATTACTCCTCAAGAAGGATTGATCTATCACACTACAAAGTAAGGAAGAATATTCCTTATTTTTGTTTTCGTTGCATGATTTTGATAGTTAAGATAGAATAAGATTATGAAAATAAATAGAGCTTGTACAACTTGGTACAATGAAAATAAACGAGATTTAGCATTTAGAAAACATAGTGATCCTTATATGATTTGGGTAAGTGAGATCATGGCTCAGCAAACTCGAATTGAATCAATGTTACCTTATTTTGAAAGATGGATAAATAGATGGCCAACGATTCATGATCTCGCAAATGCACAGATTGAAGATGTACTTAAAATGTGGCAAGGATTGGGTTATTATAATCGAGCGAGAAAGCTACATGAAGGTGCAAAACTGATAGAAGAAAAATATCAAGGGAAAATGCCTAATAGTATTGAATTGCTTAGAGAAATACCAGGAATCGGATTTTATACTGCTGGGGCAATCGGAAGTATAGCTTTTCATTTAAGAGCGCCAGCTGTGGATGGTAATGTGCTAAGAGTGACCACAAGATTGTTGAAGATCGAGGAAGATATCACCAAGAAATCAACTGTAGATCGGGTGTATAACATTGTTTATGAGTGGATGGAAGATTGTGATCCTTCTGATTTTACACAAGGGCTTATGGAAATTGGAGCATTAGTCTGCACACCAAAAAATCCAGGATGTCTTCTGTGTCCATTTAGAGAAATGTGTATGAGTTACAAGGATCACACTCAAAATGATTACCCAGTTAAAAAAGCGACAAAGCCACCTACTGAAATTCAACTATTTACGTACTATATTGAAAATGAAAAAGACCAAATCTTGATTAGTGATGATTGGTCAGATGGTTTAATGATTGGATTATCAAGATTACCTCAGTTTAAAGATAAGCCTGATATTTTAAGCGAAGCAACATTTATAGAAAAGAGAAAACATATTTTTAGTCATCGGATTTGGTATATGACTTGTTACAGAATAAAAGTGAAAGACATAAACATAGAACATACTAAATGGGTAAATCATGAAGAATTAAGCAATTTAAGCATGGTTACAGCTCATTATAAATGGATCAAAGAAATGGAGAAAAAAATATGAGGGTTAAACAACTTCAATCATTAATGATTGAAAACAAGGTAGATCATTGCATTTTAAGTGATCCAAGTTCAATGAGCTATTTTGTGGATAAACAATTTTCTTGTGGTGAAAGATTAAATGTTTTACTTGTGAATCAAACAGGAATACCTAAAATGTTTCTGAATGATTTGTTTCCATGTAGTAAAAATGAACAATTTGAAATAATCCGATTTAATGATACAGTGGATGCAGTAAAATTATTGGCTGAAAATTTAAATGGAAACGTGATAGGCATAGATAAAAACTGGAATGCAGGTTTTTTATTGAAACTACAAAGCTATTTACGCGAATGCAAATTTGTGAGTGCATCAACATTATCAGATAAAATCAGAAGTATCAAAATGCTAGATGAACAAGAAAAGATGCGCAAGTCAAGTTTGATCAACGATGAGGTGATGCAAATTGTAAAAGAATCAATTCATTTAGGTATGACAGAAATAGAATTAGCGAATGTGATCGATCAATTGTTTTTGGATATGACGGGATGTGGTCCTGCATTTGAAACTATTGTTGCATTTAAAGAAAACTGTGCTGATCCTCATGCGGTGCCAAGTGTAAAAATGCTAGAAGAAGGTATGTCAATCATTGTAGATATGGGATGCAAATATGAAGGATATTGTAGTGATATGACACGGACATTCTTTTTCAAAGAAAATACAATGAAAGAAATTTATGACTTAGTTTTAAACGCAAATCTTGCGGCGATCGCTAAAGTGAAACCAGGAATAAGCTTCAAAGAAATCGATTTAGCAGCAAGAAATATTATTTCAGAAGCAGGGTATGGTGAGTATTTTATCCATCGTACAGGACACGGGATCGGCCTTAGCGGACATGAGCCTTATGATGTAAGTAGCATCAATGAAATGTTAGTGGAAGAAGGAATGTGTTTTTCCATAGAACCGGGTATTTATATACCAAATGTTGGTGGTGTGCGTATTGAAGATTTAGTTTTAGTTACAAAAGAAGGTTGTGAGGTCCTCAATCATTATCCTAAAGATGATCCAGTAATTTCATGATAGTAACCGTTTTTAAAAATGGAACTCTTTGTTTTTTCTCTGAGTGTTTTGGTAGGCCCTATGATAATTACCATCGTGTAGTTTCATGTGAATTAATTGAAAATGAGCTAATACTTTTTTTCGATGATAATGAAAAATGTATTATAATTGATCCCGACGGAATTATTTCAAACGAGAAGACCTTTGTTGTTAGGAAAGCTAGAAAAATAATTTGGCAATGGTACTACTATGGAAAACCACAAACTGAGGAAAATTGCAGAATTATTGAATATGAAAGAATTGATTCTGAAACAATATCAAAAAAGACAAATCAGGGAACTGAATTCATAAAGTCAAAAAAGTGTAATGCGTTTGAAATATTATGATTTTTAATAAAGTTGCAGAATTTCTGTAGCTTTTTCTTTTATCGTATCAATTAAAGATTGAGGTGAGAGGATTTTGACTCTATTTGTATATTGCATGATCCAATTAATAAAAGGTGGGGCGAGTTCAATATTTAAGTTAATTGTGAATGTGTCATCGTCTTTATGGGTAATGATCATGTTTTTACCAAATTGATCAAAGACTTGACTCGCAAGTGAATTATCAAAACGAAGTGTAACATTTTCTTGTGTTCCAGTATACATTCCCATTATTTTAACGAGATAATCATTTAAATCAAGCTCGATTTTTTCCCCATCAAAAAAGATAGATTCAATATTATCCATTTTATCCAATCGATAATGAGAAAAATTTTGATGTTTAACATCATAACCAATGCAATAATATCTTTCTTTGTTCCAAACTAAAGCGTAAGGTACTAAAGCGTATTTTTTTTCTTGTTTACGATATTTTTTTTGATTGTTGATCATCATATCGAAATACTTAAATGTAATAGACTTTTGATGAGATATCGCGTTTTGGATTGCATCAATGTTGTAATAGATTTGTTCATTATCTTGTTTATTGTAGGTTAGTAGTTGTCCAGCAAGTTCATCACCTTGATAAATATTAGTTAATGATGATATTTTTTCGATCAACTCTTTACTTTTCTTTTTAGTCAAAAATTGTGCGGATTGAATCGCATCAACTAATAATTTGAGTTCAGCTATCTCAAAAGTAGAAGAAGCCAAGTAATACCCTTGTATAGGCGTTTTGGTAAAAATGATGTCATAACCGAAATCGACCAATGTGCAAATATCTCTATAAACAGATCGGCGTTCTGCCTCTATTCCTGCATTTAAACACGATTGTACTAGATTAGGCATGCTTATCGGATTTTCTTCATTGGAGATATCTTGTAAAATTTTTAATATAAATAAAATTCTCTGTTTTTGATTTTCTTTTTTCACGTTAATCACCACTAATATTATATCACTGTACCATTTATAGTACAGTGATATTGCAGAAGTTGTGCTAATATACTGTCGTGAGGTGATCAAAATGAAAAAATTTAACTTAGGATTTGTTATTGTATTAGAAATATTAATGCTTAATTATTGGATTTATGAGTATAAATTAGTTAGTGGATTGATCGGAGTATCAATTATAGTTTATCTACTTATTTGCTCAAAAGATTTTATATCAACTTTGTATTATGCAATGGTATTCTTTTCAACTTACTGTTTAAGCTGTGCCTTATTTGATGCACAAAGCCTATTTTCAGGATACACTGCGATTAGTTTTGTCGCTTGTTTAGTTCAAGGTTTAGTTTGGAATAAATATCACTTAGTAAAAAAAAGTTGGTTCCATATTGAGAAGGTAATGTTAGTGTTATTTGTAGGATGTATTTACATTGTTTTGATTAATTCAAATATATTATATACTTGGTTAGATTTAAAAGTGAATTTCTATGCACAACGTGTGTATATCGTTCAAGTAGTTTATGCATTTGTACCTTCATTAATAGTTAGACCAATGATGACACTAAAATTAAAGCTTAATTTGAGCCTTGATAATAAGCAAAACATTGATTTGAAAAATGTGTTAAAATAATTCCATTGGAGGGATTTTGTGAGTTCACTAATATTAAAATTATTTATTAAAGACAAAGATTTTCAAAATGAGAAAACCCATGAAAAAGTAGGATTTGTCTCTAGTTGTGTGGGAATTGTCTGTAATGTATTCTTGTTTGCCCTTAAATTATTGTTGGGAATAATGAGTGGATCGATCACTATTATATCTGATGCCTTTAATAATCTGAGTGACAGTGCTACGAATATTATCACTTTATTTGGATATAAAATGGCAGCTAAACCCGCTGATAAAGAACATCCTTTCGGACATGGTCGGATAGAATATTTGATTTCATTGGTCATCGCGATCGTTATCTTGTTCGTGAGTTATGAGTTATTTAAAAATTCGATTGATAAAATAATGAATCCCAATAAAGTTATCTTTAGTTGGGGAATATTTATCTCATTAGGTTTGTCGATTCTCATCAAATTTTGGATGTCTTCATTCTATAAAAAAATGGGAAATCTTATTAATTCCAGCATTTTATTTGCAGTATCAAAAGATAGCTTGAATGATACGATTTCTACAGGGGTTAGTTTGATTGCACTATGCTCAAGTCAGTTTACTACTTTACCAATTGATGGTGTATTAGGCTGTTTTGTTTCTTTATTCGTTTTTTATTCTGGTTATGGAATCATTAAACAGACAGTTGATGAATTGTTGGGAAAACCAGCGGATCAGAAAATGATAAATGAGATCCAAGAGCTAATTATGTCTCATGATGGAATGATCGGAGTACATGATTTGATTATCCACGATTATGGACCAGGGAAACTTTTAGGTAGTGCTCATGTTGAAATTGATGCAAGAAGAGATATACTGGAAGTCCATGACTCAGTAGATCATATCGAAAGAGAATTATATGAACGTTTACACATAATGATGACAATACATATGGATCCAATTGATTTGACAGATGAAAAGGTAAAAGTTAATCGAATGATGATTGAAGAGATATTGGTTTCAATTAGCTCAGAATTATGCTTTCATGACTTTAGGATGGTTACAGGACCAACTCACACCAATTTAATCTTTGACGTTGTAGTACCTTATGGGTTAAAAATGACTGATCAGATGATTCAAGAAAGAATTAATGAAGCGCTGTTAAATAAAGAAACTAAATTCTATACAGTAATAACGTTCGATCGAAATTATTAAAAAAAGATGCCTATCAAATTTTTGATAGGCATTTCAACTATTTAGTTCTTATAAGCAGATCGCAAATTTGATTTGCGTATTCTACTGGGTTTTCAATATCTAAGCCTTCGATCAGTAACGCTTGATTATATAACAGGCTAGTTACTTGATCTAAACCATTAGGATCAGTATCGTAAATTTCCTGCAACTTTTTGAAAATAGCGTGATTTGGATTGATTTCTAAGATTCGACTTGCTTTATACATTGAACCATCTGGATTTTGAGCTAAAACTTTCTCCATTTCTAATGAAATTCCATCATCAGAAACTAGGCAAACTGGATGATTCTTTAAACGTGAAGATAAACGAACTTCTTTTACCTTTGTTCCAAGAGAAGTAGTCATCTTTTCTAGAAGTGATTTGTTCTCTGTAACTAGTTCTTCTTTTTCTTTCTTTTCCTCTTCACTGTCTAACTCTAAATCACCTTGAGTAATAGATTTAAATTCCTTTTCGCTGTAATTCATTAAAGCACGAATCGCAAATTCATCGATCTCATCAGTAAAGTATAGAACTTCGATTTCTTTTTCATTTAAGGTATCCATTTGTGGTAACAATTTAATCATTTCAATGTTTTCCTTAGCTGCATAATAAATGAATTTTTGGTCTTCTTTCATTCTTTCTACATATTCAGCTAGGGTGACGTATTTATCTTCTTTACTTGATTTAAATAATATCAAGTCTTTTAAAACATCTTTGTTCATACCGAATTTATCATAAACACCATATTTTAATTGAAGACCAAAATTTTTAAAGAATTCTTCATACTTCTCGCGATCATTTTTTAACATGTTTTCTAAAGAAGTTCGGATTTTCTTTTCAATTGATTTGGCAATGGCTTTCATTTGGCGGTCTTGTTGTAAGATTTCTCGGGAAATATTTAAGTTGAGATCATCACTATCGACAAGTCCTTTCACAAAGCGAAAGTAATCTGGTAATAAGTCTTTAGCTTTATCCATAATGAATACGCCTTTACAATAAAGTTGAAGACCTGGTTCATATTCAGAGCTATAGAAGTTATAAGGTGCACTTGATGGAATATAAAGAAGTGAAGTATAAGAAGGGACACCTTCTAAATTGTAATGGATCACTTCTGATGCATCTTCAAATGCCATGAATTTAGATTTATAAAAATCATTATATTCTTCAGTGGTTACATCATTTTTAGAACGTTTCCATAATGGGATCATTGAATTGATTGTTTTTTCTTCAATGAATGTTTCCATTTCCTCTGAATCTTCTTTTGGTTGAGTAACTTCAACATTCATTAAAATTGGATAACGGATGTAGTCAGAATATTTTTTAATGAGTTGTTGAACATGCCATGTTTCTAAGTAATCATCATAATTATCATCATCAGTGTTGTCTTTTAATTCAATGATAATTGTAGTACCGATTTTATCACGATCAATTTCTTCAATTGTGTATCCATCTTCGCCAGTTGAAACCCAACGGTATCCTTGAGGATCAGTTGCACTGCGAGTTTCTACTGTTATACTTTTTGCGACCATGAAAGCAGAATAGAATCCAACTCCAAATTGTCCGATAATATCGATATCTGAAGCTTCTTCCATTTGTTTCTTAAATTCTAAAGAACCGCTTTTTGCGATTGTCCCAAGGTTGTTTTCCAGTTCTGCCTGATTCATACCAATACCTGTATCAGAAATGCTGATAGTACGAACCACTTTGTTTAAGTCGATACGAATTTTAAGTTCAGCTGGATCTACACGATTGGAATCATCAGTCAATGATAAGTAATGTCTTTTATCTAGTGCATCTGATGCATTTGAAATAAGTTCACGTATAAAGATTTCACGGTTAGTATAAATTGAATTAATCATCAAATCTAAAATGCGTTTGGATTCAGTTTTAAATTGTTTCTTTGCCATAGTTTTTCCTCCTTAGCACTCAAAAAGAGTGATTGCTAATAAAGTATAAACCATTGATTTAGCACTGTCAAGCTGTTACTGCTAAAATAAAGGAAATGAATATGGATAATTGATATATACGCAAAGAAAAAGAGGAAATTAATCCTCTACAAGAACTTCTTTGATTTCTGCGACAAAGACACGATGGAAATCATTCGTTTTATAAATATTGTTTGGAATGCTTTCATCTAAAAATTGGTCTGAATTCAAATCGCTGACATTTAGTTTTTTGCATATGAATACAGTTTTTGCTTCATCTATATAGGGGGTATCATTGATATAACTTGTAGTAAAACCACAATGTGCAAGTTTATCTTCATCTTTTCCACTAGCTTTACCAAGATAAGCAATATTTTCTTTTTGATCAGAGCCCAAAAATGCTAAAGAAAAATTATCTTCGGAGTTGATCAAATTAAAGGTATGACGTTGAGGACGTACATATACACTCACGACAGGACGATTCCACAAGTATCCAACTTGAACCCAATTTACTGTCATACCATTTACTTTGTCTTTATCTTGTACAGTTAAAATAGGGCAACCAAGATGGATCATTTTTACTAAGTTACCATTTAATTCTTCGATTGAAATACTTTTTTTCATTTTCCTCACCTCTTACTCATTATACTAGATTTATTTCGAAAATAGACGTCAAATAGTGATATACTTTTAATATATAGTTCATGGAGGTTGTAATGAGAGAAATCGATGTTAAAATTGTCAAAGAAGCAGTAGAAAAAATGGCGGGGGATATATCGTTTGTTTATCCAGAGGATGTATTGATACGGCTAAAAAATGGGCTAGAGAATGAAGAACTATTAAGATCAAAAGAGGCATTAGAAATACTAATTGAAAATGCCCAAATCGCAGAAGAAAAACATATTCCAATTTGTCAGGATACAGGGATGGCTATAGTATATTTGCGAGTGGGTCAGGAAGTTCACTTTGTGAATGGTAATGTCAATGAGGCGATCAATTTAGGTGTAAAAGAGGGTTATCAGAAAAATTATTTGCGTAATTCTGTTGTTGCAGATCCACTATTTGAAAGAAAGAATACGCTATCTAATGCTCCTGCTGTGATTTATACAGAAATAATTCCTGGAGATAAAATTGAAATCGAAATTGCAGCTAAAGGTTTTGGTTCTGAAAATATGTCACGCATTAAAATGTGTAAGCCAGCTGAGGGAAGACAAGGTGTAGTAGATTTTATATTAGAAACTATCAAAATGGCAGGACCAAATGCTTGTCCACCGCTTGTAGTAGGTGTAGGTATTGGGGGAACTTTTGACTATGCGGCTTACTTAGCAAAAAAAGCATTAATGAGACCACTTGATAAGAGAAACTCCAATGCGAATTATGCAGAGCTTGAAAATGAATGTTTAAAAAAGGCAAATGAATTGAATATAGGACCTTTAGGTTTAAAAGGAAAAACAAGTGTATTAGCGATCAATATTGAGGATTTTCCTACTCATATCGCAGGAATGCCTGTAGCTGTTAATATCAATTGTCATGTGCTTCGTCATCAAAAGGTGGTGTTATAATGAGAAAAATACAATGTCCGATTTCAAAAGAGGACCGCAAAAGCTTAAGAGTCGGTGAAAAAGTATTGCTATGTGGAACGATATACACGGCTCGTGATGCAGCTCATAAAAGAATGATTGAAATGTTGGAAAGAAATGAAGAATTACCATTTGATATTAAAGATTCTGTAATTTATTATGTTGGGCCAACACAGACTCCGCCTAATGCTGCGTTTGGCAGTGCAGGGCCTACAACTGCTTCAAGAATGGATACCTATACGCCAACTCTATTAGATCTAGGGCTTGGGGCAATGATTGGAAAAGGCTATCGATCTGATGCGGTAAAAGAGGCAATAATTAGAAATGAATCAGTTTATTTTGTAGCACTTGGAGGTGCTGGGGCCTATCTTGGACAATGTGTTAAAAAAGCAGAAGTTATTGCATTTGAAGATCTACAATCTGAAGCTATTCAAAAATTAGAGGTTGAAGATTTTCCTGTTTTCGTAGGCATTGATGTAGAGGGGTCAGATATTTACGATTGATAATTATTTAAAAAAAGTATAGGATGAGTTATTCTCATCCTATACTTTTTGGTATACCTTAATCATAAAATCAATTTTTGTGTTTAGTGTTTTTAGTTTAGCTAATTTCTCTTTGTCCTGTAATGAGGTCTTATAGTAGTAAGGAGTCATCAAGAATAAGTTTTGAATGTCTTCCTGTGAATTTAAACAAATTTGATTTTCGACATTTAGTGTTTGAACTAGTTTGAATCGAGGATCGTTTAATACAAATTCTTCATTTAAGTATACATTTTCATATAAGGACTCTTTCAAATGATATAAATGATATTTGCCAGGAGTCACAACGATCAAATATCCGTTATTTGAAATAATACGCGAAAACTCATCATTGGCAATAGGTGTAAACAAACTGGTTACTACATCACAGCTTTCATTTTCAAGAGGTAAATCAAAAATCGAACTGATGGCATAGTGAGTCAGTTTATCATGCTTGCTGGCATATAAAATAGCATCTTTAGATAAGTCAAAACCATATACTTCAGTATCTAAAAGTTTTTCTTTCATTTGACGAGTATAGTAACCTTCTCCACACCCCACATCCACTAAACACTGGCACGGTAATTGTGATACTACTTCTAATAATATTTTGACTAAAACTTCATAATATCCCTTTTCAAGATGAGAAGTTCTTGCCTGAATCATTAATTTATTATCACCATGATCTTTACTAGTGGATTTAGTATATAAATTGATGTAGCCACTCTTTGCAAAATCAAAACTATGGTTTTGAGAACATTTTAAACTATTATCAATTTGATAAAGTGTATTTTGACAAATTGGACAACGATATTTCATAGTGGACCCCGATTTCTATAGAAATATTGTACCATGAATTGAAAATGTTAAAAAGACAATGTCAAGACTATTGTTTATTAAAATATAAGTTATAATTTCTTTGGAGGAAAAATAAAATGAACAAAATTATTGGTAAAATTACTATGAACAACAATCAAGAAATTCCTTTTGAATTATATCCCGAAGAAGCTCCAATTACAGTAGCTAACTTTGTGAAGCTAATTGAAGAAGGATATTATAATGGTAAAACATTTCATCGTGTGATTCCAGGATTTGTATCACAAGGTGGATGTCCTTATGGAACGGGTGCAGGAGATTTAGGGTATACTATTCCATGTGAGACAAAAACTAATTTACATAAGCATGTACCTGGAGCATTATCAATGGCTCATCGCGGTAAAGATACAGGCTGCTGTCAATTTTTTATTGTCCATGAAAACCAACCTCATTTAGATGGTGTTCATACAGTTTTTGGCTGTGTTACAGATAACATGGAATCAGTGCGTGCTATGCGTAATGGTGATGTTATTAAATCTATGGAGATTGTTAAATAGGTAAATAATTCCATGGTTAGCTACTGGCTATCGTGATAAAATTTGGGTAGGAGGTGTAATATATGAATGTACAACTCAATCAATTGAACGAATTAGCTCAAAGAAAAGTTGAATCAGAATTAAAAGAAAGAAAATTAACAAAAGAGGATATTGTTATTGATGTTAATCTATCTAAGATTGAAATTCGTATTATCTCTACTGGTGAGATAATCAAAATATAATCTTTTGATGAAAGCTTTAGTTTTAAATCGTTTTTCGATATAATTGTTTCTATGAACAGGAGACTATTATGATAAAAGCGATTTTTTTTGACTTAGATGGAACACTGCTTCAAATGGATGAAATGGTATTTGTCAAAGTATATTTCGGTGCATTGGCTAAAAAGATGGCAACTGTAGGATTAGATCCAAAAAAAATGATTGAAGCATTGAAAAAAGGAACCGAAGCAATGGTGAAAAATGATGGAACTAAAACTAATGAAGAACGCTTTTTTCAAGTGTTTGATGAAATTTTAGAAATCGATCATCAAGATTATATGAACACTTTTGAAGATTTTTACGCAAATGAATTTGATGTGGCAAAAGTGGCATGTTCTGCAAATACAGATGCTTTGAAAGTAGTTGAATATGTTAAAGAAGTTGGATTGCGATGCATTTTATCGACAAATCCACTTTTTCCTGAAATGGCAACAATGAAACGAATTGCTTGGGCACAACTAAACAAAAATGATTTTGAATGGATTACAACATATGAAAAATGTTGTTATTGTAAACCAAACCCTAAGTATTATCAAGAGGTATTGGATCATTGTGGTCTCAAGGCAAATGAAGTCATTATGGTAGGTAATAATCCAATTGAAGACGGAGCAGCAAAACAGGTTGGAATTGCTACTTGTTTGATTACAGAAGAGGCAATAAAAGATGATTCTTTTGCATTTGTTGGATCAATGAAAGAGCTATTAAATTATTTGAAAAACACTTGTGAAATTCTTGTTAAATAGAGATGAAAAGTTTTGCTTTTCATCTTTTTTTTACGTGCTATAATGGAGCTTATTAAGGGGTGTTTTAATATGGAAAATAGAAGTCGATATGGTCTATTTACCACTATAACTATGATAGTTGGAGTAGTGGTTGGATCGGGGATATTCTTCAAAGCAGACAATATTTTAATAGCTACAAATGGTAGTATTGGTTTAGGGCTATTGGTGTTTTGTATTGCTGCTTTTGCGATTGTGTTTGGATGTTTAACTTTAAGTAATTTTTCTGCAATGACAGATAATCCAGGGGGAGCCTTTGCATATTTTGATGAGTTTGTTTCCCAAAAATTTGCGGCAGCATTTGGTTGGTTTCAGAATTTTGTTTATTATCCTGCGATCACAGTTGTCATCGCGTGGGTCGTAGGAATATATACTGGTGTTTTATTTGGTTTTAGTACTACTTTTGAACAACAATGCCTTATTGGTTTTGCGTGGTTTTTGATTTGTTATGTTTATAATTTAATATCTCCAAAATTAGGTGGATATTTTCAGAATGCATCGACAGTAATCAAAATGATTCCGTTATTACTAATTGGATTAGTTGGTTTTACTAGAGGGAATCCAGCTTTAATTTTAGAAACGACTTCATCACAGGAATTGCTAAAACTTTCATGGGTAGCGGCAATTGGACCCATTGCCTTCTCTTTTGATGGTTGGATCGCAGCGACAATGATTGCTCATGAAGTAAAAGATGCAAAAAGAAACTTGCCACTTGCTCAAGTAATCGCACCATTATTCATATTATCAATATATGTATTGTATTTTATTGGAGTAACTTGTTTGATTGGGCCAGCTCAAGTTATGGCTTTAGGAGATGAAAGTGTCTTCGTAGCGGCAACAACTTTATTTGGAGATTTCTTTGCGAAAGCCATTATGGTGTTTGTGGTAATTTCAGTTATGGGGACAGTAAATGGTTTGACTTTAGGATATATTCGTTTGCCTTATTCTTTAGCGCTCAGAGATATGCTTCCAGGCTCAAAGAAATTAGCTGAAGTAAATCCTAAATTTGAAATGCCAATCAATTCTGGAGTTTATTCGTTGATTATTTGCTTATTATGGTGGATAGTACATTACGTTACAATGAAATACAATGTATTTCCAAATTCAGATATTTCAGAAATTCCAATTGTAACCAGTTATTTATTGTATGTTATCTTATATGTTAAAGCGTTTGATTTCTTCTTAAAGAAAAAAATTAAAGGATTTGTAAAAGGAGTCGTTTGCCCTGCGCTTGCAACAGTTGGATCTGCATTTATCTTATTTGGTGGACTTCAAAATCCTAACTTTATTTACTTCGTTTTAATTTGTTTAATTATCTTTGCAACTGGATTTATATATTACAATAAGAAAAATTAAAGAAGACAAGCGTCTTCTTTCAGTTTGTTGACAAAGTGGTACTTATTTTTAGGTATCGCTTTTCTTTTTGTCTAATTTTCTCACATTTGAAGAATTTTTGTGGTTTTAAGCGAAAATAAAAGATGAATTGAAGCTCCATCTTGCCATTCTTTTTAGATTG
>JAVBMW010000023.1:0-116779 GCA_031551965.1 Holdemania sp. | reverse complement strand
TACTATTTTAATACTTTGAACAGTTAAGGAATTCTTAACAGTTCAACTTTGAGCAACTGTTGCAGATTATGCAACAGTTCGTAAACTAAATTGAAATTAAATATAGCAAACAAAATTCTATTACGCAATTTTTATTTTTTTTCGTTTTTGCGTAATAAAAATAACAATAATGTTAAAAATGATAGAGCAATTGCTGCCTGAATTGGAAAATTTGATTGAATCTTGAACTGTCAAGGATTTCTTGTCAGTTCATTATTTTATCAGTATTGCATGTTTTCAATTAAATGCTATATATTTACCAAGTCATATATAAATGATATAAATAAAACACAGTTGACATATAAGCCTCAAAACGATTTAAATAATTTAATAACTTAAAATGCGGATATGGTGTTATCCGCACCATTGTATTATTTGCAATTTTCTTAATCTACTTTAACTCATATTTTATTCTAAAGTAATCCAAGTATTTTTTAAACTTATCCTGAGCAACAAGACAAGTGTCAGTAAGATAGCCTTTTTCTGATTGCCATTGGTTTAGTCCTCGATAATAGTACAGTTTCAGTTCATCATCAATAATAAATGGTACAATATCATTACGTAGGCACTCTTTAAACATGATCAATCTGCCAACTCGACCATTTCCATCTTGAAATGGATGAATCGATTCAAAGCAATAGTGGAACTCCATGATTTCCTCCAAAGTTTTTGCCTTAACATCGGTATAATTTTTTATGAGTTCTCTCATCTGTTGTTCTACTTCCTCTGGCAAAGTGGTTTCATTTCCACCTACTTCGTTAGGTAGTCGTTTGTATCCCCCAACAATAAACCGATCTTTACGTGAATCACTGGTACCATTTTTAAGCACCAAATGTAATTCTTTAATAAATTTTTCACTCAACTTATCATTGGCATGTTCGATAACCAAGTCAATACAACGAAAGTGATTTGCTGTCTCTACCACATCGTCAACATTTACACCGTCCACTATACCGATAGTATTGGTTTCATAGATATATCTTGTTTGGTCATGGGTCAATTTACTTCCCTCCATGTGATTCGAATTATAAGTTAAATCGATTTGTATTTTATGATAGATACCACCAGAAGTCTTCGTCTTCTTTTCCATCTTAAGAATTTCTAGTAAGGTAGAAGGTATTTCGTAGTGTTGATTACTTCTTTTTGGTTTCTTTGCCATTTCTGGTATATTCCATGTTTTTCCTGTCAGAAATGCATCAGGAATACGGCCTTGCGCGCAATAATTACGCACACTTCGCTCAGAGAGATTCCATTTTTTTGCAACTTCAGCAACCGATAAATACTTCATGATATATGCCTCCTGTGATAAGTTGATTATACAATATTATCGGCAATATTTCAATTTTATATCAGTTATATTTACTTGTGTTTTTGCCGATAACGGCAAATAGATTCAAATAAAACGTGATAATATTAATTTATTTGGTATACCTCAAACAGCTTAGCTGAAATTATTTAACTGTTGATACAAGCAAAAAGCGGATGTGGTGGAATGGTAGACACGGCAGCTTGTGGTCGCTTCCTCACTGTGATTCAATTATTAAACTTATTTGATAAACCTCAAAACAGCTTAAATGAAATTAGTAAGTTGTTAAATATATAAAATGCGGATATGGTGGAACTGGTAGACACGATAGCTTGAGGGGTTATTGGGCGCAAGCCTGTGCAGGTTCAAATCCTGTTATCCGCACCATTTAAACAGCAAATCCTTTCGGTTGAAGGGATTTTTTATATTGTAAAGTCTGCAATTTATAAAATGATTCATTATATTTGATAATTGATTTTTGTCTTCCGCTATGTTACAGTATTAATAATTTATATAGCAATTTTTTCTTGAAAGGGGTTGATTTTTTTATGGCAAATACATTTAACATGGTGGTTTTACTTTAAAACTGAATATTGTATTAAGTTACCTTTCATTTATATGCCACGTCGGTTTGTCTGACGTTTCGTAGAGAATGCATTTTGGGTTGCATTCTTTTTTGTTGCTCAAAAGGTGGTAGTTACCAAAAAATTTTAGGAGGAAATAATATTAACACATTACAAAAATATGGATTTACAGGCTCTCTCTTGAATCTTCCCACTGGATTGATACCCGCAAGAATTATCGCAATTCACCGTAAACAATACACAGTTATTTGTGAACATGGCGAACTCATAGCCCACCTTACCGGATCATTCTTACACAAAAACACAGATCGCAGCGCACTTCCCGCTGTTGGTGATTTTATCTTGCTTTGCTTCAATACTCAAGGTAGTTCTAGTATCACAGACATACTGCCACGACGTTCCAAATTTTCTCGAACGGATTACTCCGGGCATGCTGTCGGGTATGTCAAAACGATCTTGGAGCAAGTGGTCGCAGCGAACTTCGACTATGTATTCATTATATCTTCGCTTAATCAAGACTTTAACCTCAATCGAATCGCTCGTTATCTCACCCAAGCGCGCCAAAGCGGAGGTATTCCAGTTATTATTCTTACGAAATCCGATCTTGTGGATGATTATCAGCCACAGATTGATGCCATTCGAAGCATAGTTGAAGATGTCGATATCGTTCCAGTCAGTAGTCATACTGGAGCCGGTTTGGATCTTCTAAACCCGTATCTGCAACCTTATAAAACAATCGTATTTCTAGGTATGTCTGGTGTTGGCAAATCCTCACTACTCAATGCCTTGTCTGGAGAAGAATTGATGGTTATCAACGATATCCGCACTGATGATGCCCGTGGCCGTCATACTACCACGCATCGTGAGTTGGTTCGATTACTATCCGGTGTCATGATTATCGACACACCTGGAATGCGTGAACTCGGCTTATGGAATGCGAATGAAGGCATCAAGGAATCATTTGGAGAAATCGAAAAACTCATCAGCCAATGCCGCTTTTCTGATTGCCGTCACCGCACGGAGCCTGACTGTGCAATTCAGTCGGCACTTGCGGATGGTCGACTGACACAAAATCAATGGAACAGTTATATCACTCAAAAAAAAGAGGCAATCTTCGTCTCCCGCAAATCTCAAAAGAAAAAGAAATGAGGATTATTTATGAATACAATCAACCAAAGTTCACTATTATCAGCCCTTACGAGCATGTTTCAAGAACCTATACATGATGTCAGCTATACGACTGAGCTCCTGCAAGGAGGTACTGTCGGTAATGTAAAGAAACTATCCGGAACGGTCTTAACCACTTCCGGTACACAGCGATTCCATATGGTTTTAAAGACCCAAAAGCAATGGAATCGTCACGGGGATCCTGACTGCTGGCGGCGCGAATATGAAATCTACAAACATGGGCTGACTGATACCTTTTCTCAATTCATCCATCTTCCTGCATGCTATCTGTTGGAAGAACAAGATAACACCACTCAAATCTGGATGGAATATATCGAAGGAAAGACCAGTGAGCACCAACTTCATGCCGAGGAATTGGCACTGGCGGCTGAATATTTAGGAGCATTACAAGCAAATTTTCATCTTCATGGCCAGTTTGATCTGCCTTATCTGAGGAGTTACCCAGCTGTTTGCTCCAGCTTTGATCTGTGGCACGGCCGAATGAAATCACTGCTTGCCCAGCCGATTGCAGGATTTCCTGATACACTGCGGTCTCAACTAAATGAGTATGCCGAGCATGCCGATTCGATATTGGCTTACTTTGATGCACTACCACACACTATCTGTCAAGGCGATGTGCATCATGATAATCTAATCCTCCGAGAAGTGAATGGCAAAACTGTAGTATACCTAATCGACTGGGATTCAGCCGGATATGGATCTCTTGGCGAGGATGCCATCGATGTTTTGATGGAGGCCTTCGTCTACTCTGACCGTGATGTTGCCGAGCTGCCACACTTTAAACAACAGATTATCACGGGCTACTGCCGAGGTGCTTCCAGTCAGGGATTTACACATACTATGAGCGACACTTTGATTCGGAATTTATTTGCTTTATCTTGGGGATTTCGAATCGCTGACCGCTATTTATATTATAAAGAGAATGAAAAGCAGCAATTGAGACTGATTAATATCTTACAGCTAATGTTGGGAGACAATTAAAGCTATATAATCCTATTCACATTAATAGCCACAAAATATTATAAATAAAAAGAAAGCATTTCACAAAATAGAAGCCAAAAAAAATTAGTGCTAAATTCGAGTTAATTTTGAAATATTATTCACTAATTGGTGCGTTAACTTCCAGAAAAGCAATGTTAATTTAAACGTGTCGCATTTGTTGCCATTTTGTGCAGACATCTCAGCTAAGATAGCGTCAACATACCAGAGAAATCAATATGACCAGCGTATGAGCCTGTATTCGCCTACTTCAAAAACACAACCGATTGCTTATTAATTTATAGTCCATTTTTTAAACTATAGTTTTTTGGAATAATCCGAAGCAGGTTAAAGGAACGGTACCGCCGTTCCAAATTACGCCGACGTGCAACGCTCGTTGGCAATCAAAAACGGTAGTGTAAAATACAAAATCATAGAAAAGTGGTAGGGATCTCGCAATAAGCCTTGCAACTATCGACTTATTATAGGTAGTACATCCAGTATTTTTAATAAATTCCAAACATCACCAAGGGGTTAGTCTGCCTATGCAGGATTACATGGTATGTGTAGTAATGTTACATCTAGTTAATATATAACTTAAATATAAACAGAGAAAATATAATAATAGGAATAAAACAGTTTATATGAATCTAAAGAAACACAAGCAGAGAAATAAAATTCTTTGCTTTTTTTGTGCTCAAAGCGTAAATAAATTCTTTATCTACATAAAGGAAAATATGCTCCTAATTATTAATTTTTTCTAAATTTTTGCGATTAGGGAGTGTTAAACCTCTCTGAGAACGGATAAGAGTATAGGGATACTTAAAAATGTTCTTGATCCAAATCAAATTTGGATGTGTTCTTTGAAAACTGAATAACTGATTATTAGATACATTATCTATTTACCTAGCACATCTTTTAGTGCGCCTTGATCTCTTTTATGAGTAGCGATGAAACTAGAAAGTTAAATAAGTTGGAAACTTATATGCGATGAATTAAATAGTGATAATGATACTCCACGTAGGTGCTTCCTTGATTGGGAGTGGTGAAACTCCAATGAAACAATTCCAATTGTTGTCTAGTAATGCTGTAGGTGTGATGACTTGCAGGTATAGATAAATCAAAAACAGTTTTGCTACATCAATAAAAAAAACAATTCTAGAATCGAGGTGATATATTGAGTAGAAAATTCAACGAACCCGCTATCAACAAGGTAACCTTTACCTATACAGGAAAATCTAGTGACCTAGATACTTTCTTCAAGGCAGTTGTTTCAGATTATCTTGTGAAAAACGGTGTTATCCAAAATCCACCAAACACAACTTTTAAATCTTCAAAACCAAAACTTTTATCATAAACAAATTTAGCACAATTTCCTGCTAGCTAGTAAAAGAGTAGTGTGGTATAAACAAAAACAAAAAGTTGGTATTATAGTTGTTCCCCCATTTGGTTACATAAAAAACAAATTAACTGGCGAAGTTGAAATCGTAGAAGAATGTGCTGAGCAAATACGTTTAATATTTAAACTATTTGTAGGTGGAATGGGTGTTCAAAAAATCGCAATGTATCTTAATAATCATGGATACAAATCCCCTGCTTATTATCAAAAAATACATCACAATAAAAATGTTCCTTTCAACAAAACAAAAATAGGAAAACAATATCTTTGGAGTAATCGAGGTGTAGCTAATATACTTGTAAACGAAGCTTGTATCGGAACGCTAATATGTGGAAAAACTACAAATAGTCGAATCTACAAAACACGGGAATACTTGCCTGTAGAGCAACATATCCGCCACGAGAACTTCTATCCACCTATCATCTCAAAAGAGCTGTGGGACACTGCTTGTGCTATCAGAGCGAATAATATTGCGAATCATGTAAAAACTGGCAACAACAAAAAGATACATCGCTATGCAGGATTTTTAAGATGCGCTGACTGTGGTGCATCTTTTACATCCCGAAGAAGAAAGCAGGATGGAAAGGAATACATCGAGTATGCCTGCACCACGTATCAAAGGATGGGCAAGGATTACTGTGCTTCTCATAGGATACGAGAGTCAGTACTCGATGATTATTTATATCAACAGATGGGTGTACTTTTAGAAATAGCCACTGATAATCTTAAAAATGTGGATGCCTTCATCAGAGAGTGGACAAAACAAAAAACTAATTATGACCAACTCATTGGGAATTTCCAAAGACAACAAGTCGAACTCACTGAAAATATTAAATCACTTGTATTAAAACAAATCCAAGAACCCAATAGAGCAGGTTACATAGAAGAACTTATTAAAGACTGCGAAACTCAGATGGAATCAATTACTACAGAAATCGAAAAGCTTTCCCACTCAGATCACATTGGAAAGAATGCAAGACTTAACATAAAAAGTTCAGTGGATATCCTTAAACAAATCACTAATGAAAGAAACATTGATAACGCTCACCTGCATTTGATCCTAGAACGTGTTTATATATCTGAAACCGAAGATGGCAAATTAAATATAGAATTCGAGCTGAAAGCACCGCTTAAACTACACACCGACATGCATAAATTATTAATCGAAAACTACGATGGAAATAAAATCACAGAGAGTAACGCCACTTGAGGGGTTATTGGGCGCAAGCCTGTGCAGGTTCAAGTCCTGTTATCCGCACCATATAAAAAAAATAACCGAGACACTCATATTGAAAAGTGAATTCTCGGTTTTTTCTATCTGTTTAACAGCCAATCAGCAATGTCAATAATTGCAACCCATTCATGCTGATAAGCTCTATGCTGAGTTCTCGCTATCAGTAATTTTGGATAAGCATCTTTTATTTTCAACAGAGAATCTACTTCCCTTTCAAACATCTTTTCGTTAGCACACATTGTCCTATTACGCGATTTTTGTTTTTTTTAATTATTGCGTAATAGAAATAACGATATTACTTAAGAAATGATAGATTAACTGTTGCCTTAAGTTGAAATAAAATCACGGTCAACACAAAACATTGCGGGGCGTATGAGGCAACTCGTGCAAGTTCAAATCCTATTATCTGCACCATTAATTACATGAGCGAACAATGTCTAAATCTAAAATATCATCAATCATTATTGCATCACCATTCATGAAAACGATGGTATGCTCATAATCGTCCACTTTCTTTACGATGTCGATTTTTGTAACATAGGCACCTCCCGCTTTATTATCATCCGGTTGGTAATAAGTCACAGATATCTTTGGATGATCAATAAGTACAGTGGTCAAGTGAATCAGTTTCATATTTAGCTCATCTTTATCATTTTCACTAAGTTCAATTCTTTTATCAGTTAACCTAGCAGTTTCTGCTATGGCTGCATCATAGCCTGTCAAGGCAGCAAATGGTGAGAATTGGGCTGCACGATTTGCAATAGGCATTGGTGTTCGTGTAATGGAGACATGGTGAGGTAAATCAATAATATCATCGTAGGATGCACTCATGCCTTATGTCCTCCAATCTGATTATTTCGTTCCACAGTGGTTCCCCCTTCTTCTAAGTTCACTCCTTTTAAAACGGCATTTTTACCATATTTCTTTTTTATCGACAACATCGCTTTTTGAATATTTTTCTCACGCTTGAGCTCTTCATCTTCGTCTGACTGTTTCCTGCTTTCCATTTCGTAGTCGATAAAGAGATCAAGTTGTTCTATGGATGAAGCTTTTTTTGCAGAGTCTTCATCTAAAACATTGTTTGCAGTTATGTTAACACGTCTTACTAAAAGGTTTGGATCAACGATACGATCAAACAGATCTAAAACAGCAGCTAGAATCTGCTTGGTAGATGATGTATATTTTCCAAGATTAGCGGTACCATGAGCGTGTTTGGGGACATCCCCACGTCCATAATGATCTTTTGTAATCGCACCATAATAGTTTGCTCTTCTTATTGGATCTTTCAAATTTTCAATGTCATAACTAACTGTCAATACTAGCTGATTCGTTACCAGTCCCTTGTCTACTAAATCAAGCACCAAAACATCAGTCATCTCCCAGACAATAAGTTTGGTTTTTTCAAAAGGATAAGGCGATTGAAGAACCTGACCAGAACCGATACAGTTTGAACTAGGTTTATATGCTTTGATATCTGCCATCGTGCAGGGTTCCCAACCCCAAGCATGATCAATAAGTAATTCGGCATTTATACCAAACAATTTGTAAAGTAATGCTTCATTTCGAAAGTCACTAGCGCTCCCCAGTGAGCATCTTGCTACATCTCCCATTGTAAACATCCCATGTTCTTCCAACTTTTTGGAAATTCCTCTACCAACACGCCAAAAATCAGTCAATGGACGATGTGCCCACAATGAGCGACGATACGACATTTCGTCAAGTTCTGCAATCCTAACTCCATTTTCATCAGCTGGAATGTGTTTTGCTTCAATATCCATTGCTACCTTACTCAAAAAAAGATTTGTTCCAATACCAGCAGTGGCGGTAATGCCTGTTGAATTCAATACATCAAGAATAATTTTCCTTGCAAATTCTTGTGCTGTAGTGCCAAAAAGAGAAAGATAGTTCGTCGCATCAATAAAAACTTCATCGATGGAATAAACATGAATATCCTCAGGAGCGATGTATTTCAAATAAACATTATAAATTCTTGTGCTGAACTCAATATAAAGTGACATCTGTGGACGAGCTACAATGTAATCCAAAGACAATTCAAATGATTTTTCCAACTCGATACTGCTATATGAAGAACCAGTAAAGACATGTTTCGGAGCACTGATTATTCTTTTATTATTAATTTCCTTAACCTTTTGAACAACCTCAAATAATCTTGCCCGTCCAGAAATACCATAAGCTTTAAGTGAGGGAGATACTGCAAGGCAGATCGTTTTTTCTGTTCTACTTGAATCTGCAACAACAAGGTTAGTCGTCATTGGATCAAGACCGCGCTCGATACATTCTACTGAAGCATAAAATGATTTCAAATCAATTGTGATATATGTTCTGTTCTCCATGCCTAAATCACCTCTTATTAATAGTTTGAATTTCCAAAAGCATCTTATTCTAGAATTGCACCGATTAACTTATGAGATTATTATAAGCGTAACTTGAATATTTTTCAACTTAAATTATTCCTTGATTTCATAGTACATATTGGAACTACTTTCCTTAAATCCATATTTTTCGTATATCGTTTTTCCCATCTCAGAAGCACTCAACGAAACTATTTTAACTCCACGATTTTTTGCGGTTTGAATTAATCTATTTAAAATGCTGTTGGCAATTCCTCTTCTTCGATAGCTTTCACGTACATACATACTCGTAATATATGCGTTTTTCCCATATGGATTTAAACGCGATGGCACTGAGTCATAGAAAAAAAGTATACCGGTTGCAATGATTTGATTATTCTCTTCGGCTAAAATAATGCTAATTTCTTGGTCTCTAAAACGTTTTTCAAAATATTCTTGAGTTTGCTGTTTAATAAGCATATAATCAACATCTTCCAGTTTACAATTCAAAAAATCCAAACGACTTTGAACCAAAAATGCCATATCAGAATGATCAGCGAATCGATATTGAATATCCATAAATATTCCTCTTCCTATATTAGTGTCATTATGAACTGATTCACTTCCATATCAACAACTACTTTATATGTTATATTATATCTCAAAGTTGAAGATAACACATTTAACTTCGGTTTTTAACGGTTCACTGGATTACAACTCTATGCCTTGTTTAGCAAACTAGATTACTAAACAATTAAATCATAAACTATCCATCTTACGCAAATTAAAATCGAAATTTTCTAATGAGCCAATAAATTTATCAAAATGCAACCGAAAGTTGGTAGAATATTATTAACAATAAATTTAACATCTAAATATACAGGGAGGATTTACTTATGGATTTTGGCAAAAACTTAAGAAAATTACGAATAGAAAACAAAATGTCACAGGAGCAACTCGCAGATAAAGTAGGAGTTTCCAGACAAAGCGTATCAAAATGGGAATGTGGAGAAGCATATCCCGAAATGAAAAACATTCTATGTTTATGTGATTTGTTTCATTGTAAAATAACTCATTTAGTTAATGAAAATTTATCTGATATCTCATCTTTTGATGAGGAGACTAAGCAAAATGTGATCAAATTCGAAAAAGAGAAACAAAAGAAAATGAAGACTCTTTCTAAGTTCATTTATATCATGGCAAGAATCGGAAAGATTTTAACGATTGTTGGGATTACTTTTTTGGTTGTTTTAATGATTTTATCTCCATTTTTTTACAATAAGGATTTCTTTTATACAAATCCTGAAATGCTTAATCTAAATCTTGCTTTATATGATTTTTTTCAAAATAAATCTAATTTCATTTTCTTGATCCATTTAGAGATAAAACTATCTTTTGCATTAATCGTGACGATTTTAGATTATTTCATTTTAAAACACTTAGAACAAGTCTTCATTAATATCCATGATGGATATACCCCTTTTACATTAGAAAATGCTTCACATTTAAAAAAAATTGCAATATTTATGATTATTGCTACTTTGTTGCCAAGTTTCAGTGAGTTGCTTAATCAGCTTATAATTCATCAAAACCTAAATTTAAGTTTTAATGTGGCACACATAATCTATATACTATTTTTAATTAGTATGGTTTATATTTTCGAATATGGATATGAAATCCAACAAGATTCCCGTGGAAAAATGTTCACTGATGAAAATGACGTAACTAATTAAACTTGCTTCACTTTTCTTCTTTTTATCCATTTTATAATTTCATACCATAATACAGAAACTGCCGCAATGAAAACTGTGAGCAATAATTGATTCAATGTTAATGGTGATAATTTTAAAATGCTACAGAGTGGTGAATAAAGAATCAGTCCAATGCCAAATAATGTTGCGAAATTCACTGTCCACATGACTTTGTCTTTCGCTAATATTTTAAGAGACGTAAAGAAGGAATCCATATAAGAACTATTTACTTGAACTAGAAATAAATTAGCTAAAAATATTACACAAAGACCCATCGTTCTTGATACCTCCGCTTCGATTCCATTATGAAGAGAATAGTAATAAAGCCCAAATGAAAATACAAATATAGCTAAACCTTGAACAACACTTTTTGTGAGAACTTTTAATGATAAGATCGATTCTTTAGGATTACGCGGTCCAACTTCCATGACATCATGTTCAGCTGGTTGGCGTTCTAAAACAATTGAACATGTAGGGTCGATGACAAGTTCCAATAAGACTACATGTAAAGGCAATAACATAAGTGAATCGGGAGCTATTTTTAATAGTGGGGCAAGTAGTGCCGTAAATGCGATTGGAATATGAATACTAAATACATAGCCTATGGCTTTACGAATATTTTCATATATTCTGCGGCCATCCTTGACCGTATCCACGATTGTCGAAAAATTATCATCCAACAAAATCATATCGGCAGCTTCCCTTGAGACTTCAGAACCACGGTCCCCCATTGCAATACCAATATCTGCATACTTAAGCGCTGGAGCATCATTGACACCATCTCCAGTCATCGCAACTACTTCATTATTTTCACGGAATGCTTTAACGATCCGCATTTTATGCTCTGGCAGAACACGTGAAAAGATATTAGTTGTCTGAACTCGCTTGCGCAACTCTGAATCAGTCATTTCATTTATTTCTACACCAGTGCACACATGATCACTATTTGGTATTCCCACTAGTTTTGCGATAGCGCTGGCTGTAATTCCATTATCACCTGTGATCATAACTAATCTGATACCCGCTTTTAAACATCTTTCGATATCTTTATCAACCCCTACTCGTGGTGGGTCGGCAAGTCCAATCAATCCGCAAAATGTTAAAGTGCAATCCATCAAATCCGTTGGTATCGCTTGGCGGTCTTCTGGGTATTGTATCCCTACTGCAATGACTCGCAACCCTTGTTTTGACATTGAAATAATTTGTTCATCTATTTTATTACGCATCGATTCAGTTAAGCTACAAATAGAGAGAATTGACTCTGGTGATCCTTTACAGGCAATTGTAATTTTATCTTCATGACACCAAATATGTCCCATCATCTTTGTTTCATTTGTAAAAGAATATTCTGATATAAATTCGCTTTCAAACAAATGCTCCTTTGTGATACCTTGTTTTTCACAAAATTCTAACATAGCTTGTTCCATGGGATCATAGGCCTGCGTTTCACATGCCAACCCCATTGTTTCGAAGAGGAGTTCTTCATTATCATCAATACTCCAACTTTGCTGAACACTCATACGGTTTTGAGTTATAGTCCCTGTTTTATCAACACACAAGACTGATACAGAACCAAGTGTTTCTACCGCTGGCAAACGTCTGATCAATGATTTCTTTTTAGCGAGTCGCCATGCACCCATTGATAAAAACACAGTCAGTATCACTGGAAACTCTTCCGGAATCATAGCCATCGCAAGTGTTATTCCTGATAGGATACTTTCAATGAGGCGATCTTTAAACATATGATCCGGTATATTAAACCAAGTAAGTGTCATTGCCAGCAAACACAATACCCCGGCAATGATCGTACAAACCTTGACTACTTTATCGACTTGTTTTTCTAAAGGAGTTGGCCGATCCGGTGATTCAGCAATATGCATGCCGATTTTACCGTACTCTGTTGCTTGTCCTATTTTATCCACTAATACATAAGCATTTCCTTGTGTTACTAAGGTTCCCGCGTAACAATAATCACGACGCCAATATTCTTCTGAATCTTTTTCTGACCAAGCACTTTTCCAAACTCCAACTGATTCTCCTGTCAATGAAGATTCATCAATACACAAATCATTGGCCTTCAATATTTTACCATCTGCGGGTACTTTTACACCTTCTGAAAGCAACATGACATCACCTGGTACTAAATCTATACTGGCAATGCTTTTTTCTATCTGATCTCTAATTACTGTTACATTGGGTGCTGATAAATTTTTTAATGCATTTAAAGTTTTATCAGTTTTCCATTCTTGAAAGGTTTCTATAAAAATAATCGCAATTACAAAAATCAACATAATTGCACCATCTCGTGGTTCCCCCAACACAAAATAAATAATTGCGGAAACAAGTAACAGGCTGAACATCGGTTCCCGTAAAATGTCGATTATTTTACTTAATAATCCTTTTTTCTTTTCTGCCGAAAGTTCATTTTTACCATACTTTTCTTGTAGTTTGATTGCTTCTTGAGTTGATAGACCCATCATTTCATTTTTTTCCATATTTACACTCTCCTGTTTTTTGTCATTTGAGGTATAAAAAAACACCCGCAAAGACATTTCTGTCCCACAGATGCAACTCTGCTGCCATAAGCCCGACTGCAAAAAACGATTGTTTTTCCGCCTGTTCAGTTTATATACCTAATATACTATATGCTTTTACCCTGGTCAAGATGATTTTTTTTGTAATTTATCGATGAAAAAGCTTTGTATTTAACACTATTTTATTTTACATGATATACTTTAATAAACAGATCATGGGGGGATCAAACATGAACAAATGCTTGTATGTAATGATGATCGAAGCGAAAAAGTTTTACTTTAAACATACTTAACTTTCAGTGCGGAATTCCTCAAATTCAAGGAAATTAGACATGCAAAGAAAAATTTAATTGTTTCGATGTTGTAGGCAAAACTATTTTTGAACTTACAAATTAAGAGAATAACTATAATTTCTATTATCTTAAAAACTAAGATTTCTTTTATGCTATAATCGCGAAAGTTGGGTGACATCTATGTTGTCTTTCATCATCTCTTTTATCAACAGTGATCATACAAATAATTTAATTTATTTCATCAATATCTCTATACGATGTTACATGATAGCCATTTTAATTTATGAAATGAATACAATAAAAGTAAATCGAAAAAGAGCTCTTATTTATTCATTATTAATTGCGATCACTATAAGTGTACCAACTTTACCTCGTTTTAAAATCCCAGTTTTATTCGAAGCCACTACTTTAGATTTGTATTCAATATTAATATATTTAGTTGTTCAAATAAGAAGCCCAATTTGGATGATTTTATGCTTCATCATCACTGTAAGTGTTTTAAAACTTCCTATTAGAAATATTTTAAATCAAGTAGTAGTAATCTTTTGTGTATATCAAATACTCATTTGTTTTGAAATAGCCTCTGAAATTATATTTTGGGAAATACTATTCTCAAATGGAGCCAACTTAATAAATCGTTACATACTTGAAGAATTAATGACATTTTTTATAACATTGATATTCATTATTATTTATACTTATATCTACCGATACATTAGAACTAACGAAAACAGAATCAAAATGTTTTCTGAAGAGTATACTTCTCCTCCAACTAAATTAGTTATTATTCAATCTTTTCAAATCACATTTCTTTGGATAATTGCAACAGCGGGTATCTTTACAGGTGTCAGTGATAACCAATATATTATTATTGTTCAAGTTGCTTATGCTACTGTAATGGTAATCATTCATGTTCTTATTATTTACTTCAACTTTACGATAAAGTTACGAAATATTCAGACAAAATATTTAATGAAATCGAATAAAATGATGCTGGAAACGATCGATAATTTTCAAGGCATCAGACATGATTTCAACAATATACTCCAAACATATGATGGATATTTTTTACTAGGCGATTTTGAAGGATTAAAGAAATATCATCAAATTCTTAGAAATAAAACTATTTTTGCAGGAGAGAGATTAAATTTTCAATCAACATTTAACGATAAACCCGCAATTTTAGGTCTATTTTCAAATACCATAGATTATGCAGAACGATTAGATGTAAGCTTTGATTTTTTACATGCTGAGATTTTAAATCATGTTGCAATTTTAGAATTTGATCTTTGCCGTATTTTAGGTATTCTTTTTAACAACGCTATTGAGCATGCAGCACAAACTAAGACAAAGGTTGTTTCTTTTTCAGCACAATTTCAACCAAACAATAAATGTATCATCATCATATCAAATTCTGTTGATGAAAAGATTTCGTCAACTGAGTTATTTAAGGTTGGTTTCACGACAAAAGAAGGACATTTAGGTCAAGGCTTACCAGAAGTTAATAAAATACTTGCAAAATATCATCGATGTACTATCATGCAAAACTGTACCGAAGATACTTTTACAATGTATTTAAGTGCTGCCACTATGTATTCTGACGCCAAAAAAATATAAGATTTTCGACATAAAACTACATAAAAGCTGTACCCATAAGAAATAGAAAATAAGTGTTTTTTTGATTTTAATTATATTTTGACGGAATATGTCGATTTATATGCGTTGACGATAAAAAAGCGAGAACTTTATAATAATTTCACAAGCCTTTCGTGAAAACGGAATGCTAATGAAATGGGGAGATTAATATGACAGTTTTTATCGCAGATGCAAATCCAGAATATCGTAACTACTTAGTAAATGAATTTGAAAAAGTTAACATTCATGTCATCGGAACTTCACAAATTGGTACAAACATTGTGGATCAAATTATTACACTTTCACCTGATTTGGTTTTGATTGAATTAGTTTTACCTGAATTAGATGGAATCAGTGTATTACGTTTACTTACTAAAACTAAATTAAGCAAAAAACCTACAATTATTGTTATGTCAAATTTTATAAATGAAATGCTTGAAAAACAAGTAGTAGAATTGGGGGCACAGTTATTTATCGCAAAACCTTTTAAAATTTGTAACTTACTTTCTATTTTGGAATACACTCCTTTATATTCACAAGATATACTTAAACATATTGAAAGTTCAAATAATCTAATTGCAGAATTACTCAAAGAAATGGGAATGCCTTCACATATCAAAGGATTCCGCTATTCTCAAGAAGCAGTTAACTTTATGATCAATTCATTTAAAGATAAAAATTATAATACAAAAGCAATTTATCCTCACGTAGCTAAAATATTTTCAACAACACCATCCTGTGCAGAACGTTCAATTCGTCACGCCATTGAGGTTGCATGGTTACGTGGAGATGTTCATGCTCATTATCGCTTTTTTCGAAATTCGATTTCATATCAAAGTGGTAAACCAACTAATTATGAGTTTATCACTACCCTTGCAGATAAAGTTTTAACTCAATTTCCACATACATTTAATGAATAATTTGGTTTTTCCCCTCGCAATGTTGTCCTGTACCATGATATGATTAAATTGTATAGACGCAACAAAAGAACTTCCTGATGAGCGAGAGGTACCCCTATGTATAGCGTATGCATTGCCGATGACAACAAGATTTGGGCTAACACATTAGCCTCATTTCTAAACCGACAGGAAAATTTCAACATCGTTGGAATTTTATCTGACGGATTAGAAGCCTTAAATTTTATAATTCAAGAAAAACCTGACATTCTAATTCTTGATATTGTAATGCCAAATTGCGATGGAACTTCAATTGTAAATTATATCTATACTCAAATGGACGATTATCATCCTATTGTTTATATTTTGTCCGGTATTGGAACCAATTCGATCATTAAAATTTTAAATGAATACAACATTGATTTCTTCAGTATGAAACCAACTTCTTTAGAAATCATATTGGAAAATTTACAACGAATAACCAAAGCGAATTCAAATAATGGATCGCAAAATGATATTATTCCAGAAATACTTGTCATTCCGGATATTGTAAAACAATTAGGGTTAGTTTCTGATCGATCTTCAACAAAGTGTGTTATGATGACTTTGGAATATTGCATAAATAATAACGAATATTACGGTTTGCTTACTAAAGAGGTTTATCCTGAAATTGCTAAGTCACTTAAAATTAGTTCATCAGCGGTTGAAAGAAATATTCGTATTGCTATTAAACAAATGGAACTAAAAAATTCCAAATTATACCGTGAATTATTTTTACAAGTCTCAAGATCAAAAATCACAAACAGTGAGTTTATTTCTGTTGTGATTCATCATTTAAAAAATATGGTCGTTAATAACTAATTAGGAGGTCATTATGAAATCTCGTTTATGTTTTGTTGGTGCAGGAGGGCATGCCTGTGCTAATTTATATCCTGCCGCTATTGAAGCAGGGTGGGATATCGTAGCGATTTCAACCCGTCACATTGAATCTGCTAAGAATGCTGCAGAAAAATTCTGTCCAAATGCAATTTTATTTACTGATGTAAATAAAATGCTTAATGAAATGGAATATGATGCAGTAGCTGTTTGTGCACAACCAGAAGCAATGGCTGAACTTGTAAAACAAATCATTCCATCTTGTCCGCTGATTTTTGCTGAAAAACCTTTAGGTATTAGTGCACATCAAGCCGAGGAAATCGCACAACTTGCGACGCTTCACAACACTAAGGGAATGGTTGGCTTCATGAAGCGCTATGCGCCTTCTTATAAGCTTGTCAAACAGGCTATAGAATCCAATACATATGGTTTACCTTTATCATTTCAAATTCAATTTTGTGTTCATGCAGGAGCTTTCGCACCAGATCATGCAAGTTTTTTAAATCTTGCCGGTATTCATCTTATCGATTTAGTTCGATACTTATTTGGTGAGGTAACTGATATTCAAGCACAGCTCAGTAATGTAGATAATGGATTGACTCAAAGTTATTCACTTCGCTGCGGTGAAATCATAGGAAGTTTATACTTTGTCAGTGCCTCTAGTTGGACTCGCGAAGATGAGAAAATGATTGTAACTTTTGAAAATGGATTCATTGAAACTTCAAATCTTCACAATGTAAAAACACATCGGGCAACTGATTCTAGCCCATTCACTGAATTAGCAGAGATAGACCAACATTATTCAGTTACTCACATGCCTTTCTCGGGGACAAAACGTGATTTATATTTACGGGGTTTCGTCGGTGAATTCATGCATTTAAAAGATGATAAAATAATCAACGAATTTGTGGATAACGCAAAAACAATGCAACTTGTAGAAAAAATGCTTAAAACAAACCAAAAATAAATCTTACACTTCTTCTACAAATAAAGGATTTTTGAATTAAAGAAAAAAGCTTTTACTTTTTTATAAAGTATTAAGCTTATTTTTTAATTATTAATCATAATATTGGATTATCTTTTATTCTACTTCGAACATACATTTCTTCAATTGGTTTTTCAGATTTACCTCTTACAATGCAACAACACCAGCAAAACAAAAAAGATAATGCAATGATTGGAATGACCATAATAAGCATAATTTCACCACCTTGAAATTAGTATATGATTATTTACAAAAATTATAAAAATAAGTCATGACCTTGTAACACCTTTAATAGTTTCATACACACCAGTTGAAGACCAACCAAGTGTCATCCCTATAATAACTGTGCTTACAATATCGGTATCTGGAAATAGATTAGGTACAATCAACGCTAACAATATTCCTAAGCTCGCTCCAACAAGTGGGATGAATCGTTTTAAACCAGGAGCGATTGATTTAATAATTTCAGCAATCACATAAGTTGCGACGGAAATAATAATTCCATTTCCCATCAGTAAATGATCAATAAACGCTAATATACTTTCCATAGAATAACCCTCTTTTTGATATACTCTATGCTCATAAAGATATAATTATTCTAACGATTCACTTTTGCCGTTAATGACTTCACTTTTACTTTGAAACAAACCACATTGGAGAATAGCTTTTCATCATTAGCCCATTTAATCTTAATTCCTTTATAATGTTCCAAAATGCGACTCAATGCGATTTGTCTATCAGATAAATCTGTTAAGAATATGACATCCCCTGTTCCCATTACACATTCATATTTCATTGTCGTATGACTTGCAACTGGGGCATCGGCGAATTGTTCATAAGATGTAATTTCAAAAGCTATTTTATTATTTTTTCTTAAGCAATCTAACTTTTTACCTTCTATGGCGCTATGAAAATATAAAGTTAAATTATCCTCATCATAAAAATCATACCCATAACTAAGTGGTACTAAATAAGGATAATCTCCATCAAACATTGCTAAGTGACATGACTTTGCCTCTTGAATGATTCTGCTTATTTCCGTTTGCTCAGTAACTTCTCTTTCTTTTCTTCTCATATTTTTATTCTTCCTTTTTTTAATTATGACATAAAAAAACGCTTAGCGCGCTCTTTTATTTTCTTTAACGGGGGAAAGATAATCAAAGTATCCTTTGATGATTTAATTATAACGATAGTTTGTGTTAAATTAATGGCAGCAATGTGTTGGTTTTGTGAAAAAAATAAAAAAACTCGATTTAACGAGCTTCTTTATAATTCAACGGGGGGAAAGAAATTTATCAAAGTTTCCTTTGATGATTACAGTATAGAATAAGTGTGTGTTTGAATTATGGCTATTCTGTGAAGTTTTGGTGAATGTTACTTAATTATTATCCCTAGTACTTTCGATAATGATAATGCCTGCATTTCACTTACAATTATCCCCTTTAATTCAGAACCAGATAAAGCAATTCCTTCAATATTACTTGTACTAAAATCTAAATCTTTCAAAGGAGCATGTAAAAATTCTGATTGCATAAAATTGCATTCATTGATTTCAACTTCATTAAATTTACAGTCATTAAAACAAGATTCATTGAATTGAGTACGACTAAAACTGCAATCTTTAACTAAACTGCCCGCAATGTTTGAATAGCGGAAATTACAATCAATAAGTTTAACATCATGAATTCCTGATTTACACATATCTATACCAACGCAGTTGCAATGATCAATCTCCACTCTTCTTAAAGTTGATTCGCTACAATTAGTATTTGAAAAATCACATGAAATAAAGTGACAATCAATAAAGGTTGCCCTCTCAATATTAATTGCTGAAAAATCAACTTTTTTAAAGATGCATCCATTAAATTCAACTAAACCTTCAATTTTATCTTTGATTTCAATTTCCTCAATCATTAAATCAAAATATCTTTGATCTTCATTTTGAACAAATTTTTTTATTTCTTCTAATGGTTCTTGAATCATTGGTTTTTTCATAAATCCTCCTAAAAAGGCAGTTTGACTGCCCTGTTTTATTTGATATTTTTTAAGAATGCAACATATCCACGATAAGCTTCATAAACATCTGCTTTTGAAACGATTTCCCATGGAGCATGCATATTTTGAACTGCAATTCCTGCATCCAGTACTTGCATATTTAAATTCGCAAGGATATAAGCGATAGTTCCGCCACCACCTTGATCAACACGCCCAAGTTCTGCAGTTTGGAATTGAACATCGGCATCATCCATAACTTTACGGCATTCTGCGATGAATTCAGGATTGGCATCATTGCAACCACCTTTACCACGAGAACCAGTATATTTATTGAAACACAAACCATTTCCTAAAAATGCAGTATTCTTCATTTCGTTAACTGAAGGATAATTAGGATCATAACCTGCACTAACATCACTTGAAAGCATTTTAGAATTTTGAAGTGCTCTTCTAAGCTTTAAATCACTGTAATCTTCCTGACAAGCGATCAGTTCCGCAATTACATTCTCAAAGAAACGAGAATGCATTCCTGTTGCACCATTGCTTCCTACTTCTTCTTTATCAACTAAAATGCAACAGCTTGTTTTATCTGGCGTTTCCATATCTAATGTCGCCATTAAAGATGTATATGCACAAGCACGATCATCGTGACCATATCCCGCAATTAAACTGCGATCCAAGCCATAATCACGAGCGATACCAGCTGGAACGATTTCAAGTTCTGCACTGATGAAATCTTTTTCTTCAATATCGTATGTTTCTTTTAATATATCAAGGATTGCAGCTTTAACTTTATCTTTTTCAGCAGTTTTACTTGGAATACTTCCTACCAATACATTTAAATCTTCACCTTCAACAACAGTACCTCCGGTTTTCTTCATTTGATCAGCAGATAAGTGAATCAATAAATCACTGATTCCAATGACTGGATCAGTATCTTTTTCACCAATATTTACATTGACAACAGTACCATCTTTTTTACATACTACTCCATGAAGTGCCATTGGCGTTGCTACCCATTGATATTTTTTTACACCACCATAATAATGAGTATCCATAAGTACAAGTCCATTATCTTCATAAAGTGGATTTTGTTTAATATCTAAACGAGGCGAGTCCACATGAGCGCCTAAAATATTCATCCCTTTTACGATCGGTTCTTTTCCTACTACAAACAAACAAATATTTTTCCCCATGTTTGTAGCATACAATTTACTTCCAACTTCTAATTTTCTTTGACCACTAATATAATATTCAATATTTAAATATCCAGCTGCTTCAGCGATCTTTACGCTTTCATCTACGCATTCTCTTTCAGTTTTAGCCACTGAAATATATTTTTTGTACCCTTCATTAAAATCGAAGCATGCTTTCATTTGATTGTCATCATACTTTTCCCAAACTGTTTTCATAATTATCCTCCACATTTAAATATTATTATAAACTGTTTTTATTAAAAAGCATTAAAAATAATACTAAACGCTTCCATGTTTCAGGATTCATCTATTTTTTGACTGATCTGTAGCATAAATCGCAGAGTTTTTTTAAATGTTTATGAAAAAAGCCACAAACGCGTTGTGACTTAATTAGTAATCAACTACTGTACTTGTGCGACCGATGCCAACTACTTCTGAAGTGATCCTTCTCCAAGTATTACATCCACATACTCCATCCACTGATAAACCATTGGAACTTTGGAACTGACGAAGCGCATTATAAGTGTTATTCCCAAATAATCCATCTAGTGATCCTGCTGGGTACCCCAATGCATTTAAAGCATCCTGTAAAATCAGTACATACGTACCTCTACTGCCATTTCTAACGGTAGGGTATCCACTTGTCCCTCCACAAGCTGGTGTTCCATATCGTCTGTCCATATGAACCCAGGTAGGTGTAAGCGATAGAGGTTCAACATAACCCCATACTCCTAGTGAATTGGCGGTATTCCAAATCCGATTTCGTTGAGTTTGAGTTAATGTTTGACCTACATCGAGCGCAACTCCTGCATAATGTTGTGAAATTTGGCCATGTCCACCTTCCCAAATACGTTTAAATGCATAACCTACTGGTATTGAACTTGCATAAGTTCTTCTTGTCGCATTCCATGCTTCCATCGCTCTAGTTGTGGTCCACAAAACATTAGCTGTACTTGACCCCCTAAACTCTCTTACTAATAATGTTCTCCCTGTTGAATAAGGCATTGGGTCTGTTTCTGCTCGAGTATAAGTAAACATTGTATTTGTTGCTTCATCATAAACAAGAATCTTTGCCATAAAATTCTCCTTTCAAAGTATTTTATGTACAGATATCTTTTATGTCTTATGCAATCGTCTATTTCTATATTTATTTAATAGTTAAGTGTCACTCATTTTAGTGCATTGAATAAACTGTATTGAACTAAGGAGGTAAAAACGATGAGCGATTTGAAATTTACATGCACTCAAAAATGCACACGCTACGAAGATGGATGGGATCACCCTACAAGAGTGAACCAAAATGATCCTTCTTCCTATTACAATTGCTGTCAAGCTGATTGTAATGGTAATACTCAATGCTGTCAAAACAACTCATGCAATAGTTTAAAACCTGATTTTGATGACTATCCATATGACTACAACAATAACTATACTCAAGATCGTTATGATTATAATAGTGATGAATTTTATCGCAAGGATAATCTAAGCAATTATCAAGATGATTACATTGATAATTATCGAGATGATCGATTTTATGATGAATACGACTACAATCAATTTGATGATCCAAACTATGTTGATCATAACTTTAATCCAAACATGGATTACGAAAACAATCGTAATTATGAATTTGGAAATGATAATCTAAACTATGACAACAGAAGTTTTGATGATCGACATTGTGATGATTGTCATGAAAAGCATCACAATGACTACCAAAACTATAACTATGATGACAACTACAACGATATTTTAAGAAATCACAGAGATAATCAAACTTATGAAGATGACTACAATGATGATTACGATTATAATGATGATCACTATGATGATGGATGTTACGATGACTATCCTAGAAACCATCATAATGATGATTGTGATGATCGTGACCGCGACGATTGCAAGTGCGAATGTTACGAAAAGTGCGAACGCCCAATACCAAATTGTGGTAAAGTAGTTTGTAAAATTTTCGAAAAGACATGCACAAAAGACGAAGATTGCGAATGTGGAGTCCACAAAACAACGACAACAAGTTTAAAAATCATAAAAAAATACAAATAGAATGAAATGAGGTACTAGATCAGTGCCTCATTTTTAAATACTTGCTTATTCTTTGATGTTTATAAATGATTTTTTTACTTTGAGGATAAAAATTCAAGTTTAAACAATAACCAAAAAAGATAAGATTCGCTATTACATAAATTGATAAGAATAAAACCATCAAACTAGACAAAGGACCATAAACACTTTCATAATTAGTAAATCGTTTTACGATCACAAAAAATAGTGACCCTACTAAGCTAATCGATAAAGTGCTGAATCCTGCTCCTAATAAACCAAATAATTTACCTCTTTTTTGAAAGGATAGACTTTTATAGAAGAAATTTAACAATGTAAAAATACCAATTATGACAATTACATTTAATAAATCAGAAAATAAATAGGCTCCAATCGCAAAAATCAAAAAAGTTAAAATGTATAGAAAAAATAAGATTACTGCTTTAATTCGAATAAATATATTTCTTGTTTCATAGTTTTCATGATCTGCACTAAATAGTAAAAATGAATAAACACATTGACTTGCTACATATCCTGCCACAAGAAAAGAAAAAATCATTGACCAATATGTGGAGTCACCTTTATTGAAAAGATACTGTACAAAAGGCGATACAAGCTCATAGGGTAAATATTTATAAACAAAATCTAAAAGTGGTTTTGTATCGAGCAAGGATGCCTGGTACAACATAATGATCGCTGTCAATCCTGGAAACAGTGCTAGCAATAAGGTATAACTTAAAGAGTAACGAAATAAACTTCCCTCTAAGGAATTAAATAGATGATATGTTTTTATTATTTTTTCTTTCATATTAGATAGTATGAAAAAAAATGAGAATTTTAAACTCTCACTTTATTATTTTTTCCATTGCGATTGTTTTTCTAATTACATAGAAGCCATGTCGAAGGTAATATGGTTTCGCTAACTCGTCAGTAGTTAAGAAAAACATATGGACAATACCTCGTTTTGCCATATTTAGTGCAGCAAGTTCAAGCAACACGGATCCAAGTCCTTCATTTCTATAGTTTTTACCAACACCAATAGGTCCAAACCTCATAGGGTTGTTATCTAATCCTCTATGAGCGAATCCACATATTTTGTTGGATTTATCTTTTACCACAAGGATTCTATTTTCAGCTTCTTTTTGTTGCATTGACATTAAACAATTTCTTTTCCAGCCACCACCAAATTCATTTTTTACAAATTCCAGAAGTTCTAATGAGTCTTGATACTCAAAGGGCTTAAATGTAAATCCTTTATCTTCAAGTTTTTTTTGTTTATTTATGACATCCTCTGATAATTTAAAGCCATGTAAATCTTTAGCCATTGAGTAATGAACATCAATTGTATCATATCCATGCTTTGTAAAAAATATGATTGACTTACTATACGCTTCAGTATCGACACCCCAGAAAAAATAGCCTGGAGAATAAGACGCCAAAATAATTTTAGTACAGCCAAGATCAATCAGTGACTTTTCTGCAACTTTTAAAAGTTGCGATCCAATTCCAGTACATTGAAAATCTGGATCCACAAAAATAATATTGATCCAACCTTTATCTGGTTCTAGTCCTCTTTCAAGATATGGAAATTTCCTCTTTGTAGCACAAATAAAGCCAACTACGCGATTGTTATGTTTTGCTACCCAGCATAAGTTAGAATCAAAATTATCGTCATATAAAAGTTTTTGTCTGAAAATATCAATATGTATAGGATCTGCAGTGCAAGTCTTATTCCATAAGTCTACAACTTCTAATTCATCTTCTTGTGTAAAGTGAACTATCTCCATACCATCCCTCCTATATCTTCAATGATGGCTTGTTCCATCGTGTGAATTGAGCTGACAGCTTTTTGTCTGATTATACTTTCTCTTCTTTGTTTAAGCCAATTATTTAATTTCGACTCTTTTGCAGGTTTATTTTCTTCATAGTAACAAACGATACACCCTTTATCACAATCTCTTAAATCATAATAATAACGATTAAAGTTGCCATTAGAACTATAAGATACTTCAAAATAACGATCTTTGATTAGAGGCCCAACTTTCATATTGATTACAATTTCTTTGTTGTTGTAAGCAATTTTACGCATATATTCATATCCATCTAATAAATCATTTTCTTTTGTATCAGGATAATTTTTTTGAATATCACTTAAAATAAGTTTCACAAGGTACTGATAGAAATCTTCTTTTTTCACTTCAACAATTTCTTCGATTTTCATAAAGATTTCTCTTCAATAAAAATATAATCTATTCCATTTCTAAAATATTGTAGTTTTTCTAGATCTTTATAATCTTTTAAATGGGCAACTACATTGATTCTTTCATCACTCTTTGCATCTTGTAATACTACTTGTAATTCTCCACTATATCTTCCATACAACTCATTATCAATGGTAATGGAAGCTTTTTTTCTTTTGATTGGGGGATGAGCAGGAATTGATGTAGCAAATTCTGCCATTTCTCTACTGGATTGACTTCTTAGTAAGTAATGATTTGAATCATAACGGAAATGATGATGTTGTAAAACAATCTCTTTTTCCTCTTTTGTAGCATTTTCTTCAAAGACAACAGGAATTTCTATAGGCCTTCTATTAAGAATATCATCAATGACTCTAAATTGTTTTTCATTGATCCATTCATCTGACATCATAATTGCGTTAGCTTCATAGTTATACAATAAATCCAATAAAATAAATTCAAGAGACTGATAGCGATGAGTTTCAATCGTTGGCAAACCTAAATACAAAGGTCCACGTGGAAAATCATGAGTAGGAATACAATAATAAATCGGTACATTATATTTTTCTATAACCTGTTTTTGCTGTAAAGCAAACGAACGATCTAAACCAGATTCATCTCTTAAATAGAAATTATGACAGGTTCTTACTTCTACACTTGAATCTAAATTTTTAAAGAACTCAAAGATTTCCTGATATTCTAAAGCAGTATAGATTGAAGCGTTAATCACGAAACCTTTTATATTCAAATGATGAAATAATTGTTTTAATTGATCAAGCGTATAACCATAATCCATTCTTAAAAATGTAATTCGTGTTTGTTTTAAAGTTTCCAATGCTTTACTTTCACTTAAAACTTGTTTTATAAAATTGCCACCAATATCTACAGTTAAATCCAATTGTTCTTCTTCAACAATCTTTGCAATTACATTTAGAAAATCCAATTGTTCTTCTAAGGTAAACTCTGGCAAATGAATAGAAGTAAAAACTTCTTCGAAATGATACTTTTTAGCTAATTGAATATAATTTTTAAGCTTATTTTTCGACTCCTCAGTAATTAGCTGTGGATAAACAGCAACACAACGAATCATATATTACACCACCTATCATATCGTTTGTATATTAAGCTTCTTTTATATATTTTGTTAAAGTACGATAATCTTGAACAGCTTTTTCAGGATCATTGGATACAGTTTTAGCAAGTCCGATAAAAATTGTATCTACTAAAAACAAATCTCCATATCTTGAAAAGATAGCAGATAATCGCGACTCATTTTCAACATTAGGTACAACTACAGAAACATCAGCTAAAGATCGAATTGGATTTTTTGTGTTCGATGTTAAAGTAATGATTTTACTACCATTCTTTTTAGCATTTTCTGTAGCTACAATAACACTTTTAACTTTTCCAGAGTAACTGATTGAAATTACTACATCACCTTTAGCACAGTTATTTGAGTTCAACATTGCAAAGTTACTATCTAACATTAGGAAAGTACGAATACCAAGTTTTGAAAGCTTTTGTTGAAAGTCTTGTGCAATTAAGCCTGAGCTTCCAACTCCAAAGAAATATACGCTTTGAGCATTCGCAAGTAAATCAATACATGCCTGGATTTGTTTTGTTTCATTTAAACTAATCACATTATTACAAACTTCTTCTATATTAGTAACTATTCTAGATGGAACCATTTCTAAATCGGTTGCCCATTCTAAAATTTCTTTACGATTTTGCATTTTTGGTTCAGGTTTTGATCTAGCTAATTCTATTTTTGATTCAGCAAAACTCATTTTTAAAACTTCATTTGAAAACCTTGAAATTGAAGCTGATGAAACACCTAATTTTTCAGATACTTCATGAATATTCATTTGTATGATGTCTTGAGCATTGCTTAAGTAATAGTCAGCTATTTTCTTTTCAACCTTAGATAAATTATCATAATTTAAACTTATTTTTTGAAACATAGTGCCTCCTTAGAAAGTAAACTTATTTTCATGTATCTTAAATATATCATGAAACTCTATTTCTAGTATACAAATGTTTCATTTTTTGGAGGAAGAAGCCTGTAAAATACGGATTCACAGGCTCTTCTGTTTCAAAAATATTAACTAGCTGATTCTCTATATGAGTCTAGAGCAGATGATTTTGCTCCAACTAAATAAGTAATGATAAATCCTGCGATGATAGATACAGCATAAGCCAATAAATAAGCCATTGGTTTAGTATTAACTAATGCACCTAAAATACCAGATACATTCATTGTAACAGCTCCTTGACCCGGGAAGAATCCTAAGACTGCTCCACCAAATCCTGCTCCGATACAAGCAGTGATGAATGGAATTCCAAGTGGCATTGTTACTCCGAATATCAATGGTTCTCCAATTCCTAAAATTCCAATTGGAAGTCCTGCAACGATTGCTTCACGTAATTGTTTTTCTTCACGATATTTTAAATACAATGCTAAAGAAGCGCCGACTTGCCCTCCTCCTGCCATTGAACAACAAGCATACAATGGAGTATACCCAAGTGTTTGTATAAAAGAGAGGTGCACTGGTGATAGACCATGATGCATACCTGTACAAACAAGAGGAAGAAACAAAGCCGCAATAATTGCATACGCCATAAATCCAGCATTATCCAATAACCACAAGAATACTGCAGTAATTCCATCAGTAATAATTCCTGCAACTGGTTGAATTAAATAAATGGTAACTAACCCAACGATGACAATTGATAATAAACTTGGTAAATGAATTCGTAATGCATTTGGTGTATGTTCCTTGATTTTCTTTTCTACAATCGCAATTAGTGCTCCTGCAGCAAGTGCAGCGATTGTTCCACCACGTCCATTTGTGAATGATAGATTAAACATTCCCATGGGAGTTCCTGCAAGTGCACCTAAATTAATAATGATACCACCTGCAATTAAACCAAGATATGGATTACCACCCATTACTTTAGCAGCTTGTATTGCTACTGCGATATTGAGATACGTAAAGAATGTGCTCGCAAGTACATTTAATGCAAACATAAATTGTGATGTTCCAGGATCAAACATTACAACTCCTGCAACATTGAAGATTACAGTTAATACTTTCATAATACCAAATAGTAACCCGGCACCCGCAAAGGCCGGAATTAGTGGTGTAAATACTTGAGAGAAAAAGCTAAATACGCCTGTTGCAGATTTTTTTGACATAACTGCTTCGCCACGCCTTTCGCTGTAGTTCATACCCGGCAGATTTTTCATTTCTTTCCCCAATGATTCTGCTACACCTGGGCCCACAACTATTTGCGGTTCAACAGGACTTCCTACAACTTTCATAACTCCCTTGATTTTTTCTAAAGCTTCGCGATTCACCTTGTTTTCGTCTTTTACGACAACACGGATACGAGTCATACAATTTTCAAACTCGTTAATGTTCTCGACGCCACCCAAATTTTCAACAATTTGTAGGGCTAGTGATTTTTCACTCATATTGCATCCTCCTTTTGCGTTTTAGAAATGTAACGCTTTTCTAATTTATTTATACCATGCATGAAATTTTATTTCAAGATTATTTTGTTATTTTTTGAATTTTTTTACATTTTATAGAAAATATTAATAAATATAATTTAAAAAGCAACAAAACACATTAGTATTTCATTGCTTATATAATCTATTTCCATCCGTATTTTTTTAAATCGACACAACCGTTCTCTTTAAGTTCAATGCCTTCAAGTTTTAAAAGATAAGGTTGTTCATCCCAACCTGGGCAAAGTCTTCCCTGAGCATTCACTACTCTGTGACATGGAAACCTGCCATAGTACTCACTTCTTGCGCAAGCTTTTCCTACATGCCTTGCATGTTTGGGGTAACCCATCAATTTTGCGATTTGGCTATAGCTTGCCACACTCCCATAAGGAATTTCACTGATGATCGCTAATGCTAAAGAATCAAAATCTTCCATAGCTATTCTCCAAGTAAAGTTAAACTTACTTTACTGATACGTTTGCCATCCATTTCCAACACTTCAAACTCAAGATTATTCACTTTAACAACTACTTTTTCACCTGCAAGCGGTATATTTCCTGTTTGTTCTAATATGAGTCCAGAAACTGTATCATAATTGTCTGATGCTAAACTAAGATGCAATTCATCATTCAAGTCTTCAATGTCCATTTGACCATCTAATATATAATGATTTTTATCAATTTTAACTAAATCAGGTTCTTCTACTTCATGTTCCTCATAGATATCACCCATTATTTCTTCCACTAAATCTTCAAGGGTTACGATTCCAGTAAAACCACCATATTCATCGATTAAAATTGCCATACGTTCACGATCTGCCTGCATTTCTTTGAACAGTTCATCAATGTTTTTTCGTTCTGGTACAAAAAGTGGTCTTGCTAAATAATCTTTAATATTAATATCTTCAATTGTGTGACGTCTAGTTGATTCAATCAAAAAGTCTTTTACTTTAAATATACCTACAATGTTGTCTACATCTTCTTCATACATCGGAATACGAGAATATCTTGATTCAAGTATTTCATTAAAATATTCTGTTATCGGCTCATCAATATCGATCATCAAAACATCATTGCGGGGAATCATTACATCAATTGCTACTTTATCATCAAAAGTAAAAATCGAATTGATCATTTCCTTTTCAATTTCATTGAAAACTCCTGTTTCACTTCCCGTTTGAATAAGTGCTTTGATTTCTTCTTCAGACACTGCTTCTTCTAGATTATCTGTACGCATATGGATCAAATGTAAAAAACCATTTGTACACATTGATAATAATTTAATAAATGGAGACATAACAATTGAAATATAATAAATTGGTTTTACACAAAACAAACTGAATTTTTCTGCAGTTTGAAGCGCAACTCTTTTTGGTACTAACTCACCAAATACCAATGTAATAAACGATAAAAATAAAGTTACACCCACCATAGCGATTGTTTCACCACCTGGAATGTTCTGACTCACCAAAATTTCACCAAGTTTTTTGGATATACCAGTGGCAGCACTGGCACTAGAAAAGAATCCCGCAAAAGTAATAGCGACTTGAATCGTCGATAAAAAGCGAGTTGAATCATTCATCAAATGAATTATAAGCTTTGCGTTTTTATTTCCCTCATCCGCTAAAAGTTTCATTTTGTTTTTGTTTACTGAAACCACTGCCATTTCTGCCGCCGCAAAAAAAGCATTAACGAGTATTAAACTAAAAAGTAAAAGTAACTGGGGAATACTGTCCGAGTCCATAGAGACCTCCTATAAAATACGCATACTATAACATAACGCAAATAAAATTTCAAACTTATTTTTTAACAGCTTAAATCGTATTTTTCCCAGCATACTCTTCATAAGTTAAATTAATATTATTATACACATCTTTTAATTCTTGATTTATCCTTCCAGAAACATAACTATTTCTTGCATCAGCATTTTCGAATATAACATATTTTAATTGTTTGTATGAATACTTTCCAAATGCAAACCATTGAGGATAATTTATCGCCATAGGATTTTTTGTAAAGCAAATTTTCCCAGCATTGATAGCTACAGAAGCAGAATGACTTATAAATAACATTGTTATTAATTTTGATTTAGAATCATTCTTTAGCATTGAAGATATGATATTTTTAATATCTCGACCTTCCTTTTTACATTTAATCGCATAGCCTAATATTGTTGTGACCTCAACAACCATTACAGGAATTGATAAAGCACAAAAATTTATAAAATCATAACCTTCATAGTACATACTTTGAACGATTTCAGCAATTGTTTGCTCTTCTTCACCAATACTTCCAAATTGTAGTAAATTAAACAATCCCATCATTGGAGCTGGCAAACCCATTGAAGTTGTGATATCTGATTTCAAATGTATGACTTGCTTTGCTATTGCAGTAAAAATATCACTTTCTTTTCTGTCGCTATAATTTTGCATTACTTGTGATGTAAAATTTCCTTTTTTATCAAGTGTAGTCATCCGTCCAGTTAAAATATCAAAAATTCCAACAATAAATCCAATCAATGGATCATGCCCTAATGAAATTAGTCTATGATAATATGTAGACAATCCTTCAACATATTCATTCGTATGCCTATTATCTTGAGCATCATATGGAACCTTGCTTATTTTTGAGAAGGCTAATTTTTCCATTTCTTCCGTCGGAAATCTTTCATCAAACTTATCTCTAATATAATTTGAAAGTGTTTTTGCTCTAATTCCATTTGAGCTTTTTTCAGGAATTCCAATAAGCAAAATATCTATGGCTGCACCCAATAAACCTGCTGACACGCTAATGGTCATATCGTAGACATCTAGCTTATATAGATTTTTGTATTCATCATATAATTTTTGTACAAATAATTCATTATTCTTTAATTCATCCTCAGTAAAAATTTCTTCTAATTTATTTTCTGTTCCAACAATCCCTTCTGCTTCAGCACAAAGTTGCATCCATTCAGGTATAATAATTTGTTTTTCAATGTCAGCATTGCTTTTTATTATATTTTTTTGTTTTATATCATAGCCAAGACTATGTATTAGTTTTTCGCTTTCATTTATCGATTCTTCCATTTTTATTAAATTTGAGAACTCTATCTCAGATAGTTCTTTTGATTGATATTTTAATACATTATTAAATTGCAACTCTTTTTTAGAATATTTATGCTTAGTCATTATTAAAACCTAAATCCCTACTCAAATCTTTAACTGCTTGTTGAAGAAGGATATTAAGACTTTGTAAATAATCAAGACGTTCTTGCGTCGCAGCTGTTTCCTCCTTTAATGCTTTAATTACCGCTTCATGTTTTAAAAGTGCTTCTTTATATAATCTTTCTTTTTCTTGTCGCAGTTGTTTATTTTTCAAATGAGAAGCAGTCCACACTCCACCAGCCGACAATAAAGTGATAGGTAGTGTTAGTACGAATATTCCCGATACCATGCTTGACAATCCAACCGCACCAGAAACTAAACTTCCTGCTGCTGCTAATCCAGAAGTTATTCCTGGAGCAGAAAGCCCCACAGTTGTACCTAGTCCGTACAGTGCCGTAAAAGATATCACTCCTCCTGTTCCAGCTCCCATCACACCAAAAAGAACTTCAGGAATAGCACTTTCTTTAATTGTTTTAGTTTTATCTCCTACAGCAAATGATACTTCATTTACAATATTCACTACTTGTTGAAGTGAATCAACACTTTGAAACACCATATTTTTTTTCCTTTTTATATATTTCTCCATGGTGAGCCTCCACAAATTTTGAGTTTTATTTGTAACCATATTATAACAATTATGAATATTTAATGATAGGTATTATAAAAATACTTCTATCTTGCGATTTTTAAATGGATTTACATTTATCATTTTTTCATAAAAACGAAATTAGGTGTCTGTAATTTAGTTATATCTTCCTGATAAAAAAAAGCTATAATTAAGTTAAAGAAAACAAAGGAGGAAAATGAAATGATTTTACATTCGAACCGCATTTATTTCGAAGATGGATGTAAAGCTGGTTATTTAGTCATTGAAGATGGTAAATTTAGTGCGTTTTACCCAGAAGAAAGTGATATTCAAGCTGATTTGGATGTGCAAAACAAGCGAGTCATACCGGGTATTTTTGATACGCATAATCATGGTGGTTTTGGTTATCAGTTGAATGATAAAACAGATGAAAAAGAAGTAAAAGCCTATTTAAAGGGATTAGCTTCACATGGAGTAACGAATGTATTTCCTACAACTACAAGTATTCCATGCATGAGGTTATTGTCTAGAATGGCAGATGTACCACAGAATGGCGCTAAAATCATGGGAATTCATAGTGAAGGCCCTTGGGGTTCACGTGTAGGAGAAAAAGGGGTAAACACAGGTTACCCTAAAGTTGATTTAGAAATAGCTCGACAAATGGTTGAAGCGGCAAACGGAAAGCTTAAACTTGTAGGGATCGCTCCGGAAGTTGATAACGCTTTTGATGCGATCGATTATTTTTTGTCTCAAAATGTATTCATGGCTGCCTTTCATACCAACGCAAACTACGCACAAGCCAATGCTGGGATCGATCGCGGAATCAGTGTTGCAACCCATTTAGGCAATGTAATGACTGGTCTTCATCATCGGGATATTGGTACTTTGGGGGCATGCGTATTGCGCGATGAGGTTGATTGTGAAATTATTTGTGATGGTTTACATATTAGTTTGCCGATGATCCAAATCATGTTGAAGTTAAAAAGTCATGATCAAATTTTTATGATTTCAGATAATGTTCAGTATGCAGGTGCCCCTGTCGGTACTTATGTCGGTATGAACAAAGATCCAAATTCTGACCGCGCTCGTATTCATATTACCGATGATGGTTTTGTTTTGAGTGATAGTGGTCGTTTATCAGGAAGCAGCAAACCAGTATTATATGGTATTATGAATCTTGTTGAAAAAATCCATATGCCGATGGAAGAAGTCATTCGTTTTAGTAGTTACAATCCAGTTCGCAAGTATGCCGATATAAACACTAAAGGAAGTATAAAACTTGGCAAAGATGCTGACTTCGTCATTATTTCTGATGATTATCAAGCTCTTTATACATATAGCGAAGGTCGTAAAGTTTATGATCATAATCTGGATGTTGATTTATTCAATCCTGAATTTTTAAAAACATACAAAGTTGATTAGACCTGATCTTGTTGATCAGGTTTTTAATATGAAAAAAGACAATAAACTTATTAGTCTATTGTCTTAAATTAAATATTTACCAAGATCCTCCGCGTGATCCTCCAAATCCTCCACCGCTGAAGCCTCCTCCAGATCCACCACTGAATCCACCGCCTCCACCGAAGTTTCCACCGCCAGAGCGAGCTTCCACTTTTGGAAGAGTTACCATAGCTTGTTGAGTATAGGCAAGGGTACGATTTAAATGATGCCATCTGTGGTATCCAGTCATTGGATGCGAGCTTACATACCAATCTACTTCTGGAATCGTTAGATTTTTAAAATGGTTAGCCCACACTTCAGTAAGTCCAAAGGCATAAGCATAAGGTAAAATATGATAAAACACTTCTGGATCTTCTTCTACCAACATCTTCAAACGATCTTCTTCTGCAAATTCAATGAATTGTTTTAATCCTAAGATTTGCCCCATCAATCGTTGTCCTCGTTCTGTACGTTTGATCATCGATTTCGAAATAAAACTCAGCAGCACTAGTACCGTTGTAACAATTATCGCTGGAATCAAATTAAGCTTTACTGTAACTGCATAAATCAACATTGAACTCGCAAAAAGAATAATAAATATTAGCGAAGCAACATACATAGAAATTCTCGCTACAGGTTTTAATGAAAGCTCTTTTGCCTCAAGTAAAGCTAATATTATATTCGCGATCACTAGAAAGAAGATTGGAATGAGTGAAATCGCAAGTCCTAAAAGACTAAAATTCTTATAGTAATAGGTAACCGTCACATAAGAAACGCATAGAATCAACATTAAAACATAACTGAGTATACGATATCCAATAGATGAATAAGAGAAGATACGATTACTTTTTTTGCCCATGTAATTTGAAAGATCGACTTTACAGTTTTGTACGGATTCATAAAATTTTTCTTTTAATTGTATTGTGCTGACTGTATCTCTATTTCTAAATAATGCATTGAAGAATCTTTTTTCATACGTAGGTGCATTACTATCAATATCCATCACTTTATCAAATTTCAGATCGTCATTTTCTTCAATGATTTTCATGTAACCTTTTCTTGCCCAATCCAATATCAATGAAACCAAATCCCTGTCTTCAATACTTCCATCGATAATATATCCTGCTTCAGCACTACTAACACTCTCCGGTGCACTGAACTCTACTGTAACGACAAGCGGTTCATCTTTACCATGTTTTAAAAATATGATGACCATAATAAATCCTACAAGAATTCCAGCGCCTGCAATCAACCACCCAACATAACTGTAATCTGGAAACTTAAAATAGTCTTGATCAAGACCGATCATTACTGTTATTGATTCATTTGGATTCAGCGTTGCATTGTATACACCACTAATCGTATTTCCACTTGTAGTATAAACTAAATTGTCTACGTTCGATTCCGAATGCCCAATATAAAACTCAATTTTATTTGTATCAAAATTTTTAGGCATAGTGATATCAAATGAAAAATTATCGATCGTTGTATCCCATTGATAAATCAGATTTTGATATAAAACCTGTAATCCATCCATATCTAAATCTTTAGTATGGATTTTATATCTCCATTTATAAGTTTCATTTTGATTGGCATAATAATCTGCACTACCAATCTGCAACATGATTCCATTAAATGACGATTCTTTTTCCCAATCGTGCTTTGATAAAACTTTTAAATCTGTGACGGGAAAATTATAATCATGAACATCTTGACCTTGATCAGTTGTCCATGACATTTGATAACGAGTCGGAATTTCAACATAAATGCCATGCCGTTTATATTCAAACTCAACACTCATGGTTTCCGTAACTTCAATGATCCCATCTTCGAATACCTTCAAACTTACATGATGTTGTTTTATAGTAAAGGCTTCAATTGCCTTTACAGGTACAACAAAATTGAGCATCAAAACAAATGCACTAGTGAGAATCAATATTCCTTTTTTTATTTTGTTCATTAATTTTCCTTTCTAAAAATATCGCTTGCGCGATATTTTAGAACTCCACCTTAACGTTTTCTCTTTCTACACTATTAGTAATTTCGAAAAGAGGTTTTACTGTAAACTTCGCAATTGAAGCTACAATACTTGTAGGAATAGATTGAATTTTGATGTTGTAAGTTTTAACACAACCGTTGTAGTATTTACGAGAATTTGCGATTTCATTTTCCATAGTTTTCAAATCATTTTGCATCGTTACAAAATTAGTGTTTGCTTTTAAATCAGGATATGCTTCCGTAATCGCTAGTAGTCTTCCTAATGCATTACCAAGTTCTCCTTCAGCTTTCATACGGTCTTCAGGAGTAGCAGCACCCATTGCTAAGCTACGGGCTTTTACAACGTTTTCTAATGTTTCTGATTCATGTTTAGTATAACCTTTAACAGTATTAACTAAATTTGGAATCAAGTCATATCTTTTCTTTAAATACACATCCATTGTCGAAAACGCTTCTTCACACATCGTTCTCAAACTTATTAGGCTGTTATAAGTCATTACATACCAAAGTACAAGTACCACTACAACTGCAAGTAAGATCCACATAATTAAGTCCTCCTTATGTCAACTTTTGTTGTATACTTAGTATAGCATAAACTGTAAAAATGAAAAGGAAAAATCAAATATGAAAAATATATTATTCACAATCGAAACAACACCAAAAATACAAAAACAAATTGTAAACCAAACTAAAAGTAATATCATTTTTAAACAAAAAAGAGATGTAACATTAAATGATCTTTTAAATGTTGATGCAATCATTGGAAACATAAAACCTGAACTCGTGAACCTTGCCCCTCTAAAATGGATGCATCTTGAAAGTGCTGGTGCTGATCAATATGCAAAAATTTTAAATCCAGATATTGTTTTAACGAATTCAACTGGTGCTTATGGTCATGCCATTGCAGAACATATGATCGCAGCTGTTTATTACTTTTACAAAAAACTAGATATCTACTCCAAGGCTCAACAAAATCATCTTTGGATCAATCAAGGAGAAGTTGATTCTGTTGAAGGATCGACAGTGGTCATCGTTGGATATGGTGATATCGGACAATCCTTTGGTCAGCGTATGAAAGCATTGGGTTGTAAAATAATCGGCGTTAAAAGAACAGACACTCCTGCACCATACGCCGATAAAATTGTCACAATGGACAAATTGGAAGAAGTAGTCAAAGAGGCTGACATACTTGCCCTAGCTCTTCCTAGTACCCCAGATACATATCAATGTATCAATAAACAAGTTCTCACTCAATGTAAAAAAAGCGCACTACTGATCAATGTAGGGCGCGGTGTAACAATTCATACTGACGATTTGTGTGAAGTGTTGGAACAAGGTTACTTCAAAGGGGTCATGTTGGATGTAGTTGATCCAGAGCCACTACCTATCAACCATAAACTTTGGCGCTTTGATAATGTATTGATCACGCCACATGTTTCCGGTAACTACAACCTTCCTCAAACCTACACAAAAGTTATCAACATTGCGATCGATAATATCAACAAGTTTGAAAATGATGAACAATTGATCAATCTTGTGGATAGAAATACTGGTTACAAGAAATCATAAATTGTTTATTTTACAAATGTTAATATTTCTTCTTTACGATCTTCCATATCTTGATAGCCAAGCTTATATAATTGATCTAAAGTTTCATGATCTCCTGAAAAACGTTTAACATTCAAATGTTTTGTAGGTCTAAATAACATTGCATTTCCTTCTTCAACCATGTTTTGTACTTTTTCCATTTCACTATAATAAACATCTGTCCTGACTTTAAGATTGTCTACCAAGGCAGGATATTTTGGGTAATTAAATTTAGTTGCAGTCAACAAGGGTTTTCCCGCAGGCTTACGTACATACCCTTCATCCTTTGTGATAATTACTAAGTGTTTATCACAGCCATATTTTATACTTTGATCAATAGGAACCATTGTAGTTACTCCACCATCAATATAACGGTGTCCATTATAATCTACAATATTCCCAGCGATCGGTAAAGTACACGCTCCTTTTAATAAACGGAGTCCTTCATCTAATTCATTTTTATCAAACCAAATTGTTTCAGCCTGTTCTAAATCATAAATTCCAATTTCAGCTTTTGTCTTCACATTTTTAAGTTCAGAAATATCATATTTAACTATTTTAGCCAATATTTCATCAAACATAAAATTATAGCCGACATAAGTACCTTCTTTTCTTAGTGGAATCAATCCTACATTTCTTTTATCTGCTACATAAGTAACTGAACAATCATAAAGGTAATCTTTATTCTTTAAAAGATAACTACATAAATTTAAAGCACCTGCAGAAATTCCTACTCCATAATCAAATTCTATTTCATGATCAACTAACCACGCTAAACATCCGGCAGTATATGCTCCTCGCATTCCTCCACCTTCAAGTACTAATCCTATTTTTCCCATTTTTTCATCACCTTTATCAATTCTATAATAGTTTTAAAATAGTTACAAATATTTTTTGATCAATTCAATAAATTCATCCCAAGATTTTTCATCCAATAAATGAGCTGGACAATTTTTACCTGAAAAATGTTGATGTTTTTTTACTGCATCAATATCTAAATCATATGCCTTTAATAGTTTCGCAATAAGCTGTGCGGTAATGTCTTTTGTCTTTTCAAAATCATTTCCTTCATTGACACACATCTCAATACCGATACCTGTCATATTACCGCCATTTTCGGTTTGTTTATCTCCTGCATGCCAGCCTACTTCCTCATCGGGTAATTGATGATAAATACTATGATCATCTACAGTATAATGCCAAGAATTAATATCTGTAAGATTTTCATATAAATATCTAGCGTGATGGTCCGCATCAGAACTAGAGAAAAAATTATCAGTTTCATGTACAACGATATAATGGATCTCCCTTAGAATACCAGGTCTATTTTGACTTCCTTCTGGTATGATCATTTCGATAACTTCAATTTCTCCCACGTTACCCATTATGATACCTTTTGTCGCATACACTTTTTTAGGAAACATTGTACATACCAAAAGTACGATGCAAGTTACTAATCCAAATAACACCGCAATGATTTGCATATTTCTTTTTACTTGTTTTTTTAATCTTCTTTTAGCCATTATAAAATGATTTTTGATTGAACTTCCTGAGTTTGTTGTAGAGTTAATATATTTTTAACTAATACTAAAAAGTCTTCATCATAACCTTTCAAATCAAAACGATCTTTCAATTGATTGAATATTTTATCTGCATTCTCTTCATTACTTTCATAACCTTTTGCCATCGCATTACAAAAGCGGTAAATTTCCATTGTATCTTCTTCATTAGGAAAGTTACTATATTTCAAAATTAAATTTTGATATTCTTCCTTACTCAATTTATTACCATGAGTATTTTCACACCCTTTAATGTAGGCTTTTGTCCACCAAAAAACAGGCAAAAAGAAAAAAGTTATTTGTTCAATTACTTTCATAGCATATATTTTTTGAAATCCATTACAATTTGGACAAAATCGAATTCCTATAAATTTTTCTTTTTTTATTTTTGTTCTTGTTCCTGCAATAAAAAACATTAATTTCTTCCTCTTTTCTTTATTAATTTCTTTTCTTTACCATGAGCTAAGTTATTCATAAGCATCATTAATTTTTTATCTTTAAAACAATCAAATTCAACAATTTGACCATCAATTAATTCAATTCGCATTTTATCATGATCTGGTTTTTTGATGTATTGCCAATTTAAGATATCTTCCCAATATACACAAAAACAAGTATCAATTTGACGACTATCATAAACTACAAGCATACTATAATAAGCTTCTACTAGCGTTCTATCTGGCATTGCCACGATCGCAAATAAACTGATGGCAGCTAAAACTAAACCAAGCATATAAAATTCTGGAGATAAGATGATTAAAGTCAAAGAAAAAGATAAAACAAATATCAATTGTTTTCTAGGTTTAACTGTTAATACTAATAGAGATGCTCCGTCTCTTGGAATGTTATAAATTTTTAGTTCTTTTGATTTCATGAGTTTCACCTACATTAGTATTTTAACACATTCCTCTTTGAATAGAAAACCAAAGAATGATTAAAGAATGATAAAACTTGTGGTACAATTAATTCGGTGAAAATATATGAAAAACTTTTATTTTGAGAAAACACATAACGACAAACACAGTAAAGCTAGAACAGGCTATCTGCATACTCCGCATGGAGTTGTGGAAACACCAATGTTCATGCCTGTAGGAACACTCGCAACAGTTAAATTTTTAACTCCAGAAGATCTGAAAAAAGTAGGTTCTGGAGTCATTTTATCAAATACATATCATCTTTGGTTAAGACCTGGAGAAGATGTAGTTGATGCCGCAGGTGGGGTTCAGAAATTTATGCATTATGATGGGCCTATGCTTACCGATAGTGGCGGATTTCAAGTCTTTTCTTTAGCAGATAGTCGCAAGATCAAAGAAGAAGGAGTAACCTTTAAAAGCCATTTAGATGGATCAACATTATTTTTAAGCCCTGAAAAATCAATCCAGGTACAAAACAAAATTGGTGCAGACATTATTATGTCTTTTGATGAATGTCCACCCTATCCTGCAACTTACGAATATATGAAAAATAGTGTTGAAAGAACTCTTAGATGGGCTCAAAGAGGAAAAATCGCTCATCAAAGACCGGAAGATCAAGCTCTTTTTGGGATAGTCCAAGGTGGAGAATTTGAAGATCTACGCCGTTTTAGTGCAGAAGAATTAGTAAAAATGGATTTTCCTGGTTATTCCATCGGAGGAACTAGTGTAGGTGAAGACAAAGAAACGATGTATCGCATGATCGATTATGCAATAAAATATTTACCAGATGATAAACCTCGTTATTTGATGGGTGTTGGATCGATTGACGCCATTCTTGAAGGAATCGAAAGAGGAGTTGACATGTTTGACTGCGTTCTTCCGACTCGAATCGCAAGACATGGTACATGTATGACTTCAGTTGGAAGGATCAATATCAAACGTAAAGATTACGAATATGACTTTACACCTCTTGATCCTAAATGTGATTGTGAATGTTGCCAAAACTACACTAGAGCTTATTTAAGGCACTTACATCGATGTAATGAGGGTTTAGCTAGCCGCTTACTTTCGATTCATAATATACGCTTCTTGATCAATTTAACTGAGCAGGCACGAATTGCGATCAAAGAAGATCGTTTTACAAGTTTCAAAGAGCAAGTTCTTAGTCAATCCGGTTTTGATGGCAGAGGTTTTTAATATGAAAACAAGTGATTTTGATTACTATTTACCAGAAGATAGAATAGCCCAAATTCCTTTAAGCGATCGTGCTTCTTCTAAACTTCTTGTACTACATAAAAATTCAGGGAATATCGAGCATAAAAATTTCTATGATATCCTTGATTATTTTCATGCCGGCGATGTACTTGTAAGAAACAATACCCGCGTTATCCCTGCACGACTTTTTGGTGAAAAACCAGAAACAGGTGCTCATGTTGAACTTTTATTATTGAAGCAGGATGGCGATATCTGGGAGTGTTTAGTAGGTAATGCCAAAGTAGTTAAAGTAGGAACCGTACTATCTTTTGGCAATGGAATTTTAAAGGCTGAATGTTTATCAATTGGAGAAAAAGGTTTACGTAAACTAAAAATGATTTACGATGGGATCTTTATGGAAATATTAGAAAATTTAGGTCAAACTCCACTACCACCGTATATCCATGAAAAACTTGAAGATAAAGAAAGATATCAAACCGTTTATTCTAAAGTGGAAGGAAGTGCTGCAGCCCCTACTGCAGGACTTCATTTTACCGAAGAGATATTTGAACAACTTCAAGCTAAAGGTGTTGAAATCGTTGATATTACATTGCATGTAGGATTAGGCACATTTAGGCCAATGGATGTCGAAGATGTCAACGAACATGTTATGCATAGCGAGTTCTATAACATTTCAGAAGTTGCAGCTCACACATTAAATAAAGCTAAACAAGAAAAACGCAGAATCATCGCAGTTGGTACGACAAGTTGTAGAACGTTGGAAGCTAATGTAAAAAAACACGGAAAATTTGTCGCGGAAAGTGATCAAACAGAAATTTTTATCTATCCTGGTTATCATTTTGGTGCTATCGACTGTCTAGTAACTAACTTTCATTTACCAAAATCTACATTATTGATGTTGGTAAGTGCATTATCCACTAAAGAACTAATTATAAAAGCTTATGTGGAAGCTATAGAAAGAGAGTATCGCTTTTTCTCTTTTGGTGATGCGATGTTGATTACCAATGAAGACTAATTATTATCAAAAAAGTTTAGAAGAGCTAGAAAAAATCAAACAATTTGAATGTAAGCCAAAACTGTTGATTCATGCTTGCTGTGCGCCATGTGCTTGTTTTCCTCTAGAATTTTTAGAACCTTATTTCGATATAACTATTTTTTATAATAATTCAAATATTTATCCAGAAGAAGAATATCAAAGAAGACTTAATGAACTTATTCAATATGTAGATTTCTATAACAAGAAAATTCAAATTCCTATTCAATTAATTATCCCAACTTATGATAATATCAGTTACACAAAAAAACTGGAACCCTTAAAAGATGAACCAGAACGGGGAAGAAGATGTCTTATGTGTTATACACTAAGAATGAGTGAAGCATACCATTATGCAGAAACAAATCATTTTGATTATTTTACTACAGTGATGACTATTTCAAGACAAAAAGATAGCCAAGTACTTAATGAAATCGGGCATGAACTCGAAACAAAGCACCCAACAGTAAAATATTTTTACTCAGATTTCAAAAAAGCTAATGGAATGCTTAGAAGGAACGAAATCGTTAAGCAACAAAGCATGTATGCTCAAGATTATTGTGGTTGTCTTTATTCCATCAAAAACAAGTAATATATCTTAAACCAAAATAAAGGTTGACTCATTCAAAGTCAGCCTATTATTTTATTCGTAATTATAAAATTCTTTTGTAGATATATTATGTAAATCTAATTCGTTCAAACCTAATGTATCCATAAATAGCTTGAGTTCTTCTTTTACTGATTCAACAATACTTTTAGCTACATCTCCACAAACTTCACTAGAAAATTTTTCGTCTTTAAGATTAAACACACAATGGTCATCACCTTGAAACACACCAATAAATTCAATTACTTCATCCTTATTTTTACCGTGTGCATAGACTCCAGAAGGTGTATATAAAGAGAAATTTGCGATTTCATCTCCATGTTTAGCTATTAAGCTATAGCTTTCAAAGTCTCCTGATCCCATCATCATTTTAAACTCTTTACTATATTCAAAACCATGATATGTAAAAACATCTCTTAATTCTTCAACTGTATAATTTGCCTTAGGTTCTTCTTTTTTTGTACATCCTGTTAAAACTAATAGACCTATAAAAATTACAAATAAGATTTTTTTCATTCTTTTCCTCCTCATTTTACAAATACTTTATCACGAGTAATTTCTGAGATACTATGGCATCCCGTCATTACCATTGTTTGTCTTAGTTCTTCTTGAAGTTGTTCAAAAGCTAGTTTAACTCCTTCTGATTGTCCGCCGATTGCGACAAGTCCAAGTGGACGGCCAATTAAAACGCCATCTGCACCAAGTGCTAAAGCTTTGAAAACATCAAGACCAGTTCTAAATCCACTGTCCACTAAGACAGTCATTTTTCCTTTGACTGCATTAGCGATTTCTTCTAAAACTTCAATAGTTGAAAGTCCATCATCCATTACTCGACCGCCATGGTTCGATACGATGATCGCGTCTGCTCCAGCAGCAAGTGCCTTCAATGCGGATTCTTTTGTCATGATCCCTTTGATGATCAGTGGAACATTGATCATTGACTTTAATTCTTTAAGTGCTTCAACACTCTTATTCTCAACTGGAATTGCACTATTTCTTAATAGTGGTAAACCACAAGAATCAATATCTGTTGCTAAAGCGAGTACATTTTTCATATTAAGTGCTTCAACACGTTCAATGATTCCTTCTTTTCTCCAAGGTTTCATTGTGGCGATCCCTTGTCCATCTAGTTTATCGATTTCATCTAGAGGGCCTGTAAACATTGGTAAATGCATACCATCTCCAGTAAAGGCAATTGTTCCAGCCATTGCTGCACCAACTAATGTATGGTGGGCATATTCTTCCTCAGTCATTTCAGCACCATAGTTATTTTTGATCCCTGCAATTGGTGCTAAATACACTGGTAAGCTTACTTTTTTGCCAAATAGCGTCGTTGATGTATCGATCAATTTATCTTCTGCAATCACATCCATTTGAATGCGTACTTCTTTTAACTTTTCCACGTTGCGGATAAAAGTACTTCCACTAGCTTTCCCTCCCATACCTGGAACTTGTCCTCGACAAGCTACTCCATTACAAATAGGGCAAACGTGACATTTTGTACAACTTTGTTTAGCGATATCTCTTACTTCTTGTAAATTCATACTAAAATCCTCCATGAACTCCTTCTATTATAAAAGTGTGACCTCAACTTCGCAAGTCACACTTTCTATTATTTGATTAATTTTTTAATTGGCACCTGACATTTTTCAATAAATTTCATCAAATCGATCTCATCTGCAAGAATCATACAATTTAAAACAATGATTGCACAAGCCTGTGCATCACTTGCCGCGTTGTGATGATCCAAATCAATCCCAATATAGCTACAACAATCATTTAACTTATGGTGATCCATATAAGGAAAGAATTCTCTAGTTAATTTTACTGTATCAAAATAAGAAATTTCAGGTACAGTTAAGTGATTAGCCTTACAACATCTTTCAAAAACAGTCATATCAAAACCTGCATTATGAGCGACAAACAAAGAATCTTCAAAATATTGACTTAAATAATCATAAACCTCTTCAAATCCTTGAGCATCATATACGTGTTCAGGCAAAATTTGATGAATCCGAACATTTCTGTAATCAAATCGTCCATATCGCGATAAAGGTTTTATTAATGTATAATAATCATCAATTTGAATTCCATCTTCAAATACGCTGACACCGATAGCACAGGCACTCTCGGGAAAACTATTCGCCGTTTCAAAATCTATCGCTATTAATTTCATAATTATTCACAAATATGATCATAGGCAATATTAAACAGGTTTAAAATATGTTCATCATTCAAGGAATAATAAACTACCTTACCTTGTTTTCTTGATCGCACTAATCGTGTTTTCTTTAGTGATGCCAATTGATGAGAAGTCGCTGATTGGGACACATTAAGTAGTGCAGCCAAATCATAAACACACATTTCAGATACTGATAAAGCTTTAATAATTTTTAATCGTGTTTCATCTGCAAACATTTTGAAAAGAAGTGCTAGATCATAGAATTCATTTTCTTTCAGCATTTCTTTTTCAACTTTAGTTACTACATCCTGATGAATGATCGTTTCATGGATGGTTTCGTTTTTCTTCATATTCTTCACCATTAATAATATCTTATCACAAAACATACAAAATACGTAATTATATATATGCATTTTCATTATATAATCATTATCAAGCTTATAAAAATACATCGAATTAGAACCATTATTCAACTCTTTTTTTTCATCCTTTAATTTTACACTTATATTTTAAAAACAGAAATGCAATTATCGTTTAATGCCTATAGCATCAAATATTTCTGAAATAACCTCCCCTAACATAAGAGATGGATTTTCGTCATAATATACATACCCACAATACTCTTGAAGTTTATAACCTTTATCAATATTACCTGCCATAATTTTTTTCGATCTTTTAATCGCTGCAATTACCTCTTCGATTCCGATTTGACTAAGACAGTCATGAAAATTTGCTTCACGTTTATATTCTTTCATATCTTCATACTTTTTATTAAAAGCTTTATTTATTAGCTCAATATACTGCTTTCTATGATCAAAAGTTTTATTGCAATCGATTTTATGAAGCGCAATCCATAAATCAAAAGAAAAATTTGTATAACCAGATACATACTTAATTTGTTTACCTATTTTTTTAGTTTCTTTCATTTTTCTCATCACATCAAAAAACGCATCTTGATGCACTTTATCTTTACTCTCATAATCAAAAAGATGATAAATAGTAGTAGGCCCTACAATTGACAATCCTTTTACCATAGATATCGGATCTTTTTTTCTTTTTTTCTTAAAAATTACATTGAAATCTTTATCAGGAAAATCATTAATCAATTTTTGGAGCCAATCAAGATACCACTCTTCAGTCTGACCTTCGACACTAAAATAGAAAGTTAATGACTCTTTTCTTTCTTTCATGAAATTAATCCTCCTCTTCAGGCAAGGATTTTTCAAACACGATAGATAAATCAACATCATTAATAGCTCCATACCTATTAATGAAATAATTATTCATATAATCACTGTTTTTTCTTACTTTTTGTGACCCACTAGTTCCAAAATCTGATAAAGAATAAAGTGTACTAAAGTTTGTATCACTTTCTCTTTCAACAAACTTAATTTCATCTCGTCTTAAAACATTTTGATTTAAGAATATTGGATTATGAGTATTGAAAATTAATTGGGCATGTTTTTTATTAATTTCATCATTATGAAAGATACTAAGAATGCTTAGTATTGCCATTGGGTGAATAGATGCATCAAATTCGTCTACTACTAACACGCTTCCTGTATTTATTGCTTTTAATATCAACGGAAACATATTTACAAATCTTACAGTCCCATAAGATTCAAACACGTCTGCAGGTAGCCTTATACCATTATTAGAATCTCCTCTGATAATTGAATATAAGCTCATTTGAGCATCATCTTCATTTTGCATAAAACCAAGAAAACTTGACTCCACTCCAAATAATTTTGCTGCTTCATTTGTTGTTTTATCAATGTAGATGCTTTTAGAATTTGCATTTTCAAATAATCCCGTAAGCTTGATTGAATCTGCTCGATATATAACTATAAATTCGTTTTCAAACCATTCTAAAACAACTTTTGCAAGTAATGGGGCTGTAATCATTTTTAAACCATTTGTTAAAAATAATTCATCTTTATTCAGACTGCTTTTTATGATTTCTTCAACTACTTTTGATTCAGAATTAAGTGGTGAGAATTTTTTAAATAATGATGATTTTGTTATTTCAATCGAGTTTTTATTTCTAATAAAATATGACTTACCATTTATATATAAACTCTCAGAAATAATTTGACGATCATAAAACTCATCAAAAAAAGTACCCAGATCAATTTCAAGTTCGTATTTAAATCTATCCCCATGTTCAATAAAATCAATGCAAAAATAAACTGGTTTATTCTCAATTAAAGAACTGTTAGGAACCAACTCTAAATTATAGGCAGCCGCATTTGGAGTGCCTTCATCGTTAGTTGCATTTCGAATATTACCTCGCAAAACAATTCTTTTTAATGTATCCATTGCACCAATTATATTTGATTTACCTGATGCATTTGGTCCATAAACTACTGATGAGCAAATAATTTTAGAGTTATCTTTACTTCTTTTATAAATACTATAATCAAATCCAGATTGTTTTGGAGCTGCCAACATAGAAAAAGTTGTTTCTTCTACAAATGACTTATAATTTCTGATTTTAAAGTAAGTTAGCATAATATTCCTCCTTTTATCATGTATATTATATCACATTTTTAGTTTTTATATTTTTTTTAATTGATTTTGCAAAAATATTGCAAAATCAATTAAAAAATCAGTTAATTATTGTAAACATCTAATTAACTGATCATACTTAATATTTAGTAACAAGCTATATTTGAATCTGTACGTGATTCTGTCCCTCCAACTAAGGTACCATTATCCATTTTGATTATTATTTGACCGCGACCAAATAAACCTGGTTCAAGAGCCACTTCAATTTGATGTCCTTTTTGACGTAATTGTTTGGCAATATTCATATCAAAGGTATTTTCTACTTCAAAACGCATTCCATTAGTCCAACACCAACGTGGTGCATCTAAAGCCATTTGTGGATTCAATCCAAAATCAATGAGATTCATAGCGACTTGGATATGTCCTTGTGGTTGCATAAAACCACCCATGACTCCAAATGGCCCAACAGCTTTTTTATCTTTCATAATAAACCCAGGAATAATAGTATGATACGTTTTAACTCTTGGTTTGACCACATTGACGTGATTTGGATCAAGCGAGAAATTTGCACCTCTATTTTGCAAAGATATTCCTGTATCTTCTACAACGATCCCTGAGCCAAAACCCATATAATTACTTTGAATATAAGATACCATATTGCCATCTTTATCTGCCGTACATAAATAAACCGTTCCACTTTGAGGTAACTCAATTACTTCCGGAAGTTGAGCTTCATCTGTAATTTGCGAAGCTCTAGTTTTTCCTACATTCTCATCTAATAAATCATTAACACTTACTTTCATCCGATTAGGGTCAGTAATATAATGCATTCCATCCACGAATGCCATTTTTATAGCCTCAAATTGTTTATGATATGTATCCACACTATCTTTCAGATCAAATTCAAAATTTTTCAAAATGTTAAGGCCCATTAAGGCAACAATGCCTTGTCCATTTGGTGGTATCTCACAGATATCATAGCCACGATAGTTCATTTTGCTAGGTTCGACCCATTCTGCTTCAAAAGCTTCAAGATCTGCCTTCCTTAAAAAACCTCCATGTTTTATGCTGCTTTGTTCAATTTTATCGGCTAAACTACCATGATAAAATGAATCGGAATTTGTTTCTCCTATTTCTTTCAGTGTCTTTGCATGGTTTTTTAACTGCACAATTTGTCCAGCATCTGGTGCAAGTTCGTTAAAAGTAAATGTCTTGAACCATTCTTCAAATTCATCTGTTGTAAATTCTTTACTGTACTTCTTTAAAGCTCCTTTCCACATTTTTGCAGTTTCAGGTGCGAGCGGATACCCAGCATCGGCATAATCAATTGCAGGTTGAAGACATTCTAGTAAAGTAAGATTCCCAAAACGTTTACTAAGCTTTGCCCACGCTTTTGGAGCACCTGGAACTGTGATTGGTGTCCAACCAAAATGAGGCATATTTTTTACTTCTCCATGCTTTTCTTTTATTGATTCTAAAGTGAGCAGTTCTGGTGCAAATCCAGAACTATTTAATCCTACTAATTGATCTTTCATCCAAATGATCGCAAAAGCATCACTCCCAATACCATTCGCTGTCGGTTCAATGACTGTTAAGGCTGCTGCAGTCGCAATTGCAGCATCGACGGCATTTCCACCTCTTCTTAATATTTCAAGCCCTGCAGCACTCGCTAAGGCATTTCCAGTACACACCATTCCATTTTTTGCCATGATAGGCAAACGATTTGAATGATAGGGTTGATCTAAACAATTGAATTCCATATTTTCTCCTAGATTAAGCTTTTTCGACAACTAAGTCTCCAGCTTTGTAAACTCTCACAACATTTCTTACATCGCTAATATTTTCTAATGGATTTCCATCAAGAACCAATATATCAGCACATTTTCCAACTTCTAGAGTTCCATGATTTTCAAGTACTCCTAAACATTCTGCACTGTTATGGGTTGCGAAACATAAGGCATCCATAGGAGTAACTCCGTGTTTCACCATGAGTTCTAGTTCATAAGCTGAATTGTGGTGATAATTATATGGAGTTCCTGCGTCTGTACCCATCGCAATCTTAACTCCTTGAGCATAAGCACGTTTAAAGCTATCAATATGACCATCTTCTACAAAGATCGCTTTACGGACTACATAATCTGGTAATCCTTTTTCCAAACCTGCTTCAACTATGCAACGAGGTGCTGCAAGTGTTGGTACTAAATACGTTCCATTTTTAATCATCAAATCAATACATTCTTGATCAAGAAAAATTCCATGTTCAATCGAATCAATGCCTGCACGCAATGCATTTTTAATTCCTTCTGTACCTTGAGCATGAGTCGCAGTCTTACGATTTGCCTTATGTGCTTCTTCGATTGACGCTCTCATTTCTTCTTCTGTAAGTTGAGCTGAACCTGGTTCAACACCTGGTGTCATAACACCCCCTGTTGCCATTATTTTAACTAAATCAACACCTGCCCTCAATAACTCACGAGTATGCTTACGACATTCATCGACTCCGTCAGATTGAAGTCCATTTGTCCAACCATGTCCACCAGTCATTGTGATCACCATTCCTGAGCACATCATGTGTGGTCCTTTTATCAAACCATTATTGATCGCAGCTTTTAAATCCAAATCATAATTATTTTCTGTTCCTAGACTTCTTACATATGTAACTCCGCTTTCAAGATATTGTTGAGCATGAAGATATCCATATAATATCTTATCGACAAGAGTTAGTTTTTCAGACTCCATTTGACTTAATCCAACTGGATATAGACAATGTACATGACTGTTGATCAAACCAGGCATTACTGTCATATTACTACAATTCACATAAACATAGTCATTAGGACAATCATTATTCCAATCATCAATTTTCTCAATTTTTCCATTGCTTACTAAAACCCTTTGATTCGTTGCTTGATTCCCATTTCCATCAATTAATAAACCCGCATGAATACAAACATTACTCATTTCTATTCCCTCCATATTTTAATACTATTATCCCACTTACGATATTAATTCGCAATGCATTTTTCATTTGTTCCATTTCTTACATTTATGTTTCAAAACATGAATTTTTCTAAACCATTTAAATTTTCATCTTTGATAGTAATTATTTCTTGAGTTAAAGGATGCTTCCATGATATCTCATAAGCATGTAATGCACAATGATCAATCAATTCAGATGGTCTGCCATATAATTCATCAGAGAGAATAGGGAACCCAATCGACTCCAAATGAACTCTTATTTGATGAGTTCTTCCAGTTTCTAAAGTGCAGAGGACAGTCGTGCAATTATTAATGCGATCTTTTTTCAAAATCTCAATGTGGGTAATTGCTTCTTGACCAGTGCTTGAAATTCTTCTTTTTTGATTATGATGACGATCTTTTCCAATAGGTGAATTAATTACTCTTTTTTTACCTTTCATAACACCATCACATACTGCGATATACTTTCTTGATATTTGTTTTTCCATTAACTGAGCATCAAAAAAAGGTTGAAAGAACTCACATTTACTATATAGCACGCACCCCGATGTATACTTATCTAGACGATGTAAATGTCTCACATTGCTATTTACTGAATTGATCTGAAAATATAAGGCAACCTGTTTATCCAGAGTATCTTCAAGTTCATCATCACTATGAATAATGATTCCAACCGGTTTAGATACCACCAAACAAAATTCATCTTCATAAAGAATATTCGCCATCACATCACTACACTCAACATCAATAACACCAATTTCAATGATATGTAATGATAAAACATCACCAGAATTCATCCTTGTTTTCTCATCACATTTCTTGCGGTTTACGAGCACATTACCCGAAAAAATCATTTCATTTCTTTTCTTTTTATTAATACAGTATTCATCAAAAAAATCACTTACTAACTTTTCTTCATTGATTTCAATTTCTAACCATTTATTTTTAACTTGATATTTCATAAATTCTCCTAAATTCCGTATCTTTACATAAGAATATATCCTAGATTTTTTGTCTATCTAAACAAACAATTAGTAGACTGTTTTTAGATACCGTATTTAAATACATTATACAGTAAATAAGCTTGATTATCAGTATTGACTTTTACTGCCTGTCCTTTTCCTCCCATTATTAAAGCTCCTCCTTTCATAAAAAACCTTTTTATGAAAGGAGGAGCTATCATTTTTTTAGTATTAAGCTAATCGATTATTTCAATATTATAGTATTTCAACCACATATTCATTTGAATAAAATATGCAATGGTTTGTGGAGTCGTCATAAGCTGGCCATACCATGAAACTTGTTCATTTTTATTCAATAATTCTTCTAGTTTTTCTTTTACGACAATTTTGAGTAATGGACTTGTAGGATCATCTATGATTTCTCGTAGCATTACCTTTACACGATCCCAATATTTTGGGTGATGAGTTTTTGGATAAGGGCTTTTTTTACGATAGACAATTTCTTCTGGCAATAAATCTTTAACTGCGTCTCTTAATAAACCTTTTTCACGATTTTCAATGTTTTTCATTTCCCAGGGAATATGATACAACATCTCGACAATACGGTAATCACAGAAAGGAATTCGAATATCCATATTCGTTGAACGGCTGATACGATCTCCTCTGTCTACTAAACACATCATAAACCAATCTAAGTTTAACTTCATCATTTGCTTCATTTTCTTTTCAGAATCAGTCTGATATGGCAAAACATCTGCATTTGATTTTGTTTTATTGATTCTTTGGATAATATAATCTCTTGCATCGATTAGTTTAAAATCATCCTTTAAAAATGAAAGACGATAATCTAAGTCTTTAGCCCAAGGAAACAACTCTGCATTCAACATCTTTTCTTCGCGATACCAAGGATATCCACCAAATATTTCATCTGAACATTCGCCAGTGATTGCTAAATCAGATAAATTTTTTGCTTCTTTGCAAAACAACAACAATGATGAATCCACATCAGCCATACCAGGTAAATCGCGAGCTATCATGGACTCAAGTAAACCATCTGCCAACATTTCATTTTGGATCACAATGGAATGATGTTCACTACCTAATTCATTTTTCATCAGTTCTATAAAATGTCCATCACTATTAGGTTGAAAGAAAGTTGGTTTGAAGTAAAGATCATTATCCTGATATTCGACCGATATTGTCGTAATTGGGTCAGAACTTTTATCTGCCATGACTTTACCTACAATACTAGAATCCAATCCTCCACTCATAAAACAACAAATTTCACCTTCATTTGGAATACTTTTGTTTATTGCCTCAACAACTAACTCTTTTATCATTTTTTTAGTAGTTTCTAAATCATGAATCCAAGGTTGATCTTTCAGCTGCCAATAGTGCCACGTTAAAAGTTTTCCATTTTTTACATAACCACATGTCGCAGGCAACAATTCGTTAATTCCTTTAAATACTCCATTTCCTAAAGTTCTACCTGGTCCAATACTAAACAACTCTATGATCTCATTTTTATCAATGCACGCTTTAAATTTTGGATAAGCTAAAATACCTTTTATTTCAGACGCCATAAAAAATTTACTTTCATCGATTGTATAGAATAAAGGTCTAATTCCCATTCTATCTCTTGCGATAAACAGACTTTCATCTCTTTCATCATAAATCGCAAGGGCAAAAACACCGTTAATTTTTTCTAAGAATTTCACGCCAAACTTCAAATAAGCTTGAATGAAATATTCTTCATCACTCTTTGCAAATATACCCAAATCTTTTAATTCATCATGATTATAAATTTCTCCATCACAAACCATAACAATTTTTTTATTTTCTACAAATACCATTGTTGGGTTTGAGACTATTTCTTTTGTGTTACATTGCGCCATGATCAACGGATCTTTTTGAAACATCCATTTTTCGTTTGGGTTATTTCTCGCAAGGACATTTAGTATATTTTCATATACCTCTAATTCATTTAGAGCATTCTTGAAGTTGATTTCAGTAATTATTCCAATCATTAGCCCACCTCTTTCATTACGGTATAGTATATTCAAAACTAAAAAAAACGAAACTATTCTTCTCGTTTAATTGTTTAGGAAAGTTTTCGAGTTTAAATAATTTGAGTGTATATTTAATAATTGTAAGATTTTGATCAACTATTTTGTAATTTTTTATACGCACACAACTTTGATAATAATTAGATTTGATGTATTATAGTAAAAAGGAGTATTTCTTCATGGACACAGAATTCACCCAAAACGAAATAGATTTAGTATTGAAAAGAATTGAAGAATGTATGAATGAAAAGAGATATCATGTAGCGATTAATGAAAATCGTATAGTGAATATCAATTTCATAGACCATTACTTAATTAACAAACAAAAACGCAAACAGATTTTGATGGAATTGGATGTTCAGTTGATTTCTGATTTTATTGAAAACACTAAAATCTTTTTCTCTGATAATGTTGTCTATATTTTTGCACCACAAAATACTCTGTTTAATTTAGAAGATAATGAATATTCAAGTAAGCTAATCGCAAAATACAATTTATTTGACTATTTTGATGGTAAACGAATGTGTATCATTAATTTTGAAGTCATGGAAAAGAAATATAATTGCGAAATTCGCACTTAAGAATTTTCAATACAAAAAACTTAAAAAAGGAAGAAATGTTTTAAAAATCATTCTTCCTTTTTTTAGCCTTTGTAATAAATTTATTCATTCTTTCATCATCAAAACCACTGAAACTCTTAAATGTTTCCAGATCTAATTCTAAAGGATCTACTACTGGTTCATCTTTAATTGCCTCAAAAATTTCATCTTCGATTTTATTTAAGAAATTGATTTCATCATCATGAACTAAGTAATTCGGAAAAATTGGAAAGTTCATTTCACGATAAGGTTTTGAAACATATTCGGGAAAAACTTTGAAATCATTATTTATTACATAACCATCTAGACCCCATCTCGATTCAATTTCAACAAGTTGTTTTCTAAGATTATTTTTGGTTTTGATCACATTTTCAGTTAAATCAATTTGTAATAAATTTGTCGTTTCATATGGATCATTGATCATATCAAATAGTTCTTCATGACCACCTCCATAATAGTAATTGTATTTATAATTTTTTGAACATAGACTGACCCAACGACGATTTCCTTTACAATGTTCCACATATTGAATGTCACGATTCTTTTTAGGATTTTTGGCAAATATTGATTCTCCAGGTAATTCAAGTGCCTGTTTAGGGTATTCCACATCTGCTACATCAAGCATAGTAGGTAAAATATCATTCAAATCGACAAAGCGATGATCTTTGCTTCCTGCTTTTACTTTATCTGGATATCGGATGATCATCGGGATATGTGATGAAAATTCATACGGTAAAAATTTTTGAAAAGTTCCAAGGTCCCCCATCATTTCACCATGATCACTTGTGAATAAAATCATTGTATTGTCAAGTTCACCGATTTCTTCAAGTTTATCTAGGATTCTTCCAATTTGATGATCCACAAAAGAAATTGATGCAAAATAAAGCTCTCGTGCTCTTTTCAAATAATCTTCAGTTGGATAATCCGCAATATGTTTGTTTTCTTCTGCAATAGTTGAAAGTGGAGTTACCGATTTTATAGGTTCCGGTAGTTCTTGGTTTTTATATAAATCCGCCCATTCTGCGGGTACATCGAAAGGTGGATGTGGTTCAATAAACCCTGTCCAAATCATAAATGGTCTTTTTCCATGATTCTCTTCCAAAATTTCAATTGTCTTATTTGCTACCCATGTTGAACCATGATGCTCAATAGGAAGAAGTGATCTTTGAGGTAACATATAAAGCATGTGGCGAACACCATGCATACTCTGAATATTTCCATATCCTTCTTTTTGAAGATATAAAGCATAATCATCATCTTCTCTAAACCGAGCTATTTCATCCATTAGAAATAAACGATGAAATCCGTTATGGCGGCGATAAGGCTGAAAATGCATTTTACCGATTGCCACCGTATCATATTCTGCATCCGACAAAAGCTGAGCGAAAGTTGGTAATTGATAAGGAATATTTCTAGTTTCAGAAAAATAGTTATCATCAAAACCATGATATTTGCATGGTAATCCCGTCAATAGATTATGTCGAGCTGGAATACAAACTGGATTGGGCGAATAAGCATGCGTATATAAACAACCCTCTTTACATAAGCGGTCAAGATTTGGTGTTTTCATAAATGAGAATCCTGCAGCTGAAATTGTATCAAAACGTTGTTGATCAGTTGTGATCATTAATATATTAGGGCGTTTTGCCTTCATTCTCTCACCTAGCCTTTCAGATATGTTAAGTATTCATTCTTTGTAAGTGATGGTTTAAAATTCTTTTTGATTTCATCTATTAATTTCAGATCTAATATTAAATCACAAATTGAAGTTGCTATAATCATTGTAGGTTCTGTATAAGCAAAATATGGATCAGAAACCATAAAATCTTTACCATGAACAGTTCCTTTGAAGCCAGTATAACCAAATTGAATCGTTGGAATAAGACATGCTACATCACCGATATCTCCTGAAGCGATACTTTTTTCTGTAGTTAATATTTTTTCTGGATCACAAAAATTAAGCATATTTTGATAAATGATTTCAGTGAGCTCTGCATTTTGTGCAAGCGGTAAATATCCTGGTGCATCAATTACCTCACAAGTAGCGTTTAATGCCTGAGCACAATGCATTGCCGTTTGAGTAAGCTGGTTACTTAAGGTAAGCAAACGATCTGAATTTAAACTTCTAACATAAGATTCATAAATGACATGTGCTGGAATAGAGTTAATTGTTTGTCCACCTTGTTTGATCATACCATGAACGCGAATCATATCCTTTTCATCAAATGTTTCTCTCATTAAACCAACTGCATTTTGAAACAAGGTATAAGCATTTAGTGCATTAATTCCCTGACTTGGCGCAACTGCAGCATGAGCCGATTTACCCATAAAATGATATTCTTTGTATATAAAACCAGCTAATGTTGAGTTAACAGAATAACGATATGTATCACTAACAGTGGCGTGTAAATGAATAATCGCATCCACTCCATCAAGTATTCCCTTCACTAACATATCCTGTTTCCCTGCAAGAGCCTGTATCGTTCCATTTTTCAAAAGTTCACGTCGATAATCCAAATCTACATACTCTTCTGCAGGAGTAAAAAACAGAGTTAATTTAATATCTTTCCCTTCAATTAGTTTTAGCTCTTTGATCGCAACAAAGGCTTGAATCATGTTGACAACTTGAGTGCTATGCCCACAAGCATGTGCTGCATGAGTTATTGGATCACTATTTGGATGATCCATAGTTACTAACGCATCAAGTTCAGCCATCAATCCTAGATGTCTTGACCCAGTACCTATCGAGACACTAAAACCGGTCACACTAAACTCTTGATCGACTTCAATATCATATTGTTTTAGAAATTCGATTATTTTTCTCTTTGTATTGAATTCTTTAAACCCAAGTTCAGGAGTATTCATCAATTCATCACCAAATTGAATGAATTGGTTTTCATGACCTTTGATCCATTCGATTAGTTTCTGTTTCATAGTGTTCTCTCCAAAATCTCGATTGATTCAAGTAAACATGCTACAAAACCATCACGGTTACCATCAGTTAAAAGAACTGTATTAGGTTGAGTCGGAATTGATGGTCTTGAGTCTACGACAGTCATTCCACGACACAAATCTCCTTCAGTTTCAACATCGACAACAGCCCATCTTTCTTTAAAGTACTCAGGGTGCAAAAGATGGACGATGGGTACAACATCAAAGACAGGACTACGATCCCAATTTCTTTTACGAGAATATTGACTATAAAATTCAAAAAGATCATAGGCAAGATCATGGATCTTACCTTTTCCTTTTAATGCATCCATTTCTGTTAACATCATGGCACAATCATCACAAACCTCAATTCCACTCATGATCACTTTGACACCACTGTTAAATACAATTTTAGCCGCCTCAGGGTCAGCATAAATATTGAACTCCGACATGGGAAGCATATTACCACGACTAATGCCGCCTCCCATTATTGTTACGCAATCGATTTTTGATTTTAAATGAGGAAATGTTTTTAAAAACATCCCTACATTCGTTAGCGGACCAAGTCCAACTATCGTAACAGGCTCATTACTTTCCTCGACAACTTTTTTCATTAACTCAATTGCATGGACATCTTTTAGAGGATGAACTGTTGGTTCTGGTAAAATCGGACCATCCATCCCACTTTCGCCATGGGCTCCCGGTTGTGGTTCACTTTTTCTTCTTAAAGGACTGTCATATCCTTTCGCAATAGGATAACTTGCTCCGATGTAGCTTAATACTTTACATAAATTAAGGGTTACTTTGTCTAAATAGTGGTTACCACAAACAGTAGTGATCGCCATAATTTCTAATTCTTTTGGATGAGCCATAGTAGTAAAAAGAGCCATGATATCATCATGGCCTGGATCACAATCAATTATTAGTTTTCTTGTCATATCCTTTTCCTTTCGTCTTTCTGTAATCTTGAATTGATAAACCGATCAATCCGATCATTACACAAATATATGGAATTGTGTTAATTAACTCTGATGGTAAATTTTGAAGCAACAAAACATTTACAATTGCCTGCGCAATTGAGAAAACTACAGTTGTAAGTGCCACAATCAATAAACTACCTTGACCAACTGCTTGTGCAGCAATACCGATCCATCCTCGAGAAGCTGTCATATTACTTGAGAATATTGATAGATAACCCATTGACAAATATGCACCCGCCATTGCAGCCAATGCTCCAGATAATAAAACTGAAATCAGACGTACTTTTTCTACTTTGATCCCTACAGACTCAGCGGCATGTTCATCCAAACCGCAAGCACGCATATGTAAACCAAATGGTGTTTTGTATACTAAAATCGCAATTAAAGCAACCATAATCATACATACATAAGTTAAAAAGTAATGTCCAGATAAGATATCGCCAAGAATTGGAATGTCTTTTATAATAGGCAAATGAATGGTTGGTAATACTTTAGAAGCTAAATTCCCAGATGTTCCTTTAGAGCCAGTCCAAATAAGAAGTAACCAAATCGAGAAATCGGCAGCGAATAAATTCATAGCGATCCCAATCATGATTGGATTTGCCTTCATTTTCATTGTGAAGAAGGCTAAAACACCAGCCATTAACATCCCTACACCAACTGCCCCAAGTAGTCCGATCCATGCACTACCTGAAATAGCACTAAAATAAACTCCAAATAGTGCGGCCATGATCATAATACCTTCAACTGCAATGTTTGCGATTCCTGCAAGTGACGCAACATAAGCACTCATTGCGGCGAACATAAGAGGAACTCCAACACGAATGACGATAAATATAAACTTAGCACTTAAAACTTGTCTTAGTAAATCATCCATGAGCTTTTTCCTCCTTTAACATTTGACTCTCACGCCACTTCTTAAGGAAATATTGAGAAGAGATGAGTAAACATAAAATAACTTCAACAATAGAAATAAGCTTAATATCAATAGAAGGACTTTGGTTCGCTAATAATTGAGCACTCGCACGCAAATAACTAATTCCAAAAGCTGCAAACATAACTCCAATCGGATGATTTTTTCCTAGCATCGCCATTAACGCACCAGTAAAGCCAAGTCCTGGAAGAACGGCCCATGAAAAGCGACTATATATCCCTAATAACTCAGTAGCTGATCCCATTGCCCCAATAGCCCCTGCAATAAAATGCACGACCATGAACAACGTAAAAGCACTCATACCAGAATATTTTGCAAAATTCGGATTTAGACCAGTCATTCTTATTGCATAACCAAGTTTGGTTTTAAACAACAATACATAAACAAAGGCAACCATAAATAACATAAAGAATATTCCTGTATGGGCTTGTGTCTTCGGTATAATAATACTTAATTTTGCAGATTCAGCGAAGTACTCAGATGCATTCCCTGATATTCCTGGAACTGCCAAAAATGTTTTTACAATATAGAATCCAATTCCATAAAGAATACTATTCATCATAAGTGAAATAACCATTTCATTGGTGTTGTATTTTGCCTTCAAAAACCCTGGAATCAATGCAATTAATCCTCCCGCTAATCCAGAAATCGCAATACACATGAAGCTGTCAAAAGCTGAATTTCCAGTTAATCGAGATGGATATGCAGCGAAGAATGTACATACCACTCCACAGAAATAGAAAACTCCTTCAGTACTTAAATTAAATAATCCACATCTAAAGTAAAGAAGTGTTGCAAGTCCGGCAAAAGTTAGTGGAACCATTTTAATGAGCACGACACTAAAATATTTAATATTTTTTAATGGATAGGTCAATAAATTGATAAAATCATCTACCGGTTGTTTTGATGCAAAGCACAAAACAATAAACGTAATAAATAAGGCAATAAAAATTGCAGAAATCATTCTTAAAACTTCAAAAGGAGTTTTATCAGTTAACTTAAATTTTTTAGTTTCCATAAACTGCTCTCCTAATTTCTTCTTCACTTTGACATTTTACACCTAACATGTATAGTCCTAATTCATTTTCATTGATTTTTTGTGGATTATCGAAGTAAGCTACGATTTTACCATCATACATGACAAGCAAGCGATCACTTAATGATGTAACTTCATTTAAATCAGCACTAATTACAAGTAATGCTGAACCAGCATTGCGCATTTCAATCAATTGATGATGGATGTAATCCGCACTACCGATATCGATCCCACGAGTTGGTTGTTCAGCAATCATTATCTTAGGATTCGTATTCCATTCACGCGCAACAACGACTTTCTGGATATTTCCTCCCGATAAGCTTCCTACAGTATCTTTTTCAGATCTTGTTTTAATTGCGAATTGATTAATCAAGCTCTTCGCTTCATCTTTAATATTTTTAGCTTTAAGGAACATTTTTCCACTGAATTTCTCTTTTTCGTAATAGGTCGATATCAAGTTATCAGAAATAGAGGCATCCGACGCAGCTCCATCAACCATACGATCTTCAGGAATATATGATAATCCACTATTTCTTTTTTCATGAACTGTCATTTTACTAATTTCAACGTTATCAATTTGTACTGAGCCACTTTGATGATCGATCAGTCCAGTAATTGATTTAATCAATTCTTCTTGACCATTTCCTTGCACTCCTGCAATCCCTAGTATTTCTCCACCCTTAATAGAGAAACTTATTTGATCTACTTTTTTAACTCCCATGTCAGAATATGATAAATCTTTTACATTCAATAGAATTTTTGCATCTTTAACTTCTTTTCTTAAAGCATCATAGTTTGTCTCTAGTTTTCTTCCAATAATAAGCTCAGTTAACTTATCTAAAGTTACATCTTTAGCCAAGTGAGTTCCTTTAGTTTCACCTTGTCTTATTACAGTAATACGATCTGAGATTTGTTTTACCTCATTTAATTTATGTGAAATAAATACAATTGTATGGCCTAACTCTTTAAACTGTTTCAATTGTTCAAACAATGCTTCAGTTTCCTGAGGGGTAAGGACAGCTGTTGGTTCATCTAAAATGATGACTTCAGCATTGCGGTATAATGTTTTTAAAATTTCAACTTTTTGTTTCGCACTTACTGTCAGATCCTTTACTTTCATATTTACATCGATATCAAAATTATATTTTTTAGCTAGTTCTTGAGTTTGTCTAACTGCTTCTTTCATATCAATAAATGAACCATTTTTAGGCTCACTTCCTAAAACGATATTTTGAGCAACAGTAAAAGATGGAATCAACATAAAGTGCTGATGTACCATTCCGATACCATTATTGATTGCCTCCATCGAACTGCTAAAATTCACTTCATTTCCTTTATAGAAAATCTTTCCCGATGTAGCTTTTTCGATAGCGAAAATAATCTTCATCAGCGTTGATTTTCCAGCTCCATTCTCACCTACGATTGAATGGATTTCACCTTTTTCAAGTTCAATATTTATATTTTTATTCGCAACGACTCCGTTCGAATATATTTTTGTGATGTCTTCAAGTTTTAAAATTATCTCACTCATACTCTTATCTCCATCTAATTACAATGAAAGCTCTATCAAAAACTGACAGAGCTTTCGTTGCGTTTTTTATTTAAACTATTTTACTGATTCTACTAATTCAGTCCATTTTTCAGGAGTAACTAAAACGTCAGTAACTACGATTTCACCAGCTTTTAATTTAGCAACTAAACCATCAACAACTGCAAGTTCTTCAGCAGTCATGTTTGCTTTGTAGTAATCATTTTCAGCAAGTCCAACACCACGTTCGTTGATTCCTAATGCTTTTAAAGTTCCCCATGCTAAAGATCCATCAACTGCAGCAGTAACTGCATCAAGGATAGCTAAATCACAGTTTTTAAGAGCAGAAGTTAAAACTGTAGCTTGTAGTTCAGGTTTTTCAGAAAGAGAAACATATTGGTCAGTATCAACACCAATTGCCCAGAATCCATTTGCAGCAGCAGCTTCAAAAACACCATTTCCTGCTCCACCAGCAGCATGGTAAACTACGTCAGCACCATTTTTGTTCATACCTTCAGCAAGTTCTTTTGCTTTACCTGTATCACCAAAATCTCCTACGAAAGAGATCATAACTTTGATATCTGGATTAACAGCAAGAGCACCTTCGATATAACCAGCTAAGAATTGTTGGATACCACCGATATCCATACCACCGATACCACCAATAATTCCTGTTTCAGATTTAGTAGCAGCAACGATTCCAGCTAAGAAACCGATTTCTTGACATTTGTATGTAACACCATAAACATTTGGTAATGCATTAGCTTCAGGACTAGAATAGTCAAAGTTAATGAATTTAACATCTGGATATTCTTTAGCAGCATCTAACATGTAACCTTCATATTGCCAGTTACCAGAAATGATAATGTTGTATCCATCATCACAAGCTTGAGTAAATGCAGCTGCCCATAATGCTTCATCTGTTCCCATTTCGATTAATTTTGTAACAACTTCAGAATCATCATACTTTTCGTCAACTAGAGTTAGTCCTCTGTATGTTACGTCAAAGTAAGATTGGTCTCCAATGTAAGGTAAAATCAAAGCAACTTTAATTGGTTCTTTGACATCATCTCCACCTTGATTTGGAGCAGGAGTTTCTTTAGATCCGCAAGCAACTAAGCTCACAGCAAGTAAAGAAACTAATAAAACTTGTAAAAATTTTTTCATTTTCTTTCCTCCCATGAAAAATTATTGTGAATTAGCCGAAACTAATTTACAAACTAATAAAGTGATTGAAGCCTTGTTTTGCATATGTATAGCCACCGCTCCAAAATCATCGATACATTGTGGAACAGTTAACTGAATTCTAACATTACTAATTTCTACATTTATTGAACCACATTTACGATCAACTTTCAATGAAAAAGTAACTTTAGGAGATAAAATGTTAGCGTTTTCATCAAACCATTTTTTTACAATTCCATCTTCGACATAGCCAACACGATTTTTACTCAATCTAAAACCGCTATATCTTCTCGCACTATGCACATCAAAGCAAATGGAGACCTCACTTTGATTATCCATTTCAAACTCCAATTCGATATTTTCTATCTGCGCTTTCGAATCAGAAAATATCAACATTCCTTCTGGATCTCCAATTAATTTAACTCCGTCTTCAACTTTTTCAAGTTGTCCGCTATGCAATACACATTGGCTTAAAACTGGATACGTAGTCTCTCCAAAAGTAAGCCCCCACTTTTCCATCTTTTCTTTTGCGAAATTGATTGTGTAATCAAAGTTTCTAGTCATTCTTAATTCTTGGATCTCCAAATATTCATGCATGATTCGATGAGGACAAATAATCTCTACCCCAACGTGTAAAATCGTAAAATCACCAGAAGGAATATCGAATTCTAAAGTTTGTTCATCCTTGATCAATTTGAATTGATCTCCATAAATTTTTTGATGATCTCTAAGTTCTACATAAATGCAGGCAGTACCCTCCAACTCTTTTGGATTATTTATAATCATGGATACATGTTCACCTGGATACACTTTAGGTGATAATGAGGGTTCATACCTTGCATCATAAACATCCTCTGGCAAATAATATGTTGGTACATAAAATGTCATTGCACAATTTGGAAAGACATTTCCTAATATCAATCTTAATTTTCCATCAACTGCTTGAACTGAGGTTTCTGTATATCTACTGCAATTACTTTGAAAACCTTTCGTCGCATGCGGAAACTCAAAACGCAGAATTTGATCTTTTCCATGAATAATTTCATCTAGCTCTTCTGGCAATCTTTGGTTATGAAGTCTTAGTCCATAATCGCAAAATTGCAGTGCACTTCTGCTTACTGAGTCTATGTTGTCATATCCCATGCAGCTACTTGATAAAAGCACATCATTGATCGGTTTGATACAATACTCATCGATTGCTTCAAGTCCTACCATCGCCCCCATTATCGAGCCGACATTACCACAGGTACAATCGGTATCCCAACCACACTGACACAACATTAATAGTGTTTTTGAAAAATCGTTTTCTCCATATAGTAATGACAAAATCATAATAGCGGTATTAGGAATGATATGACAAACTCCAGGATAACGATCATAACCATAATTCTCTTGGATATACGTTAGACAAGCTTTCCAGTCTGTTGGATATTTTTCGTGAAAAGAAATGATATCCTGAATTACCGCAACATAATGACTCGCTGAATCCAAATATTTTAAAGTTTCATTGATCAATTTTTTGCAATCTTTAATTTCATATGCCAAGGCAATCGCAACGGCGACAAAAACACCGCCTTGGATACCATCACGATCATGCATTACACTACTCATTTTTGTGGCAAGATTTTTGGCTAGGCTTGGATCTCCCATTGCAACATATCCCCAGCAATCACTGAATATTTGACCACCAATCTGTTCAGCGATTGCCTGCCCATTAACTTTAGCACTACCGCTACATGGAGCCGTCATCCCTGATTTTAGATTGTGATAAGCTGTATGTTCACTTGAAACGCCTACCCCTCCCCACCAGAAAAAGCCAGTTCCATCACACAACCAATTCAACAAGTTTTCACCCATCATTTCAGCTGTGATCTGATCTGAACATAGTTGATCCAATGCACGCACAAAAAACAGTGGCCCATTACTATCATCATCCGCTGCAAAAACACCATAATCTACTGGATACCCTTTTAATTCTCCGTATGTTTCTTCAATTTGTTGACTAGTCCAACCCTCTACTGGAGCTCCCAAACGAATCCCAATGATTTTACCTAACCAAGCAGCATAAGTTGTATTGATATAAAGTTGTTTATCCATTTTATTTCTCAATAAACTCAATGATTTTCGCAACATTCTCTGCCGTGAAAAAATAAGGATCGGTATGGATCTTACCCCCTACCACTTCCAATTCAATATTTGCATCAGGATATTTCTCTTTCACTAAATTATAGAAATCAACTGATTGCATATAAGGTACTAACATATCTGCTTTACCATGATTGATCAAGATATTTGGCATATCTTTTTTAATATGATTTTCTGGATTTACTTCTTTCATTTTTTCAGCATCACCAAAATGTTCTCCCATAAAAATACCAAAAACACTATTTTTACAGTTATGTGGCATTTCCTCATTTTCTTCAAAAATCGATTTGTCGTCAGTCGCTAATTTTTTAGCCTCAAATGCTTGTCTATCCGCAGTTTCAACATTCACCATCGGATAAAAAGCAATCAAATTATTTACTGAACTATCTACCTCTTCTGGTTGTAAATATAATGAATCTTCCATCAGCCCTGCAAGTAAACACAAATGTCCTCCAGCTGATTCACCCCAAAGTGTAATACGATTTGGATCAAAATTATATTGTGTAGCATTTTTCTTGATCCAGCGAATGGCTTGTTTGATATCAATCAATGCCTGCGGATAACTAGCATCCAATCCCAATGTATAATCAGGCACAACACAGGCATAACCATGATTCAGTGGTTGTAACATCGGTTCAACAAACTTATCTTGTTTAAATCCACTGATCCAACCACCTCCATAAATCACCATCATAACTGGATGTGGTCCTTCTGTTTCAGGTAAATAAACGTCTAATTTTAAATCATTATAGTAGTTTAAATCTAAGACTTTATTTTTAAAATTATCCATATTCATATGTCCTAAGTCAAAAGTCATGAATCCTTTCAAATAATCTGTCATTTCAATATCTGTTCTTTTCATTTGTGCTCTCCTTAAATTAAATTTATTATAGCATTTTTCCAAGAAAAAAACGGACACAATTTATGCATCCGTCTATAAGATTATTTCTTTTTGAAGTAATTGACTCCAGCTTCAAATATTTTTTGATCCATTTCACCATAGATATTTTTGAAACGGTTTGTCCCTTGTCTTTCACTATGAGCCATCTTTCCAAGAATCCTACCGTTTTTAGATATGATCCCTTCGATTGCGTAAGTTGAACCGTTTGGATTGAATGGAGATTCCATCGTTGGATCACCTTCAAAATTTACATATTGACTGAATACTTGACCATTTTCAAATAATTCATCGATCACTTCTTTAGGTCCTACAAAACGGCCTTCGCCATGGCTTACTGCAATCGTATGAATATCACCAACACTCACATTAGTTAGCCAAGGAGAGTTGATACTGCAGATTTTAGTATTGACCATTTGTGAAACATGTCTGCCGATCGTATTGTATGTAAGTGTGCAATCATCTTGACTCATATCTTTGATTTTACCATCAGGCAATAATCCTAGTTTGATCAAAGCTTGGAATCCATTACAAATACCGATCATTAGACCATCACGATTTTCAAGTAAATCTTCGAGTGCTGATTTTAATTCTGGGTTTCTTAATACTGTCGCAATGAATTTCCCTGAACCATCAGGTTCGTCGCCAGCACTAAAGCCGCCTGGTAACATGACAATATTCGCTTTTTTTATCGCTTCGACTAGTTCATTGATTGATTCACTCAATGCTTCTTTTGTCTTATTTCGAATCAAGACAAGTTCTACATCTGCACCCGCTTTAATGAAAGCACGTTTTGAATCATATTCGCAATTTGTCCCAGGGAAAACCGGAATTACAACCAGTGGTTTATCAACGATCACTTTCGCTTGGAGTGGACTTGGCTTAGTGTACACATCCGTTCTTACTTCATCACTGGCTGCTTTTGCGGTAAGTGGATAAATTTTATTTAGAACTCCAGCATGTGTATTGTATAACGTTTCAAGACTGATAGTTTCTTGACCATAAGTAAGATCAGTGCCACTCGTCGTTGTACCAATTATGCGATAATCGATCTCATTTAATGCGTTAATATCATTCACCTCTAAAATGATATTTCCATAATCCATTTGAATTAAGCTATCAATTGAATTTTGATCATTCAATTTTACGCCAACATTATTTCCAAATGCCATTTTACTTACAGCTTCGATCACTCCACCACTTTTTACAGTGTAAGCACTAAAAATTTGTTTATCCTTATTCAATTTAACGATGGCATCATATTGTTTTTTGAGCTTAGCGAAATCAAATACATGATATTCATCTTTTGGCATTACAACTTCAACCAATGTATGGTTAGCCTCTTTAAGCTCAGGAGTTAAAATATCATCCACTTCACTTGTCGTAATCGCAAAAGAAACTAATGTTGGAGGAACATGCAACTCTTCAAAACTTCCTGACATGCTGTCTTTTCCTCCGATTGAAGGAAGGGATAGTTCTTTTTGTACGCGATAAGCACCGAGTAATGCTACCATTGGTTTTCCCCATTTTGATGGATCATTCAATAATTTTTCAAAGTATTCTTGGAATGAGAAACGGATATTTTTATAATCAGCTCCCATCGCAACGATTTTACTTACTGATTCAATGATCGCATAGATCGATCCATGGTATGGTGACCAACTCGAAATAATTGGATTGTATCCATAAGTCATGAGTGATGCCGTTGTGGTTTCATTATCAAGTACCGGAATGAGTGCAGCCATACCCTCAGTTTCAGTGCGAAGTAACTTACCACCAAATGGTGATAATACTGTACCATTACCAATCGATGAATCAAAGCGTTCAACTAGACCTTTTTGGCTCGCAACATTCAAATCAGATAATATCGAACTAGATGTATCCACAAAGTTATTGGACGTTGTTTTATTAAATGGATGATTATTAAAATCAGGCAATGAAATTTGTACATCCTGATATCGTTTAGCACCTGCAGCATCTAAAAAATCTCTAGAAATATTAACGATTTCTTCACCTTGATGTTTCATGATCAAGCGTTTGTTACCTGTAACTTGCGCAACTTCTACAACTTCTAAATTTTCTTTTGCACAGGCTTCAAAGAAAAATTCTTTATCTTCTTTTTCAACGACGATTGCCATTCTTTCTTGAGATTCCGAAATAGCTAATTCAGTTCCACTTAATCCATCATATTTTTTTAACACTGCATCCAAATTAATGATCAGCCCTTCAGCTAATTCACCAACCGCAACACAAACTCCACCTGCTCCAAAATCATTACAACGTATGATTTTAGAGGAAACTTCAGCATTTCTAAATAAGCGTTGGATTTTTCTTTCTTCAATTGGATTTCCTTTTTGAACTTCAGCCCCTGATGTTTCGATCGATTTTACATCATGAACTTTTGAAGAACCGGTTGCGCCACCAATTCCATCGCGTCCAGTACGTCCACCGATCAAAAGCACGATATGTCCATCTTGTGGTTCATCTCTTTTTACTTGTGCCTTTGGTGCAGCAGCCATAACAGCTCCAAGTTCCATTCGTTTAGCTAAATATCCTTTATGATAAATCTCTTTTACATATCCGGTCGTTAAACCTATTTGATTTCCATAACTTGAGAATCCGGCAGCTGCTTCCTGACATAATTTTTGTTGAGAAAGTTTACCTTTGATCGTATCTGCTAACGGAGTACGAGGATCTGCCGCCCCTGTAATACGCATCGATTGATAAACATAAGCTCGTCCTGAAAGGGGGTCACGTATTGCACCACCAAGGCAAGTCGCTGCTCCTCCAAAAGGTTCGATTTCTGTTGGATGGTTATGCGTTTCATTTTTAAACATTAGGAGCCATTGTTCCTTACCTTTTAACGTGTTGATCGTGATTTCAATTGAACATGCATTGATTTCTTCCGATACTTCCAAATCTTCCAAGTAACCTGTTTTGCGTAATTCTTTCATCGAAATAATCGCTAGATCCATCAATGTCATTTTTCTATTCGTATCGATTCCATAAACTAGGTGACGACTAGTCTTATAATTTTCAATATCTTTTTCTAGAATTGCTTTAAAATTTCCATCTTCTACATTTATATCAGTGATGATCGTAGAGAAAGTAGTATGGCGACAATGATCAGACCAATAGGTATCCAATACTTTTAATTCTGTTTCCGTTGGATTTCTTTTTTCTTCATTTTTAAAGTAATCTTGAGTTACTTTTAAATCTTCATAGTTCATAGCCATTGAATATTCAGCTAAGAATTTTTTTAATCCATCCTCTGATAACTCATTGAAGCCAGTTATGATTTCAGTTGGCTTGATTTGATTTTTAGTTTCTTCAAGACTTAATGGTTTTTCCATTGCAGCTAATCTTTGATCGACAGGATTAATTAAAAATTTAGTGATTTTATCAAGATTTGACTGTTGATCTTTAAAACTAACTACATATTGAGTACTGCTTTTTACATTAAAATCACTATTACCAGTCAATATCTGAAAACATTGTTTTAATGAATCAGCTCTTTGATCATATTGTCCAGGTAAGAACTCGATCGCAAAGCATTGATCACTTTCTAAAATCGGTAGATTTTCATAATAAACTTCATCCACCATCGGTTCAGAAAGAATTGTATGGATTCCTTCTTTAATTATTTCATCGCTGATTCCTTCAAGATCATAACGATTCACAATGCGTAAATCATTGATATCCAGTTTCAGTTGTTCATTTAAAGCAGCTTTCAATTTATTTGCATCTTGTGCAAATTCTTTTCTTTTTTCAACATATATGCGATTTACTGACATGCGGGCCTCCTAGTTTAGTCCAATATCATTACGATAATATTTATCTTCAAAATCAAGTTTTTCTGCTGCGCGGTACATCTTTTCACGTACTTCATCCAAGTTTTTTCCAAGTGCACAAATATTGAGCACTCGTCCACCATTACTTACTAGTTTTCCATCTGTTAACTTAGTTCCTGCATGGAAAACAACTACATCTTCTGGCATATCTTCCAGTTTAATTTGAGCGCCTTTAGGATAAGCATTTGGATATCCTTTACTACTTATCACAAGACATCCGCTACTTTGAGTTTTCCAAAGTATTTCTACATCCTTGAGCGTATTTGTTGCACAAGCATTCATTAGCTCATACAAATCACTGTCCAAGCGAAGTAGGATCGATTGGGTTTCAGGATCACCAAAGCGTACATTAAACTCTAATACTTTGACACTTTTATCTTCTATCATCAAACCGATAAAGATAATACCACGATAATCGATTTCATCTTTCTTTAATCCATCCATAAATGGAATAAGTACTTCTTTTTCAATGATTTCATCTAAGCCACTAGGCATAAACGGATTGGGAGAGATCGTTCCCATACCGCCAGTATTAGGACCAAGATTTCCATCATAGATCTGTTTATGGTCTTTAGCACTTACCATTGGAATGATCGTTTCATTATCCACAAAACACAACAATGAACACTCAAAACCTTGTAAGAATTCTTCTAGCACAACTTTATTTCCTGCGGTCCCTAAGTTTTGTGTAACCATCATTTCGTATAACGCTTCTTTTGCCGTGTTGTAGTCTTCCGCGATCACAACCCCTTTTCCAGCGGCGAGTCCATCTGCTTTGATTACCACCGGCATTTCAAACAAATCCAAAGCATTGATTGCTTCATCATAACTATTTACTTCCCTGTATTTTGCCGTAGGGATATTATGGCGAATCATAAAATCTTTCGAAAAAGCTTTACTTCCTTCCAACATGGCTCCCTTTTGAAGAGGTCCAAACACCAGATGCCCTTTCGCTTCTAACGCATCAGCGAGTCCGTTACATAATGGAACTTCTGGTCCAACGATCGTTAAGTCTACATGATATTCTTCTACAAAATTCACGATCGCTTCATTATCTAAAATATCGATCGAAAAACATTTTGCGATTTCACCAATTCCGGGATTTCCGGGAATTGCATAGATTTCAGATACTTGATCACTTTTATTTAAGGTGTAGACGATCGCATGTTCACGACCCCCTCCACCAATTACTAATACATTTTTCATGGCCACGATCCTAATGTCTGAAGTGACGATATCCACTAAAAACCATGGGTATCTTATTTTCATTACAATAGTCGATAGAATCCTGATCTTTCACAGAACCCCCAGGTTGAACGATCGCTCTGATCCCTGCATTGTATGCCACTTCTGCACAATCGCTGAACGGGAAGAAAGCATCACTGGCAAGAACTGTATCTGTAAAGTCTTTATCCGGATTATTGCGAATTGCGTTTTCTAATGCCCAGATCCTTGATGTTTGACCACCATTGATCGCAATCGTTACACCATTTTTAACGATACAAATACCGTTTGATTTAACATATTTTACAACTTTCATCCCAAATTCCATGTCAGTCATTTGATCAACTGTAGGTTGCGTATTAGTCACAACTTTCATTTCTTTGATCATTTCAGCATTGATATCCTGCACAAGGACTTTCCCTTCTAAATATTTGATATCATATTTAGCTTCATGTACATGCAAATGAGTTAATTTTAAAATACGGATATTTTTCTTTTGTTTAAGTATTTCTAATGCTTCTTCATCAAAACCTGGTGCTGCCACGATTTCTAAAAAGATCTCATTCATTTTTAATGCCGTTTGTTTATCTACTTTATAGTTGACTGCCACAATTCCACCAAAGATCGACTGTGGATCCGCGAGATATGCTTTCATATAAGAATCATATCCATTATCCGCTATCGCAACACCACATGGTGTTGAGTGTTTTACCGCCACCGTTACAATTTGGTCATTAAATTCGCGAACTAAGGCAACAGCTCCATATAAGTCATTCATATTGTTGAAGGAGATCTCTTTACCATGAAGTTGTGTATAATCAAGAGCACTCTTTTGAATAAAAGAATCTTCATACAAATGGGCTAATTGATGAGAGTTTTCACCATAACGTAAATGTTCTTTTTTCTTTAACGAAATATTTAATAATTCTGGGAAATCATCATTTGTGATTCTTGCAAAGTAACGAGAAATGATCGCATCATAACTACCAGTTAAACTAAATGCTTTCTTCGCTAAGTTCAATCTAAAATCAAAATCGATCGTATCATTTTTTAATCCTTCAATTACTTTAGAATAATCACTTATATCTGTCACAATCAAAACATCTTTAAAATTCTTTGCAGCAGAACGAATCATCGAAGGTCCACCAATATCAATATTTTCGATCATCTCTTCCATTGGTTTGTTTTGTGCTAAAGCTTTTTCAAACTCATATAAATTAACACAAACTAGATCGATTGGTTGAATATTCATTCTTTCAACTGTTTCAACATGTTCTGGTAAATCTCTTCTATATAGTAATCCACCATGAACATTGGGATGTAATGTTTTAACACGACCATCTAAAATTTCCGGAAAGCCTGTAACATCATCAATCGCGATGCACTCTAATCCTGCTTCTTTTAATTTGTTTAAAGTTCCACCTGTTGAAACGATTTCAAAATCAAGTTTGATCAGTTCACTAACGAAATCAATGATCCCCTCTTTATTGGTAACACTTACTAACGCTCTTTTCTTCATAATATGATTACCCTTCCTTCTTCCACTTTTAATTTATCTGCACAATAAAGTTGTACAGCTTCTACGATGATCCTATGTTCTATTTCAAGTACTCTATTTTGAATATCCACTGCTGAATTTAAATCACTGATATTGCACGCAACTTGTAAGATGATGGGTCCACCATCCACTATTTCACTGACAAAATGAACTGTTGCCCCTGTCACTTTAACTCCTCGCTCTAACGCCATTTCATGCACATGGATACCATACGCATTGTGACCACAGAAACTTGGAATCAGAGATGGGTGAATATTAATGATTTTATTTTTGTATTGATCAATCAGTTCATCCGTAATGATCGCAAGATATCCAGCCAAAACAATTAAATCTACCTCTGCTTTCTTGCATTCTTCAATGATCAGTTGATCATTTTTACGAATAATCATGTTTTTTATACCAGCATTCTCAGCCCGAGTTAAACCATATGCATTTTTTCTATTTGAAATCACGATCACGATTTCATAATTACTATTTTCATTTTGACTTGCATCGATCAATGATTGAAGATTACTTCCACCACCCGATACAAGAACCGCTATTTTTTTCTTCATTGCAATTCTACTTTTCCACTATCAGTGACAACACCCATGACATTCGCTTCTTCATCGATTTCTCTTAACAGACCAATTACTGTTTCTACATCCTTTTGATCCACGGCCATGATAAATCCGATTCCCATATTGAATACGTTGTACATTTCTTCATTTGGAATTTGACCTACTTCCTGGATCAAGTTAAAAATTTCAGGACGTTTGAAAGAGTTTAGATCAATACGAACACCCAATCCATCTTTTAACATTCTTGGTACATTTTCAAAGAATCCACCACCTGTAATGTGTGACATTCCTTTAATATCAACATTATTGTTTAATAAATGTTTGATTGCCTTTACATATATTTTAGTTGGCGTTAATAATTCTTCTCCTAACGTTTTTCCAAAAGCTTCATAATATTCATGCACATCCAAGCCACCATCTTTGATCAATACTTTACGGATAAGTGAAAAACCATTTGAGTGACAACCACTTGATGGTAACCCAATAAGGACATGACCACTTTTGATGTTTTGATTCGTTAATAATTTACTTTTTTCAACCGCTCCAACGCAGAATCCCGCAATATCATAATGTTCAACACTATACATATCTGGCATTTCAGCTGTTTCACCACCAATTAAAGCACATTCACTCAGTACACAGCCATCCGCAACACCTTTAACGATTTGTTCAATTTTTTCTGGGTAGTTTTTACCCACTGCGATATAGTCTAAGAAATACAGTGGCATAGCACCTTGAACAAGCACATCATTGACGCACATCGCAACGGCATCAATACCAATCGTGTCATGCTTATCTACTTCAAATGCCATCATTAATTTGGTACCAACACCATCAGTCCCAGAAACCAGTACTGGTTCTTTCATGTTCAAAACACTCAAATCAAACATTCCACCAAAAGCTCCGATCGAATCCACACTTCCTCTAGTCTGAGTCCGTGCTACATGAGATTTGATCAAACGAACTGATTCATAACCTGCTTCTAAATCGACTCCAGCTTCTCTGTATTTATCACTCATATTTCTTCTCCTTTTTAATTAAAACGTTTCATTATCTCATCATTTGCATCTAAACACTTCTCATTCATCTCTTGACGATAATTAACTAATTTTTCTTTTAAACCAGAATTATTTAACGCAAGAATTTGTAAAGCTAATATCCCAGCGTTCATCGCTCCATCAATAGCCACGGTTGCGACAGGAATTCCTGCAGGCATTTGAACGATAGATAATAAGGCATCCATGCCATCAAGCGTTGATGCTTTGATTGGAATACCAATAACCGGAAGAATCGTCATAGCCGCCATAACCCCTGGTAAATGTGCCGCTTTTCCAGCAGCTCCAATTATCACTTGAGTTCCGTTTGTTTCTGTTTCTTTAATAAAGTTTTGTAGGGCTTCATGAGCACGATGAGCCGATAAAGCCCGTACATCCACGGTGACTCCATAGCTCTTCAAAAAATCAATCATTGGTACCAACTTGTCTAGATCGCTTACAGATCCCATTACTACAGCTACTCTCATTTTTATTCCTCCTTATAAAACGCAAAAAAGAGTCAACACACCCAGGACTCATGCCCAGACGGTCGGCTCTCAATGTTATACTTCATGTGGTCTATTCCACTTCCATCAGTCGTATAACTACTTAATAAATATACCATTTTGGCGACCTTTTTACAATTAACTTTTATATAAAATTACTTATTCTTTACCATTCCAGCAATATGTACACAGGTGGTCACATTTCTTACCAGTTGTCTTCAATAAATCATCAAGACGTTGATATTTAAGTGAAGTGAAATTAAGCTCCTTACAAATATCGTCAATCATCCCTTGATAGCGTTCACTATCCGGATCGATATATTCATCAATATGAGCATTGACATCACCTTCACGTTTTTTTATTATACGACGAGTAATCAAATCATTGATCGAGGTCGATCTTGAAAAATTCAAGTATGGACAACCGAACATCATCGGTGGACAAGTAGGTCGAATATGAACTTCTTTTGCCCCTTGGGCATACAAAAATTCTGCAGTCTCTCCCAGTTGAGTTCCCCGCACGATCGAGTCATCAATTAAAACTAAGCTTTTATCTTTAATTAAGCCTTCAATCGGAATCAGTTTCATCTTGGCAATCAAATTACGATCAGTTTGTAAAATGGGCATAAATGAACGAGGCCATGTCGGAGTATACTTGACAAAAGGTCTACCAAAGGCAGTCTTCGATTCATTTGAATATCCAATTGCCGATGCAATCCCAGAATCCGGTATTCCAGCAACGATATCTGCATTAAAATCATCACTTTTTGCGAGTTCCTGTCCCCAGCGATATCTCATTTGTTCAACATTGATTCCCTCATAGGTAGAGGATGGGTAACCAAAATACACCCATAAAAATGTACAGAATTTCATTTCTTTGCCTGGTTCTTGACATTGTGATATAGAATCAGCAGTGATATAAACTATTTCTGCAGGTCCAAGTTCTTTTTCAAATCTATAGCCAAGATTCAAATAAGCAGAAGATTCAAAAGTAACACAATGCCCATCTTCTTTTTTCCCAATAAGCAAAGGTGTTCTTCCTAAACGATCACGAGAGGCATACAAACCATCCTCTGTCATGATCAGTACTGATATTGATCCCTTAACCATTTCCTGAACATGTTTAAGGCCTTCTACAATACTTGTCTTTTGATTGATCAATGATGCGATCAATTCAGTTTGGTTAACTTCACCACCTGTCATTTCTAAGAAGTGAGTAAACCCTTTTTTAAAAGCCTGATCAATTAAGTCATCCTTATTTGTTACTTTACCTACTGTTACAATGGCATAGCTTCCCAAATGTGAGTTTAGAAGTAATGGTTGTGGTTCATCATCTGAAATGCATCCAATCCCAACGTTTCCATGCATCGCAATAACATCACTTTCAAACTTAGTTCGAAAAGGTGAATTAGCGATATTATGAATAGAGCGGTCAAAACCATTCTTTCCATGTACAGCTAACCCACCTTTTTTTGTCCCTAAATGAGAATGATAATCTACTCCGAAAAACAAATCATGAACACAGTCTTTTTTTGAAATAACCCCGAATATTCCACTCATTCACGCTTCCTCCTGAAAAACCAATTATATAATAAAAGTAAATATTGAACAACCCAAATCTTGACAACCTCTATATAACTTTCTCGATCGCGGTAAAACTTTTCTTATTTTTACTTTGACACCAATGAAAATTTTTGTATAATAATTTCGTTAGAGGGTCTAACGGAAATGGAGATAAACATGAAACATATCTATGAAGGAAAAACAAAAACAGTTTTTGATTTAGAAAATGGTCATTATCTTTTGAAATTTAAAGACGACGTAACTGGTGAAAATGGTGTATTTGATCCAGGGGCAAACACAGTAGGTTTATCAATAGATGGAATGGGACAAGGTGGTTTACGCTTAACTTCTTATTTCTTCGAAAAAATTGAAGCCGCAGGCATTAAAACCCACTACATAGATGCAGATATTGAAAACCAAACAATGACAGTAGTACCAGGAATTGCCTTTGGACAAGGTTTAGAAGTTATTTGTCGTTTCAAAGCTGTAGGTAGTTTCTTACGCCGTTATGGTAAATATTGCACAGAAGGTCAAGATTTAGATGCTTTCGTTGAAGTAACTCTTAAAGACGACGATCGCAATGATCCCCCTATCACGAAAGATGCTTTAGCAATGTTAAACATCCTCAACAATGATGAATATGAAACATTAAAAACAATGACCCAAGAAATTTCTAAAATTATCAAACTCGAATTAGCTTCGAAAGGCTTAGAACTTTACGATATCAAACTTGAATTCGGACGTGATAAAGAAGGTAACGTGATGTTGATCGATGAAATTTCTGGTGGAAATATGCGTGCTTATAAAGGCAATACCGTAGTTGAACCACTTGAACTAGTAAAAATTATATTAGATTAATTATCAAGGTAGACAAGTTTGTCTATCTTTTATTATTACTTTCTATTGGATGACAATAAAACGAACTAAAGTAAACAAGCAATCCAGTTATAGTTAATCAAAACAACCAATTTCATTTGATCAAGCTTGATCTTTTTCAATCTTGTATCTTATGCCTATCTTTGATATTATTGCATTATTTAAAAGAGGTATATTATGCAAATCAAGAAAATATTGACGATTTTATATCGAATTATTCTATTAATAGGTTGTTTTATTGGTATCTATTTAAACTCAGGTTTAAAACAAGGTTTCATCAACCCTCAAATGTTTTGTTTCTACACGATTTTGAGTAATTTAATTTGCCTGATCTTTTTTGCATATTTGTTATTTAAAAATACTGTACAAAAAGATTTTAGGTCTCCTCGATTTAAAGGTGCAATTACGTTAATGATCACTGTAACCTTTTTAATTTATCATTTCGTTTTACTTCCTCAAAGTTTTACCATGAATAATTATAATCCTTTTTCATTAGCAGATGTTTTAGTTCATTATTTCACTCCACTTATGACAATTTTTGATTGGCTCATATTTGATGAAAAAAATAAATATAAAGTTATCGATCCAATTCTTTGGTTATCGATTCCTTTAGCTTATTTTCTCTTTGCGATGATAAGAGCACAATTTGGAGGTGTTTTAACCGCAATCGGAAGTAAATATCCTTACTTTTTCATGGATGTAGATTTAATTGGCATCCATACAGTAATGATCAATGTTGTAGTACTTATTATTGCATTTCTTTTGCTTGGATATATGATTTATTTTATCGATAAATTTAATTATACTGACAAGAAAATCTATTTCGGAAACAAATGTATTTTCAAACTTAATATTTAAACTAGCCCGTAACTTAATGATACGGGCTTTTCATTAGCTCAGCAAATTTACCTTGTTTTTAATTTTATGCTTTATCTTTAAAACAGTTTCTTCTACTGTAAGATTTGTAATATCCAATACATTTTCTTCATATTTCTCTAAGTTATTAAACTGTTCCCACATACTTTCTACTAGTTCAATATTAGTCGATTTATCTAATTTAGATCGACTAATAGCTCTCCTTAATGTTTCTTTTTTACTCGTTCTCAAAATGATATAGTGAACTTCAAAACTCTTCTTAATAATTTTCTGCCACGGTTCTAAAAACCATGGGCCAACAATACCATCAACAATCACATCATAGCCACCATAAGCATAACGCATTGCAGCTTCTAAGAATGCTTCAATGACAATAAGATTTTGTTGGTTTGATTCAGGCAGGTGTGGCGCTATCGCTCCTTTACATACATAATGATAGAAATCATCTGTATGCATATGAACAGATTTTTCCATGTCAGATTCCTCAGCAATCATTTTTGATGTGGTGGTTTTCCCAGTTCCAGGTGAACCTGTAATTATAATAATTCTACCTAACATACTAATCCTTTCCAAATTTAAACTTCTATACTAAATAATACACTTTTCTCTTTTCTTTCCTTCATAAGGACCTTCCACAATTTCTCCAACTATAAGAAATCCTAACGATTGATAGAAATCACTTAGTTTTTCATTACCTTTCTGAGAATCCAAACGGAGGAATTTTACTTCATTTTGTTTAGCATATTCTTCAGAAAATGAAATCAAATATTTCCCCACTCCTGGATAATTTGGATCAGATACTAAATGATGAATATATAATGCGGATGCTTTATCGTTCCATCTGTGATCATTTTCAAATAATGCAATTGCGCCTATTAATTGATTATCTTCAATCGCAACAAAAAAACTTTCATCTTTGATTTTTTCACAGAAATAATCATGTGTATATGCATCCAGATAACCAGTCTTATTCCATTGGTATAAATTTTTATTATCCATCCATTTCATTCGCTCTTTTATCAAATTGATTATATCATTAACGTCATTCAATGTTGCTTTTCTAACATACATACGCGTATTCCCCTATTTATTTAAATGAAATAATACTACCATCTTACAATGCTTAGGACATTAATCAGATCATAAAGCGAATTAATAATCCGTAACACCTACAAGATAGATCAAAATTTTTAAATTATTTAGCCCCATTCAAGCATTTGTCTTACCAGTACAACTGAGTATCGCTGAATCTCAGAAAAAAATATATCAATACTGAATCACAGCAATATAAATTATTTGGTACACCTTGGATGCATTATAGATCCCCACCATTTTTCTTTGCGTAAGTTAGATTCAGTTTTAATAAGAACTAAAGCGAAAAATCCCACAAACACTTCATATGGTTGATACCAATGATCAAACATTGCAATTCCTCATGATTTTTTTAGCTTCAGCTCCAATATTTTTTCTTCTATGCTTTTCATTACGCTTAAAAACTCTTCATCAGATTTTCCTGTTGGATCATCCAATCCCCAATCCTCACGATAAAGACAAGGAAGAGATGGACATTCAACATTGCATCCCATTGTTATTACAATATCTACTGAAGGGATATCTTTCAGTAATTTTGAATGCTGAGTTAATTCCATATCAATACCATATACTACTTTCATCAGGCGAACTGCATCTTGGTTTAATTGATCTTTAGTTTCAGTACCTGCTGAATAGCTTTCAAATACATCACTCGCAAGATGCTTGCAAAGTGCTTCTGCAATTTGACTACGACAAGAATTATGAACACAGATAAATGCGACTTTTTGCATTATTTATTCGCCTTTGCTGTTGGGAAAAACTGGCAATTGATTCCCTTACATTCCTCATTGTTCGTAAAGAATTGGCAAGTAATTTTATCTGGCACATTAAAATCTGTTTCAAATTCTTGATTACAGTGTTTGATAGCTTCTAAAAAAGCCGTATAACTATCTCTTTTACAACAACGAGGTCCACCTTGTAAAGATATCGCATTCCCACATTTTGATACTAGTTGCCCACATGACTTCCATTCTTGTTCAGCATAAGGAGATGATTCCATAATGATACTGCTAAAAATCCCTGCACCTATTGCAGCTCCACAGATTCCCCAATTCCCGCAAGCACCCCCAGGAACCTGTAAACTGCGTTCATTAGCCTCTTCTAGCAATATCGAAAGATCTTCTCTTCCTTTTAAATTGCAATAGGCTGTCAGAAGAGCTGTAGCTAGTAGTAGATGATGTTCTGGCCCATGCATTGCCGTATCTGGCAACTTCATGAGTTCCAACATTAACATATAAGGATCTGTCTTTTTACTATTTAAACAATACGCAATAATTTTATTTCTTGCGTTTTTTTGTCTGCAGCTATGGCAAACAAAATGATGATTAATACAAGTTGCATCTGCCTCAAACTCTTGTCCGCAGATATCACATTTTGCCACAACTTCGTCATCCCGCCAAACTCGCTTTTCATTGCAGACAGTACATCTTAAATCAATTTTATGAAGTTCTATTCTATCCATTATTTATTCTCCTTAGCAACAATCACTATCAGTGCAATCACAGCTTGGCTCAGTTCCAGTTAGCCAACCTTTGATGATTGCACTAGCACATCCTACGTTTACATCGACCGATATCGCTTTAGCTGGGCAGTTCAACTCACATGCACCACATTCCATGCATCGATTTTTGTCAATGATATACGCTTTATTATTGTTCATCTCAAATACACGATGAGGACAAACGATTGAACACATTTTACAACCTACGCATTTTTCATTATCCAGCGATAAGGTTGCGACATCTTTCAAATAGTATTGTTCCATTGGGTTCCTCCTTATCCTATAAGGCTCTTGACTATAAGCAAAACAGTTCCAATCCCCCCTGAAATAAGTATCATCGGAATAGCTGTTTTCATTTCTTTTGTCACTCCTGAAAAAGATGTGTAGGTTGATGAACCTGTGAAATTCATTGCCAGATACGCTGAAACTGAAGGTAAGAGAAATAAATATCCACAGACTATCATCCAATTTGATGCAATAAACCAATCAAACTTCCAAAATGCGAGCATAACCCAAATAAATCCTAACAACCACCCTTTCCACGAGAATGCTTTGCCCGGAATAAATGGAAGCAAGATCGGAGTCAATATCGTTCCAGTAAAGATTGTACCAGAATAAATTACGAAATCTTTAATTCCGAATAATCTATTCGAGAATAGATTTAAAATAAACAAAATACCAAAGATCATCAGTGATTGTTTCATAGCATTAGTCAACTCAATCGGAGTCAAAACCAATCGATCTTTAAATGTAAATTGAACAGTTCTCATTTTTTCATCTGCTTTATGATCGTTTTCAAGGTACTTTCTAATATCACTAGCTCTTATTGGTCCATATTCAACAGTAAAACCAGACTGTCTTTTAACTTCGTGTGCACTTATACCTGAAGCACCAAGCTGAGGCAGAATCAGCCTACGATGTGATACCAATTTTGCTAGTCCTGATTTCTTGATACGGTTCACTAATTCATTAGTCCCAAAAGTTCCTTTACCGGCAGCACACCAGACATTGACTCCTTTAGTGTCCAATATGAGCAGCCAACAATCAATTTTATCTAATTCTTTCCGCACACTGTCAAATGTCAATTTGTAATTTGTGCTTACAAGTACTGGTGCAGTGCTATCTGGGTCCCCAATAAAATAAATACCCGGTTCGATTAAGTATGACATTCTTCCAATACCCCATCGTACCTTCCACCCTCCAATAATATCATTGAATGTCAAATGCGTTGAGGTAGGAATAGTCTTGGGTTTCATTTCTGTTTCACAACAATAACCTTGGCTGCAACATGAACTTGGTTGTTCAGTACAACAAACATCCTTAACTGAAGTCAGCCTCATACCTAACAGCACTCCATATTGACAGTATTATTTTCAATAGATACTATTTCTTGAAGTAAGTTAATTGCATATTGGCTACCTTTTTTATCGATTGAGTAATATGTCCACTTTCCTTCTTTACGGAAAGAAACAATACCGCTATCACAAAGAATCTTCATGTGATGAGAAAGCGTCGGCTGAGTAATATTCATTTTTTCCAGCAAGACACAAGCACACTTCTCGCCACTTTGCAGCATGGCTAATATCCTTAGCCTGTTTTCATCGCAAAATGCCTTGAATATTTTTGCATCTAGAGTAAATTTATTTTCCATAGGTTTACCTCATATAGATTATTATCTATATGAATAGTATATTCATCATATAAATAAAAGTCAATCTATCAGTATACCCACGCTTGATATGTGTTTCTCTGGAAGTACCGATTCAAGTCCTTTTCACCATGCATTAACCCAAGTCTTTAATTAGAGCTCGAAATCACCCTGCGCGGGCCAAGTTGGATCATAATTGAATCAAAAAATAACCCAACTGTTAAATTTTTAAAAACAGTAGGGTTTGGGTTATTCTATTAATTACTCCCATTCGAGTGAGCATTTGTCTCTCCAATTCAAAAATCAGGTTATTTCACATTACTTTTCATCAAAAGTTTATTATATTTATAATTTTTCTGATGAAAAACCTTTATCAGTATTTAACATAATAGCAACCATTCCCTTGCTTTTATATCTTCTTCAATCATTTTTAAAAATAAGCTACCTAAACCTTACCCTTGAAACTTTATATCAACGCAAAATTGATCAATGTAATATTCCATTCCATTAATGTAAGGTTTTTTAAAACCAATACTTAAAGCCATTACTTGATTATTTTTTCAAAACATAACCAACATAGTAATTATTGTTCATATGATTTTTAAAAAAGTGTATCATGTTTTTGTTAGTTCAATTTAAAATATTCAATTAGAACTCAGTTTATTTTCTAATGAAAGGAGCACCTTTATGAGCAAAGATTTACAGGAAATCAAGAAAAGAAGAGATACCGTAGACAATGCATTGGGCATATTATTAACTGCAGCTTCATTGTCGAATAATCGTTATTTGGATGCACTAGATGATTATGTGGCAGGAAAAATAACACTTGAAGAGTTAGATGAAAACGTTCATAAGTTGAAATATTTATATGGATGATATCTATTGTTATGATGATACTAATGTTTTGATTAATAAATATGATATTCAAGATAAAGAAGACTTGGAAGAGTTAGAAAGAGAAAGTTCAAAAACAAAGAAAAAAGTGTTTCAAACCTGTATCACACTATAAATCTAAACTATCATCATTTAATAAAAATTCAAATAGCCCAATTGTCGTTATTCCATTTTCATCTCTTTGAGTTAAAATATTATCTTTCACAATAATTATCTTTTTAAACGAGTCCCCTACATTGATTAATGGCCGTTCTTCTTGTACTCGTTTTTCTTCAACTGGCATTTGATATGCTGACTGAATATAATATCGCTTACTACCTTTATTAACTACAAAATCTATTTCTAGTTGCTTTCTTACCCAAGAACCATTATCATTTTTTTCACTAACAGTTACAACTCCTACATCGACATTATAACCTCTGATAAGTAACTCATTGTAAATCACGTTTTCCATAATGTGTGTTTCTTCTTGTTGTCTAAAATTCAATCTTGCATTTCTTAATCCAATATCAGTGAAATAATACTTATATGGTGTATTTATGTATTTTTTACCTTTTATATCAAATCGAGTGGATTCAGATAAAATAAAGGAATCAAGTAAATAATCAATATATACTTTAATTGTTGCAGATGAAATTTCAACATTTTTTACGCTTCTAAAAGTATTAGATAATTTATTTGGGTTTGTCAGCGAACCTATTGAAGAAGCCAAAATATTAACTAGTTCTTCTAATTCAGATGTATTTTTAACATTATTACGGTTTATAATATCGAGAATATATGTCTCTTGAAATAAGTCGATAAGATAATTCGCTTTCTTTTCTTCAGTATCCAATGTTAATAACTGCGGTAATCCACCATAGGTTATATACTCGTTCCAAATAGCATTGATGTCACCTTCTTTTGCAGATTTGAATTCCTTGAAACTCAATGGATAAATATGTACTTGATCTCCTCTTCCTCTAAATTCTGTAATAATATCCTTAGACAAAAACTTTGCGTTGCTCCCTGTGACAAACACATCACAATTATCAATGTGCAATAAACCATTTAATACATCTTCAAATTGATCAACAAGCTGCACTTCATCTAATAAAACATAGTACACTTCATCATCAACTATACTTTTTTTTACATGATTGTAAAGAACATCAGGATTTCTAAATTCCTTATTTCCCCAGTCATCTAAAGCTATCTTTATAATATGTGATTCATCAATTCCATCCATTAATAAGCTGCGATAAAATTGTCTAAATAACAAATAAGATTTACCCGATCTTCTAATTCCAGTTATAATCTTTATCATTTTATTATTTTTACGGCTAATTAACTCATTAAGATACCGATCTCTTATTATTTCCATGTTGTCTCCATTTCATATTTCAGCATGTACATGCATTTTTATGAAATAAGAATATCATGTTTTTTATTATTTAACAATATCTATTTAATATTTATGCAAGTCCATGCAGTAACATTAAATAAAATATCTTCTCTTTGAAATAGTTATCACACCTTCTATTCCGCAATTTTAAATTTTTATCGACTTTGCGGAATAGAATTTAATCAATCAAAAAAACTACTATCAATTTTTCAATAGCAGTTCTCAACTTTATTCTTTATTCCCATTCGATTGTGCCTACAGGTTTTGGAGTTAGGTCATACAGTACGCGATTAACTCCTTTAACTTCTAATAGGATACGATTTGTTACTTTATGCATGAATTGCCAGTCCAGTTCTTCTACTGATGCAGTCATCGCATCAATGGTATTGACTGCACGAATGATCACTGGATATTCAAAGCTACGTTCATGATTTCTAACACCGACTGATTTTACATCAGGTACAAGTGTGAAATATTGCCATACTTTTTTATCAAGCCCTGCCTTTGCGAATTCATCTCTAAGGATTGCATCTGATTCTCTTACACATTCCAAACGATCACGAGTAATTGCACCTAAGCATCTTACACCTAGTCCTGGTCCTGGGAATGGTTGTCTGTATACCATATGTGCAGGAAGCCCAAGTTCTAATCCACAAGCACGAACTTCATCTTTGAATAATTGATATAGCGGTTCAACCAATTCAAACTGTAGGTCTTCTGGAAGCCCTCCTACGTTATGATGAGATTTCACCACTTTGGCAGTTTTTGTTCCACTTTCCACAATATCTGGATAAATCGTTCCTTGTGCTAAATAATCGATTCCTTCTAGTTTTCTTGCTTCTTCTTCAAAGACACGAATAAATTCAGAACCAATAATTTTACGTTTTTGTTCAGGGTCTGCAATATTTTCAAGTTTTCCTAAGAAACGATCTGTTGCATCAACATAAACTAGATTTGCGTTTAATTGGTTACTGAAGATTTCAACTACATCTTCCGATTCACCTTTTCTCATTAACCCATGATTCACGTGAACACAAACAAGTTGTGATCCGATTGCTTTTAATAATAGTGCCGCAACAACTGATGAATCAACTCCACCAGATAATGCCAACAAGACTTTCTTATCACCAACTTGTTTTCTTACAACTTCGATTTGGTCATTCACAAAATTCTTCATGTTCCAGTTCGCAACACACTCACAAGTATCGAACACAAACTTTCTCATTTCCTCATCACTGATCAAATCATTGTAAGTAAGGCTACATTTTGCAGTTGGGTGATCAATTGCCATCATTGGTAAATTCAACTCATAAATTTCATCTAAAATTTCTACTGCTTCGCCATCTACGATTCGGTTTTCTCCACCACATAGAATAATTCCTTTTACATTTGCCAATTTAGCGAATTCAAGCGCAGTAATATCATGAGGGTAGATTTCACTATAGACACCTAAATCACGAATTTGTCTTGCCACGGTTGTGTTTTTTACGCTACCTAAATCTAAGATTACGATCATGTCTTGTTTCATAGTAAGTCCTCCCTTTTCTTAATTAATCTATATAATTATCAAAATAACCTTGTATCAATACTACTGGTGTACCTTTATCACCTGAACCACTTGTTAGATCGGATAAAGAACCTATCAAATCAGTTAATTGACGAGGTGTAGTCCCTTGAGCTGCCATATTTCCTACTAAATTTTCATCTTTTTCACGAATTCTATTTTCAATTGCTTCTTTCAAGGCTTGACCACTCAATTCTTTAAAATCATTATCAGCCAAATATTTAAGCTTCAACTCGCTTGGTGTTCCAATCAACCCTTTTGTATAAGCTGGTGACACCACTGGATCTGCCAACTCCCAAATTTTCCCTTGAGGATCTTTAAATGCTCCATCACCATAAACCATGACTTCCACATGTTTCCCAGTTCTGTTTAAAATTTGAGTTTGAATTGCTTCAACTAAGTCAAAGCATTCTCTTGGGAATAATTTGACTGTATCTTCCGTTGATTTGTTTGAACCTAGTAATCCATATTTTTCATTGTATCCTGAACCATTCATTGATTCAGTTAAAATATCATCAAGTCCACATACTTTTTCAGCGCCATTTTCGAGTAAAATTCTCTTTGTACGAGCTCTTGTATGAATATCACAAGTTAATACATTTTTTGTATAATTAAGAATCGCTTTGGGATTATTCGCAAAGACAACTTCTACTTCTGCCCCTGCTTCTTTAATGATGCTGGAATAGTATTCAACATAATCTACACCAGTAAATTCATGTTTATTGTTTCCAAAATATTCACGATAGGTATCTAAATTTAAAATATCTGTATAAGGGTTTATATTCTTTTCATCTAGTTGATCAACTGTGATAAGCGCATTTCCTACTTCATCACTAGGATAGCTCAACATAAGTACGATCTTTTTAACACCCATCGCAATTCCTTTTAAACAAATTGAAAAACGGTTTCTTGATAAAATCGGAAAGATAACACCAATTGTTTCTCCTCCTAATTTATTTTTTACACAAGAGGCAATGTCATCAACCGAAGCATAGTTCCCTTGGGCACGTGCTACAATTGATTCAGTTACAGAAATTACATCGCGGTCACGCATTTGGAATCCTTCAGAGTTTGCAGCTTCTAGTACACTATCAACAACGATTTGAACTAAATCATCATTTTGACGAATGATTGGACAACGAATTCCTCTAGAGATAGTACCTACTTTTCTTTCCATAGTGATTTCCTCCTATAATTACCACGCTTTATTATAGTATAAATTGTAGCTTTAGTAAAATTTTTTCTAGTGTATAACTAAAAACTTTTTTCGTTTTTATTTCTTGAAAGCGGTTTCTTTTTCGATCTTACCATATTATAATTAAACTAAAGAAGAAAAGGAGTATTCAAAATGAAAATACTAGCAATTGACATCGGTGGTTCTGCAATCAAATACGCACTTGTTGATTCAGATGGAAACATGAGCCAATCAGACAGCGTCCCTACTCCACTTACAAGTTTGGATGATTTATTATTAGCTTTAGATACTGTAGTAGTTAATGTAAACCATGATTTTGAAGGAATCGCTATCAGCATGCCTGGAAAAATCGATGCAGCTAAAAAGATTGCCCATACAGGTGGAATGTTACAATACATTTCTAACTTAAATATTGGGGAAATTATCGAACAAAGATACAACACGAAAATGGTCGTTGAAAATGATGGTAAAAGCGCTATTTCTGCTGAAAAATGGTTAGGTTGTCTTCAACATGAACAAAATGCTATGGTTTTAGTACTTGGATCTGGAATCGGTGGTGGACTTCTTATCAACAATCAAATCTACAAAGGATCAACCTTTGCAGCAGGTGAAGTCAGTCTATTCTTAGCGAACATCCGCGAATTTAAAATGGAAAATATCTGGGCAATGATCAACAGTACTACTGGTTTATTGAACATGTATAATAGTGTTGCTGAAGATAAAGTGGATAACGGAAAAGAATTCTTCAAGCGTTTATATGCCGGTGATGAAATCGCCAGCAATACGCTTGGTCAATTTGGTATGTTGTTTGCGAACGCTATTTTTGCATTCCAATCGATTCTTGATTTAGAAGCCTATGCGATCGGTGGCGGAATCAGTACTCAGCCAGTACTTGTCGAAACCATTGAAAAATGTGTTGATGGACTTTTCGCTAATTTACCAGGAATGCCTGTAAGTAAGCCAAAAATCAAAACATGCAAATTCTACAATGACGCAAACCTGTTAGGAGCTGCAAAGCTTTATTTCGATACTTATAAATAGTACACAAGCTGATCAAAATGATCAGCTTTCTTTTAATTTCAATCGGACAAATCCGCCATTATTTTTTGTAGTTTCAAACCATAATTTAATATTTGCACTCTTTTTTTCACCTGCATCAGAAAATAATATTTCATCAGTTTGATCATCATATCCAACTATCGTTACCCAATGCCAATAATCCAATCTTTTTTCTAATCCATTTGATAAATTCAAAAATGCTACGGGTTGATCATCATCAATAGCACGATTTAAATAATCTTTTAATTCATCATACTGTATTCTTTTTTCTTTCTTTTTATCAACCGCTAAAGAAACTACATCGAATGATCCTTTAAAATAATTAGATATACCCTCTTCAAACATCAAAATCTTATTCACTCCACCAAAACCAGGTGTAATAAATGTAAAGAAGGTTTCCATCATTTGAACTGTTTCTTCTTTAGACAAATTGTTTCTTTTTAATTGATAAAGTGCTAAATTTGTTGCGGCAGTAGGACCGCAACCTGCCTGCCTTGCCCATTTAGCAGAATACCATTCTTGATCACAACCAAAATAAGTATCATTTATTATTAAAAATTCTTCATTTTTTATTATTTTCATATTTATAAGTTCCTTTTTCTTATTTATTCTATCAAATTTTTACAAAAAAAGTGTAAAAATTAACTTTTTAGTGCTTATTTAACAATTTATTTCAAACAAATTCATCTTTCTACCTTTTTCGACAAATTTTTACATTAATCAGGTGTATGATGTAGTCAACTAGTTAATGAGGAGGCATACAAATATGTATCAATTAGTCCATGAAATTTTAGAAAAAGGTAACTTACATTTATCCGAATCAATGTTATACGTTATGCATGTTGATCGCAACGATATCGTTGAATTACACTATTACAACAAAGATCTTTATATCTGCGGTGTAAACACAAATTTTGAATTTCCTTTCAGTAATGACAAAGATCATTATCAAACAACTGTGAAATTATCAGATTTCAAATTATCCTTTCCACAAGATGTATTGATCGCAACCAATCTACACGAACAAAGCTCAATAGTCATCAGTCCAAATCGTGGATACTTAAGAATTAACGCTGAGAAAGATTACTGCATTATTTGCGGTAATATGGATGATCTTGTAAGAGCACCGATCATCAGTGATGATGTTAAAGAATGTTTGTGTACAAACTGTATCAACAAAATCAAAATGATACAAATTTAAAAACTGAAATTTCAGTTTTTTTATTATATGAAAGAAAAATGAAAATATTTCAGAAAATTATGTAAAATGTGTTGACATTGTTTTCATTTTAGTTTAGACTATGTCTATAAATACTTTAACAGTAGTATTTATATTAAAATGCACAAAAAAATAATAATCATTTCCTTTCTTCTTTCCTGTATATATGTGCATAAAAATAAAACGAGGTAACCTGAAACCTCGTTTTTTTAATTTATTTTATTAATAATTTCAATTAATTTAGCTTGATCTAAATATCCAGGTGCATAACCAACTGGATCACCATTTGAATCAAAGAAGAAGCTAGTTGGAAAACCTGTAACTCCATAATTTAAAAAGATACTGCCTGTTTCATCAAACAATACAGGAAAAGTGAAGTTATTCTCTTCGATCCATTTCAAGGCATCTTCTTTACTGATATCATTGATACCTGGTTGTAATACTGTCAAGATTACGATATCATCACGCGAGTTATATAACTCTTGGATATGTGTTAGTTCTTGTTTACAGTAAGTACACCACGTCGCTAAAAAGGTAATCATAACTTTTTTGTCTTTGTACATCGATAAAGTATGCGTTTTTCCATTTTGATCTTGTAATGAAAAATATGTCGCATCATTTTCGTTTTGTACAGATTGACTTACTTTAACTGATTTAAATCCCTGGTAAGTCATAAAACACCCCATACATACAAGAATGAGTCCGCCTACTTTAATTGATTTCATAAGGATATTTTGATTCTTTTTTATAAAATTAAGTGAAATCTCAGTAAATGTACCTAATAGTAAGAATGGGATACTGAATCCTGCTGTATAACACATAATCATAAATAAACCTTGTACTAAGCTTTGATTAGAAGCCATTAAAATAACACCACTTAATGCCGGTCCAATACAAGGAGTCCAAGTAAAACTAAAGAAAAAGCCCATTAGAAAAGCAGTTATAAAATTCATCGAGCTTAAATTAAGTTTTGCATTGATTCTTCTATCTTTCATTAAAAATGGGATTTGAATAAATTCTAGTTGAACTAGTCCCATCAATATTACAAAAATACCACCAAGTACACTAAACTCCAAACGATAATTATTAAATAAATCTGTAATTTTCATCATTGATAAAGTAAGGATCACAAATGTTGAAGCTATTCCCAATACAAAACAAAGTGTATAAAGAATGACTTTCTTTTGATTGTAGCTAATATTTCCATTTTGATCTTCTGATTTAGCGTTTGAAGTCAAATAACCGATATACAAAGGAAGTAGCGGTAAAACACATGGACTAATAGCCGATAGTACTCCCTCCGCAAACAACAAGATATAATTCATAATCACTTACAGAAACATAGTCAACAAGACTAGTATTCCTAATACGATTCGATAATAACCGAATACTTTGAAGTCATGTTTACGTACATAGTTCATCAAAAACTTGATCGCAACTACTGATACCACAAAAGATACAAAAGTTCCCACAAACAAAACTATTAACGCAAAACTATCCAATGCAACTTTCATCTTGATTATTTTTAGTAAACTCGCTCCAGCCATCATTGGAACAGCCAAGAAAAAACTAAATTCTGCCGCAACAGTTCTTGAACAACCTAATAAGACAGCTCCTAAAATCGTTGCCCCTGATCTTGATGTTCCTGGAATCAGTGCTAGAATTTGGAAACATCCAATAAGTAATGCAGTGCGATAATCCAGTGTATTAGTTGACTTAATTTTAACATTGCGTTTTTGACTTTCAATCACAATAAATAAAACACCGTAAATAATTAGAGTCAATGCAATTACAAACGGACCATGAAGATATTCATCAATGATATCATCAAAAAGGACGCCGATGATTCCAGCTGGAATAGCTCCAATTATGACTTTGACCCAAAGTGACCAAGTATCTTTTCTCTCTTCAATATTTTTTGATCTTGAAAAAGGATTGAGTTTATTAAAGTAAAGTAACGCAACCGCAAGAATCGAACCAAATTGAATCACCACAAAAAACATATTCAAGTATTGTGTATTTTGAGTCTGATCCGCAAATACATTCAATTTAATAATCAAATCTGCTAAAAGTAAATGTCCTGTACTACTTATTGGCAACCATTCTGTAATACCTTGAATGATCCCAAAAAATACTGCTTTTAAAATTTCTATCATTTTCATCACCTATATCATTATACATTTCTTTTCTTAAAAATAGAAATAAAGATTTTCAAAAGATAAAGGCTCAACCAGAGCCTTACATGTTTTTAAGTAAATTGGATAACCTTGGAATCAATTGTTGCTTACGAGAAATGATTTCATGGTCGTACCCTGAAGAAGCATCAAATACTGTTTTGATCATATCATTCATGACATACGATAATGGACCACTATAGACAAACATCGTACCTTCAGCCATAACATGTGTAAACATCATGATCATCAAATCATAACCTTTATCTGCCTGTTCCTTTTCGATGGTCAGTTTAAAACTAGGAATCAATTTTTGGATATCTTCAACATTACGATAGTTGGTTTGTCCAACAGCAATGTTGTATTTTCCAATTTGATATTGTTTTAGATCTCGATTCAGGATTTGAGAAGGTGTCGCATTTTTAAGTTCTACAGATGCACTTAACATTTCCATCGCGTAACCTTCAAGCTCAACATCGGCGATTTGTGCTAAATAGTTTGCCGTATCAATATCAAATTGAGTTGTCGTTTTTGATTTAAAATTGAGTGTATCCGAAATAATTGCACTTAGCATTAGACCAGCTACTTCCTTTTCAGGCTCAATCCCTGCTTCTTTATAAAGTAAAGCCACAATCGAACATGTACATCCACAGCGCATATTCCGGTACATGATCGGTTTTGAAGTTTCAATATTTCCAATATGGTGATGATCGATGATTTCTTCAACTTCACCGTCTTCAATGTTGTTGATGGTTTGGATCTTACTACTATGATCGACCAAAATAAACTTCTTTGGTTCATATTTCAACAAGTGATAACGCGATACCGCACCAACGATATTACCATCCATATCCAATACCGGATAACTACGATAACGAGTGTTTGCGATTTTTTTACTAATTTCATCCACATACTCACTATCTTGGTATGTAATCGGTTTTCTGGTCATAATACATTCTATTGGAAATGACTCATTGATGATACGAGCTACTTTCATACTGTCATTATGAGTTTGTATAATTGCACAATCCATTTGATCCGCAAATCGTTGCACTTCTGCCGTAACCTTTTGACCACAAGTAATGATCAAACATTTTACACCAGCTTCAATCAAACTCTTTTGTTTTTTAGAGTCATCACTCAAAATACAAATTGAATTCTTAAAAAGATGAGAATAAAGACTATCCTCTTTTAAAGTAACGATCAATATTTTTCCATTGCTGGAAAAATGATCGACATCCACTAAAATTTCACCGCCAATAGTTTGTGAAATAGACTGCAATGTTGCCTTTTTCATTAGATCTTCAAGCTCTTCATCCATCATTAAACGGATAAGTGCTAAATTGGTTGTCGATACGATACCAATCAATTTCTGATCATCATCCACAACATACAAACTTTTATTTTTCAGCACAAAAAGCTGTTCCCATGCTTGTTTCATAGTACAGTCTTTTTTTACGATCGTCGCTTTATCCATTTCAATATCGCGAAGCTGACTTCTTGCGTCAGTCAATAATAATGGATTTTGTACATCAAATCGTTTTAATACAAATTTTGTTTCTTCATTCAATGGACCTAATCTGCACGCAACAGCATCAACTCCTTGAATCTGTTTTAATCTTGCATAACTTAATGCTGAACAAATAGAGTCTGTATCTGGATTTTTATGTCCCACTACATAAACCGTATCATTCATGATGTCACCACCTTGATAATATTAGTATAACTAATTTTAATGTAAATCACAAGAAAGAGCACAAGTTGGTTTATCGTAAAATTTCCTCTAAGGTTGCCAAAAAATTTGTTTCACCAAAAGTATTGAGTTTGACAAACACCGCCTGACTTCCGCCTGATGTGATCGCTGTAACGTGAACACAATTATTATCACCGACTAAGGTTACATTCAAACTTACTCGGTTTTTTCCGAAATAACTATATCGTTCATAAACTCGAACAGAAACATAGATTCCATTGACTTCATAATCGCTTCCATCTTCATAACTTGCCGAAATGCTTCCTTTTAAAATTCCTTGATGAATGCGATTTAATACGCTATCAAAATCCTCATACAAGGTTTTTTCAAACTTAGCCATTTAGTGCCCTCCATGTGTGATTGGATTCAATTTCAATTGTATGATCAAAGAATGCCTTTAACGCTTTGATACAATATTCAATATCCAATGTTCCTGCAGTTTCAAAAGTAGAATGCATCGCAAGTTGTGCTAAGCCAATATCAACTGATGCAATACTTACCTGTGATGTAGATACATTTCCAAGTGTTCCTCCACCTACTGCATCAGAACGATTGGTGAAAGTTTGACAAGGTACCCCTACACGATTACAAATACTTGTAAAATAAGCTGCACTAAGGGCATCGGTCGTATAACTTTGAGCTGCATTATATTTAATAACGATTCCCTTATTTAATAGTGGTCGATTTAAATCATCTGCTTTTTCAGGATGATTCGGATGTAATGCGTGGGCATTATCCGCAGATACCATCAATGAACGCGCAAGGCTTGCATAGAAATCATCTTCATTTTTATTAAGGGACACATTGATTCTTTTTAATGTTTCCTGTAAAAAAGTTGAAGCAGCCCCTTGACGTGTATGGCTACCTACTTCTTCATTATCGAAACAACAGTATACATTAACTGATTTACTGTTTTCTGCCTGTAAAAATCCAGTTAATGTTGCATAAGCCATTTCAAGATCATCCAAACGTGGTCCACTGATAAATTCTTTGTTTTCACCCCAAATTTGACATTTTTGAGGATTATATAAATATCCATCAACACCTAAAATGTTTGCCTCTTCGATATTTAATCGTTTCGCTAAAAATTGATTAAAATTAAATTCCTTATGATCAAATCCCATCAAAGGTAACATATCAACTTGTTTATTGAATTTCATATCTTCATTGGCAGTACGATTGATGTGGATCGCCATATTGGGAATCAAACAAACGGGTTCTTTTAAATCAAAGGAAACTTCTTTTATTGCCTTGTCTTTTTCAATAAACAAACGACCTGCGATCGATAATGGGCGGTCCATCCAAGTGCTACAGATCATACCTCCATATCCTTCAGTATTCAGCTGAACATATCCATTTCTATTTATCACATTATTTGGTTTGATCTTAAATGTACATACATCACTATGACTTGCACAAATATTAAAAGTTAAGTCTTCTGCTTCTTTGCCAATTTCAAAGGCAATGATACTTGTGTGATTACGCGTAGTAAAATATTTATTCCCTTTTTCTAATTTCCAATTGTTATATTCAAATAATTCTTTAAACCCATTTTCACGCAATATTTCACTGATTGTTTCGATTGCTTGAAAAGGTGTTGAACTTTGTTCAATAAACTGCATGCATTTTTCTATATTTTCCATATCCACTATTTGGTTGTAGAACCAAATCCTCCATTTCTGATTTCTGTAACTTCATCATCTATTGTAATTCCATATTGAATGAATATTCCTTGAGTCACACCCATTCCTTTTTTTATTTCAATACTTTTATTTTCTTTTGAATCATTAGTCATTTTCACAAACATATGACCTTCATTATCAGAATAATAATAATCCGCATCAATAATTCCTACTGTATTATTCAACTGCATCCGGTATTTAAAGCCTAAACTTGAGCGAGGAAACACTTGTAGTACCCAATTAGGTTCCATCTTAACTCGAATACCTGTAGGAAATTTTATTTCTTCATTGGGTTTCAATTCAAAATCCATTGGTGAGAAAAAATCGTAGCCTGCTGAATATTGTGTAGCCCTTTTCGGCAACTTGATTTGTTCATAAATTTCCCTGATTTTATCTTCATTTTCTTCTTTAAAACAATCTTTCCAGTCCTTTAGAAATTGTTCAAAACTGACTTTTTCAAACTGAGCTATTCGATCCATAACTATCCTCACTTATTCAAAAAATATTATACCACAAAAAAAAGCTGAAATTAATCAGCCTATTCTCTTTCAGTTAAAGTAACATGGATCGTATCACCAGGTTGTTTATTGATGGAAGCTCGAATATCTTTTAAAACCCCAATAATATGACAAGGAGTTTTCATTCGAACTAAACTACCATCATAAGGGTGTCCATCAAATGTTGCGTGAACTTTTACTCTTCCCTTATTGTAGACTTCTCTTACATCAAAAGGAATCTCAATATAAGCTCCATCAATGCCATCTACTTTTTTAATCACTGCATCAAATTCAATTAACTCTTTGTTCATAAGGCCTCCTATCTTTTAAAACGAACTAGTCCTGAACAATATACCTGTTCCATTTTTTTAAATCCGTGTTTTTCATAGAAACGAATACTATCTTCTTTATTATCAGTCATGATCATAATTTGATACACATTCTGAAATTTTTTTAATACTTCATGAAGCAATAAACCACCGATTCCTTGAGCTTGGAATTGTGGATGTACGATCAAATCCTGAACCAAAACAACGGATTCTCCATCTCCTACGACCCGAACGACTCCGATGATTCTATCCTCTGTCCTTGCTTCCAACCAATAAAGTGACTTCATGTATGCTTTGCGTAGCATTTCAGGATTTTGTGTATAGTTGATCCAACCTACTGAATTATATAATTCCAACAGTTCTTTTTCATAATATAATTTTGGTTCTCGTAATTTGACATCACTTAGAGATATATGAATGGGCTTTAGCCAAGAAATGACCTTCTCAAACAAATGCGGTTGAATATTAGGATAGGTTAGATTATCTGGCATTTCATCAAAGTATTCGATTCTTTCTATTTCACTTTCCGGAAGTTGACCTAACTCGAAAATATCAGCGAAGAAAAGCATTCCATAACTGTTTTTATCTCGCAAGACATTATAAACGCAAAGGGCATTGATCGTATATTTTAAGGCTCCGGTTTCTTCCCACAATTCTCTGCGGGCCGTTTCCAGACAAGTTTCACCGATTTCTTTACGACCTCCCGGCATTTCCCAAGTGTCTCTTTTTTTATGCTTACAATATATCCATTTATTTTGATAACGAGAAACGATGACCGCAAAATCGACTTGTGCTTCATCTATATCAAAAACACTCATAAATTCCACCTGCATAAAAGTCACCTCCTTTGATACTAATATCTTACCATAAAACTACAAAACTGATCCTAACTAAACTGTGAATTATATAATCCTGCATAAACTCCTTTTTTATTGATCAAATCGGTGTGATTTCCTTGTTCAATGATTTCACCTTCTTTGACAACTAAGATCGTATCTGCATTTTGAATCGTTGATAAACGATGAGCGATCACAAAACACGTTTTATGTTCCATTAATTTCTGCATCGCTTCTTGGATCTTCGCTTCTGTACGCGTATCAACATTGGAAGTAGCTTCATCCAATATCAACATTGGTGCTTCAAGAAGCATCGCTCTAGCAATCGTCAACAACTGTTTTTGGCCTTGTGAAATATTCAAACCTTCTTCATTTAAAATCGTTTCATATCCTAATGGTAATTTGGTGATGGTCTCATGAATTCTTGCCATTTTCGCAACTTCAATAACTTCTTCCATCGTAGCATCTTTTTTACCATAGGCGATATTTTCAAAAACTGTTCCATGAAATAGCCAAGTATCTTGTAAAACCATGGCATAAGCTAAGCGTAAACTTTTACGAGTAACCTGACAAATATTGTGTCCATCCAATTCAATGGAACCCTTTTGCGGATCATAAAATCGCATCAAAAGATTGATCAATGTCGTTTTCCCAGCACCTGTCGGTCCCACGATCGCAATGAGCTTACCCTTTTCAACATGTAAATTCAAATCATGAATGATCGTTTTTCCTTCAACATAACCAAATTGAATATGCTTAAGCTCAACCTTTCCTTGAACATGTTCTAAGTTAACCGCATCTTCTTGATCTTTAGGTTCCGGCTCTTCATCAATAAGCTTGAACACTCTTTCTGCTGCTGCCAAAGCAGATTGAATTTCACTGATAATATTTGCGGATTCATTGATTGGCCCTGAAAACTTACGTGAATACAATACAAAAGAAGAAAGATTTCCAATTGTAATCGATGAGGATAAATAAAGTAGTGCTCCTACGATGCTTACTAACGCTAATGATAAATTGTTGATGAAGTTTACAGATGGACCAGACATACTTCCATAATAGTCAGCTTCATAATAAGCATCAACTGCTTCTTTGTTTCGCTCATCAAAACGAGAGATCATAACCTCTTCTTGATTGTATACTTTTATCGTTCTTTGTCCCGCAATGATTTCTTCAACAAATCCATTCATTTCACCTAATTTACGAGATCTCTTTGAAAATAAAGGTTTTACTTTTTTAGTAAGATACAAAGTAAATAAAATAGATACTGGAACTGTAATCACAAAAATCAAAACTAATTGAACTGAAATTGAAATCATCATAATTAATGATCCTATAATTGTGATCAAACTAACTACGATTTGTAGAACATCATTAGTCAAAGAAGCATTTAAAGTATCAACGTCATAAGAAATACGGCTGACAATGTCTCCTGCCTGATGAGTATCAAAGTAACCTACTGGTAACTCAACTAATTTATCAAAAATATCTTTTCTCAGTTGCGAACTCATTCGTTTAACGATTTGTATTCCTGCCTGAGCTAATATATACAACATGAGTGATGAAATAACATAAAAACCGATCATCATAGCACAATACTTCAAAACTGTATCAAAATCCACTCCTGATTCAAGACCGATCGCATCGATTGCCTTTCCCGAAAGATAAGGCCCATAAAGATTCAATACATTAGAAGCAACGGCCATCACTAAACATAGTAGCAATCCCCATTTTTCCTTAGATAAATATTTGGCAATACGAAGTAGTACTCCTTTTGTATCTTTGGGTTTTTCTGATTTCCATTGTCTAGGCGGCATCAAAGTCACCTCCCATCTGACTTTCACTTATTTCTCTATAATTCTCACAATTTTTCAATAGTTCTTCATGCGTTCCATAACCAATCATTTTGCCTTCATCTAAGACCAGAATGTGATCAGCTTGATGGATCGAACTAACTCGTTGAGCAATGATGATCGTCGTAATTTTATCATAATCCGTTTGAAGACTTTGTCTTAAATTTGCATCTGTTTTATAATCTAAAGCACTTGATGAATCATCCAAAATCAAAATCTCCGGACTTGTCGCTAAAGCACGAGCAATTAAAACTCTTTGTTTCTGACCTCCACTTAAGTTCATTCCTCGTGGAGCCAAACGATAATCAAAACGTTCTTCTAAATGATCAATAAAATCATAAGCTTGTGCATCTTTTGCGGCTTTTTCAATTTGAGACATCGTTAAATTCCGTCCAAAGTCGATATTTTCCTGCACTGATTCTGCGATCAGAAAATCATTTTGAAAGACGATTCCAAACATTTGATGGAGTTTTTCAAATGGAATTGATTGAATCGGCTTTCCAGATATCCTGATTTGTCCTACTTGTGTATCATATAAACGTAAAAGTAGACTAATGATCGTACTTTTACCGCTACCTGTTGCCCCAATAATCCCTAGTGTTTCTCCATGATTCAATTTGAAATCGATATCATTGATATTTGCTTCCAAGTTGTGATACGAGAAAGTCACATGGTCAAATACGACATGGGCTTCTTCTTCAACTGTTTCCATTTCTATGACTTCCATTTCTTCTTTGCAATCTAAGACTTGACCAATACGATCAGCAGAGGCAAGTCCTTTGCTTGTCATCATAAACATTCGTGTAATCGCCATCATGGCATTCAATATGATCGTAAAATAGCTTAAGAAGGCAATAATAGTTCCAGTTTGTGTATGACCCGAGCTTACTCGATATGCTCCTGCCAAAATTACCATGACTAAGCCAATATTCAAAAATAAGTTCATCAACGGATTGGATAAAGACATCACCTGATTGGCTTTAGTTTCTGTATTGGCTACATCTGCATTAGCGATTCTAAAGCGATTTTTTTCATAATCTGATTTAGATAATGCCTTGATAATTCGTATTCCTGAAATATTTTCGCGGACAACTTGTACCATCCGATCTGTTTTCTGTTGTAGTATTGTGAACATCGGAATTCCTTTTTTAGATATCAAATAGATCGTAATCGCAATAAATGGCATTACAGCGATCAACACTAAAGCTAAGATAGGATCAAGTGTTATCGTTACGGCGATTCCACCAATCAGTAAAATAGGAGCTCGTATACCAAGTCGTTGAATCATAGTGACCATGCGATGAACATTATAAGTATCTGAAGTTAAACGCAGTTCAAGTGATGGCAAGGTAAATTCATCGATTTCATGAGCTGACAAGCTCATAATCTTACTAAAAAGATCATGACGCAGATTTTCAGTCACATTTCGAGCAGATCTAGATGCCATTCGATTTGCGATAATATTGCCTGCAACTGAAATAATTGCACAACAAATCATGACAGCGCCCCACATGTAAATGAGTTGCTTGTTTTTCATTGGAACTACATTATCGATCATGTACGATAAAATCCAAGGTAAGGCGAGATCCATTATCGTTCCCGTGAATTTAATAATCAACCCTAATCCCATCATCTTGAAGTAAGGTCGACAGTATTTAACGATATGCTTCATTCATCATCCCTTCTTCCTTGTAATAATACCGTTGATTTGGCTGAAACTATTTTTAATAAACGTAACAATTCTTCTTTTTCATCGTTATCTAATTCTAAGAATAGCTCTACATTCCATTCTTTCATGATCTCTAAGATGCATGGATATAAATCCAACGCTTTTTTCGTTGGAAACACACATAAAACTCTTCGATCATCATCAGATGGAACACGTGTGATATAGCCATCCTTTTCTAAATGCATGAGTTGACGAGTAACATTACTTTTATTCACATTAATTAATTCCACTAGCTTATCTTGTGATAAGCCAGGATTTTTGCATATATGAAAAATGTAAGTTTGTTGATGGCCTTTTAAATCTTCAACTCCCAGCTTATCTGTACGATAAGACATATAAGAACGATGAAGACGACCAATATATTTCATTAATGATTCCATTTAATCACCCCCAATTAGTTGCGTGTGCAACTAATTAATATTTTACCACTTTTGTATAAAAAGAAAAGGCTTTTAAGCCTTTAGTACATATTTTTCTATTATTTCCGCAATTCCATCATGATCATTATCAGTAGTGATCAATTGTGCTTTCTCTTTGACTGTATCCATTGCATTTCCCATCGCTACCGCACATCCTGCTACTTCGAACATTGGCAAATCATTTTCTCCATCACCAAAAACCATGATTTCTTTTTGATCGATCCCAAGCTGTTTCGCCAATTTCAAAATTGTTTTACCTTTTGATATATCAATTGGGGTTATTTCGATCCATTGATGTGAAGTACGAGCGAAATTATAGCGATCCCCTAAAGATTTAGTAGCATCTTGGTAAAAATCTAGTAGTTTTTCTGGAAGATGGGCAATGCATACCTTGTTTACAGAGTTCGGTATTTCTTCATAACTATCGATATAATGAATCCCAGTATATCCTTTTCTCTGATCCACAATAAGTTTAAATGTTCCTGCAGTCCATGGTACATCTTCCGCAATGTTATTTTCTATACGATATTGGCGTTTGATTTCCATCAATGATCTTGGAATATAATCATAAATAGTTTCATCCATTACAGCCATCGTTTCAATTTCGTAAGGTTTGGCAAACTCAAATATTGTCTTCAAATCATTTTCATACAATTGACCAATAATTTCATGTTCCATCGTTGATGTTTTAACGATCGATGTTCCATTAACACAAATAAAATACCCGTCATATTCAGGCATTTGTAGTTGTTGACCAAAAGATGTTAAAGTTTTGTAGCTTCTGCCTGATGCCAGTGCCAAGCGAACTCCTTGTTTTTGTGCTTCCAACAAAGATCTCATTGTTTTTTCAGTAATCTTTCCTTGAGTATTTAACAATGTTCCATCCATATCCATAACAACTAATTTAATGTCCATATTCTTACCTCATAGGCATTATACCATATCCAAAACATTACTTCCCATAAACTGTGGTAGGAGAAAAAAAATATGAGACTACTATCTGCCCTAATTTTTTCATTTTGTGCAAATATTGACAACATCATGATTGGAATCACTTATGGTTTAAATCGTGTTTGTATACAATTAAAATACAATTTGATTATTTCCTTATTCATTAGTTTTACCACTTATCTCTCAATGACTTTAGGCAATTATATTTTTAAAATCATTCCAATCGATACTTTATCCAAACTAAGCTGCTGGATTTTGATTTGTTGGGGTTGTGTCCAAATAAGCAACGCCATATTTGACCATACCCAAGAAACCATAAAACCAATCAAAAAAATGACATTGAAACAAGCTGTCATTTTATCTTTGATTTTAGCTTTTAATAACGCTGCCGTTGGAATCAGTGCTAATATTGCAGGTGTTGATGCCTCTTTAACTTTTTGTTGCACACTCATTATCAGTGTTTGTTTCCTACATGTCGGCCAAATATTAGGGAAAAAATGTCCCAATGCCTTCAAGGCACAACATGCACAACTACTTTCTGGTATTCTATTGATTATTTTAGGACTACTCGAAACATTTATCTAACTAGGATATTGAAATCTCAAAAGCCTAGTTTTTGTTTGTTTGATTCATATAATTTATAAGTTATAACAATACAACTTAGAATATAAACACCCCAGAAAATAGAATATGTTAAATAGTCATGATAAATAGGATAAGGTGCTAATCCTGGTCCACAAAATAAGTTAAGACATATCGATAATCCTGTAAAGTTCAAAATCCAAATATTAATTCTCCAGAAATTATACCTAGCAGTTTTTTTAGTATCTTCCCTACCGTTTACCATTCCTGCACAATAAATCATACATCCCACTATCATGAATAATATTCCTACTGCTGTCGCTATTGCCAACTGAAAATCATACCAAAGTGTTGTAGCTAATAATAACCCTATAAAGTTTAATGCGGTTGCGATAACTGTATTTAAATTTGCGTTGACTTGACCTTTATTGATTTGACTCGAACTTTCTATTCCCTTTAAGATATAATCCGTTGAAACACCAAAATACTCACTCATGATAATTATCTTATCAATATCAGGAATGCTTGCCTCACTTTCCCATTTTGATACTGCTTGGCGAGATACACCGATCTTATCCGCAAATTCTTCTTGGGATATCCCTTTTATTTTTCTTAAGTGTTGAATACGATCTGCTAAGTTCATAGTATTATCCTCTTTTTCTAACCTAATTTTATCAAAATTATGAGTAGTAATACTATCAACTGTACCTAGCAATTTGTCAACTGCACAACAAATCGTTCATTTTTATGTAAGTTGTGGTACAATATTTAAGCAAACGTGCCCGTAGCATAATTGGATAATGCATTTGATTCCGATTCAAAAGAGTGCAGGTTCAAGTCCTGTCGGGTGCGCCAAAAGAAAAGACTCAAGCGAGTCTTTTTCTTAATATTTTAAATGTAATGATGCCAGTGACATAAAGTAAACAGCTGATCCTGCTATCCATGCACAAAGTATTCCTTTTAGTACTGCAAATAATAAATAAGGAGCTGTAGTAATTGAAAGAACATTTAATACAACATAAGCAATCCCTAAATGAAGAGCTCCCCATAGAAGTCCAAACAACATTCCTCTTGCTGCACCGCCTTTAGGAAAAATCTTTAATAAGCCCACTTCATCATCATTAATAAGTGATTGTTGAACTGTTCCTTTGATCAATCCTTTTTCAACAGAGTTAAATCCACCCATACCATTAAAAAATCCAGTTAATAATGTACAGATAATTAAATCTTGAAAAAATCCTTTTGCCCCTTCAATTGGGATGATTGAAACTCCTTTAAAAATAATAAGTCCGAAAGCTAAGTTCAAGAAGAAATTAAAAACTCCTGCAATCATACTTTCTTTTTTGATCAACTGAATTTGTTCCGGTGATAAATTTTTGATTAGTTTTAAATCTGATGTGGTGTTTGTTATTAATTTCATAACGAGATCCTCCCTGTCTTGTAAAATTGTAACCCCTTACAATTTAATTTTAAAGAATAATAGTGTATAAATCAAATTTTTTTATTTGGCTTCACTTTAAGGAGCTTTAAAGCTATTTATTTAGTGAATATCTATTCATTAACCCAATTAAAAAGAGCTAGCATTTTATACACTAGCTCTGTCTGTATAATCATTCAACGATTTTTTTCTTTAACGCATTGATTTGGTCTTCAGTTAATCCTATTTGATTTAACCAATTTTCAATCGTTTGATATTTATCATAGAAATATTTTAATGTATCTTGCATAACTTCTGGATCAGAAGCCATCATTGCAGGAGAGATTTTCAAGCCTCTTTCTTCAAACATCTTCATACTTGCCTGTGATTCACGACGTAAATTATTGAATGTTGCTGCATAATCAGAAACAATATATTCATCAACACAGTTTGCGATAAGCAACAATAACATTGCTGTTGTTCCTGTTCGGTCTTTTCCACCTGTACAATTGAACATTACGCAATCATTTGGATATTCTAATATTTTTTCGAATAACACTTTAAACTTAGGTTTAGCCTCATCCAACAAAGCAATATAAACTTCATACATTGAATCAGGAAGTTTCATATCTCCCATATTAGAATTCATGTTGTCCTGTAATTGAATATTGATGTACTCGACACCAGGATATCCATTTAATTTAGAAGATTGTTGTGCACACTCAAAATCACTTCTTAAATCAATTTGTAGACGAACACCATACATGTATAGGTTTTCGCAGTCATAGTCGGATAAATTGCTTGGGTTATCACTTCTTAAAAATTGTTTCCATTTTGTGATCTTACCATTTTTTGTAGGGTAGCCACCTAAATCACGAACATTGTTGGCTCCATCGAGTTTCATTGCATAATTAGCACGTGTCATAATTTTATTCTCCTTCAATTTTCTTCATAGGTGAAGCTTTTAAAGCCATCATAAATAAAACTAACGCAAGAATCGATAATACTGCTAAGGTTGTAAATGCTGCAACATAACTATTTGTTGCGTCATATAATAAACCAACTAAGATCGATGCAAGTCCTGCACCTAATCCATAGAAGCTCATTCCTACAGAACTTAAACTTCCAAAATCTTTTCTACCAAACATTTCAGGAATAATAAGTCCAGGTGTAGTGTTTGTAGAACGAACGCATGCGATAAAGGCCATCGCAATCATCGCGATCACAAATGATAAACTCTTAGGGAATAAATAAGTAAAAATCAAAGTACCGATCGTAAAGCCTCCAAACATCATTGTAAGAAGTCCACGAGCCCCTAATTTCTCAGTAATAAATCCAGAGGACATCGTTACTACAGCTCCCATAACTGTCACTGAAGCCATAATACTTGTAGCGTAAGAGTATTCAGCACCAACACCTGTCATGAAGTCGATAGCGAATAATCCAACCCCTGTAAACAACATAGCACTCAAGAACATTCCTGCACCAAATAACCAGAAAGAGGCAGTCTTTGTCGCTTCTTTCATCGTTAAGCCCGGTTCATCTGATACAACTTTTTCTTTCTTAACTGCTGTGGCATCAGATTTAGTTGTTTTAGTATTACCTAAAAATAATAGATTCAAAACAACTCCTGTTATTCCAATCACTAGTCCTGTAATCGTAACTACAGCTTTATATCCATAAACCGGAATGGTTTGTCCTAAAATTACTGTTAATAGTGCAGTCCCTAAATTGGATACCCCTGCAACGATTCCAAAAACAGTTTTCATTCGAGAACCTAAAAGCTGAGATAATAATGCACTCGTTACAGCATAGGTACCAAATGTACCAAGTACTGCCATACAAATCTGTACTATGTATAATGTGATTGCATTTGATGCCGAAGCAAGCCCAAAGCCATAAACGGCAGCTGCAATGCTTGCGATCAAAATCGTATTACGAATCGTAATCTTTTGCATTATTTTCCCTGCCATAACGCCAAGCACAGCAGATAAAATCGTTGCCACTGTAATAGATAATCCTATAACAGCACGAGATAAATTTAATTCTTGAATAAGCATAGGCATAATCGGTCCAATTAGTCCTTGCCCTGAAACATTTAGAAAGCAAATTGCACCCGCAACAATAATGGTTTTCCATTCATTTGCGGTAAAGTTTTGCTTAGTTGGTTTTACTGAAGTAGAATTACTCATAAGATTTCCTCCTATAGATACTCCATTCTTTCTTTTGTTTAGCAAATTATATCCAATCTATTTTTTTAAGTCAATTTTAAATGTAAAATTAATTTTTCATTGAAACCCTTATTTTAAAGGCTTTTTTAGCATTTCAATAAAACTTTCACAAACATTTCATCTTAACTTTACATAGAATTTACATTAATTCTTTCTTTATTTCATTTATGATTTCCTTTAAAGATATTTGTTTATTTAACATTTTACTCACTTTAAGTATCAAAGGTTCCGCGTGACTATAAAACAATTCGAGTCCAGCACATAAATAGTTCAAGTTTATATAAGCTTCATTATTCATTTTATAGCGATCTTTCGGACATCCACCATTACATAATTGTAGCCATGGACATTTTAAACATTTGTCTGAAATTTTATTCTTTAGTAATCCAAATTCTTTTTGACTGTTACTATCTACAAACTTGCTTAAATGAACATCTTTAAGATTTCCTAGGCAATAACTATTATTCACAAAATGATCACAGCTATAAACTGAACCATCCTTTTCGATAACTAATACTTGCCCACAAACTGGAGCCATCCAACAAACATGTGAAGACTGTCCATGAAGAACACTTGCCATTTCTGCAAACAACTGCACTTCAGTTTTTCCTATATCATGCGTTATCCATTCATCAAATACTTGAATCAAAAATTCTCCATATTCTTTAGAACCCACAGAATCTTCACTGACCTCATTTTCATTTATCCATCGAACAATTGGGATAAACTGAATCCACCCAGTATTAAAATCTCTAAGACTTCGATAAACAGCAATTGGATTTTTTGCAGTTGATGAATTAACTGTACATAATAAATCAGGTTGTATTCCATGTTTTTGTAAAATTTGGACCGCCTTAACAACTTTTCGATAAGTGCTAAAATCACTATGATCTTTACGATACTCATTGTGTACCCATTCTGTACCATCGATACTGATTCCAACATCAAAATGTTCTTCCTTTAGAAATTTAGCCCAGTTTTCATCGATTAAAGTACCATTTGTTTGTAGGTTGTTCCAAACCTTAACTCCTTCAGGTAAGTATTTCTTTTGAAGAATTACTACCTTTTTATAGAAATCGATTCCCGCAAGAGTTGGTTCACCACCATGCCAAGTAAAAGAGACTACATCCCCTGATGTTGCCTCAATAGTTTGTTTAATTGTTTCTTCTAAAATCGTATCACTCATGATCGATAAAGGTTGTTTATCTTTTGAGTAGTAACAATACTCACAGCTAAGATTGCAACAAGATCCCACAGGTTTGATCATCACGACAAAAGGAGTCTTTGCCTTCAAATTATTTTCCACAAATACTCCCCCTTTTTCACTATTTTAAATTGTCATCAAAGAATTGTAAAACCTTATTAAATGAATCAATTGTTTCAAGTGGTCGATAATTAGTCCCATGATAACTCCAGAAGGCATGACCACACTCATCATATCGATAGAACATATAATTCTTATTGTATTTTTTTAACTCTTCCTCAAGTTGATTGACTTGCTCAGGAGTAGGTGATTTATCTAAATTACCAAATATTCCAAGTAACGGTATACTCAACTTTTCAGTATAGTCAATTGGTGCTACAGGACGAGCAGGAGTTAATTTTTCTGGTTCGCACACTACGCCGCCACCCCAGCAATCAACTGCCGCCTCAAAACCATCGACTGTACATGCCGCTAAAAATGCGTGACGACCACCAGAGCACATACCAATGACACCAACTTTGCCATTAGAAACAGGCTGCGCTTTAATATAATCAAGACTAGCTTTACAATCACTCATCACCACATCATCTGGAACTCCACCTTGTTCTCTTGCCAGCTTAGAAATTTCTTCCGGATGTCCAGTTCCAACACGACAGTAAATATCAGGGCACATCACAATATACCCATGTTGGGTAAAACGACGAGCTGTTTCACGAGTAAACTCATCCCAACCAGGCATATGAGGTATTAATACAATTCCCGGATGGTACCCTGCCGTTAAGGGTTTACTACAATAAACACGCAAAAATTCATTATTCTCTTTTTTAATTGAAATGGTCTCCGCAATCATTCCTTCATACTCACCAGTGTTTAAATTATTCCACATCTTTAGATCACCCATCTTTCTGTATTCTCATTATAACATTCTTTTTTATTTTCATCATACCATAAATTACCTCTTATAAAGGCAAAATAAATTATCGTTCATCCTATAAATTTCTCATATAAAATAATGATGATGCAGACATTAATGCCGATTGAAAACAGAAAAATTCCAATAAATAAGAAACACGTTCAAGTTCTAGAAAATCTCTATTAATTAAGTACATCATCGCAAATCCAATCATTGATATTATGGTGCATAACCACAAACGTTGCTTTATATCCTTTTTAAAAAATTGTTTTCTCGTATCTGTAATTTGTGACGCAATTTCTAATGTTTTCTCTGAATCGACTTCTTCATCTGATATTAATTTTAATGTAGAAATATCCAATGCCTTCGCAATCGGTTTTAAAAGTGAAATATCAGGATAATTAATTCCACGTTCCCATTTACTTACCGCCTTATTTGTAACATTCAATTTTTCTGCAAGTTCTTGTTGAGTAAGTCCTTTAGCCTTTCTGGCTTCAGCTATTACATTTCCTGTATATATTACATCCATATCGATCCCTCATTTCATTTCAATGATAGCCCATCAAAGCAAAACACACAATCGACCTGTTGTAGACAGAAAAAAAGGCACTCTTTCGAGCACCTAATTCAACTATTTTTTAACGTTGTAGAAGCAGTTCATACCTTGGTATTCAGCAACTGCACCTAATTCATCATTGATGCGGATCAATTGGTTGTATTTAGCGATACGGTCTGTACGGCTCATTGAACCAGTTTTGATTTGACCAGCATTTAATCCAACAGCGATATCAGCGATTGTAGTATCTTCTGTTTCACCAGATCTGTGAGAAACTACACAAGTATATCCAGCTTTTTTAGCCATTTCGATAGCGTCAAATGTTTCAGTTAATGTACCGATTTGGTTAACTTTGATAAGGATTGAGTTAGCGATTCCTTTTTCAATACCTTCTTTAAGGATCTTAGGATTAGTAACGAATAGATCATCACCAACTAATTGGATTTTAGCTCCTAAACGATCAGTAAGTACTTTCCATCCATCCCAGTCTCTTTCTCCAAGACCATCTTCGATAGAAACGATTGGATATTTTTCACACCATTCAGCATACATATCGATCATTTCTGCAGTAGTCTTAGTTCCTTGTCCTGATTTAGTAAGTTCGTAAACTTTAGTTTCAGTGTTATAGAATTCAGATGCAGCAACGTCCATAGCGATGCAAATATCTTTACCAGGAACAAATCCAGCAGCTTCAATAGCAGCAACGATAAGTTTTAATGGTTCTTCATTTCCATCAACGCATGATGGTGCAAATCCACCTTCATCACCAACGTTAGTGTTGTATCCTTTTTTCTTTAATACGCTACGTAAGTTGTGGAAAGTTTCAGCTCCCATACGTAATGCTTCATTAATGTCTTTTGCCCCAACTGGCATGATCATGTATTCTTGGAAGTCAACAGTTGAATCTGCATGGCTACCACCGTTAACAACGTTCATCATTGGAACTGGTAATGTTTTACCATTGAATCCTCCGAAATATTTGTATAAAGGCATTCCATAATAATCAGCAGCTGCACGAGCACAAGCCATTGATACACCTAAAATAGCATTAGCTCCTAATTTAGATTTGAAATCAGTTCCATCAAGTGCTAACATTGCACTGTCAACAGCACATTGATCAGTTACATCCATTCCAAGTACTGCATCAGCGATAATATCATTTACATTACTAACAGCTTTTAAAACTCCTTTACCCATGAAACGAGATTTGTCACCATCACGTAATTCTAAAGCTTCTCTTTCTCCTGTAGAAGCACCTGATGGTACCATAGCGCGTCCAAACGCACCTGATTCAGTAGTAACTTCAACTTCAATTGTTGGATTACCACGAGAGTCGATTACTTCACGAGCATAAACATCAATAATTCCTGGCATTTTAAACTTCCTCCTATTTGTTATTTATTGCACATATATTATACCCCAATAAATAGGTAAAATAAAGAGATAAAAATCTTTAACGAAGAGTTTTTATTCACTTTTTCGACAATACTCAAATGAAACCGATTACAATTGAATAACACTAGCTGAACTTAGCTCATCTTTTTTTTTTACAGTTCGTTTTTTTCTTGGCATGATGAACACAAAGCCAATAATGATCAATAAAATTGGCCAATATTCAATATTTGAATTTAAAATATGTATTATCGTTTCTATACTAAATATTTCTGGTTTATACAAGAGCAGAAAACCACTCACAATCAAAATAAATCCAATTCGATTAAACATACGATCACTTCCTTTTCATAATCATACGTTTTTTTATCTACAAACATTGTCGAAATTCAAGGACTCAGAAAAAAAGTGGCTACCCACTTATAATTTCTGCATGTTTGAATTTTGGATCAAAAATACTTCGCCTAAATACTCAATTGTTGAATCACCTACAAAAATCGCACTATTATCACATAAACAATATATTGGATGAGTGTTTGATGTAAGACATAATACATTATCAATCAATTCTTTATTATTCAGATCAAAATGAGGACAAACTGTTATGTCTGCAGTCCCTATACCTTCATAGATTTTTGCAGTATAAGTATCTGATTTCTCAATGCTTAATGAATGCTTTGCCATATTGATCGCTCCTGCACTCATACCCATTACCACATCAATATTTCTTAGGATATCTTTTAAATCATATTCATCCAAAAAGTTATTTTGCATTAAGGTCATCCCGCCACACAAGAAGACACAAGATGCATTAGTAACTATCGTTTGAGCTTCTTCTTTCGACATTCGATAATCAATTAATTTAACTTCATCAAAATTGAGTTTTGATTGATCAAACCAATTTTTATTTATTTCAAAATAGTAATCATTGATTTTGAAACTATTTGGTGTTGTACATATAAATACTAGTGATTTTTTATCAGAAATGTTTTTATTGAAGTGATTAATCAAATAATCTGGAAATCCTTTTTGTTCATCAAATCCACTTAAGAAATAATATTTTGGCATATGCTTATCCTCTGCTTTGTATTATTTTATCATACTTTTATAAGTATAAACAAATTTTACCTCTTGACCCAACATACATCTGTATGTTATAACTTTTACATACAGATGTATGTTGGAGGTTTCTATGAAAAGACTACCAGATTCAGAATTAGAAGTGATGTTGATTCTATGGCATCATAATACACCTACTAGTACAAAAGATATTCATAATCTTACTGACAACAAAAATAAACCAATTCAAATCACCCAAACGTTATTATCAAGACTTCAAGATAAGGGCTTTGTAGAGTGCTCGAAGCAAAACAATTCAAATATGTTTAAGCCTCTTATTGATGAAGAATCTTATCGTAAATCAGAAACTTCTTCTTTCATTGAAAAATTATATAGCAATTCCACTTCAAAATTAATGGCTACTTTAATTGAAGATATAAGTGATGAAGAACTTGATGAAATCAAAAGATTATTAAATATGAAGGAGAATCAATGATGAATACTCTATTTAAGAATTGTTTAGAAATCAGTTTACAAATCAGTGTTCTATTTCTTGTCTTGCAGACTTTCCGTTACTTCACAAAAGATAAATTCAGATTTAAAAATCAATGGGTAATTTATTTAATACTCGCGGTTCGATTAATTTGCCCTGCTTCTTTAACTTTTACAGTTTATAAAGAAGTGGAAAGAACTATTTCATCTAATACTATGACTATTAATCAATCATCAGAACTCTTAACTTCTCAAATCATTGATCAATCAATAGTTAATTCACAAATTAATATTTATAGTATTTTGATACAAGTTTGGTTACTTGTTGCCGTGGGGATTGTGATTTATCAATGCTTATCACATCTTCAGTTAGTATCAAAAATCAAACGTTGGAAAATAAACTTAAATGCTAATGAACTTGATGCCTTCAATGCAGCAAAAAAGGAAGTCGCTCTTCATTCAAATATTAAATTGATTAAATCATCGATGACTACTTCTCCACTTTGTTATGGTGTTATTAATTCAACGATTGTCATTCCTGATCAAGAATTAACTTATGAGCAATACAAGCTAATTATGGTTCATGAATTGACTCATATAAAACATCATGATTTATTGATCAAATTGATTTTATTACCAATTCAAGCATTTTATTGGTTTAATCCAATTATTCTACTCCTTATCCATCAAATAGAACTTGAATCCGAAATTCATGTTGATGAGATGATGTTGAAGAATCATAATGAAACAGAACGTCTTGAATACGGTCGTTTACTCTATCATTTCATTCAGCAACCAACCTCAGGATTATCTACTTCTTTCAGTTCAAAAACAGCTCAACGTTTCAAAGAACTAGTTCAGCCAAAACCCACAAAAGAATCATTCTGGTTAATACTTAGTATAACTTTACTTACGTTCATAGTAGGTTGTAGTGTTAAAGAAAAGACGATTATTGTCGATTCGAAATCAACTGATGATACATCAGAGATTTTAGATAAAGATGAAAATGTGATTGCGACAATTGATCCAGACGAACAAAAATGGTACGAATATTTATCGAACCAAAACTTAGATGAATTAAATACAACAGAATATCGATTACCAGTTGACAACGCAAAAATCAGTTGTGGATACGGGTGTTATGAAGGGCATACCGCTACTGATATGATAAATGAAGAAGACGAATATGGTAATGTTTATGCAATTGCAGATGGAACTGTTACAGAAGCTGCCTACAATGGAATCAACGGACATTATATTTTGATAGACCATGGAGAAGGAATCACTTCCTATTATGGTCACCTAAACAAATCTGCGTACTTTTCTAATGGCGACACAGTTGTTAAGGGGGATATTATTGGTCAAATCGGTATGTCCGGTAGAGTATCTGGTCCACATGTCCACTTTGTAATTACTATAGATGGCATCCGTATTGATCCAATGGAAATTTATAAATAACTATGTAAAACGAGACCTTACAAGCCTCGTTTTTTTTGTTATTTTGCACTGAATTCAATTATTGTACTTTCAAGTGGTGCCCATCTTTCAAAAACTACAAACGGTATACCGATTTTAGTACCACGATAATCATTTATATTTTCAACAGAAATTCTTATGATATAGTGTTTACTATTTGTTGGACCTAAATCATAAAGTACATTATATACTTCATTTTTATATCTTAAGAAAGGGATCAATCTGTTCGAGTCCTGATACTCCGCCCTATAATTGTCAATATGTTCTCCGTTTTCATCGAGTAGATAGTAATTCCACATTTTATATGTTTGTGCAAATCTTATTGCTCCGATTCTTTCACAATCAAATGAAATCCAAAGTTTATCACTATAGATATCTGTAAAAATGTCTCTTAAAGTCATATTTTCTGGTAAATCATATGCCTTTTTTTGCCACAAATCAATCCAAACAGTTGGATTATCTTTCTTTGTCCAGTATGCTTCATTGATTGTGATTTTGAAATCTGAAGCTTCGTAAAAATAATTACTTTCCATGTATTGTATAGCATGATCCTCTGAAACAGTACCTCTGGATAAATGTCCATTTGCACTTGAAGTAAACAACTGACCTGTATCAGTCTCAATGGTGAAAAACATGCTTTGTAGCCAAAGAGTGTTATTTGGATCACCTTTTACATTTAATTCTGCATGAGTTGGATAAGCTGTGATTGATTCAAATGTGATTAGTTGACCATTAAGCTCTACTGTTTCGTTTATCTCTATTTCTCTCTTTGGTAATATAATGTCTTTATCAACTTTAAGATTGAAGGCAAATTCACTTGGTTTATCTGAATCATCATATATAAATATTTTAAGTTTAAATTTGGTTGGTGCTTCATTATCAAAATAGATTCCTACATTATTTACTTTTTTAACTTCATCTTCATATCTGTAAGTTGGTACGCTTTGACCATCAGTTGTTTCAGCTTTAATTTCTAAATTACCACTACTTATTTTATTATCACTTTCAATTCGATAAATTACATATACTTGTGACTCATCCGCAATTAAGTATTCCAGTTTAACAGTAACGCCTTTTTTAGTTTGTGTTTGATTAATTTCTTGTGCATAATCATTTTCCAGTGCACTTTCAAGTGATTGCGATAATGTAACAGCTTTAGCCAATTCTTTCAAGATAGGTATTTGAGAAAAAGCATAAGCAACAGGTGCACAGGTATTCGCCAACAAAACAAAAGTTGTAAATATTATGGTCATACTTAAAAATGATTTTTGAATTCTGTTATAAAATCTTTTTCTTTTTGCACGTGTCATTGTATTATTTAGTTTTTCTGGTGTATTTTGAATCTCTTCAATTAAATCTTTATATTCATCTTGTCTATTCATTATTTTCCTCCTTATCTAAAAATTCTAGTCTTAGTAATTTCAATGCTTTACGTTCTCTTGTTGCCACAGTCCCTTGTGGCAGATCTAAAATACCGGCCGTTTCCACTAGGGTATATTGTGAGAAATAACGTAATATTATAACTTCTTTCAAATCAATTGGTAAACGATTGACTGCATCTTTTAATGCTAATCCATCAAACTCTTCTGGTGCTATTGCATCATAATCTTCAAGTGGAATATGTTTTTGATGACGTTTATATTCTTTATGGCATTCATTCAACACGATTCTTGTCATCCAAGTATCAAAGAATTCTTCTTGTCTTAATTTACGACAATTTTTTAATCCTCGATAAACTGCTTCATCCACTACATCGATCGCAATCGTTTCATTCTGAAAATAAGTCATTGCGGTTTTAAACAACTTTAACTTTATTTTAAGAATGCGTTCTGTGAATTCTTGTTCCTTCATGATTTTCCCCTTTCTGATTGTTAGATACTTAAGCTTGATATTTTTATTTCGATAATCTAAATTATTTACTTACTTTTCTATATTTTAACCTTTTAAAGATAGAAAACACATTTTATTTATAATTTAAGCACAAAAAAAGAGGTATGACCAAAAAAGTTAGTATATATAAGTAGGAGGAAAATTATAATGACCAATATTGCAAACAACATTTCAAATTTAATACATACCATACGAGGTCAGCAAGTCATGCTTGATTCAGATTTAGCTAATTTTTATGGGTATGAAGTAAAAAGACTAAACGAACAAGTAAAAAACAACATAAATAAATTCCCAAATGATTTTATGTTTCAACTAACTAAAGATGAAATGGATATTTTTATTTCAAGGTCGAAAAAAACGACCTTGAATGCTCAAGGTAAAAATATTAATTATCTTCCATATGTTTTTACAGAACAAGGTATTTATATGCTGAGCACTGTTCTTGAAATCAAAGCAACCATAGCTATAAAAGATGATATTTTGACGATGATTAGGTTAACTTCAATACATTAAGTATTTTTGCGTAAGATAAAAAGTGAAGGCTCATATAATATTGTTTGCCAATAAGGGCTGACTGATTTCTGTGAAAAGAATAATCTTAAACGTGATTATGGAAGGGAACGTGTTGCTAAATGAGTGAAAAAGATGTGAGTCGCATAATAGACGGACATCGCATTTTTAATATAAACTATCAAAGTTTAGAACAGTATATATTTGAGAGTAGTAAGTTTATCGAATATCAAGATATATCTCGAGAATGGCTAGATCAAGCAACACCCAACAGCCATGAAATAATTGAACAACAATTTATTGAAGTCGATGGAATCAAATATGAAGTTGATGGTAAAAATGTTGTATTTGATGCAGGAAAAAAAGAAAAAGAAGTATCAAAATGGTTAAAAGAAAAATTTGGCGGAGAAATTATTTTATTGCCAAGAGTAAATTATCCTAACGGTATTCAAACTGCTGATTTTCTTTTTCGTAAAGAAAAATGGGATTTAAAAACAATCACAGGTAATAGTGATAAAGTTTTTTATAAAAATATCAAAAACAAAGAAAAACAGTCTCATAACTTTATTTTTGATATAACCTTATCTTCAATAAACAGTTTAGAAATTAAGAAGCAAATTAATGCAATGTATAAAAGAGATAATCTTAGCTGGCTTGGTAAAATTATAGTTAAGAAAGACGATGATATTTTCGGAGTGTATAAAAGAAAAGAAAAGAGCTGGCGCCCGCGAGCATTACACTCTCGAGTTCCAACTCTATAATTATATTATACGAAAATCTCTGAAAAATGCAAGGTATCTAAATTATATACTTACTTTTCTATATTTTAACCTTTTATAAAGATAGAAAACACATTTTATTTATAATTTAAGCACGAAAAAAGAGGTATGACCAAAAAAGTTAGTATATATAAGTAGGAGGAAAATTATAATGACCAATATTGCAAACAACATTTCAAATTTAATACATACCATACGAGGTCAGCAAGTCATGCTTGATTCAGATTTAGCCAATCTTTATGGGTATACAGTAAAGGCTTTCAATCAACAAGTAAAAAATAATCTCGAACGGTTTCCAGATGATTTCATGTTTCAAATTACTAAAGAAGAAATAAATAAATTATACAGTTCAGAAATTTTTGTTTTTAACGGAAACAATATAAAT
>JAVBMW010000014.1:0-4882 GCA_031551965.1 Holdemania sp. | reverse complement strand
CTCTATTATACCATTTTGAGCATTAAAAAAGGTAAAAAGAGCCACAGTTTTAGGTTGAGCAGTCATCTTTTTACCTCTTTTAGTTTATCACATTCTCTACAAAATAAAAAGACTGTTGATTTTCTTTGTCAACAGCCTGAGATAAGTATTATTACTATATCTTTCGCATAGTAGTGTCAACTCAAAGTTTGCTACTCCAAATGTATAACTACTTTTTTCAAACCTAATATCCTCTAAGAGATAGGATGCTTTATAAAATACGTTGTGAATTTCTGCAAATACTTCCAGTTTTTTTATTGCCAAATGAAAGGGGTGTAAAGTTGTTGTAAAGATATCACTTTCACGTATATATCTTTTATCTGATCCTTTCTTCAGGCATACATCAAAAAATCTTTCGGCATTTAAATTAGAAGAAACACCTGTTAAATGCATAAAATCACTTTTTTTAAATAGTACCTCAACAAATTGATTTTCATTATATAAAACCAAAAAAGATTTTCCTAATAAATAGTCTCTATAGTAAATTGCAGCATTTTTCAATTTCTCTATTAATCTTTTCTTTTTTGCAATTGTTAAATTCTCTTTCATATTATCACCAACCTATATATAAGTTGATTTTATCAACAAATTACATATATTATAAGGATTGACTTTCATAAATAAACATGAATTATTTTCAGGTTAAAACTACTATATAAAAAAAGGCTCAGTCGCCTTTTTTTAAAATAACCAGTTTTTCGGTTGTCCTTCAACATGTGTGCCTTTTTTGACACAATAGGCTTGAGATTTATCCTCACCCAAGTGAGCTAAGATTTTATAGTTGCTGGCACAACTTGATGCATACATAATATACCATAAATGCTATTTTCAGTCAATTAACTGCTAATATTAACTCAAAGTTTTCATTTTAATATCGGATTACTATATAATATGTCTCTAGCAAAATAAATGATACATAAGATGTTTCTCAGACTCTATCTAAAATTAAGTAAACCGACAACTTATGCAATAATGAAATGATGTTATAAGCATTAATTTAAGTTCTGTATTTGAATCAGTTGTTGCTAATGACCTATGTACTCATGAGTATAATTTAAAATATGAACTTAGTATAGAGTCAATATATATTATTTCTTTTTTAAACGAAATAATGCCTAAAACAAGCTCGTTTACTGTTAACTAAAAAAAAGCCGACAACTTATGTGGGCCGGCGGCTGGGGCTCAATTACCCCACCATCTAATATTAGTATACCAATTTTCCTGAAAATCGCAATATTTTTTTCAAAATTGTCCAGATTTCTTTAATGTCTATTTCCATTCATTCTTAATAGTTAAGAATGTTGTATCTGTTAAAATTAAATGCGATTTATATTTTATCCAATATCTTCGATATTTTTTTGCAACTAATAATAACTCTTTTTTAAAATCTCCTTTAAAATCCAATTGAACATAAATAAAGTTAAGTACTAGTTCAATAGGTTGTAACTTAATACATTTTAAATTCAAACTTTTTAAATCATTTTTCAATTTCTTTGAAAGTATATGATTACTATGACAACATCTATTTCTAATTAATTGAATACTTAATAAATACTTACTTAATTAATTCATTAGAATAAGTGTCATGAGATAAATATTTTTTTTCAAAATCTATTTTGTATTTATATTTTATATTCTGAAATATTTTAATAAAATTACCAAATGTTGATGAATACAGCGCTCTATCATTTTCTGGTCCATATAAAGAATAATTCATATTGTATTTTGTTTTATCAATGCTATCAACTAATATGCGAAACTTACTTTTTTTCTTTTTATTCGATGAAACAAAACTTGGAATATAATATTTTGAATTATTCCAAAAACAATCATCATTTGTGGATTTTTCAACACATTCTACAAAGTCTTTTTTCATTTGAACTTCTAATCTCAGTATGTATTTTAATATAATCGATCTTAATTCTTCATCAAAATAATAAAGTTTGATCGCATCTTTTACATTACCTTTTGTAATTCTAATGAAATTCAAAAAGTAATAATAACTGCAATTTTTTCTTACGAAACGTGTAATAGCGCCTTTTTGTTGTGGTGATAGCTTAACTTCACTCGTGATAATTTCAATCCCCATAATCGTATTCATTCACAATCACTCGATTGTGCTCCTACTATTATTATTCTAAGGATTTAGGTGTTCACCTAACTTTCATTTGAAAAAAGTGTAAGAATCTTCTTCCTACACTTGTTATTCGAGCTTAACTTCAATTTCGTTTTCTTTTGTGATATTTGTATTGGGTGGAATGGATTGTGAAACTACTCTTCCATATCCATCCAACCTTACCGCAATATCAGTCAACGACCAGAAGCCAGTTACATCTTTTCTTGTCCATCCGATCATATCTGGCATCAAGATTGAGTTATTGTCAGTGAGTAAAAATACCTTACTGTTTATTGTCAAAATTGAATTAGCGTCAGGATACTGCATTATAACTTCATTACCAGATCCAAAAACAAAAACATCAGCGTAACTTCCCTCTAGTTTTTGATTCGCATATTCTAAACTATGATTGATCAAGCTTGGCATACTTGTCACTCTTTTTTCAATATTATCAATATCACTTCCGTTATTTTCTTGCGCTTTTTCAATGCTTGATGATAAGTTGTAAGTTTGAGCTACTTTTTGGATCAATGCTTTTACTGGTTCCGTTTTCGCATGAGCATTTTTATCATATTCATTTTCAAAAGCATAATAGACCATATATTTTGGATCTTCAGCAGGAAGCGCAATCATCACTGAACTAATTGTTTTTGCAGTTGTATATGAACCACCTGATGAAATCTGAGCAGTACCTGTTTTCGCAATAATTGAAGTTTCATCAATTCGGTAATATTTTGCAGTCCCAACATCCATATTTGCTGCATCATACATAAGTTGTTGAACTTTAAGCGCAGTGCTTTCCTTAATTGGATTTCCGACAACTTCTCTTTGAGCTTGATAAAGCACTTCTCCATTATATGGATTTTTGATTTGATCGATGTAATATGGTTTTACCATTGTTCCATCACTAAAAATCGAAGTATAGGCTTGAAGAATCTGCAACATTGTAAAAGTTGACCCCTGTCCATAAGTCATTGCTAGTTTATCCCGTGGCCAGGTAAAGTTTTTTACACCTACATTACTGTATTCAGCTATTCCATAACTATTTACTTTTTTAAAAAAGCCAAATTTATCTAAGTATTCTTCATACGTTTTTTCACTCATTAGATTTGTAAGTATACTCGATGTGACAACATTGCTCGAATACACTAGCCCCATATCATAAGTGATCATTCCCCAGTCTCTATATCCTGCATTAGTAATTGGAGTATCAATTTTACGTGTATCATTACAAGAAACACGATAAGGTGTGCGTCCTTTTGCTCCATAACAAAAGTCAGTACTATCCACAAGTGTATCTGGCTGATATACTCCAGAATCAATGGCTGCAGCATAAGTAAAGGCCTTCATTGTCGATCCGGCTTCATATGGCATTTGACTACCATAGTTAGTGTAATCATCGATCTCACGAACATTAGGATCAAAACTTGGATCTTGTCCCCACGCTAAAATCTTTCCTGTATCAATTTCAACTACTGCACCCCATATTTTTTCAACATTGAATAATTCATGAGTCATTTTAAAAGATGTTTCTAAACTTTCCTGGATATCTTTATCTAGTGTTAAAACCACATCATTTCCGTTGACTGAAGGAGTTTCTTCTGATTTCATACCAGGAAGAATGTATCCATCTTTATCAGACTGATAACTACGTGTTCCATCCGTTCCAGTAAGTTCATCATCCAAAAATAGCTCAAGTCCCATTTTACCGACTGTATGTCCTGTTTCATCCGATTGAGAATAGCCAATCAGATAAGAGGCAAAATTACCCATTGGGTATGAACGTTGAACTGATTTAGTAAAACCAATTCCTGGTAGCCCATATTCTTCGATAGCTTCTTTTTGTTGCTTAGTAAGATTTCTACCTTTTGTACCAAGTTCTGTTTGTGTACGATTATCAGTCGGTGTCAATAAAGCGTAGATTTTCATTTCATCCATATCAAGTATGCTGGATAATACTTTAGCCGTCAAAACAGGATCAACGACATGCGCTGGTTCTTTTTTAGCTGTATATCGTTCTTTATCGATGTAACAAATAATATTATAAGTCTGAGCGTCTTGTGCGATCACATTGCCATATTTATCAAATATGTACCCTCTTCTTGATAAAATCTTTTCATTCACTAAATTTGTATTCGAAGCATATATTTCTAAATTTTTTCCACTATGTATATGAATTTTAAAAACGGAAACCAAAAAAACGTTAGCCGCTATAATAAGCGTAAATACTAACGTTATGAAAAATAGTAATTTAATCATCAAATTACTATTTTTTTTCATTTTTAATCTCCAGAACGACTGATGGTTACTACGTTATCTTGAGAGAAACTTAATCCACCATCAGTTGCGATCGATAAGACACGTTCTTTATTTTGAAGATCTAGTAAAGTCAAATTCAATGAATCATTTTCAATTTTGATCGCTGCAATTTGAACTTGAGTCTTTTGTACTTTCATTGTAAGTGAATTGTTGTATGAACGTAACAAAAGAGCAGAAGCTAATGATAGTATCAAACTGAATACAAACATTAAAATTGCTAAATTAAAAATATTCAATTTTCTTTTTTTCTTTTGTACGATTTTCATACTTTATTCCTCTATTCTTTCTAATACTCTGAGTTTGGCCGAATGGCTTCTTTTATTTTCATCCAGTTCTTGATTACTAGGACTGATTGGCTTTTTACTAATTAATCGATATTTTGCTTTTGGCATTTGATGTGGTAAAAGT
>JAVBMW010000031.1:0-59782 GCA_031551965.1 Holdemania sp. | reverse complement strand
AATGGTTGGTGTTCTGATCTCGATTCTTGTCGGTGCTTTGATAGGACTGATCAGTCATAATCAAATGAGTGCCAGTTCGCTTAGTGTTCCCGCCATGTTAGTTCTATCCTTTACCCCCATGATTTCAAGTTTCAACACCACTTTTGAAAAGGTAGGAAAATATATATATACTCAACAATTCCAAGTATTGATGAATTCATTGTCAATTCAAAAAATTTCTTTGGAATCTAGTTTAATTATAGCAATTAATTTCAGCTTGTTTTTAGGGTTATTTATATATATTTACCGCAAAAATGGCTTAGCTGGGTGATCCCAGCTTTTTTCATGAGATATTAATTGTATATTAAACAAAAGAACAGAAAAGCACCTCTAAATCAAATCACTTTATTGCGATTTTTAAAAAATATAATGTAAATTTTCTTTTAATATATGTCAAAGTTTCTTGACTTTTTCTATATCAATCTGATATAGTATGATTACAGAACAGATTGGAGATGATCTTAATGGCAAAAAATCTAAGAGTTAAAGCTGCCCGGGCCGCTTTGGATATGACTCAAAAAGATTTGGCGGAAGCCATTGGTGTCAGCCGGCAGACGATGAATGCAATCGAAAAAGGAGATTACTATCCTTCTGTCAAGCTTTGTATCGAAATCTGTAAAGTTCTGGGTAAAAGCCTGGATGAATTATTTTGGGAGGACTAAATATGAAAAACTTAGAGTATTTGGATGAACTTCAATTATTAAAAAGAGGCAATGTGTTCAAGCATGGTTTATTGACTTTAATTGGCTTACTATTATTCAATATTGGTTTATCAGTAAACGGTTTTGATTGGGCACAAGGTAAGTGGGCTGAATTATCCATCATTCTTTTTACGGTTATCTTGTGCAGCATTGAACTCATTTACTATGATATCTATCCATTGACTGAAAATAGGCAAAAACACCTGATCAACTTTTGTGGATTGTTTGGACTTGTTTCTATTCTTGCCTGCCTTTCTGATTTTTACTTTGAAAATGTTAAAATCATAGCCAATGGTAAGATCACGGACAGTGCACTTGGAATCATTTATGGTTTTATGTTTATAGCCGTCTTTGTCTCCTACAAAATTAAGGTAAGACAAAACGCAAAACTTGAAGAATAGGAGGAACAACGAAATGAATGCACCAATATGGATTCCCTGGATCCTTGTAGGATTACTTGCGGTAATATCAGTGATCCTATTAACTGGAAATTGCAGCTTTTTGATCGCTGGATATAATACTTCCACAAAAGAGGCAAAAGAAAGAATCGATGAGACAAAACTATGCAGAGTAGTAGGAAGCTGTACAAGTATTTTATCTGTAATTTGGGCAGTCGCAACCTATTATCAGTTCGAAATGCCTGCCACTATTTCCTGGATTATTCCCTGGGGAATGTTCGCTGTAGTCATCGTTATGGAAATTCTGACCAACACGATTTGCTACAAAAAATCGATATAACACAAAAGAAGTTTGGATCAATCCAGACTTCTTTTTATGTATTACATTTTCTTTATTGCTCTTAATTCAATGTATCCACGGTCTCCCCGGGGTTCTAACTGAATGCGGGGATTTTCATCATCCCAGTTGTATCCAATAACTGAAGGATCATATTTATCTATTGCTTCTTGTAAAGTAATGATTGCTTCCTGGTAATCCTCTTCATCAAATGGCTCTCCTTGAAACATCAGATAATCTGCTTCAGGCAACTGAATCGTTTCAAATCCTTCTGGAATTATGCCAAGATAGTTGGTTTCTACTTCAACTCCTTGAACATAAGTAGAGGTATTTGGCTTCTTATATTTTTCTGGAAGCCACATACAAACAGGCTCTCCTTCAAGCGATCTCATGCTCATAAGGATTCCCCAAACATCACAACTTACTTCTTCACAATACGGAAAATAATCTTCAGCTTTGACTCCTCGCTTGATAATACAAAGTCGCTCTGGTTTGTGTATTACTTGAATAAAAACATTTTGTACTTTTGACATGATTATCTCTTCCTTTCTTAGTTCTCTATATTTGATTCCATAAGGTATAAAAAGAGTGATAGGGACTTGTTCTTTTACATATTCACTTGGATTACATCCAAACTCGCGAAAGAATGCTCTAGTAAAACCATCAACACTTCCAAATCCAAACTCATAAGCGACATCTATAATTCGGCATGGTTCATCCCTTAATTTTAATGCTGCTTTTGAAAGTCTTAACTTTCGAATATACTCCGTTGGACTTATAGAAATTGCTTCTTTAAATAAGCGATAGGAATACCACGGAGAGAAAAACGACGATTTCGCTAGATCAGACATTTTAAGTTCTTGATGTAGATTCTGTTCAATGTAATCTTGAATTCGCTGAACTGCCAATATTTGTTCCTTCATTTTTTCACCACCTTACATCCTTATTTTAACTTTGTATCTATATTATATCTCGACTTTCTTTGCTAATTAATCATTCAATGATTCTTTTAAATATTTTGCAGTAATTGTATTTGATGTTTTCACCATTTCTATAGGTGATCCTTCAAAGACTATTTCTCCTCCTTGAGATCCACCATCAGGTCCTACATCAATAATATAATCCGCTTGTTTCATCACATCAAGATTATGCTCGATCACAATGACTGTGTTCCCTTTGCATACAAAATCATCCAGTAACTTCATAATGTTTTTTACATCAGAGGCGTGTAATCCTGTAGTAGGTTCATCTAAAATATAGATATTCCCTTTTTTATTATTTAAGTATTTCGCCAGTTTTACTCGTTGTCTTTCACCACCAGATAAAGTAGATAAGGGTTGTCCTAAAGATAAATAAGGTAATCCGACTTCGATCATTGCTTTGAGTACTTTGTGTACTGATGGATAATCCATAAAAAAATCAGATGCATCTTCTGCAGACAAACCTATGATTTGCTCGATGTTTTTTTCTTTAAATGTATATGATAACGCCTCTTCATTATATCGTTTTCCACTACAAGATTCACATACAGTTGTGACAGGATCCATAAAAACAAGCTCTGTTACTGTAAATCCCCTTCCTTTGCAGGCAGGGCAAGCACCTTTACTGTTGTAAGAAAATAAAGAAGCATCCACATGATTTTCTTTTGCCATTATTTTTCTGATTTCATCAAAAAAACCGAGAAATGTTGCGGGTGCAGAACGGCCAGTAGCCGTTACTGGTGATTGATCAACAAGCATAACACGATCCTTGTATTGGTCTGCGAAAACATCGCGAATCAATGAACTTTTACCAGACCCTGCCACTCCTGTTACGACGGTCAATACATTCAATGGAATGTCGACTGATATATTTTTAAGATTATGTAAATTTGCGTTTTTTACTGGTAAAAAAGCAGTAGGTATTCTTGGATTTTGTTTCAAAGGAATATTGTTGCACATTGCATTTCCCGTTAAGGTATTTGAAACCAAAAGATTTTCATAACTTCCTTGAAATAGAATTTGACCACCATTTTTGCCTGCAAACGGTCCTACATCGATGACTTCATCGGCAATCGATATGATGTCTTTATCATGTTCAACCACAAGTACAGTGTTTCCTCTATCGCGTAAATTCATCAAAAGTTGACTCATTCTATGAACATCTCGAGGGTGCATTCCAGTACTTGGTTCATCGAAAATATATGTCATCCCGGTTAGAGAGCTTCCCATATAACGTACTAATTTTAAGCGTTGTGCTTCTCCTCCAGATAAAGTCACAGATTCACGATTCATGGATAAATATGGCAACCCAATTTCAATCATTCTTTTTAAGGACTTCGTTAAACTATCTATGATCGAACTTGAACGAGGGTCTTTTATTGTTTCCAAAACTTGTACTAATTTCGAAAATTCCATCTCACACATTTGATCAATACTGTAACCTGCAACCTTGCATTTTAACGTATTATGATTGAGACGTTTACCATGACAATCAGGGCATTCCTTCTCACTCACAAGTTCCATCATTCGTTTCAATGAAGCATCTTTGATTTCAGTATCATCTTTCTTTATCAATAAACGTTGCATATGAACTTGTAGTCCCTCAACTTTTTTAGATAATCGTTGTCCATCTGGAGTTCGAGCTCCATAAAGTAATATGTTTCTTTCTTCCTCAGTATAATCTTTATATTTTTTGTCTAACGGAAATAATCCTGATTCAACATATTGCTTCCAATACCAGTTCCCTACATGAAAAGCAGGCAAATCTGCCATTCCTTCATTCCACGATTTCTCTGGATCAATTCTATTTTCAATATCCACTTCCAAAATCTTACCAATTCCAAAACATGTCGGACACATTCCATTTGGATTATTAAATGAAAAATAAGACGCTGTTCCTACATAAGGTTCCCCAACGCGGGAGTACAACAGTCTAAGGGCTGCATACATATCACTAATTGTTCCTACTGTTGAACGAGCATTTCCACCTAAGCTTGATTGATCCACAATAACACAAGCCGATAAGTTTTCGATCACTTCAACATTTGGTTTTTCATACTTTGGCAATCTCCCCCTCATAAATGCTGTATAGGTCTCATTCATTTGTCTTTGACTTTCCGCAGCGATCGTATCAAACACGATACTTGATTTCCCTGAACCTGAAACTCCTGTAAATACTACTATTTTTTCTTTGGGAATTTGTAATGAGATGTCTTTTAGATTATTTTGTTTTAAACCTTTGATGATGATCGTATCATGACTCTGCATAAATAGTCCTCACTTTCAGTAGGCTAATTATAACAGGCTTTAAAAAATACTACTCGATATATTTTGCTAATTTATGAAAATTTAATATTTACTTGTTTTAAACAGTTTCAGTATCAAAATTATATAATTCTTTTACTTTATTTTTCTTAGGCAAAACGAAAAATATGATTCCACAAAAGTAAATAAAGGAAAAGAAAATTCGTAATGTTGTGTATGGAATAAACTCAGCTAAAATTCCGCAAAGTAATTGTGCAATACTGCTCGAAAAAGAAATCAAAATGTAAAAAATAGAATTTACTTTCGCTCGATAGTGATTATCTACTCTCGTTGCGACAGAACTTGAACGAATATTCGCACTATTAACACCAAGAAAGCCTAAAACGAATACAACTATAAGCATTATTATGTAGGGTAAGAAAAGCAAAACCCCATCAAACAATACAAATGCAAAGTAAACAATTATCGCAATTTGATATCGTTTTTGGTTAGGTATCGTCACAAAATAATGGAAAAATCCTCCCAACATATATCCCGCACTACGTACTGACATCAGTAAGGCATAATCACTATTATTTAGGTTTGCGCTTTGATTAAAGAACGGATAAATCAAACTTTCCGCTGCATCCGCAAACATGACAATAGAAAAGAAAATGAAAACGGATCGTAGTGCTTCATCTTGCCAAAAATAATAAATACCACTTTTTAAATCTTCAATATATAATTTGAAAGAGAATGCCTCTGCTTCTTTATATTCAAAAGAATGTTTGATTAGAGATTCGATTCCAATATCTAGTAATGTTAAAACTCCATATGCAAATAGAATTACCGGTATTCCAAATTGCTCAAAAAGAAAAATGGATATTGGGGCAACAAATACTTTACATAAAGGATATAGAATCGATAAGACTGCATTTGCCTGAATGTAGTTTTCTTTCTTTATCGCTTGTGCTTGAACACTAGAACTTGATAGTTGAGAAATAACACCTAATCCACTGATCACGACCGAAAACAACAAATAAAAAAAGTAATTAAAACCTATCTTGTTAGTAACTATAGCTGCAATGAAAAAACAAACAGCTAAAACCATTTCATTTTTCAATAGCACTTTCAACGGGTTTTTGCGATCGATCATACTACCCGCAAATAGCGGTACAATAAACTCAGGAATATATCCTAACACCAAAAAAAATGCCGATAACAAAGTAGAGGTTGTCTCACTAAAAACAATGATACTCATTGCAGTACTTAAGCCTACACTACCAATAGCGGATAGTGCAGTCCCCATAACGATTAAACAGAAATTTTTATTCCAAATTTTATTTTTATTCATATTAAAATACCTCTTCTTAATTATACTTTGAAAAAAGCATTGATTAAGAAGAGGTTATTGGGAATAATCGAACTGCTTTGTTTACTTTAAATAGCTATTTTATTAAAATACAGGAAAGTTATACTTTTCTTTTAGTAATAAGGCCTTTTTATATTGATTTGTATTTTTATATCCACGGTACAACAACATTACATAATATAAAGTCATTCCATAATGCTTTTTATGTAATACCATTTCGTAACATTCTTCTAATAATTCACAGTACTCTTTAGTGTAATTAAACTCTTCATTACTGATCATAAAATGCAATAATCTTACTGAAATATCTTTAAGTGGATGATCACTTTTTTCTATAAAAGATAAGCACTCTTTCGCAATCTCTAAATCTTTCAAAAATACGGCGTTTATTCCCCTTTTTTGATAGTTTGAAAATAGATCATCCATCCCATCTTTTATTTCTATTGATTTCAACAAATATTTTTCAGCTTCTTTATAATGTTCAGCCTGAAATACTGAAGCTCCATGATTGTAATAAGCTAAACCTTCAAATCCAGAATGTTGTAATTTTACAGCAAAACGTAAAAGGGTATTATTCCACATTTCAGCATTAGTATAGTCAAATAAGTTATAATAGCTAGATGAAAGAGTTGAAGATAAACGCATCAATATCTCTAAATAACCTCTTTGTGAGTAATGGTGAAATGATGTTTTTGCCCATTCTATCGCTTTATTATAATCTCCAAAACTGAAATAATAATCAGCTAATTGATTATATACCATTGGATATTTGGCTAAGGGTAATGATTCTATCACCTCAATTGCTTTGATAATATTATTATTTGTAAAATGATATTTTGCTTGTACAAGAGTTAAAAGTAGTTGATTTCTATCATTGGTATATTTTGAAAAAATATCTATTTCTTCCCAACTAGGAACAACATCTACTAAATAGTTCAACAGATGTGCTTCTATCGTTTTAGGTGAATAAAAATATTGTTTAGAAATTTGAATCATTTCCTGACAAAGTTTATATCCACACCGATCTTCATCAAAAAAATAGCCTTCAAACCATAACGAATAAGCTTCTTCAAATTGGTCTAATAATAATTCATCATAAATATAATCAATACTTAAACGATGAAATAATAATTGTATTATTTCATCACTACATATTGTGGTTTCATTTTCAATTTTTGACAAATATGATGGAGCGCAGATCCCATGAGCTAAAGCTTCTTGACTTATATTTAGTGCAATGCGCTCTTTTTTAATTAGTGTTCCTATCATAATCTTCCTCCAGCTTATTACTTAATTTTGGTTCCGATTTTTTTATCAAGTCTCCACTGTGGAGCTATACCATCATCGCCCCAATATTCATCAATAGAAATTATTTTATCATCTATGATTCGGAAAAATGATGTAACATGAAATGACATTGAAGTGTCGATTGTGTAAACATGAGTAACCGTTATGATTAGATCATTTACTTTTTCAATTCGCTCTATTTCTCCATACCAGCTTCCTGGATATTCACAGTTTGCCACAATAAAATCTTCTAGTGTAAATTGTTCATTTGTATTATGCCATCGTATGATGGCATCAACATCAAAATATTCTCTTATTTCGTCTTCTTTTTGTCTTAAAACTGCATCCCAATAATTTTCAATATTCATATCTAGATTTCCTTAATTATTTCCAGTAAACTTTTACACCCTTTTAACACTTGTCTATATGTTAAATCAAAATTATCCGTATACCAAGGATCGGCAATATCACATTTCTCATCTGTAAAATCCATCAATCGGTTAATTTTATGATCTGGATCACCGCCTACAATTCTAAGCATATTGTTGATGTTCCGCGAATCCATTCCAATTAAATAGTCATAGTAATCATAATCTGATTTTTTTAACTGAACCGCTTTTTTCTTACTATAATCGATATTTAAATGATCTAATATTTCTCTTGTTCCATAATGGACTGAATTACCTATTTCTTCTGTACTTGTTGCTGCTGAGGCTACAAATACATCGGCAATTCCTTCCTTCTTCAACAAATCTTTCATTATAAATTCAGCCATTGGAGATCGGCAAATGTTACCATGACACACAAACATTATTTTAATCATTTTCATTAAACCTCACTAAATATATATTATCATTTCTGATTGCTTCTGCCAAACATAAAACTTCTTGCCCTCGTATGGGGGTGAGAAGTTCATAAAATTGAAAAAAGAGAAGAATTAATGAAGATTATAATTATTTATGCTTGATCTGATAAAAAAGCTTAAAAGAAACAAAACACAAAATAATCAAATACAGTCTATATTAGCCATATTTGGCTCTTTGTTTATTTCAATATAGTAACCAGAAAAATTTCTACCAAATATTTACTGGCTTTTTACGATATCGTCTTTACATATGGGAAATACATAAAATCATTATTCATCTCAAGCAGGTTTAAATATGATTGAACTATTCTTACGAATTTATTTTAAATAATGCATATAAGTATTACTATTTAACGATATATTTGTGTTTAAATATTGATAATAATTATTTTTTCGCATATACTATTTATATAGAAAGAGGTTCTTTATGGCATTCACAACTAACATTTTAAATCAACTCGTATCAATATCCCAATTCAATCGTGGACAGGCATCAAAGATTTTTGATCGCTTACATTCGGAGCGTCAAATCGTTGTTTTAAAAAATAATTTGCCTACAGCAATTATCATAACTCCAGAAGAATATTCTCGCTTGGTTGGAATCGAAGAAGACCATTTGCTTTTCCTTGAAGCTACTAAAAGAGTATCTAACGAAAAAAAACAAAATACATTAACAATTGAAACTATCATGACCGAGCTTGGAATAAGCCAAACTGATATTGATAACTGTGAGGAAATAGAATTAGAATGAGTTGGACAATTGAATTTCTCGACGAAGCATTAAGTGATTTAAAAAAGCTTGATCATTCAGTCGCAACACATGTTTTGAAAGGCATTCAAAGAGTCAGTCAAAACCCCGTTTCTGTTTCTCAAGGTGGATACGGAAAGCCGTTAGGCAACAAAAACGGAACTGATTTAACGAATTTATTAAAAATTAAATTTAAGAATTTAGGTATTAGGGTTGTATATAAAATTGATTCTTCACACGAAATAATGAAAATAATTATAATTGCGATGCGAGCAGATGACTTAGTCTACAAAATTGCGGAAATCAGAAAAAACAAGCATGCCCTTTAATGGACGTGCTTGTTGTTAGTTAAGCATAGATAATGCTTTAAATATTATTACTAATATAACTGCAGTAATTAATGCTGCAACAACCATCAACAAAAATTGTTGATAGGGTTTTTTAGCTTTTTCTTTACCTTCGGCAATTTCATCAAGCCTTTCCCCATTCATAAACGCAACAATTTCTTGATAGGTTTGAATATTATTTTGTTTCTTAAATTTTTCAACTTTAAATGAAAATAATAATGTTACAATCCATAATACAACCGCAACTACTGTTCCTGGAATTTTCCAATATAAAACTAGTGGTGCAGTGGATACGATCGTCAAAAACATTAAAATCCCGAAAACATTTGAATAAATGCTTAGTGTTTTTATATCTTCTTTTTTAATTTCTTCTCTCATAATTTCTATATCACCTTTCGTTAATTGGTCTAAGGTAACATTGAATACAGAACTCATCAGTAACAGGCTATGAATATCCGGATAATTCTTTCCTGTTTCCCAATTTGAAATCGTTTGACGAGTTACATAAATTTTATCCGCCAAATCATCCTGCGATAAATTTAAACTCGTTCTATACTTTTTGATTTGCTTGTTTAGTTCCATAATAGCCTCCCTTGACCTGATTTCATGATAAGGATTTATATAATTAGTGTCTATCAAATGTATTTGACATCACTATTTTCATACGGAAAATTAATCAATATAAAAGCGTATCAAACAAATACGCTTATTCTAAAATGTTAAAATGTTTTAAAGCATTCATGATTCCATTTTCATGGGCATGGTCAGTAACGTAGTCTGCATGTTGTTTCACATAGTCATCCGCATCACCCATAGCCACGCCGATCTTAACAATCTGTAACATATCCACATCATTATGTCCATCTCCGAAGGCCATGGTCTTGTTTAAATCAATTTCTAAGTGCTCTGCAACTAGTTTGATTGCTTCTCCCTTACCACCAAAACTATCTGAGATAATATCCACATTGATACCATTCCAAGTAGCACCATGGTATCCTGGAAGGTGCTTTAATAGTTCATCTTGCTCATCAACATTCACAAAAGCACACATTTGATAGATATCTTGTTTCAACAAATCTTCTTTTGACATAATATCTTCAATTGGATCCATCTTATATGTATTATAAAAATCATAAACGCGATCATTGATCAGATTAAGTACCATTCTATCTTCCAGCATGATATGGCATGCGATTTGTTTTTCATAAGTATAATTTAAAAAATCTTCTAATATATTTTTGTCCATTACATGTTTATGAATCAATTGATTATCAATCATGATATGTTGTCCATTATTTGTAATATATCCATCAAATGTATGATCCAACTCATCCATGAACTCCATCCAAAAAGGTGGGCGTCCAGTTGCCACAAAGGTTTTGATTCCTTTTAGTTTTAGTTTGTTTAATGCTTCTTTTGTGCTATCGGGAATTTGAAAAGTTTTACCACTCACAATCGTTCCATCGATATCGAAGAATACTGCTTGTATCATTTGAATGTTCCTCGTCTTCTATTTTATTTTTTAATAGCCCTATGCATCATTTCTATAAGTTCTTCATCTGTTTCAAATGGTTTTGGATCTCCAATTTGAATAGATGGTTTATTTTTACCGTGGTAGTCACTTCCACAAGTGATCAGACAATTGTATTCCTTTGCCTTTTGATGATAGAACTCAATTTGTTTATCACTATGGTAGCTACTATATACTTCAATTCCTTGAACTCCTGTTTTTATTATTTTATACAACAGTGTTTCGTCTTCATGTATATTATTCCCAGGATGAGCAAGTACTGCAACTCCATTTGCTGCATGAATTACTTCAACTGCTTTTCCCAAAGTTATAAATCTTACATCAACGTAACACGGCTTTCCTTGGGCACAATAATCCCAATAGAAGTTCACAAATGGATTATCACTTCGGTTATTTCCTGCTCGATATGGTTTGAGTATTTCATTGTCAATATTTCGTGGATCTTCTAAACTAACTTCCGCTATAAGTTCTCCAGCGACAACACCATTGGGGGCAGTCTCCATTATCTTTTCTACATCAACCACAATTCCAAGTTCTTCAACTAACTTCATTCTTTTAATAGAAGCTACTTGTTCTTGCGCAACGATATCTTTTCTTATTTCTTCAAACTCAGGATATCTTGGGTCAATTCCAAATCCTAGCACATGTAGATTAACTCCCTCAATTGTACAATCAAGTTCAATCGCTGGGATCACTTCTACTGAGCGATCCGCAAACGGTTCCCCTAAATAAGCTTCAACTGAATTATGATCGGCAATAGAAATCATTTTCATGCCTTTCTCTTTTGCCATTTCAAATATTCTAGAAGGACTAAATTGTCCATCATCGCTGAATGCACTATGAATGTGATTATCAATTTTACTCATAAAAGAAACCTCCTACTTAATTAGTTATATTCTACCACAATCCAAAAAAAACGCACATTAAAAAGGCATCAAAGTCACAATGACTTTTGATACCTAATTGAATTAAATTTTATCCTCACGATACATGAGGTTTCCTTCTTTTTGTATATCCAATGGATTTTTAGCACTGTATATTTTCAAATCACCAATCGGCAATCCTTGTATCATTTCGGATGGTACTTCTAAATGAGCATCTTTACCTTCTAGTATGTTAACGCAAAGTTCAATCACATTATCCAATATTTCCTTTGATGATCTGCATGTGCCATGGTTTCTAAGTACAACATCATATTTTAATTCAATCTTTTTTACTTTTAAGAGTGATTGATAATATGTTTTTACATCCGTAGAAAAATCTTCAATCAAGATAGTTCCCGGTCCACATTGATCTCCAAATACGATCATTCTTTCTTCTTGTATCAAAAACATCATCATTCCTGGAGTATGTCCCGGTGTATGAATCGCTTTGATATGAACTTCTCCTAAATCGAAAGATGCTTCATCAACTAGGTCCAAAAAATCTACGCGAACTTCTTGAAGTTCAATATCTTTAAGTTTTTCGAAACCAACTTGGATAAATAATTCACGAAATTCTTGGTTTGAATGTACTTTGTACAAATCAAGATCCGCATAATTCATATACACTTCATCAAACTCTACACACCCCATTGCATGATCTACATGGCCATGTGACAACAACACAATTACAGGTAGCGAAGTAATTGTTTCAACATATTCTTTAAGACCTGTTACTCCATAACCCGTATCCAACAAACAAGCTTTATCTTTCCCAGTAACTAGATACATTCCAACTCCAAAAGCATCTTTGATTAGGATTACATTGTCGCTAATTTTTTCATGAGTAAAGAGTTCCATTAGACTTTTGCCTCTTTATTTTCATATCCAAAGACCATCATCAATACAAATGTTACGATAAAAGTAATGGCACATCCAATCGATCCATGAAGGATGTTTTTGGGATCAGGACTACTAAACGCTAAAAGTTGCATGAAGTTTGATGACGCTAAGAAATATACTCCTACATTCATAAATGCTGCATAAAGTGTTCCTAAGAAAACTCCGATCGTAGCATAAACAATCGTTTTTCGAAAACGCATGCCTATTCCAAATATAGTTGGTTCTCCTACTCCACCTAATGCTTGGGCAACAAAACAACTTACCGCTAAACTTCTATCTTCAGCATTTTTTGCCTTGATCATGATTGCCAAAGATATCGCTAAACTTGCATAAATCGATATTGCTGCCCCAACTAAAACTGTATCTTCATATCCTTGAGACATTATTGTCATAATTGCAGTTGCAATGATTGCGGGATGCATACCTGTCAAAACCAAAACCAACCAGAATGCACCAATAATAGCGACACCTAATGGTCCAAAAACGGTTCGAATCACAATAAATATTTGGTTTAACCCCAACCCTAAAATTGCACCAAGAGGAGAAAGGATGCATAATCCAAGAGGTAGCATTACTAATATTGTGAATAACGGTACAAACATTGTGCTTACTGCATCAGGAACCCATTTTTTAAAGAATTTTTCTACATATGACATGATCCAAGTGATCAAAATCATTGGGACCACACTGGATGCATAACTCAGTTTGATCATTGGAATGCCAAACACTGCAAACGATCCTGTTTCCGCAATAATTTCCATCATCGTTGGGTGCAACATTACTGCTCCCATCAAAACCGCCAGCATTGGATTACATCCAAATTTCTTAGCTCCAGAAACAGCTATAAAGACTGGAAAGAAATAAAAACCTGCATCACTTACAAGTGTAAGTAATCTATAAATATCACTAGTCTCACTTACTATATTCAACAATGATGGACTAATTAACGCTGCAATCATTCTGATTAAACCAGATACGATCAATATTGGCAGAATTGGAGTTATACAACCTGCAACCGAATCCAATACTTTTACTCCTATTTTTTTAATTGAGAATGGTTCGTTTTTACCATCTAAGTTTTCTTTGATCGATTCATGTACTGCAAAATCACCTTGTTTACAAAAAGCTTCATACACTTTTTCTACACCTGGACCAATAATAACTTGGAACTGTCCGCCAGAAAACTGACATCCCAAAACACCTTCGATACTTTCTATTTCTGTAACTGAGACTAGACTTTCATCTTTTAAACTGATTCTAACTCTTGTCATACAATGAGTGACAAAAGCTATATTGTCTTTTCCTCCTACTTTTTCTAGTACTAAACTTGCAGTTTTTTCAAACTTGTTCATAAAATTCCCTTTCTATAATTATAAATATTTATGTAAACAACTATGTGCACTAAAGTTGTCTTCATATTAAATTAAAAACCCAATATAAAAAGTTAACTAACTAGATCATATTGGGTTATGCCCGCTAGGTGGCAATCCTATAAATTTTCACTTGAGGTTATGCCCTTACCGGTTACAATCCTCTCTTACATATAAACGATTTATATGCAACATCAAGTACATTAACTCTTCTTGATTTAATGTCCACTTTAGTTTATCCACAATGTAAGTACTGATCAATAATGCACTTTCATAAGCATTTGGAAACTGTTCTTTCATTGAATTGAATATTTTTAAATTTTCAGATGAAATTTCGTTTTCAACATTTTTTCTTTTTAATAGATACTGTAAATGAGAAACAAATCTTGAATAGTTAAACTCATCTTTCTTTATTTTAAATTTCATTTGAATCTCTATTATTTCTGTGAGTTCGTTAATAATCAAATCATTTTCACTATATGAGCTACTATGATTCATCATAGCTGCATTCACAAAATGCATCGCTATATTTACTGCTTCATCCTCATGTAATTTTTCATTCATTTCATTGTGGATGATTTTAAGTGCGAGTCTTCCGATTTCCATCTCATTTTCATAAAAATATTTGATATCATAGGATAATGGTGTATTAAAATATATATTTCTTTTAGTTCTTTCAATCGCAAAATGGATATGATCAGCTAGAGTAAATACTACATTGTTGTTGTATTCACTATTTGTATAACTTCTTGCCATGTCAACGATCCTGGTTGATATTTCAAATATTTTATCGGGTATTTCATCGATCAATTTTAAGTAGGATGACTCAATTCCATAATAAGTTCGATCTATCTTACTCAAATCAGATAATTCATAAGGAATTGAAGGAAATCCTATTCCACTACCATAGGCAATTAGCTCACGATTATTATTATCAATACAAACCGCAAAATTATTATTGATTTTTTTTATCACTTTCACACGATCACCTCCTATATATAATTAAAAAACTCACTCAACCACAACCAAAGCAATATTCTGCTAGGTTATGCCTCGAGTGAGTGACAATCCTTAATTAACGATATCTTACCATTGGTCGAAAGTACTGTCAAACCAAATCGCAAGAAAACAATAAATTTATCTCAATAAAATCATCCAATGAAATATAAACTGATTTTTTTTAAATATTCTAAATTACTTATTTTCATGCATATATAATGGTTTGCGATGTAATTTCATAGCTTGTTCAACTGTTTTTACATTGCAATTAAATAATCGGTTAAATAGCTCCGGATTATTTAACCTTACCATTGTATAGTCTTCTTCAATCATTTCACTATTTGGAAAAAGCTTAGTTAAATTTTCAGCACCACTAGTTTCTAGTTTAATTTCATGCCTTAAATTAAGTGCATAGTTTACAATATGATTTAGAGCTACACTATTTAAATATATTGCTTCTCTTATTGTTAATTTATTGTTTTCTAAATATAATATTCCATATCCTTCTAACTGATTTTTTGTATTATAATATCCGACAAATCGTCCATTTTCTGCTTCTATTTCTTTTATTAATAATTCGTAATATTTTTCATCACGTACAATATATCCATTGAAACGAGAAACAAACTTTCCATATAACTTTACACATTCTTTAGGAAATAAAGTAGTAGAAACTTGAGGATTGATTCTTTTTACTTCATTGGCTGTGATTTTCCATATTTTTCGTGTATATACTGTTTTAAATCCGAAAGGTTCATACAATTTAGGGTTGTAAGCTTGAATCATGGTAATCAATTCCTGATGATCACATTCATCAAGCATCGCTTTCATCAATTCTTTCATGATTCCTTTACCACGTTGTTCCTTTAATACTGCAACACCTAAAATCATGGAACATTGGATCAATCGATCATTCATCATGACAGGATGAGGATGCTTACTTGCACAACCCACGACATGATTATTTTCTTTTTTTACAAAAGTTTCTCCATTACGGTAATGTGTACGAAAATAGAAATCAGTATATCCGCCATCATCTTGGGCAAAAATACTTTTCCACATTTTGTAAACGTCTTGTTTGTCCAATCCACTTGCCTTTGTGATCATTCTATCCCTCATTTCTTGATAGTTTATATTTTTCAATCATAAATTCTGGAGAATATGCCTTTTTTGCGTGGCGTATATTTTCTCTACCCATATCATCTTCTCGGTTACAATAAATAAATTCATTGAATTCATGACTCAACATTTCTTTCATAACTGCTTGATATAGTCCTCTTATTGAATCATCTGCTTTCTCAATGTTTTCTTGGCACATTTTGTCGGATAAGACTGAACCGATCGCAAATGCTTTTACTTCACCATCGATCCGAATGCAACCGCCCTTACAAAATAGTTTGTCATAGTTTTCTAATACTCTAAAAACTCCTCTTTTTTCATACACAAAGAAATCATCTTCAACTACTTCACTTTTCCATGTTTTTAAAAATTCAATGCATTCTTTAATGTTTTCTTGATTTAATGATTCATATGTATAGCGGTTTTCATACATTGAATAAAAGGCATTTAAATGATTTCTTTTCTTCTGTAATTTTTTACCACTGAGTGTACATAACTTTTCAGTTAAATAAACATAATCATAACTATCTGGCGCAGGTACAGCTTGATATTCAGGAAATAAGCGTAATACATGTGCCATCATTTTATCTGTAAAGCAACTTAATACAAAGGGAACTTGATAACGATCAAATATGCATTTCGCTTTTAATATCGCCTCATCAAAATACTCTTCTTTACAAAGTGGCATATATAGGAATAATTCTTGTTCATGAATACCCAATAAAAGATAATAGTCTTTAGTTTTATATTTAAACAATGGATACCATTCTAACCATAAATATAAATTCACAATATTATGGTTACTTTCTTCATATTTACATAATTCTAGATATGATTGTATCTCGGGTAGGTCATCAGTCGTTATTGGGTCAAAATCAATCTCGTTCAGAGTCATCATGAATCCTTCTTTCAGTGTATTCTACATCAATCACGTTTTGATTATTTTGGGTATAGGTGTTATTTGGAGTATTTATATTTTGATTCCCTGCATTCTTCCAAACATTTACTAGCCATACAATAAGCATTACTACTAATATAATTGCGATAATCGGTCCTAATATTTGTAAAAACACAAAAAACAGTATAATCGAAATCAATAAATTAAGTAAATTTCTCATTTTTCTTCTCCTCTTTTTTTGGTTTCTTCTAATCTTTCTGACACTTGTAAAGCCAAGTCTTGGATTTTCTTAAACCGGTGTTTCATCCCCGATTTACTGATGGTATCTCCCGTTAAAAGGTAATATTCATCACAGAGTTCATTTAAATTCGCTTCATGATGTTGCATTCTTAATCTTCCAACTGTAACTAGTTTTTCATCGATATGATCGAATAGCTTCGCATCGATTAGAACCTGTATATCTTCAAGCTGTCTTCTTGCAGCTTCTTGGCTTTTCATTTCATTCGCAATATCGCAGTTATCTAGCCGAGTATAACTATTTCTAAAATCACGTTGAATACGTACATCTTCAAACTTCATGAGTGCTTCATAAGCACCGATACAACGAAGGAAATCTCCTATTTTCTCGGATGCTTTCAAATAGACGACATGTTGATTACGACGAGAAATAATCTTCGCTGGCATCTCAAATCGCTGCATTAATTTTTGTATAAAGCTAGCGTGTGATACTTCATTCGTAGATATTTCTAAGTGATAATTGGGTTTAGTTGGAGAATTTACTGATCCCATAGCCATAAAAGCACCAGCTAGATATGCTCTAGCACAACATTCTTTTTTGACTAATAAATAAGCTGGATGATCTCTTAATCCTTTATCAGTTAAAATTCCTAGTTCATCTAAGATCAATTTAGTGTTTGTCAAAATACGTATTTGGTAAATGTTATTCTTTTTTAGATTCATTTTTCGTATTACCGAAAGTTCAGTTTCGCATTTGAATTCTTCTTTTAACATCTTTAAAATACGACTCGCAATTGGAGCGTTTTCTGTTTTCACCACGATGATCATCCCTTGTGAGCTGATCGTTAACGTTGAACATAACTGAATAAGTGCTGACAATTGCGCTTTTCTACAACATGGTTTTAATATATTTTGTGAAGCTTCTTTCTTTACATCAAATGTAAATGACATGTTTACACCTTCTTCAATAAATCTTCTACATAATTTTTTATTTTAATTGGACAATGGCGCACAAGCCCACCATCAAAATCTAATAAACTTGCACGATAAATTTCATAATCATGTTTTACTTCAGTTAAGATAACAGGAATACTTCCCTCTAATTTATAACGATCTACGATCATTTTTGGCATAATATCATTGGCCATAACTACACCATCAAGTCGAGCTCCATGTTTGATGATTGCTTTTGCGTGATCCTCAACACTAAATCCATCGGTTTCACCTGGTTGAGTCATCGCATTACAAAAATAATATACTTTAGCTTTGCATTTATTAATTGTTTCTTGTATCTCTGGAATAATCAAATTAGGTAAAATGCTTGTATAAACACTTCCAATTCCATAAAAAATATAATCTGCTGATTTTATTGCTTCTATTGCATTTGGAGTAGCTCTGACCAATTCATCATAAAACACTTCGGAAACTGGATTGTTTTTATCTGGTATTTTTGATTCTCCGACAATGATCGTTCCATCTGCTTTTCGTGCGGAAAGTGTCACAACTTGTAATGTGGCAGGGACGATTCTTCCTTTTACATTCAGTATTTCACATAATGTAGTAATACTTTCCATGAAACTACCACATGTTTGAGTCATTGCAGTTAATATCAAATTACCTAGATTATGTCCCGCAACATCCTCTTCGTCACCTTGTTCTGTAACGAATCGATAATCCATCAGTTGTTTTAATAAAGTTTCTGATTCCGCCATTGAAATCAATACATTTCGAATATCTCCCATCGCAGGAATATTATATCGTCTTCTTAATCGTCCAGTACTTCCTCCATCATCTGCTACAGTAACAATGGCAGTCAGTTCTATATTTTCTATCTTTTTTAGACCTCTAAGCATTGTTGAAAGACCATGTCCTCCACCAATTACTACTACTTTTTTAATCTTCATCTTTCTTCTCCACTACATCGCGATGCTCCTTAAAACTATTGTATATTTGAGAATAGCGATCAAATAAATAATTAGTAATTGAAACAGAGCGGTGTTGCCCACCAGTACATCCAATCGCAATAGTGAAGTGATTTTTTCCTTCTTTTGAATATTGTTGCAAACCATAATCTAAAAACGTATTTAATTTAGATATAAATGTTTTTGTCTCTTCTTTGTCCATTACATAGTTATAGACTTTTTCGTTGTTTCCAGAATAAGGTCTTAGTTCGATATCCCAAAATGGGTTTGGTAAAAATCGCACATCAAATACTAAATCCGCATCCATCGGAACTCCATGTTTAAATCCAAAAGATATAAAGCTGATTGTAAAAGCGGGTTTGTTGTTTACCGAAAAGTGCTTTTCAACTTTCTCTTTCAACTCTCCACTTTTTAAGAAAGTCGTATCAATGATCAATGTAGCTTTATCTTTGTAATTCAAAAACATTTGTCTTTCAATTTGGATCGCTTCTTCCAAAGTAGTTGTAACATTACTGATCAGTAGTGGATGAGTTCTTCTTGTTGATTTATATCGATGCAAAAGTTCATCATTCGCAGCATCTAAAAAGAGCACCTGAATATCGGTATCAGCACCTGAAAGAATTTGAATAAATTCAGGGAAATCTTTTGCCGAGGTTGACAAGGCAATATATTGATAACGGGGGTCTGTAGTTACTTGGATCATATCTACAAACGCACTCAATAGTTGAACTGGAAATTGGTCAATACAGTGATATCCCATATCTTCCAAAACACTACTAGCGATTGACTTTCCAGCACCTGACATACCAGTGATTAACACGACTTTATTTTTCATAATTTTCCCTCTTATTTATTCTACCACGGTACCTAGTGGTTCGCAATGAATAAACACCTTTGATTTTAACATCGATTTAATTTCGAATGTGTTTGATTAAAGTCACTAATCGATCAACTTCTTTCCTAATTGTTGATCGTTTATCTTCAATTAATTCCAATTCACAAATTCGCGAAATTTCATTAATTACTTCATCAACACTTAAATTATCGGTCATTATTTTTGTTTCAGTAATATAATTATCAAAACACTCTAGGCATGTATTGATCCTATTCTTTGCCCACGTTTCACCTTGCGATAATCTTTTGCTTAATCTTTTCAACAACGTTTCGCGACTTGCATATAAAATAATATGTCTCACATCAATTCCATCATCAATTAAACGTTGGATAATTTCATGATAATATATTGGATTAATGATTGTCATTGGTACAATGATCGTTCCACTATATTCTATGTGTATGTTCTTTAAAATTTGATAGTTTGTTTCTCGCCATAATTCATGATCTTGAAAATCTTGTTTATGAATTTGCTTAGGGGTATTTCTCCTAAAATAATACCCAAAATTTTCAGGATCAAATACAAATGAATTTGGTAGTCTTCTATTTAATTCGTATGCACTAGTGGTTTTACCAGCCCCAAATGCTCCATTGATCCAAATGATCATTTCTTGTCCTCCTTCGCTAACTTATTAGCGATCACATTCATTTCATGTTTTGATGCTCGAACGATTGCATTTGTTCTAATGTATTCATCGATCACAAGTATATTTTGTTTATCAAAATAATATCGATTCCCCGCAATTTTAATCGGAATCAAATTCTTTCCTTTTTGATCGTATATTCTACCTAATGTTAACTTTTTATAATAATGTTTTAATACGATCCAATAGCCAAACTGATAATAGATCATATCTCCTTTTTCTCTTTTCCATCCCCCATTTAACAAGTTTTGCGTAAAGTTTTTCTCTTTATAAATACTCGCAATCCTTGTCTCTATTTCTGAGCGTTTTATTAAGTTAATTTTATGAGGAATTCCTCTTAAATTCTTTATTGGTATTTGGTACTCTTTTGTTAGGTTGATCCATGTCTTCTTTTGAAGCGGTTCTCCTGCTTCCAATACTACTGTTTCACTTCCTTTTAACCTTATACTTTCTTTTGATGAGCATTGATAACCAACTAGTCCTTTATCATTTTTTGAAACGATTAAATACGGTCTAACTCGATGGCTATCTTCAATTTTCTTAAGTTCTTTTTTTGACATTGGCATAGATGCCCAAATTAAATCTCCTTCATTACAAGATGAAAACCAACGCATTTGCATTTCATATTCAGGAACATCTTTTCCCCTAAAAAACCTCAACAGTATCTTAAATAATAATTTTATTTTTCTTGTAATCCAATTGTCTTGTTTCATGGAAGGTACCTCTTAAACTTAACTCTATTATAAGTGATTTCAATGATTTTTGCATAAAAATATAAACCACAAGTTCATTAATAACTTGTGGCTCTATTTAGTCTATAAATTGTACTTCCCAACTCATCTCTGCGACATGACTGATTGTTTGATAAATCGAACAATATTTCGTCGCAAGTTCAAACGATCTAAGAATTGCCTCTTGTTTTTCTGCACCTTTTACTGTTGCGGTAATGTGCACTTTTTCTAATGTTGTCGGAACTTCAGTTCTTTTTTCACCATCGACTAAAATTGTACAACTATCGATCTTTGTACGTTTCTTTTCAACGATATCAAGGAATGTTGCATAAAGACATGACGCTAATGCACCATACAACAAATCATAAGGCCTTGCCTCCATCGCCTCTTTACCAATACGAACACTAGTATCATCAAGTATTAATTCACCATGGAAGCCATCATTAAATTTAATTTCTCTTTTCATCGTTCACTCATCCTTTAATGTAATGAAATGCTTGTTGAGCAGCTACTGCTCCATCACCTGTTGCCGTTACAACTTGGCGTAAATCTTTAACGATGCAATCGCCTGCACCATAAATTCCTTTTATGCTTGTCTGCATTTTAGTGTCTGCAATGATGTATCCTCGCTCATCAAGAATTCCTAGATTCTGTGCGAATTCTGTACAAGGGTCAGATCCAACATAAGGAAATACTGCTTTAGTTTCAACTGTCGATAATTCTTGTGTATCCACATTTTTTAAAATAATCGCTGAAACCTTTTGATCTTCTGCTAATATTTCGACAGGTACATGTTTCTTAATAATATTTATCTTCTTGTTTTCTTCAATTTGTTTTTGTACTATCGGTTCAGCTCTAAAAACATCTCTTCTGATCACAACATTGACCTGTTTTGCGAACTGAGTTAGATAAAGTGCCTCTTCTAAAGCGCTATTTCCACCACCAATAACGGTTACGATCTGGTCTTTAAAGAACGATCCATCACAGACAGCACAATAAGAGACTCCACGCCCTGTATATTCTTTTTCACCTGGAATATTCAATAAACGTTCTTGTGTTCCTGTAGCGATAATGACTACTTTACAAGTATAGACAGTTCCATCCATACAAATTATTTTCTTAAATTCTCCATCAACTATTTCTTTTACATCGGCATATAAATATTCAGCACCAAAATGAGTAGAATGTTCAAACATTTTAAACGCTAAATCAGCTCCATTGATCTCGGTAATTCCTGGCCAGTTTTGAATCTCATAAGTTTTAATGAGTTTTCCTCCTGGTGCAGCCTTTTCTAACAAAGCTGTTTTTAATCCTGCTCTTGATGCATAAACTGCTGCCGTCATACCTGCAGGCCCCGCACCAATTATTATTACATCATATTGTATGTCCATAAATGATCCTCCTTGATTATCTCTTCTATTTCAATCAAATCTTTAATGACTCGATTTGGCTTTTCATCTAATAGTATTTGAATTCTTTCCTGATTAAAAATGTATCCTATTGAAAAAACTCCTGCGTTTTTAGCAGCTTGAATATCCATCGGACTATCTCCAACATAGATACAACTATCATGACTTACATCCATTAATCTGCATGCCGTAAGAATACCTTCGGGTGATGGTTTACCTCTTTTAACATTGTCTTCTCCAATTATGACATCAAAATAATGTTGCATATCATACAAATCCAATCCATAAAGAATCACATCTTTTTTCTTAGTTGAGACAATTCCCAATTTATATCCTTGCATTTTTAATGAATTCAATAAATACACAGCGTGCTTCATTGGCTTTACAAATTCCGCATGAATATCCATATTGATTACACGATATTCTTCAATTAATTTATTTACATCATGGCCTGGGAAATATTTTGGAAACATTGTCTTTAATGAAGGACCTAAAACTGACAATTGTTTATCCCGTGTAAACTCTTCAACTGTTTGATATTTTTCAAATAAACGACGATAGGTTTCAATAATTGCTGGTTCGGTATCTAATAAAGTTCCATCTAAATCAAATAAGATGACAGGTTTTGGGTTTTTAAATAGCTTTGTGAAAACACCGAAAATACCCATTGCCCCTACAATTATAAATAAAACTGATACTACTTGTGCCATGCGAAAATTTCCGGCCATCAGACTATCAGATCGAAAGCCTTCTACGATCAATCGCACAATGCCGTACCACATCAAATATGCAAATGAGAGATCGCCTCTTTTTCTATTTGTTGATTTGCGGTATATAAACCAAATCAGTATAAAACCAATGAAATTTCCAATGCTCTCATATAGAAATGTTGGCTCATAAAACTGACCACCTATATACATTCCATGTTTAATGAATTCAGGTAAATATTTAAAATAGCTTTCAGACACAACTCTTCCATAAGCTTCTTTATTTATAAAGTTTCCCCAACGACCAACTGCCTGTGCTATCAACATCGCCGGCACAACACAGTCGGCAGCCCGCATAAAATTTATTTTTCTTTTTGCACAATAAATGTAGGCATAGATAGCCCCTGCAAAAAGACCACCTTGAATAGCCAATCCACCTTCATAAATTTTTAGAATTTCAATCGGATTTTCCAAATAGAATGGTAGATTATAGAAAGCACAATACCAAAGACGCGCTCCAATTACACCGCTTATAAAGCATCCCATAAGTAAGTCTTCGACAAGATCCAGCCCATAGCCATTCTTTTTTAATTCAAAGTAGGCAAAAAAGGCTGTAAGCAATACCCCAAGAATCATGGTTACTGCATACCATCTAATTGAAAAAACACCAAATTCTAAAATAGTTTGTGCATCTGGAAAAAATTTCATTGTTTCTCTTCTTCTTTCTTATTTACTTCATTTTGTTTTTCTATATATTCGTATACTCTTTTTTCAAATTCTTTTGCACTGTCAAAACCTCGTTCTACCAACTGGAAGTTAGTAACTGCTGATTCAACAAGCACTGCCATATTTCTACCTACCTTTACTGGAAGGATTATGAGTGGAATATCAATACCAAGTATATTAAAATAATCTTTTTCTTCAATTCCAACCCTCATATATTCTTTGTTTGGATCAAAATTTTCAAAACGAATTACATAATCAATTTGTGTTTCTTTTAATAAACTACTACTTCCAAACATCTTCGCTACATCGATGATCCCAATTCCACGAATTTCCAACATACCCTCAAGCAGTTCAGGAGCATGTCCAATGATATTATTGTGGATTTTTTTCGCATCGATACGGTCATCCGCAACTAAAATATGTCCTTTACGAATAAGTTCTAAAGCTACTTCACTTTTTCCCATTCCACTTTCACCAAGCATTAAAATTCCTTTACCATATACATTGATAAGTACTCCATGCATGGACTCTTCAGGTGCCAACTTTGCATCTAAGAAAGTAACCACATCAGTCATTACTCGATAAGTAGGAATTTCTGTTGCTAAAATAGGGAAATTACGATAATGTGCCATTTCATATAAAATTGGTGGACACTCTTTTCCATGAGCTAAAATAATACACGGTGTATATCCATCGGTGATTTTATCAAAACGTTCTCTTTGTATTTGTTCAGGCAATGTTTTGATGTAGGATTGTTCCTTTTCACCAATAATTACAATACGACGAGGTTCAGTATATTTATAATAACCAGCCAATTCCAAACCTGGTCTATTCACGTCAGGTACAATTACCCATCTTTCAAGCGAACTGTCATCTCCAGTAATTTGTTCATACTGAAATTGTTCCTTAACTTCTCTGATTTTTACTTTCGTTTGAAACTCCATCAAAATCACCCTTTCTGCAATATTTTCTTTAAGTATTGACCAGTATAGCTATTTTCACATTTGGCAACTTTTTCAGGTGTTCCCGTGATAATCACTTTTCCACCTTCGTCTCCACCTTCTGGTCCTAAATCAATAATGTAATCTGCATTCTTGATCATGTCTAAATTATGCTCAATAATCAATACTGTATCTCCATTATCAACGATTCTTTGCAGTACTACAAGTAATTTCTTTACATCATGACTATGTAATCCCGTTGTTGGTTCATCCAATATAAATAAAGTCTTACCTGTCGCCTTACGTTGAAGCTCACTTGCGAGCTTAACACGTTGAGCTTCTCCACCAGATAATGTCGTGCTTGCTTGACCTAATTTCACATAACCAAGCCCTACATCAGAGAGTGTTTGCATTTTACTTTTAATTTTATGAATACTAGCGAAATAATCTAATGATTCTTCAACTGTCATATCCAATACATCATAAATATTTTTACCCTTAAAAGTAACTTGTAAGGTTTCTTCGTTATATCGTTTCCCTTTGCATTCTTCACAAGGCACATAAACATCAGGTAAAAAGTTCATAGAGATACGTTTAACACCATCTCCCTGACACATTTCACAACGACCACCTTTTACATTAAATGAGAATCTTCCTTTATCATATCCTCTCAATTTTGCCTCAGGTGTCATCGCAAATAAATCACGTACTTCATCAAACACACCAGTATAAGTGACTGGATTTGAACGAGGAGTACGACCAATTGGATCTTGGTCAATGATGATCACTTTATCAATGTTTTCTAAACCTTTGATTTCTTTAAATTTTCCAGGTTTGATCCTTACACGGCCAAATGACGCTTGTAGTGCTTTACTCACAACTTCATTAACTAAAGTTGACTTACCACTACCACTTACACCTGTAACAATTGTCATTGTCCCCAATGGTATTTTAGCATTTATATTCTTAAGATTGTTTTCTGATGCACCTATGACTTCGATTTCAAGTCCATTACCTTTTCTTCTGGTTTCTGGAATATCGATTTTCATTCTACCACTTAAATATTGACCAGTGATCGAATTTTCACTTTGCATAACTTCAAGCGGTGTTCCTGCCGCAATCACTTCACCACCATGTATTCCAGCACCTGGACCAATATCAATAACGTAATCCGATTCCATCATCGTTTCTTCATCATGTTCAACCACGATCAAACTATTCCCTAAATCACGCATACTTTTTAGAGTGTTAATTAATTTTGCATTATCACGTTGATGTAATCCAATTGAAGGTTCATCCAATACATAAAGCACACCAGTCAACCGTGATCCTATTTGGGTAGCCAAACGAATACGTTGTGCTTCTCCACCTGATAAAGAACCCGCAAGGCGATCCAATGTTAAATACTCTAACCCGACATCCTTTAAAAACTGAAGACGATTGATGATTTCTTGGAAAACCAGCTTCGCAATTTCCATTTTTGTGAATCCTAAATCTAAAGAACTCACCCAAGTCAATGCATCACGAACAGTCATTTGAGTAAATTCATAAATATTTTTACCTTCAACTTTAACACTCAATGCCATTTCATTTAATCTTTTACCATTACATTTTGGGCATGTACTTTCAGCCATAAAAGTAGCGTACCACTCTTTTGACATGGATGATGTTGTTTCTACATAGCGACGTTCAATCAATGATACTACGCCTTCCACAAAATCAGTTCTTTGAAAAATATTTCCAGAACTTGATTCTATTTTATAAGCGATTTCTTTATCTGATCCATACAATAAGCGATCCATTTGATAATCACTTAATTTATTTAATGGTGTATCAATATCCACTTTGTATTCTTTACACAAAATCGCAAATCTTTGCCATTCAATATTGTCTGTACCGCATGTGTTTTTGTAAAAAGTAATCCCACCTTGACGAATACTTTTAGAACGATCAGGAATTAAAATATCCACATCTACTTTTTGTGTTGTCCCCAATCCCTTACAGTTATCACAAGCTCCAAGTGGTGCATTAAACGAAAACAGTCTCGGTTCTAATACAGGCAATGAAAACCCACAAACTTTACATGCATAGTTACTTGAAAAAAGTACTTCTTCCGATCCAATTTTAATCAAGCACATACCATCCGCAATTTTCAATGCGGTTTCAATTGAATCATGCATTCTTGATCGACTATCATCAGTTTTTACTAAACGGTCAATAATGACATCAATATCATGTCTTTGATTTTTTTCTAAATTGAACTCTTCATCCAACTGACGCATTTCCTGATCCACCCGAACACGTAAAAAACCATCTTTTTGTAACTTCTCAAAGTAATCTTTAAATGTTCCTTTTTGATTACGAATTGCAGGAGCCATGATTTCAATACGAGCACGATCTTCGGCTTTCATAACACGATCGATCATCTGTGAAATCGTTTGACTTTCAATTGGTTCATTGTGCGTTGGACAATAAGGAGTCCCAACACGTGCATACAACAAACGCAAATAATCATAAATCTCTGTAACTGTTCCAACAGTAGAACGTGGATTATTTGAAGTTGTTTTTTGGTCGATCGAAATAGATGGAGACAAACCTTCAATACTTTCAACATTTGGTTTATCCACACCACCTAAAAACATTCTAGCATAAGCACTCAGTGACTCAACATAACGTCTTTGTCCCTCTGCATAAATCGTATCAAATGCTAAAGATGTCTTCCCAGATCCGGATAGACCTGTCATTATAACTAACTGATTTCTTGGAATCTCCAAATCAATATTTTTTAAATTGTTTTCTCTTGCACCTTTAATTACTATCTTATCTAACATATTTAATTTTTCCCTCTTTGGATAGTTTAACCCAATGTAAAATAATTACACTCTAAACGCCCAAATTTTTCCTTTACTATTATACTAGTAGATTTATTATAACACAATTACTTGATTATTTTTCAAGATTATTTTACATTTTTCAAAAGAAAAGGGCTTAGCCCCCTATTTATTAAAGTACAAACAATCCAATCACCATCACAACCAACAATGCCACAAAAAACACAATCGAAAACTTAGAAACATATACCTTTTTGAAATCTTTTGGTCTTATTTCTTCAAAATCATCGGTTACTTTCTCAAATTGAATACCGATAAATTTCATATGTGATATATCTTCTTTTGAAGCTAACACAAACTTTGTCCCATTATCTGTTTCAATATATTGGATATCCGGCAACCTTAGAAAGAAAACACTCATTAAAACATCCATAATTGCTCCTACAATATTAATACAGGAAACCACCGTCAACCATTTTAAATCGAATACAAGTCCAATGATCAATGTAACTAGTCCAATATAAATGAAAGGTGCAAGAAGACTTCTAAAGATATCTTTTTTGGAAATCAACTTCTTGCACAAACAATACATGACTCCCTTTTCAAGTTCACAACCAAATGTAATATCGTCTTTTGTCACATTATCACTTTGTAGATAAGAAAAACTATGGATCAACTCATGAAGAATCATCCAAATAATAGACAAACTTAATATAAGTAACAGATTTTTTCTAAAATATTGAAAATAACTTGCATTCAAATAGAGCGGGAGCATCACCACAACTCCTGCCCCAAAACCTAATGCGTTGACAGTTCCGAGTTTCATCGAATAAATATAGTATTTGATATCATTCATATTTTTCAACCTTTCTTTTGGACTATGAGTTGTAGATGAGTCGGCCCTTCAAAATGGCATGCATAATCCTTTTCAATTTGATTCTTTATGAAATCATTGGTATAAATTCTTGAATATAAGGTTTCATACTCATTTTGTACAAACAAATCAATAATTTCAACATCACTTTTCGGCAAATAATTTTCTTGCATTTCACGTTGCCAATTTTCAACATATTTATATTTTAATAGGAAATGTTTTGCCTGTACATCATTTTCTATTGCACCCCAATAATCAGTAAAAGATTGAGCTAATGTAGAACACTCATGATCTTTGATCAGATTATTAAACTGAACAGCTAAGCTTTTCGATCGTTTTTCTTTCTCCGTATAAATCATATCTCTAACGCAAATATAGACAGGTCTCATTTTCTGAATAGCTTGTATTATTCTTTTAGCCTCTTCATCTTGAAGATAACTAAACAACTCATGAATCACACTAGAAAAAATGACAACAGTATGTTCCCAATCAATTTCCAATTCCGATAATTCTTCTACTTGCCTCACCGTTTCAAAGCTTTTATCTTTTAACATTTCCACAAATACTTCATTATTTTCAATCGCAATTTTACGAATTTCTTGTTTACTTATCTTATCTGTCCATTCAAACAAACTGCCATCTCCTGCCCCAAAATCAATCAATGTGTTGATATCACCCAAAATCATTTCAGCCCAAAACATTTTCTCAGAGCTTCCTTTTTGCATGCGTTCAAGATATATAGTTGGATTTTCAATTATTTCCATGAAGTTCCTCTTTTCTAATTGTTTTTTCTCTTCGAGATTCAATCCAGTAATCAAACCCAATAGCTGAACGGAAATACAATAGGTTAATAGAAAATATTAAATCGCTACTGTTTTCATATAGAGAATAGCAGCGATTTTTTTTGCTCGGTTTGAGCTCCTGCTCTATGTCCTTTATTAGAGATAGATTTAACTCAGTTTTGTTACAATTCTTCTAGCAATAAAAATTTTTCGAAGTTTATATGAGTGACTGTACTTGTTGAGTAATCAATATCATCTGTGGTGATAAGGATTTTCCGATTAGAATTATCTAACTCATTAAATGCATCAAATTCTCTTTTATAGGCTTTTTCATCCACTACACTGTATGCAACTTGAATAAAGAAAGTTTTTCCTGCTTTAGTAGCTATAAAATCTATTTCTTTTCCTTGATTATCATATACTTTTAAATCATAACCCATGTAACAAAGTTCATTATAAACTATATTTTCTAAATTGTGATCGAGATCATAGCGGTTATTGCTAACATTTAGTGAATTAAAACAGACATCTGCATTATAGATTTTACAATAATAGGATAATTCTCTTTTTGCTTTTGTTGAGTACTGGGGCATTTCATCAATTATATAAGCTTCTTTCAAATAGTTAAGATATTTAATTACTGTATTTAAAGAAATGTCTTCGCATTGAGTTTTAATGTATTTATGTATAGATCTAGCTGAATATATTCTGGAATTACTAATCAATATGTAGTTCACTATTTTTTTAAATGCTACCGTTTTTTTAATCTTGTATCTTTTAATTAAATCATTAAAAATAATGGTGTTTTCTAATTCAGTTAAGAAAACTTTTTTGCTTTCCATTTCTTTCAAATTTAGTCTTCCTGGAAATCCTCCCCAAATTAAGTAATCGGTTGGTGTAATAAAGTTATTTGTTTCTTTACTGTATTCTAAAATCTCTTTGTAAATAAATGGTCTAATCCTAAAAGATACAAATCGACCACTTAGAAAATCTAAAAATTCACCAGAAAGAAGTTTTGAGTTGCTTCCTGTTATAAATACGGAATTATTATGTAACCTTAAGTCTTTAACTGCAACATGCCAATTTTCAATTTCTTGAATTTCATCTAAGAAAATATAACATAGACCTTCTTTGCGATGATTTTCAACATATTTAACTAATTCAATTGGCGATGATGCCTTTATCAAATCAGCAGTATTTTCAAAATTTAAATATATTATATTGTCAGTTTCTTGCTTAATTTCATTCATTATCGTTTCCAAAACAACTGACTTTCCACATCTTCTTATACCTACGATAACTTTAATTAAGTCGCTATCATAGAATTCCTTGATGAGATTTAAATATTTTTCACGTATTATCATAAAAAACCTCCAATTTATAAACTAATTATACTGAACACTTTAACCGAAGTCAACAAAAGTGTTCACTAGTACTGAACACTTTTTCTGATTTTGATAAAAATGTTCAGTTATTGAGAAATGAAGGCTGTATATCATCGATGGTAATTTTGACTTAGTTTAATGCCTTGATACACTTTTGATACAGGTTTTTCTGAGACTCAAAGATACTCTGTGAGACTGATGAGAAAAATGAGTGGAAAAAGCCCTTGTTTTGGAACTGGTGAGACTACAGAGACAAATGCACCATTGAATAGGAATAGATTAAATAATAAATTAAATGTAAAAACGCTACTGTTCAAAATCGAATAGTAGCGCTTTTGTCAACCTTGGCTCAACCTTGGCTCAAGCTTGGCTCAACCTTGGTTAATTATTTGTTTAAATAATCATCATGATTGAGTACAATGTATTTTCTTTTTTGAGAAGATCCGGTCTTTTGAATTACTCCCATTTCAACCAAGGAATCAATTCTTCTTTGCAACGTTGATCTATTGATATTAGTAATGTTTTCCAATTCTCGAGAACTAATAGATGGATTTTTGATTATTTCGTTTAAAATTAAAATTAAATCATCAGGTAACTTTTTAACGGTTGGTTGAATGTCGATAAAAATTTCCTCCTGTTTTAATCCAAACAATTTCAACTTAACATGAGTTGGTGAAACAATATACTCAGGTGTTGGACAACCATAGTTAATACATCCATCTAATATTTTGGTGATTCCTCTTCCCCAAGATTCAATGTAACCAGCTCTATAAAATGTTCCAGCAATTAAAGGATTACAAGGGTCAGACTGATTTTTGTTTATGAACTTGTCTTCTGTAATATTCATTGGAAGCATACTGTCATTATCAATGACGATTTTATTTTCATACACTCGAATTTGAATAGGAGTTGCTGAAGTATAGTTCTTGTGAATAATACTGTTATAGATTGCTTCACGAGCAGAATCTTTAGGTACAGGATAAGTTTCGATTCTTGTAATTGGATCGTATGTAATTATAGCCTTTAAATATTTCATATAGATGAGTTCGACAACATTTTCAGCTTGTCTGATTAAAGAGCCTTTTAATTCATCTTGGTATCTTAAGTCTGAGTCTGTTTCAAAGAAACCCACTTTTACAAACGAACCTAAAACCCATTTTTCTGGGTCTTTAGCAAATAATAATACCCCTGCAATAGTAATCTCGTTTTCTTCTTTAAGTTTTAATTTATGTAACAATTCTTCATTTGATACATTTAAATCTTCTAGAGTAAATCTTTTACTTTTAATGGATTGCTCACGAAAAATTTCAAAACTAAGTAAATCGAGGTCATCCATTGTAGCACCTTTAGCAACATAACTATCCCATTTCGCACCAGTTGTGTTGAGAATGAAATTAGTTAATGTTTGACCTTGCATTAATTGATTCGTACTTCCAGATCTATAATAGAATTCACCTTTGCAATTTACTGGAAACCTACTTTCAACAGTAATGATTTCGATATAGTCTTTATCGTCTTCACTAAGCAGGTTAATATCAACTATAATTCCTAAAATATCTTTGATCTTATTAGGTAAATCTTCTAAAAGTTTCTTAGCATTTTCAACCCCAACTACTTTACCGCTGTCGTCAATTCCGATGTACAATGAACCACCATGTGCATTTGCAAAAGCACAAATTACTTTAAGATATTCATCTTTCCAAATTTGTTTATATTCGATATTTTGATTTTCAGCCATAAGATCACTTCCTTGCCTATATTTTAACATAATGAATAGCTTTATTGATGATGAAACGATGAATATTAAGTGAAATGAATAGAAAATATCTAGTGATACATTTTTGATACAGATTCAGAGATACTCTGCGAGACTGATGATAAAAACGAGTGAAAATAGCCCTTGTTTTGGAACTGGTGAGACTACAGAAACAAATGCACCATTGAATGGTAATAGGCTAGCACAATACTATAAGCGTTATTGTTTCATGTAGAAAAAACAGCGCTTTTTGGTTCAGTTTGGTCTATCTTGGTCCATCTTGGCTCAACTTTTGGTTCAATATACAACGAACCACCATGTGCATTCACAAAAGCACAAATTATTTTAAGATATTCATCTTTCCAGATTTGCTTATATTCTATATTTTGATTTTCAGCCATAAGATCACAGCCTTGCCTTTCTGTTGAATGTAGATTATTTTAAATCGCTTTTTTATCAATCGAAGGTTTACTGGATCATTCGGAGCATTTAGTCCGTGGTTTAGTCCGTGGTTTAGTCCGTGGTTTTTAAATAATAGCCACCGGTTGCTGAACTTCCAACAAACTCTATGAGGTTTTTATTTCTCAAGGCTCTTGTTGCATTGTCTATGCCTGAAATAGATAATTCACATAACTCAGCTAATTTAGGAGTTCTTAACCCAGGATTATTCTTAATTGCTTCATAAACCTTTTTCTGATTTTTTGGTAATTTGATTTCTTCTTCAATCACAATATAAGTGCTATTTTCAGGTGTATATACTGTATCCATTAAGGTAATCATAAACCAATCTGGAAATGATTTTACTTTTGGTTGATATTTCACTTCATATGGAGAATATGCATCTACAATTTTATCAAATCCACTTCCGAACTTTTGCATTAGACCGCATTTTTCAAAAGTATTAGAAATTACAGAGTTTCTTCTTTTAGATGGAATATCTCGAATATCTTCATAGTCCTGCGCTTTACCCTTTGGCAAAAAACTTCCTGGAGATACTATTTCAATGCGATCGACATATATATCAACATCGATTTGCGTTCCCTCTATCCAGTAATCACGATGTCCCAAGGCGTTTACAATTGCTTCAGTTATCGCAACTGGCGGATAGGCCCAAACATCAATAGCTCCTCCTGGTCTTTTTTGAATACCAGTCTTAGAATTCCACCTAATGAACTTTTCAGCTTCATTTAATTGTTCAATTAAGCTTCCTCTAAATGCTTTAACATCAATAACATCATCTGAACCTTTATTATAACCAGGCCATTTTCTCATGTGTATTAATGGATATTGCTTAGGACTATTGTCACAAAAAAGTAATCCTCCCTTTGTCAAATATCCATCTTGGGTAACGAGACCAACGCTTTGAAGACGCTTCATATCAAATGATCCTTCATTGCCTTTTTTATCTTGATATCTCTCATTTAGTGAATTAAAAGTAAAATCATCAGCCTTATATTTAGTTGCAATAGTATCATAAGGAAGTTGATCCTTACTTATTTTGTAATCTATTATTTCCTTTAAAGCAGTAACCTCATATGTAGATCCAGGATATCTTCGATATAATCGCTCCCTTGTTTGTCCATTAGAATTATCAAGATAACAAACTGTACCATCTTCAAATTCAGGGATATAAATATGAAGGAAACATTTCCTATTTTCTAAAGGTATAGATTTAATTGTGTAACTGATTTGAGGTTCAATTTTATTTTTAATGATACCCACGAAATAGATTTGTTCCTTATCTGCCTCATCCTCTGTTAATCCAGAAATATATCCATTATTTTCAACACCTAAAAACAAGTTTCCGCCTCCATCATTAGCAAAAGCAACAACAGTCTTGATCCAACCTTCAATGTCTTGCTTATTTAGTTGGCTTTTATATTCAACATCCATACTCTCAAGTGAAAGGTTTCCGCTGAGATATTCACTAATGTTTTTCACTTGAAACTCTCCTTTCTTATATTTTTTGTCTTCGAGATTTGATCCAACAATCAGCTCCAACACATCGCATTTCATCCATATTACATTTTGCCTTATCATGGAAAGAATCCCCATCATTATAAAATGCATTTAATTCTGTGCATGGAAATTCTGTACATTCTCCACAATGAATTAATTTTTTTGAACTTGCACACGCCCTAAAAGAACATTCTTCAATAAGTTCAAATTCATTTCTACAACCTTTGCAGTTTAAATTTTGTTTATAATGTTTACATTCTCCACAATAAACACCACAAAAGGCTAAATCTTCATATAATTCAATCATTTCTTTTATACTCATAAAACCTCCATCATTAGTGTTTCTAAAACCATGTCTCTTTCTTTGGTAAATCCATCGCATAATTTTGTATAGCTTGAATATCTTATTTTTTACCTATATTTACTGATATTAGCTATTATCATCTATTTATACTTTATCATCAAATTTAAATCATTATAAGACTTGACATTTAAAACTTTGTTTGATTTATTTTCAAGTCTTTTATTATATTATATCAACATTTATGAGCAATTGAATAAAAAAATAAAAGAAAACGCTATTCGGTCTCCTCTTATTAATTTTCTTCAATACTACATATTTATATAGATCGCCTGTAGTTAGCGTTAATTCTGCCACTATTACATTGAATACAACAATCAACCCAAAACTAAATTATCATTTTAGTTAACTAGCGGCTCTTCATAGTCAGTCATGATTTGACTTTCATAATCAAACTTAATTAGTTCTAATGACAAATTTTTAAAGTTATTGTCAAATACTTTCTTAGCTGTTTCTTTCATTGCTTGGATCATTTTATAATCTGATTCTTTTGCAAATAATATGATATCTCTAGCAGGCATACAAATAATTATGCTCTCTTTTAAATCATTTTGAGAAATTTGTTTCCAAAGTTGCCCAATTAAAATATATGAACTAGTATGATCTGGATGACTACGCAATGCATATCCTCCATAATCAGCTTCAAACAACTCGAATTTATAATCTCGAAGCAGATTAGATAATGATAATTGCAGTAAATTATCTAACGATACTTCATTTGGAATCATTCTTGATTGAAGCAGTTGAAATGTTTCTCCGCTATCAATCACAAAGAAAACCGCCGTATCCGCAAAAAACTTGAGATGAGGTAAATCTATATTGATAGTTTTTCCTTCTTTTTCGATTTCAAAGCTTGTTTCTGTTTCCATAGGCTTTAAACATGGATAAATCAAATCTTTGATTTTTTCAAAGTTCTCTTGTATCTCTAATTCTAGTTTAAGTATTTCTTTCTCTTTATCATCCATTAACTTCACCTAAATTCGCAAAACTAGTATTCACTGATTTAATACATCTAGGAATGAAAATCAAAGTCGTTAAACCTTCCGCAACTAAATAAGCATACCATACAGCATTCATTCCCCACAATTTTCCAAAGATGAATGCACAAGGAATTATGAAAATCAATTGTCTCATAAGTGACATAAGCATACTTAAAAAGCTAAATCCTAATGAATTAAATATCGTATTCATTACAATACTGACTCCAACTAACATAAAACACAATGATATTGTCCTTAATGCTATTGTTCCAACTTCAAGCAATTCTCCTGTTGCCTTAAACATTTGTAAAAGTGGTGCAGGGAAAACCCAAAATACTACCATTCCCACAAACATTATTGAAACAGAGGCGATCAACGCAAGCTTTACTGTATCCATGAATCGTTTTTTATTACGTGCTCCAAAATTATAAGACAAAATTGGTAAAGCACCTTGTGTCATACCAAAAATCGGCATAAATACAAAACTTTGAAGCTTGAAATATAAACTTAAAACAGTTACCCCAACTTCAGAGAAGCTCACAAGAACTGTGTTCATTGCAGTTGTTGTCACAGAACCAATTACGTTCATTACAAGTACAGGTATACCAATTTTATAAATTTCTTTAATGTGCTCAAAATTGAACTTAAATCCTTTTACCACAAAACGAACATCATGTTTACCAAAGCGGAACATTCCTAAAACGAATAACATTGATGCGAATTGACCGATTACTGTAGCGATTGCAGCTCCAGTAATTCCCATTGCAGGAACACCAAAATAACCAAAGATAAAAATTGGATCTAAAATGATATTTGTGATAGCACCAAGAAGTTGAGCAAACATAGGAACAATCATATTCCCTGTTGATTGAAGAACTCTTTCTCCAAGAACCGCTACAGACGCTCCTACACTCAATCCCATAACAATGATCAAATAGTCATATCCCATCTGAACGACCGTGGCATCCTTCGTAAAGAAGCCTAAGAACGTTTTAGAAAAGAACAGACCAATGCACGCTAAAACAATCGAATGAAATAAAGTTATCAACATCCCTGCTGTTGCCATTTCACTTGCTTCCTTTTGTTTCTTTTCACCCAATCGTCTTGAAACAAGTGCACTAGTTCCTACTGATGCTCCAAGCGAAAAAGAGATGATCAACATTTGCAGAGGAAACACAAGCCCAATAGCGTATAGTGCTTGTTCACCAAGTTGAGCTACATAAATTGTATCTACAATGTTATACATCGCTTGTATCAACATTGAAAAAATTGCTGGAATACTCATTGAAAACAATAACTTCCCTACAGGCATTGAACCCATTTTATCTGATTTATTCTGACTCATAATTAAAATACTCCTTTAATATCCTATGAATTGTAATAATTAAACTACATCAAAGTACGCTTTATTATAGCATTTAAATTCAAAACAAAGTAGAATTTTCTGAATTACTCATCATTTATTTTTGCTAAAGATAAATCATGAATCATTTTTTCCATTATTTTTGTATTTGAATCCCATTTTAAAACTTTGGCAGTCATTGACAATCGTTTTATTGCCAACATTGCTTTTTCTTTTACAGTTGAATCAACTTTACCAGTTAGTTTTAATTGTGCAAAAGCAGTTGCATATGTAACTCTATCGCTTTGTATCGTATTCATTTCATCTTCTTTGAGTTGCTTTAACACTTCCTCTTCAGATAAATCTTCAACAGAAATGTATTTCATATCCCATAGTGTTTCAATTATATATTTTGGCATCATTGAAAAGTTAAGATTAGAATCTTTTTTAAATTCATTAGTAATAATGTTTAATGTGTCAAATCCTTCATCACTACCAAAAGGCTCAAATTCCTTACTATAAAGGGATTTTATGCTTTTCATTTTGTTTGCTTCCGTTTCATTAATATAGATTTCTTTTTCATTTATCCACCGCCATTCTCTAAAGGCATCATTCCCAAAGTCTTTAGGTAAATGCACGACAACTGGATATTTTCCACCAATTTTGATTTCTAGATTTTCTTCTTCTTTTGTTAAGGGTAAATTCCCTAAATACTCAAATTGTTTTTCAATTTTATTTCCTGGATATATTTGAATGTTTGGTTTATTATTTAAGGAAAATCTATTTTCGATTAAAGTTTCTTTTAACCTTTGATCATCTATTTTCGGTTTTTTTATATCAAGATAACTTGTGATCGCAATTAGAAAAAATTCATCTTTTGAAAACCCGAAATGTCCACCTACTTTTAATATTCTGAACGCTCCAAAAAAGCCTCTTTCTAACTTCGTTATAAATACATCACCGTTATTAATCATTTCAAAAGTCCTCGTCTAATAATAATTTTATCTTAGCAATCTTTTCTTGTCTATGTTAGAAATTTTATAAGCAAAAAAACCAATATTACTTACCCATTTCCTCTCTAATCTTTTTCCTAGCTTTAGTTACAGAACTAGTAGCAGCACTAACCGAAATATTCATTTCCTTTGCAATTTCTGAAAAACTATATCCTTCATAATAATGCATAATAATAGCTTGTTTTCTTCTTTCTGGTAATTCATTTACAATTTTAATCAAAACTTCATAAGATTCCAAAAATTCTTCTTGTTTATTTTCATATCTGTCATCACTTAAATAATCTTGATATTCTTCAATATTCAAATAAGGTTTTGTCTTATTTTTTTTGCGAATTCTTGAAATACAATTATTAAATGTAATTCGATGGATCCATGAATGAAATGCCTCAGGTTTTTTTAATTTAGAAATATTATTATACATATACACACTAACTTCTTGCATTACATCTTCAGCATCATGAGTATTGTTTAGCATCTTATATGCTTGAAAATAAATGCTTTTACTTTTGAGTTTATATAACTGCTCAAATGCTTCTTCATCCCCTTCCATTGCCTTAACAACTAAATTAATCATGTCTCTTTAACCATCATATCTGCATTAAAAAACAACATGTTCTCGCCTTCCTTTATCTCACTATTATCAGGTTTAATATCTTTTTCTATTCTTGCAAAAACTACCATTAACAGTGTATAACCAAATTATAACCACACTTATAATAAAATGATGTTTCAAAATTGATTCAGGCAATATGAAACATCATTTTTATTACTATTAGATATTATTTTTTTGTGATTCTTCTTTGTTGTTTTTACCAATAAACAGAATTATTATTTGAACTAATGCAAGTCCTCCTGCGATCCATGAATATTTATCAAAGAGTACCATTGTGTTAGAAACATCTTCGGTAAAGATAAATAATAGGATTGCTGCAACACTTAACACTGCACTACTAATTTGCCATTTCCCAGCATATTTTTTATTGCGACCAATGACAAATACCGCAGCTATTGCTGTTGCGATAGAAGCAATCAAATTGAACACTGACCACAATCCTTCAGGACCAGCCAACGGTGCTTCCTCATCAATAATCGTTACTGGTGTTGCTGTTGGACTAGGTGTAGGCGTAATTGTTGCGGCTGGTGTTGTAACGATTGGCATTGAACTTGCTGTAGGTTGTGGAGTTGTAACAGTAACTACAACTGAAGCTGGTTGAATTGGTTCAGTTGTAGTTGTAGGTGTTGGCGTAGATGGTGAATCATTAACTACTACGACCTTCCACTGTGCATACAATACAACTGATCTTGCTGGCATTTTACTAAACGCAAAGTTCCATGCATCTCCAGTTCCATCTTGTTTTGTGTTCCAACCTTCAAATATATAACCATTGTTTTGTGGTTCAGTTACATTATTTGCTAAATTATTGAACACAATAAGTTGTGTTGCTGGTGTATCTCCTGTTGCTCCATTTAAGTTGAAACTTAATTCATATTCAATGTCAGCCCATTGTGCAAACAATGTCAATTTATTTGCAGGCATAGTATTTATACTAAAATCCCATGCAGTTCCACTACCATCTTGCTTTGTATTCCATCCAATAAATTTATGATGTTCATAAATCGGATCACCTACAGAATTAGCTTTAGCTTTGTAAGCTAATGACTGTGCAGTTGGTGTAGCACTTGTACCACCGTTTAGATTAAAGTCTAATAAATAATATACTTCGATCCACTTAGCATAAACAATCAAATCTTCTTCAACCACAACACTACCTGTAAATTGATCACCTGTACATTCTGCATTCTTGTACCAACCATTAAAAGTCGACCCAATTTTAGTTGGAGGTGTTGGCAATGTACCAATTGTAGTATCCGGAGAATTAACTGTTATTACCTCAGGAATATCTTCAACATCTGTTTCGTTTCCATCAAATGTGACTGTATAACTGTATTCATTCCATCCTGCATGTAAAGTCATGTCTCCTGTTACTTTATCAGTTTCAAAATTGAATGCTGTTCCCTGTGGATTCACTGTTACTTCTGATGTATACCATCCTGCAAAATTATATCCTGCTCTTGTTGGCGCAGCTACTGTATCTACTAGCTCATTATACACTTTTGTTTGATTTGATGGTGCTATTGAATCTCCATCATTTACATCAAAGTCAATTGTATATTGATCTATCGACCATTTTGCATATACTGTCATACTTCTAATTACTTCTGTACTTGCTGTAAATGCATTTGTATATTCTGGTTCTTTATACCAACCTTCAAAAGTTAACCCTGCTTTTGTTGGAGGTATTGGTAATGTTTCTACTGTTGTTTTTGGTGATGCTACTTCTTTTGTAGTTGCTCCTGATGCTCCAACTTCTACTACATCATAAGTGACTGTATAACTATATGTATTCCAACATGCATACAACGTAACAGCTCCTGTTACTACATCATTAAAGTCATATAGTGTTGTTACATCTTGAGTTGTAGCATCTGTATACCAACCACCAAAATTGTACCCAGGCCTGCTAGGATTTGAAGGTTTTGTTGCTTTTGTACCATGACTCACTTCACTTTGTTTTAGATTTGTATACTCATCTGTTGTTCCATCATTTTTTAAATATGTAATTTCATACTTATTTAACTCAACCACAAATATTAATGTTTCTTGTGGGTTTTCCCAACTTAAAGTATATCCTTTTGACAAATCAGTTCCTGTTTTAATACTATACCCAGTAGGCAAAGAAATGTCTGATGTTACAGTTGGTGTAATTGTTCCAGATTTAAACGGTACAACCAATGAGGACAATTCAGAATCTATATCAACTACAACTGTTTTTAATTTAGTTCCGGTTATGCTGCCTTCTCTAAATTCAACAGTTAATTTTGCATTTGCAATGATTCCAACATTTGTATCAACAGGTTTTAATTCACCTGCGTTTAATATGATAGCATCACTGTAACCTGTACTATTTACATGAGAAGCTGTAGTTCCTGTTCCTTTTGGAGAATATGAATAAGTACTTGAAGATGGTAGAGTTACTTTTACAAAATATGTTCCTCCATATAATTCTTCAAATAAATATTTTCCGTTTTCATCTGTTTCTGTTGTGTCTAATGCTGTTTCCAAAGGTTTTGTTGGGTCAGAAGGATCCGCATAATGTAATGTTACTGTTGCACCTTCGTAAATAACATCACCCGTTCCAAACAAGCCGTCTCCATCAATGTCTTTAAATACATACCCTGATTTAGTAAGTTTTGCTGTTCCAGACTCAATTAAGATAAATTCTTGTCTTGTTGGACTCAATTGTGTAGGAACAAACTTACCATTGTCATTAGTATTATTATCATAATAAGCGGCATTAGCATAAAACATATTATATGCAGGTTGTTCAAGCAACTCAACACCTGCGCTCTCTGGAGCTTTCAAAGTTCCGGTAATTACAATCTTATATCCGCCTGGTAATCTGTTGCTTGCGGCCGTATTTAACTTAAATAAGAAGGATTTTGCAGTAGCCATTGTTGCATTAGCAGACCATGCAGAAGTTCCTGTATAATTAAGAATCGTATTGCTATAAGTTGGATTGCCTACATTACTGTAAGCAATAGTGTATCCATATTTCCCTGGCTCAACAAGTGCATCATTATTATCATAAATATCAACTTGTATGTTATTTAAAGTTGGATACCATACACTACCTTGCCCATCAATAGAATTTGGCAAAATATTTAGTAGTTCGATATTTCCTAAATAAGTGTTTCCTTGATTTAAAATTTCAAGCTTAAACTTACCTGTTCCATCAAGCTTAACTGTTGCCTGTGCTTCAGGATTTGAAACTTCCTGCCACGCTCCAGTTCCTTCATTCGCTGTATTATTATATAGCTCAGCGTTTACTTTCATTGATTGACTTGATGCAACAGAAACCTTTGCAGATGTGCCTGATAAAATCACACGTAAATATGACGTTTTATCATTATTATCGTAATCACTTAAATCAGCATAGTATGCAGTGCTGCTTAAAATATCTGATGGATAAATCAATTGATAACCTGCAGGCCCAACCGGAATTAGTTTTCCTGCATTAGCAGTACTAATCACTGAATTCGCTTTAGTAAAGTTAGCCAAATCGTAAGTCCCCACTGGTGCACCTATTTTAACTTTAAAATCGATAGGGATTACATGATTCGCTGAACTGCTTGCTCCTGTTCTAGGTACAACCAAATTTTTTACAGTTATAATGTATGCAATCTTTCCAGCAACTACTATCTGTTCAATTTCTGTATCGCCTAATACAGTAGTTTTGTCAGTTCCTTTAAAGCATTGTAAATTTTGATTTGTATCAACAATTAGTCCTACGGGTGGTATGATTATAAAAGACGGCTCATCCCAATCTGAAGCAGAATATGTATTTGCATTATAAAATGTTAAATTTGCTGAAACAGTATCACCAGGTCTTAATGAACCCCCTTGATTATCCGCCAAAGTATAATAAGCTATTGGATTTGGAGATATCTTTGCACCATAGTATAAGATTTGTTCTTTTTTATCAACAATGTCGATAGTAAATTTTGTATTAACATCTCCTGTTGTTGGGTAAATACCCATTGAAGCAAATAATTCTGGTTGGCTTTCTCCTTTCCAACTTACCGAATATCTTATTTTTGAAATATCTCCGTGGTTTATTTGAGTTCCATTAGGAAACTCTTTGTTATACCAACTACTATAAGTTAAGCATACGTTGAACGACGATGCCATTGGAAGCTCTAATTGTTCATTGGTCAAATTGATTTGACTCAAAGATTGAGTATTAGAAAGTGGCCAAAATTCAATCTTTTCAATGTATTCAGACTCATCCAAAGTGATATTAACAGCTGAATGATTCAAAGCATAAGTTGTAGCAGTACTTAAATATCTTATTTCAGGGTCTCTTGAGGTGGTTCCGTTTTTTGCAAAATAATATACTACCTTAAATTTCGCAACATCACCCGATTTATTAATTCTTACAGTATTTATATTTGCCTTTTTTGTCCCTGTATCATTAAACCATGTTGCACAAACTTCTGGAGCTGCTGTTGATCCATTATTTTTAATATTATTTAAGAATGATTCTATGCTTCTAAAAGTAGGGTCTTCGATGTTAACACTCATTCCCTCTCCAGATAAAGTTAAACCATCTCCCGCTAAATGTATTTTCCCCGTCTCTATTGTAAAATTTTTAGTAGTTGCATTATATGTTGTTTCGGAATCGGCCCCATATAAAGTGTACTGTGCATATAGACTAAGACTTAGTTCATCTCCCTCTTCAAAAGTTTCTGAAGGAAACGTCAACCCTATACCTGAAATGGCAGCTTGATAACGCTCTACACTATCATAAATAGCGGACCAACCATTTTCAATTATCCCATCGTTATTTGCGGTTCCAATTGTCCAAATAATTTTTCCTTCTTCTGGATAATTAACTCCAGTAACCGGAGTAGCATTTGGTGTTTCTTTCGAAAAAGTTAGGCTATTGCTAATAATAGCTCCTATTGGATACTCTAATACAATTTTCATATCTGTACCCGGTTCATAATGCCAATAACTTGAAGATAAATTACTTGCATGATTTTCAAATGCAAAAGTAACCGTATTCATAAAATCCAAAGGTGTATTATAAGCAGGTAACTTAGCAAAGCTATAGATATTATTTCTATCACTAGTACTTGAAATAATATCATAATTGAATGGTGTGCTTTGTGAAGATGTAGTTCCAATTATATTCGCTATTTTTTTACCATTTGCTACTTTACCATCATATGCTTCATGGTTAAAAACATAATTTATTGTAATGCTTCCACTTGTTCCATATCCTCCTCTAACATCACATTTTACTGTAATATCTCCAGTCAAAAGGTCTACTGCAACGTCTTGGTTTTCTGATCCGATTGGCCAAGTAATACTATCCGCACTGGTAAAATAATACCCTCTATCTCCTGTTGTATTTTTTAACGTAAAACTGATTGTTTCGGTTAATTCTCCTTGTTGAGTGGAGTCTACGAAACTATATGTTCCTTTAACAGTAAGTTTATTTTTATTTGATTGGTTTGTTACATATGGATTTGTTGAAGGATTGGAATTTGTAATTGCAGTCACTTTTACTGACTCTATCGACTGAATGCCAAAATTCTGGACCATCATAGTTCCAGTTTCTTCTATTTCTTCAATTGGTTGTTCTACTAAATCAATGACTTGTTCATCTTCTACAGGAAGTTCTGAATCATCAGTTTCTACTTCCATGATTTCTTCTGTAAGTTCATTAATTTCTTCAACTATAGCTTCGGAATCAGTTTCTTGAAATTCTAGAATTTCAATGATTTCATCTTCCTCTTCTAAGCTTTCTTCTGTATCAACAATCACTATTTCTTCTTGTTCTTCAGTGATTACGTTTTCTTCTTCGGTTAATACTTCAATGGTTTCTGGATCATCTTCTGTCGCAAAGACATAAGGAATCGATGTAATCATTGTAAGACTGATAGCTACTGCCATTGCAAATGACAATATACTTTTGAGTTGTTGTCTTTTTTTCTTTTTCATATCTTTTCTCTCCCGTTATTGATATTGATTGATATCGATTGGATTTGAGTCGATCATAAATATTTGATTTATGATCGCTGTATTTCCTGATGAATCGATACAATCAAATCTCACTGTGTATAATCCATCTTTTTTCTCTTGGATTAATGTTTCTATTGGTTCTGAAATTGTTGACCCTTCGCCATGTTCAATAACTTCATTGTCACTGACTCGGATGATCTGCCACTTTGTCATGACCGGCAATTCATTACTCGTAACGAATATGATTTGTTGTGGATTGACATGATTGCATTCGCAGACTCCATTGATGAAATTGATTCCACCCGTAAGCGTTGGTATCCATTTTGCTTCAATTTTGATAAACATAGACTGATTGGGTTCGATTTTTAATGGTATTTCATAATTTTTATCTGAACCTATGAAATTAATTTTTGAATGATCTTCCAGTTCAATTTTCAATCTGTAATGTTGATCAATTAAGTTCATCTCTTCAAAACTGAATTTCCCATTTTGTCCAATTAGTGTTTCTGCTACAATTTCGTTTTCTTTATTCACTAAGTAAATGTGCAAGTGATCAAAGAATTTGTTTATCTCTTCTTCTTGGTTATCTTTAAACTCGACAATTCCTGAAATCAACGTTTGATTTGATTCAGATTGATCGATGATAATTTTTGGCGACCCCGTTTCATCGTTTCCCAAAATTGTTACTTCGACTTGGGGGTCCGAAGTTTCAATTGGCGACAGAGAAGCGATTTGTGGGTCATGTTTGGGTGGTACAATTTGTCGATTAGACGTTAATGAATACGATGCTACAAAACAAACTCCTGCCATACTACCTAGAAAAATAAATAGTGTTCTTAATATTTTGGTATTCGTAATTTTTGTTTCAACATATTCAACTTGTTTGTTTAGTAGTTCTTTATCACAATTACCAATAAATTCTGTTACTTTTGAATGAGGTACTTCACTATCAGCTAAACTACGTAGCATTTGAGTAAGTACCGGTACCGCTGTAAATCCATAAGCTTTTAATATTTTCTTTTCTTCGCCTGCTTTTTTCTCTAATTCTTCTTTGATTGTTTTCCTTGCTTTTGTTACAGCACTAGTTGCAGCTGATATACTAATTTGCAGTGTTTCTGCAATTTCAACGTAACTCATTTCTTCATAGTAATACATCAACAAAGCCCTTTTGCGTCCTTCAGGTAACTTTTTGATGATCTCATTTAACTCTTTTTGTAGCTCTTTTTGATTCACATACTCTTCAGGCAAGAATTCGAGTCGTTCATCTTTTATCGTTTCTTCAAAATCTTCGATATTTAAAAATTCCATCCTCTTCATCTTTCTTCTAATATAAGTTGTGCAAACTCTTGAAATGATACGTTGTAACCAAATCGTAAAGTGCTCTGGTTCTCTTAATTGACCAATATTTCGATGCATTAAAATAACAATTTCTTGTGCAGCATCTTCTGCATCATGGGAATTTGATAGAATATACGATGTTTGAAAAAGAATGCTTTTTGCTTTTGCCCGATATAATTCATTAAAAGCTTCTTCATCTCCATTTTTTGCTAAATTGACAAGTTCAATCCATTTTTCGTTTTCCATAAATTCCCCCAAGAATTCTGTATGTTACACTAAGCTATCTAATCTAGCCATGATTGTTAGATAATTCTTATAAAATTCTTTAGTAGTCATATTCGAATATTTACTAAATGTTTTATAAAAATTAAAGACGGAGCTATAATTCAATTCTTTGTATATTTCTTGTCCGTTTTTACCTTCAGCAAGCATATATTTAGCTGTAAATACTCTTTTTTGATTCATCCTATTTGATGTTGATGTATTCATATGTACATTCGCTAAATGTTCTACTGATTGATTTAGTTCTGAAATAAGTCTGATTGCTTCTTTATTCGTTAATGATTCTTGAATGCTTTCTTCTAGCTCAAATACTAGTTTTTCAATTTCATTCAAGTTGTTACAAAAAACCATATAATCTAATACTGATTTTTTTAATTTTTTTACAAAATCAATACGTAACAATTTACTTGGTTTTTCTTTTAAATTTGTACCAAACTTGACCTCAGTCACTTCAAATGAACCTTGTGTTACTTCTTGGATCTCTTTTTCTAATTCTGCGATTGGAAAGTAAATGATTTCATTTAATATGTTTTTGAAATAATCATTTAACTTTTGCTCAATATCAAACAAATGATTAATTGCGATAGCTGAATCATCTTCATTCAATACTGAATCGATTTGAATAAAGAATTTTTGAGATTCAATATTAATTTCAATATTTCTTGAATTTTCACAGCTTTTTTGAATCCCTTGTTGAAATGAATAAGTCACTCTAAATAAATCACTTTGTTCATTTAAAACTGAAACTATTTCCATATAAACTTCCGCATTCTTTGAGTAACCTTTTGATTGTAAACAATATTTATTGGTATTCTCCAAGTCCTTTCTAAACTCAATTACAGTCGCCTCTGTATGTCGTCTATAATATAGTCGCTAAAAGGTATCATTTTGCTTCTCCAAAAATAAAAAAAGTTTAAAATTATTACAAAATGTTTAAATTAAGGCTTTTTATGAGTTATGATTTACTTTTAATTGGTAAATAATGGTTACAAAAAAATAAAACTTTACTTTTTTAAATAAAACCCCTATTCTATAAGTGCGTCGAGATTGAGAGGAAATTTCATATTATGCAAATAAACATTCGACTTAAATTTTTTATTTGCTTACTTTTGATTTCCTTGCTTCTAACTTCTTGCAGTTCTGGTATTTCGCCTGATCCAACTGCTTCAGACAAGGCTATAAGACTCAGTGAGCCTCTCATCCTTTTGCCTGCGGCTAGTGATATTGAGGTCTTTGGCAATGAATTTGTTACATTAGATATATCCAATAAGTCAGATGGTTACATCATGGCTTTTTATGAAGGTTTTTCTGAAAAAGTTAAACTTCAGATTATAGGTCCTGATGAAATCACTTATACATATAATTTAGAAACCGAATTTGATGCTTTTCCTCTTACTGCAGGTAACGGAAGTTACATTGTTGAGATATATGAAAATATCTCAAACAGTGAATATATCCCTATTTTTTATCATGAGTTTGAGGTTCAACTTGATAATGAAAACGCTCCTTTTTTAAGGCCAAATCAATTAGTATCTTATGATGAAAAAACTGATGCAGTTTTGATCGCAAAAGAACTTGCAGAAAAATGCAGCAGTGATTTAGAAGTTGTTTCTAATGTTTATAATTGGATAATAAATAATATTCGATATGATGAAAATAAGGCAACAAATATAAAAAGTGGGTACATTCCAGATATCAACGAAACGATAAAAAATGGGTATGGTGTTTGTTTTGATTTTTCTGTCCTTATGGCTGCGATGTTACGTACTCAAAGTATTCCAACCAAACTACAAATTGGTTATTTAGAAGGTCGCTATCATGCATGGATAAGCGTTTATATCAAAGATGTCGGTTGGATCAATGGCATAATTCAATTTGATGGAAAATCATGGAAATTACTTGATCCTACTTTTGCGAATAGTTCTCATCATTTCGAAACTAATGAATATCAAATAAAATATATTTATTAATTTGGAGAATGCAATTATGCAAAAAAAAGAAGTTATTAACTCTTTAAACAGAGTAGAATTAGCGGATTTTTGTAGTCAAATGGCTATGTTGTTACAAAGTGGTCTTCTTATCTCTGAGTCACTTTACTTAATTGAAGAAGAACTTCCAAAGACAGAAGACTACAGTTTTATACAAAAAATAATAACTACAATGAATGATGGCAAGACTTTTACTGAAAGTATTGAATCTTGTGCGATTTTTCCTCATTACATGGTTGAAATGATTCGAATAGGAGAATCTTCAGGTCGTCTTGATGATTGTCTTAATTCTTTATCAGCTTATTATGAAAGAGAAGAACTAATCATCAAAAGCATACGTAATGCGATCACTTATCCACTAATCATGATTGGGTTGATGATGATCGTAGTATCCGTTTTAGTCATTAAAGTTTTGCCTATTTTTAATCAAGTGTATGCACAACTTGGAACGCAGCTTACAGGTTTAGCGAAAAGCTTTTTAAATTTGGGATCATTTCTTGGCAATATCGCTTTATATTGTTTAATTTTAGTCATAGTTTTGATTTTAATGTATTTTGTATTTAAGAAAAACGGCTATAATTTCTTAAAATCAATAAGTAATAACATTTCATTTATTCATAATTTAAATATTAAAATTGGAACCGGTCAATTCGCATCAGGCATGGCTTTAATGCTTAAAAGTGGTCTTGAACCCTATCATGCCTTAGAATTGATCGTCTCTCTAATTGATGAACCTGTAACTCAAACAAAAGCGAAAAATTGTTTTCAATATTGTGCAAGCGGTATTGATCTAGCTGACGCTATCCAGAACTGCGGAATATTTACTGGCTCCAATGCCATTATGTTTAATGTTGGCTTCAAAACAGGGCATCAAGATGAAGTATTAATGAAAATCGCTGATCGAGTCGATGATGAAATCGATACATCATTGTCTCAAATCATTTCAGTATTAGAACCTACACTTGTAGCAATCATATCGGTTTTAGTTGGATTGATATTATTGAGTGTGATGCTTCCTTTAATTGGGATACTATCTAGTATTAGTTGACGGATAAACTTATGAATACTTTAAAAAAAGCGAAAATTGGTTTAATTTCATTTATAAGTTTTGTCTTTATATTGTTCATTCTGTTTTTTAGTGCAGATAAATTTGATCAAATCACTACGCAAAGCGAAGCAGAAACATTATCGATCTCTGTAATGCGTTTAAGTGTTCATTGTTATGCAGTTGAAGGTTTCTATCCTCCTGACTTAACTTATTTAGTTGAACACTATGGTTTAACTTATCAAAGCGAAAAATATTTCATTGATTATCAATGCTTTGCCAAAAACATTCCCCCTGAAATCACAATAGTTAAAAAAGGAGGATATTAATAATGCTTAACTCAAAAAGAAAAAATTTTGATTTTATTTTCAGTATGACTCTTTTTTGTGTGTTTGCGATTTGTTCATTATTTATGGTCATGATAGGAGCTACAGTTTATAAAAACTGCGTAACAACGATGGAATCTACATACACAAGCAGGACTTCTTTAAGTTATGTTGCTGAAAAAATAAGACAAAATGACAAAGGCTCCATAAGTGTTGAATCACTTGAAAACATATCGGTTTTAAAAATGGAAACGCCTTATAATAATCAAGTGATCACTACTTATATTTATTGTTATAATGGGTATTTAACTGAATTAACTACAGCTGATAGTTCAATGTTTTCTCTTAAATATGGAAATAAAATATTACCTTTCAATGATATATCCTTTGTATTAAATGAAAATTTGATAACTGCTACATTTACATCTTTTGATGGATTTGTTGAATCACTTATCATCTGTTTACATGCTGAAGGGGGATCATAATGAAATTTATTCGCTCTAAAAATGCTTTATTTTTAATTGAATTAATTATCACTATTTTTTTCTTTTCTATTTCAAGTGCGCTCTGTATTCAAATATTTGTAAAAATGCACGATCTAAGCCAACGCACTATTTCTTTGAATCACTTTATGATAAAAATGGAAAATTGTGCTGAAATATTTACTTCTACAAAAGGAAATCTTGAATTGGTCAGTAACTACCTTGGTGTTCAAGAAACTAGTAGTTTTATACTTTATTATGATAAAAACAATTCTATTTGTGATTCTACAAAAGCAATATATTCGTTTCATTGTAGTATTAATTTAGAATCCAATAATATTAAAACTTTAATTTTAAAATTAATTAAAGTCTATGATAATGAAGAATTACTCATCATTGAACAAGCTATTTATGTACCACCAAACATTGAGGATTAATTTATGAAAAATACAACAGGTTTAAGTATTGGTACAAGTAGTATTTTTGTCATTTTCATTTTATTATGCTTGATTACTTTTGCAGCTCTTGGTTTATCTACTACTGTAACTAGTTATCGGTTATCACAATCTACCGCTAATCATGTCACTGCTTTTTACAATGCTGATTCCTCAGCGAATCGACAGCTTGCAAAAATCGATTCAATTTTAATCAGCAATAATGACTATGCTTTAGTTATTGAACAGAATCAATTGGGTACGATAACATATAAAGATAATCAAACTTTATTAACTTTCACTGTCCCAATAGACGATAATGAGCATCTTCAAGTACAGTTACTTCTTTTTCCAAGTAATGATACTCGTTATTCTATTGTTGAATGGAAAAAAATAAATACTTTTGATTGGGTTCCAGATGATAATATCCCTGTATTTAAACAAAATAATTAATTTAAGCGAGGTTTATATGGAATTAAACTTATTAAATATTCTTAATGCTGCCGTAATAAACAAAATATCGGATGTCTTTATTGTCGCTGGACTTCCGATATCCTACAAAATCAATGGAAACATAAAAAAATACAATGAAGTTAAAATAACCGCAACAGAGTCAGCTGACTTAATTGAAGAAATATATCATTTAGCTGATCGTCCTTTCACAAAACTTGATTGTGGAGATGATGATTTTAGCTTTGCGATTAAAGGATTATCACGTTTTAGAATTTCTGCTTATCGACAAAGAGGAAGCTTAGCTGTTGTTATAAGAGTAATTTCATTTAATCTTCCTTCTTCTCAAATGTTAAATATTCCTGATCGCATTTTGAATCTTTCGCAAAATTCTAAAGGATTAGTTTTAGTTACTGGTTTTGCGGGAAGCGGAAAAAGTACTACTTTAGCCTGTATGGTAGACCATATCAATAACACAAGAAGTTGTCATGTGATCACATTGGAAGATCCAATTGAGTTTTTACATACTCATAAAAACAGTATTGTAAGTCAACGCGAAATCCCCAATGATTCCACTAGTTACAGTGCCGCATTGAAATCTTCTTTAAGACAGGCTCCTGATGTCATTTTATTGGGTGAAATGCGTGATTATGAAACGATTGACATCGCAATGACTGCCGCTGAAACTGGACACTTAGTTTTATCAAGTTTACATACTATTGGTGCAGCCAATACAATTGATAGAATAATTGATGTCTTTCCAGAAAACCAACAGCGACAAATTACTGCTCAATTATCTATGGTGCTTCAAGCAGTAGTTAGTCAGCAACTTGTACCAACCATTGATGGCAATTTAGTTCCTGCTTTTGAAATTATGATCGTTACGCCTGCAATACGAAACATGATTCGTGAGGGAAAAGTACATCAAATTGATTCAGTGATCGGTTCTAGTAGCTCATCAGATATGATTCTAATGGATACCAGTTTAGCAAATCTAATGTTGCAAGGAATCATCACAAGCGAAACCGCATTGCAATTTTCTACTAATCCAGAAACATTTATTAGAAAATATAATTTGAAAAAAATGCTTTAAAAAGGCACAGAAGAAATTTTCTGTACCTTTTTTTGAATTAGTCGATCATAATTCTCTTTGTTGTTTCAACTTGTTCTAAGTCTTTCTTTGGTAATGTTATTTTTAAATCGCCATTTTCATATTTAGCTTTCACATCTTCCATGCTGAATGTTTCTCCTACATAGAAGTTACGGCTAATTGAACCATAAGAACGTTCACGACGAATAATATTTCCTGATTTATCTTTTTCACTGCTTTCTTGATTACGAGTTGCATTTACATTGAGATATCCATTATTCATCGTAATGTTGATATCTTCTTTTGCATAGCCAGGTAATTCAATATCGATTAAGTAGTTTTGATCTTGCTCAATAATATCCGCTCTCATGGTCGTAGGTTGATTTAACCCGAAGAATGAATCTTTGAATACATCGTCAAACACATCGTTGAATAAACTGAATCTACTAGGTACAAGTTTCATATACATCGCCTCCATCTTTCATAAAACGAAACAAGTTCCTTATGTAGTATTTCCAACTACACCTATATTATACTTCATTTTTTAGCACTGTCAATACTAGAGTGCTAATTTTTGTTATTTTTGCAAAAAAAAGCATAAGGTTTCCCTTACACTTAATCTATTTTACAGATTACTTCTTTACCTGCTATAACAGTATTACCTGTTACAAACTCCATTGGATGTTCATTAGCATTTGTAATGATCATCATTGTCGTACAATCATATCCTTGTGATTTTAATGATTCTAAATCAAACTTTATAATTGCTTCACCTTGTTTAACATTAGTTCCTTGATTCTTTAATGCTTCAAAACCAACACCTTCAAGATTAACTGTATCTAATCCAATATGTATCAACACTTCCATGCCATTATCAAGTTCTAATCCAAATGCATGTTTAGTAGGGAATACCATCGTAAGTTTGCCAGTAACTGGACTTACTACAGTCCCAGACGTAGGCACGATTGCCATACCATCTCCTAACATTTTTTTAGAAAACACTTCATCTTTTACTGCATCAAGTGCGATTGCTTCTCCATCGACAAAAGCTATTAACTCATTTACTTTAGTTTGTTTTTTGAATATATTAAACATAGTGATTATTTCCTCATTTCTCTTGTAATACTTGAATAAATGATACAACAAAACAAGCACTAAAATCAATGTTCAAACTAGTTTAGGCCCATAATTTAGTGAAATAATATATTTCTCACATAATTCAAATCAAAATAGCAAATAGTTTTAGAGATTTAGTCAAACAATACATCCGAATCTGCAATGGCTAAGTTTAGTAATTTTCTAAGTGAGTCTACATCATTAATAACGTTAATAGTTGATACTTCTTTCCCTGCATCTTTGTTTGACACTCCGCAATGATACCATAGCTCATCTGGTGTACCCAAATCGATGACAATATAACGATCATGAAAACCACGATTCATTTTTATTGTAAGAGTTGGACACTCAACATTAAAGTCATCAACCTGTCTTTGTTGAAGCTTTTGGGCAGGGTTTGCTTTGTTCTCTGTCAGAATAGTAACTGAAACATTATCCTTTTTACATTTAAGGGAACTTAGTGTTCTTATGCTTACATAATTATCAATTAAGTGAATCGTATGATTTGCACTAGAAAATATCTTGTTATAAGCTTCATCAGCAGTAAACATTTGACCTGCCAAAAATGTATGTTCCTTTATAGGTGTGTTATCAACAAACTTAGCCATTATTTTTCCAATATCTTCACTATTTTTCTGAACAGTTTGACTAAGCTTAATAAAATCAGTATTTGCGCTTAAACTATTATTCTCCAGATTATCTGCAATAAAATGACGCATTTCTTTAAACGTATCCATTATCATAATGCTTTGAGATACTGCTAAATCACCACTTAAAACCGCTGATAGCATATAGACTCCTTGCTCTGTAAATACAAAAGGAAGATATCTTCGACCTCCATCTTGACCTTTAAATAAAGCATTATTTGGTGAGGTGCCAAATTGGCACCTCACCAATTCCACTTCTTCTAAAGTAAGTTGAAACATATAACGTTCTGGAAATCTTTCGATATTTCTTTTCACCTGCCTATTAAATACTTTAACATCATATCCATAAAGTTCCGCTAAATCACTATCTAACATAACTTGTTCTCCACGAATTGTGTAAACCATATCTTTTATTTCTTTTGCTTTTGTTAGTGTCATATTTCTATACCTTTCTTTGATAAATATCTATTATTTTACAGTTCCATTTGTATCCAAGATAACTATGTTTAATAAAATCAGCATTGTGCCTAAATATCATTCAGCAAATTATAATAATGCTTTGAGATACTGCAAAATCACCACTTAAAACCGCTGATAGCATATAGCTCCTTGCTCTGTGAAAACAAAAGGCATTTTCCTAACACCACCCCAAGAACTTGAAATGCCATTTTGGCATTTCAAGATTTTCTGATACTCTTCCCTTGATAATTGAAACATAAAACGTTCAGGAAATCTTCTATATTTCGTTTAGCTTGTCTATTGAATTGACTAACTTCATACTCATAAAGTTCGACCACCTTATTGCACTTTAAATAAATTGTTATCTGGTGAGGTACCAACTTATAAATTTTTAAAACAAATCAAAACTCTTGTAATCCATTGAATCTTATTTAAGCATGTTCGATTATTTAGAAGTTACATATTTTTGACTTTTACTATTTGGTTTATCCGGGATTGTCATTTTAATTTTACCGCTTTCTAAAAGAAGTTTTAAATAAGCAATCCTAAAATAATCTCTATTTACAATGCCAAGATGTAATTGTATTTCTTCTCTTGTTCTGGATTTTTTACAAAAAGCTAAAATATCTTTGAAACGTTCTCCATCCATAGGATCATACACAGTATCTTGCATGGTGTCTTGCATGGTATCTTGCATGGTATCTTGCATGGTATCTAGGACTTTGTTTTGATGTTTTAAGAAAACTGTTGTTTTAAAAATATCTCCTTCTTCTAGATTTGGCTCTGTATTTGAGTATATTCTTGAGTATTTATACAAATTCTTTATTCCTGAACCCAATGTATCTGCATAGCCAATATTGACAAAGAATTTTGATATAATTGGATTTTTGGCATAAGGAGTAAACGAATTCGGATCAAGTCTTCCAAACATTTGCGACCTATTCCAATTCTCTGTGTATATTTTTTCTTCATCAATTATTAATTTTGCAGGGAATATACTGCTGAACTCTCTAAACCATTTCTTTTATTTCATAATTCAAGAATACCTAATGCTTTATAGCATATTTAAAATTTCTAGAGGACCCCTTTTTTTCTATTTTCCCTTCATCTGTTAAAATTTTTAATAACTGTGAAGCTCTTGAAGTTTTTATTTCCAAAAGTTTTTCTATTTCAAAACGAGTGCATTCTCCATTAACTTCAATGTAATCCATTATCTGATCAAAATATCTATTTATGTTAAATTTCTTTTTGTCTTTTTTGTGCTTTGCTTCCGTTTTATGCTTCCGATTTTTGCTTCCGATTAATTTCAACGGAAGCACCAATATAGTACGATCTGGTCCAAATTTCTCAGTTAATTGTGGGTTTTCAAAGCCTTCTTTTTCCCATGTTTTTTGTATGTTTTGTAAACCACTTCCTGCTCGTTCACCTATATCTATTAAGTTAAACATTTTTACGATTGTTGCATTTCTCGGATCTGAGTTTCCTCCAAACATCGCCTCATCAACACTAATTCTAAGTCCGCCTGGGTTTTCAAAACGTATTTCATCAACCATTCGTTTAATAACAAGTCCTCTTCGATCATGATAGCAAGCATGCATCAGGCTATTCGCAAGAGCTTCTCTTAGTGCTTTATGAATTGGTGTATCTTCAATTCTTCTCCATCCATCCAAAACAAATGGTACCTTTACATCTTGAGTTAATCGAGGATAAACTTTAAAGAAAAATTCCAGTATATTTCCTGACCAATCCATCGAACTAGATATTACCCGATCTGTCCAACGTGTCTCATCAGATAATATCTCCTGAAAATCTAAGAAGTAATTAGGAAAAAACTTGGTGATTTCATATTCAAATCCAAACAACAAAAGGCCAGCCACTGTTGGATGATATATATCATCATATTGGCACGTTCCTATCATTTGCATCTTCAAAAGAAAATCCGTATCACAAAGATCTTTCCACACATGATCTGGTTTCATGCTATTCAAAATATTTCTATATCTGGCAACCGTCTGCATATCGAAAACACTTAGGTCCATTTCTTCAATCACCAATGTATCTTGAGAAATGCTTGCTTCATCTCTAAGCATATTTTGTATTTCTAATTTAGTGCAATGGTAATCTCCATCACGATTTCTTCTAAATGTAGCATATAAAAGATTATCATTAATGTAGACTGGTTTTTCTGTTCTTTTCGCACGTGGAACATTGATCATTATGCAACTCTTCCCGTCAACTTCAAGATGATTTACATCTTCATCAGTCAATAAATTGATGCTTACTTTTTGAGGATTATTAATTATATTCCAAAATTCTTTTAATAAGCTTTCTGGATCATTCAATCCTGTAATAGATAAATTTCCTTTCTTGTCTTCTGACACACCTAAAAGAATTATACCACCTTGTGTGTTCGCAAAAGCCGAATATGTTGACCATAAACTATGAGGTAGTCCATTTGAAGATTTTTTTACTTCCAATCGATTATTTTCTTTGTATTGGTTTAGATTGGTTAAATCAAACATGAAAAAAAGCCTCCTTTAACTTTTTTGTAATAAGTTGCGATTGGCTCTCTTTTATCTATTTAATCTCAATCATCATTATTTTTAAACAACGTACAACTTGATACTATTATAACACATTTACAAATAGACATTGTGAAATAACCATGATATAAATGTACTAGAGGTGAAATTATGAACTTGACTAATAAGTTGATCAATATAATGAATGTTAGTCCTAAAGACGATATCAATTATCAGATAGCTTTTTACATTAAGAATAATATAGATAAGATAGGCTCACTTAAAATTGAAGATCTTGCTAGAAATTGTTATACATCAAATGCGACTATTTCCCGTTTCATTAAAAATTTGGGTTTTGATAGCTATAAGTCATTTCGTGAAGAAGGTGAACACTACGAAATCAATCTCAATGAAGCTTTAACACATATGAGCAAGTTCAAGAAATTAACACCAGATAATGCCTTTTCATTCTTTAATGAAATCGCAAAATGTATTGAAAAAATCAACACTGATGATATCAAATATTTTTCAAATTTGATGAGCAACAATAAAGGAACGATTTATTTAATGGGTTCGGAAACTATTTCTGTAATATCTAACTACATTTGCCAAACAAGTTTCTATACACGAAATAAAGTGGTGATCGTTAATAATTTTGAAGATATCAAAGAGTGTACTAGTGATGATACCGTAATCACGATCACTTCAACTGGCTCATTTCTAAAAAACAAAAGAGATGTCGTTCCATTACTAAAACAGTCTAAAGCCTACAAATTTTTATTAACTACAACATTGAATGATAAATCGAAAAACTATGTATTTGATAGCTATTATGAAGTCCCAACCTGTTTTGAGCCTTATTCTCTTTATAATGTATATATGATTTTATAGGGGCTTTAAATTTCTGCGGGGTTGAATAAAAAAACGCTATAAACTTGCGCGGGGTAAATTGAAACGAAAATAGTCAAAACCAATTGGTAATGACTATCTTTTTTTATTCAGACCATTTAAAATTTTGTTTAATTTTTTTTGTATTTACCCCTAGACTTCAATTTTCTCTTTTTATTTAATGTGTTTGGAACTAATGATCTCCGACTGTCTTTATTTATGCAATACATTATTCGATTTCGATATCTTCCAAAATTTGAATAGCCATTCGCGTTTCGTTTCAGTTTTTTAATCTTATAATTAAGACTTTCAATTGGACCATTAGATATTCTTCTTCCATCAATTCTTACAAATGAATTAAGTATCTCTATTTCCCAGTTCTTTAAAGAGGTAATGACCTTTTTATATTCTGGTATTGATGAATTAATAAAGTCATTAAGAATTTCGTGATATCTCGATGAACGATTTTCAATATCCTTTAGAGCATTGAAGTAAATATAACTCTCTTTTAATTCCCACGCTTTCCTTAAATCATTGTGACACTTTAAACATTCTTCAAGAAGCTGATGAAGATCAATGAATCGGTTTAACCTTCGATTAAATTTTCCGGGATTATAATTGATATCACGCTTATTTTTAAGTAATAACCAATTGAATTTTTTTAATAAATAATATTCAATAGATCGAGTAGAATATTTACTCATGACTCTTTTTCTAACTTTATCTAGTTGATCATTAATGGCTTTTATGACATGAAATGAATCAACACAAATAACTGCATTCTTAAAGTAATAACGTGAAATATCACGATAAGTAGTGTACATATCGATTGATACATATTGCACTAAATCCAGTTCTTCTTTTGACAGAACTTGGAAATAAGAGTGCAATTTATTCTTGGTTCTTCCATGGATAACATCTAAAATAGTTCCAGTTTTAAAATCGACCAAAACACAACAATATTTTGTGTTCGATTTTGGAAATGAATAAACTTCGTCAATGCAAACAATTGACGTAAGTCGCTTTCTTGGAATTTCAACATATTGGTCAAAGATATTAGAGACTTCGGTAGGGGTAATTTGATACGTTTCTGCAATATGAGTAAAAGTCAACTCGATCCTTTTCAAATCTTCTAAAACTCGATTCTCAACATCTAAACTAATTCGGCCATTAGGTTTTACAAACGGACTCGATTCATTGAAAGTCTTCTTGCAATCATTGCATTGATACCTTCGATGGCGATAATGAATAATACAATCTTTTCCTTTTCGGATGGTATGAGGAATAGATTTGGGTTTATAGTCCTTTATTGAGTTAGTAAAGCAACCACACCTAGGACAAGTTAATGTTTTCCTAGATAAAGTTAAATAAACATGTGCTATATTTTCGATAAAAGTTACTTCGCAATTTTCTATATCTTCTGGTTTTAGATTTAGAAAATTTATGATACTATCATAAATAGGTGTACACCTCCTTCTGCTGTTTGGTCTGAATAACTCAAACATACCAGAAGGTTTTTATTTTTTCTACTTCCCCCGCATAACTTTGTAACATTAAATGTCACCACCCCGCGA
>JAVBMW010000034.1:0-22626 GCA_031551965.1 Holdemania sp. | reverse complement strand
CTGCTGTTTGGTCTGAATAACTCAAACATACCAGAAGGTTTTTATTTTTTCTACTTCCCCCGCATAACTTTGTAACATTAAATGTCACCACCCCGCGAAACTTTAAAGCAGTACCTTTACCCCACACAAATTTAAATATCCATTTTATATTTTATTGATATGGCACAATATTATTTTGAACCATAAAACGCAAAAAGGAAGTTGATCTTCCTTTTTTGTGATTTTATAATTTATGAAAAATTGGCTTCATTTTTTCATAAGTACAAATCGAATCAAATCCTAGCTCTTTTAGTATTTTCATTGATTCTTTAATATGTGAACCCAAGTTATCTTTTTGATGACTGTCACTACCTATTGTAATGATCGTTCCTCCAAGTTCACGATATAATTTTAATATTTCAATCGATGGAGTAGGCCCCTCAATTCCATAGCGATAGCTAGATGTATTGAGTTCAATTCCTTTTCCATCTGTGATTACTGTTTTTAATATTTTGGTTATGATTTCTTTATTGTCTTCAAACCTATCATTTTTATCCATTACATATCTTCTCATTAAGTCCATGTGAGCCAAACAACTATAATCATGATAATTGGTTATGATTTCATATAATTCATTGTAATAGCCTTCATAACACTCTTCTATCGTTTTCCCTTTTTGATAGCTACCTTCCCAAAATTCTATATCATTAATTTGATGTACAGATAAAAGAATAAAATCTAGATCATCTTTATATTGATTAAATAAAGATCGATATTTAGATAAAGTATGCATTTGAATACCAAATTCTAATCCTGCTTTGATTGTAATCTTATCTTTATATTTTTCTTTTACTTCTTTTATTTCTTTAAAGTATAAAGGATAATCTACATTTTTCATGACATTGAAACTATTTAAATCAAATTGAGAAAAATCAACATCTTTGTATAAGTTCTTTATTTCTTCCATTTGTTCATCTGATAAAGATATTCCTGTTTTATTAGGATCGATTGGCTCATCCCAATCAACTTTTACGCCATAATCTACATGTTCCGTGAAACATATTTCTTCTAATCCAAGTTCTAATGCATCTTGGATCACATCTTCCATTAAATGCCATGAATCGTCACTATAATCACTATGTATATGATAATCTGAAATCATAATTTGCCTCCTATTTATGTTAAGTATATCGTATTATTTCAAATGAATGAATCTAAATATTTTATAAAGAAATATTATTTCAATTGCGTTTTGTTGAAAAATCACTATAATCAAGAAATACAATCAAAAGGAGATTCTATGATTAAAAAAAATACGAAGTTGATCGCTACGTACTTAGTAGTCATGTTTATATATGTATTTATTGGGACAAAACTTGAGGCAAGAGAATACTCAATTAACTCTAAATGGTTATTTTGGAATATATTTCTTGCGATGTTACCTATGATCTTTGCTTATTTGATGAATACAATTCATCATCTTCAAAAAAGATGGGGTCTATTTTCTTTAGGATTTGCAGCACTTTGGCTATTATTTCTTCCTAACTCTTGTTATATGATTACAGATTTAATTCACCTTAACTCAGATGGATTGATTATTCAGACAGGTGTTTACTCAACAAATATGCGTGGTTGGATTGAAGTTCTTTATCTTGGAGCTGGTATATTTTTAGCTATAATTTCCGGTTTATTCTCAACTTCAATGATACATGAGCCAATGAAATCAAGAAAATACAAAGTTTTAGATTTTATTTGGATAATCGCAATAAGTTTATTATGTGGATATGGCGTATATATTGGAAGGTTTTTAAGACTTAATAGTTGGGATATCCTTCATGTCAGAACATTGATTAACATACTGCTCGACAACATTGACCGCTTTGCCATATTATTTTCATTTATGATCGCATCGTTCTTCTTTGTCACTTATCTCTTGTTTGATTTAGTTATCAAGGCAAGTAATACAAAATCTAATATTTAGTAGATAGCCCCATCTTGCGATGGGGCTATTCATTTAATTTGATTATTTTTCTTTAAAGAAAATACTTTCTAAAATCAAGAAGGCAATAATTGTGAAAGCTCCACCAAATGTAACATCAGTTGCAAAGTGAGCACCCATTACGATACGAGATACTGCAACTAGAATGATCCAAACAAATGCGAAGATTTTTAAATTTCTTCTTGTTTCTGTAGTATCTAGTTTTGCGAACATCAATGGTAGTAATGTTACCCATAAGATAACTGCAGAGTTAGCTGTATGCCCTGATGGGAATGATTTATAAGCTTCACTTGCACTTGGGCCTAAAATATTTGTAACTTTTTCAGCACCAAATACGTACCAAGCTGTAAATCCTTCGTAACTTCCAACCATATTTCTAAAACGCATTCTTCCTGCAAGAGGTTTGATGATATTGATTCCAATTGCAGCAATAAAGAACAATAAAACACCTACGATCGCTACTTTTTTTGCCATTTGAACATGATCAGCATCAATCAATCCTGAAAGGTAAATTGACAAGGCAAGCATTGCGATCCCAATCACTGCACCTACTGCCATCATCATTGTCGTATCTTCAAATAAATAGTGAGCGCTCATAACGCCTCCCATTAATGTAGATAATACAATGAGTAATCCAAATCCAATGATACTAGCGATATTTTTGATTTTGTTGTTTTTATCGCGGTAACGGAATAATATCACACTTGAAAATAATGATATGAATGACGCTGGTGTTTCTCCGAAAGCTTCAAAGAATCTTCCAAAGAGACTTTCAATATTGAAAATTGCTTGTGAAATTTGTAGATCTGTAAATGTAAACACTGCAAATAGTGCTACAAGTACGCCGAGAATAGTTAATTTTTCTTTTTTTGAAAATACAGTCATTAGTCTAATCCTCCCCATTTTGAATAATAACTATTGGTGTGCCATAACGCACAAGAAGTAGTTGGTTCTTCGATTAGAACGATGATTTAAGTTTAATCTAAGTCTTCACCGTTTGAAGCGATAACCTTTTTGTACCAAGCGAAGCTGTCTTTACGATAGCGGCCCATTGTTCCATTACCGTCGTTATCTTTATCTACATAGATAAAGCCATAACGTTTTTTCATTTCCCCTGTTGATGCAGAAACTAAATCAATGCATCCCCAAGGAGTGTAAGTGATCAAATCAACACCATCTTCAATAGCTTCTGACATTGCTTTGATATGATCACGTGTATAATCAATACGATATGGATCATGAACTTGTCCATCAACGAATTCATCATTAGCTCCAATACCGTTTTCAACGACCATTAGAGGTACCTCATAACGAGCGTATAATTCGTTTAAGGCAATACGTAATCCAGTTGGATCAATTTGCCATCCCCATTCACTTGATTGAAGGTATGGGTTTTTTGCACCCATCATCATATTTCCTACCGCTTTTAATGCTTCAGGATCCACAGTAACACATCCTGTCATATAGTATGAAAAACTATAGAAATCCACATGCCCAGCTTTTAGTAGTTCAGCATCTCCTGATTCCATATTGATTGTGATTCCATTTTCTTTAAAGAAACGTTTTGAGTAGAATGGATATTCTCCACGTACTTGAACGTCACTACAGAAATAGCTTCCCATTTGAAGACCTTTTACTGATGCCAGAACATCATTAGGGTTACAAGTTAATGGATAACTGGATGGTCCTCCACCGATCATACATCCCACTTGATATTCAGGATCGATTTCTTTAGCTAAAAGTACTGCTTTAGCACTAGCCAAAAATTGATGATGAAGTGCATTGTAACGAGCATTTTTTGCTTCGCTAGTATCCTCTTTACCAAATACCATCATAGGTCCATCTTGCTCAGGTAACATACCTAAAGCCATGTAAGCACCAAATTCCATTGTTGCGATATTGATTTCATTGAACGTTAACCAATATTTTACAAGTCCTTTGTATTCAGTGAATAATGTACGGCAATAATTTTCATAAAATCCTACAACTCTTCTATCAGCCCAACCATTGTATTTTTCACTTAAACCAAATGGCATTTCATAGTGAGAGATCGTTACAAGTGGTTCAATGTTGTATTTTTTTAATTCTTTAAATACATCACGATAGAATTCAACTCCTGCAGAATTAGGTGTTTCTTCATCGCCTTGAGGATATAAACGAGTCCAGTTGATTGATAAACGAAACATTTTGAATCCCATTTCAGCAAATAGAGCGATATCTTCTTTGTAGTGGTGATAAAAATCGATCGCTTCATGAGAAGGGTAATAAACGCCTTCCTTTATATCTCTAGTATACATACGTGGAGTCGTTAATGTTCCACCTGTTAAATGATCAGAAGTACTAGCTCCTTTACCATCTACATTCCATGCACCTTCAAATTGGTTAGCGGCAGTTGCCCCACCCCAATAAAATCCTTTTGGAAATCCCATAATTTATTTTCTCCTTAGTCTAGCTCTTCGCCATTGGATGCGATTACTTTTTTGTACCAATAGAAACTATCTTTGCGATAACGTTTCATTTCAGAGTGTTCTGCCTTTGCATCATCTTCGTCACGATCAACATAAATGAAACCGTAACGTTTTGTGATTCCTTCTCGAGTAGATACTAGATCGACCGCACTCCATGGACAATATCCAAACAGCATAGCCCCTTCTTCAATACCGATGCTCATTTCTCGAATTGTTTCTCTTAAGTGTTCAATTCGATACTGGTCATGAATCGTTCCATCAGCTTCTAAAGTATCTGGACGTCCATAACCATTTTCAGTAATGATCAGCGGTAAATGATAGCGATCGGTCAAGCGACGAGCCGTAACACGAATACAATATGGATCATAGCTATTTCCATCTACAGTATTTTTAGGGAAATATTCATTTCGAGTAGAGCGACCTACTCCTGGTTTATCCATTAACTTCATTAGATAACTCATATCAGTAACATCCCCATTCGCGAAATCTTCAGCATTCAACTTGTAATATTCAAGATACTGGGTCGTATCATTTCCATAACAGTTGAATCCAATGAAATCAGGATGACAAGTTCTCATGATTTCAAAATCATCCTCATGAATATCCAATACTACATCATTTTCTTTGAAATACTTCCATACACTTGCAGGGTATGTACCAAATACTAAGGCATCCGTATAGAAATTATTTCGAAGATCGTCCATATTCATAGCTGCGATCATATCTTTTGGATCACATGTTTTTGGATAGCTGCTTGTGATATTTGGAGCAGGTCCAATTTTTGCGTTTGGTGCAATTTCATGGCACAAGTGGATCACTTTTGCCTGAGAAACATTTTGCACGTGAGCTTGATTATAAAGTAAACTTGGTGATTGTATCTTCATTGAACCTCCGATCATATCGATAGCTCCAAAGAAGATCAACATATTTTGTTCATTGAATGTTAACCAATAATTGACATCATCTTTAAAGTTTTCAAGAAGAACTTTACAATATCTAACATAGGCATCACCCATTTTACGATTTTCCCATCCACCATATTTATCAATAAGTGCTTGAGGCATATCGAAATGAAACATAGTAACTACAGGTTCAATGCCATATTTATGACATTCATTGAATACATTTTTATAGAATTCGATTCCTTTTGGATTGACTTCGCCATCCCCATCAGGAATGATACGAGGCCATGCAATCGACATACGATAAGCTTTAAATCCCATTTCTGCCATCAAAGCAATATCTTCTTTGTAATGATGATAGAAATCTGTTGACCAGTTGAATGAACAAGACTTAGGATTGATTCTTTTTACATCCCAGTTTGATAATCCTTTACCATCAACGTTGTAGGCACCTTCAACCTGTACGCTTGACGTACTGGCACCCCATAAAAAATCTTTAGGAAAACTCATTGTCTTTTCCTCCAATTAATCCAAGTCAGTTCCATTGGATGCGATACATTTTTTATACCAATAGAAACTGTCTTTTCTTGAACGTGCTTTGGTTCCATTACCTTGATCATCACAATCAACATAGATGTATCCGTAACGTTTTGCCATTTCTCCAGTTCCTGCAGAAATTAAATCGATACATCCCCAAGAAGTGTAACCGATCAAATCAACACCATCATCCAGTGCCTCTTGCATTGCCTTAACATGTCCTCTTAAATATTCAATACGATAATCGTCATGGATACTTCCATCTTCTTCAACTTTATCATGAGCACCTAATCCATTTTCAGTAACCATCATTGGTATTTGATAACGTCCATACATTTCATTTAAGAAATAGCGTAGTCCATCTGGATCCATACTCCAATCCCATGCAGAGTATTCAAGATATGGATTCTTTGCACCCATTGAGAAGTTTCCACCAGCTGCCTTTGCATCTTCATGAGTAGTCACACAAGAAGTTGAATAGTAGCTGAATGTATAGAATTCTACACAACCATCTTTTAGGTCAATGAAGTCTTGTGGTTCAGTATTCAATGTAATGTTGTTTTCTTTCCAGATGCGTTTTGCGAAATGAGGATACTCACCGCGTACCATAACATCACCGCAATAGTAAGTACCATTTTGGTAATTATGTTGATTCTTTAAGATATCTTTTGGATCACAAGTTAATGGATAGCTACACATTCCTGCCAACATACATCCTACTTTGTATTCAGGATCGATTTCGTGAGCACGTTTTACTGCTCTTGCACTTGCCACAAACTCATTGTGTAATGATTGATAGGCATTGTTTAACATATCTTGCGTAATCATATGTTTAGGTAAAAATGATGTGATCATCAATGAAACATTGATTTCATTAAATGTTAACCAGTACTTAACTAAACCTTTGTACTCATTAAAGATAGTTTCAGTGTAACGATCAAACATTGCAATGACTTCGCGATTTGCCCATCCACCATACTTTGTTTCAATATTAATTGGTGTATCATAATGTGAAATTGTTACAAGTGGTTCAATATTATATTTTTTACATTCTTCAAATACAGAGCGATAGAAATCAAGTCCTTCTTGGTTTGGTTTTTCATCATCCCCATTTGGAAAGATTCTTGGCCACGCAATGGATAGTCTGAACATTTTAAATCCCATTTCAGCAAACAGGGCAATATCTTCTTTGTAGTGACTATAGAAATCGATTGCTTCACGATTTGGATAGTATACTCCTTCAACATCTACTGGTTTTGCACCTTGTGGAACCGCAAACATGTAGGGTATCTTTTTAACTTCCCCGTTCACTTCCATCGTGATCATACGAGGGTTAGTGTGTGATCCAGCAGTGACAAAATCAGTAGCAGCTAAACCACGCCCACCTTTATTCCATCCACCTTCACATTGGTTAGCAGCCGTAGCTCCACCCCAGAAAAACTCTTTTGGAAAACTCATTTTATAAAACCTCCTTAAGCATTCTTGCTCAACTTAATTTTAGCTCAACTTTATTGAGTTAGTTTCTTTTTACATATTTTGAAAAAAATAATTTATCTTATAAATAAAGGCAGAGTAAAGAACTCCGCCCCTAAATTTTAACTGATTAATTAAGCTTCAACTGCTTTAGCAGCTTCTTGTTCTTGAGCGTATAATTGTGCATCATAAGCTTTGAAGAATGGATAGTAAATTACTGCAGTTACTGGAACCATCAAGTATGAGAATAAAGCATTTTTCCAACTTAAAGTACCTAAGAATTCACCGACACCCATTGGCATTAATGCCATCATCAAAATAAATGAAGGAGTCAAGAATTTAATTTGGTAAGCAAGGAAAGCAAGAAGCGCAACAACTAATCCTTGTAATACAAACGGAATAGCCATTAATGGGTTGAACGCAATTGGGAAACCAAAGATAACTGGTTCATTTACTCCAAAGAATCCTGGAACTACTGATACTTTACCGATTGCTTTTAATTGTTCAGATTTAGCTTTTGTAGCTAAGAAAGCAAGACCTAATGTATTTCCTGTTCCTCCAGCACATGCGCAAGTAAAGAATAACATACTAGCATTGAATAATGGAGCTTGTCCAGCACCTACTAATGCAGCGTTTTGCATAATTGCAGGAATCATGATAGGGATAAGCAATGGATAAACAACCATTGTACCGTGAACCCCAACTGTCCATAATAATAAAGCGAAAATAATGATAACAAACATTCCTGGAATTGATCCAACGATGAATGATAATGGTGCTGCGAAAACCATAAGAATCAAGACTGGAATACTAATTCCCATAGTAACTGACAACAATACATTGATTCCATAGATAACTAAAGTGTTAAGTAATAATGGGATCATTGATGTGAAAGAATCTTGTAAGAATTGTGGTACAACATCTGGCATACGAACCACCCAGTTCTTTTTGATACATAAATGAGTGATTTCAACTGATAGTAAAGAAATCAAGATTGCAGAGAATAACCCAGTAGCTCCAAGCCATGTGAAATCCATTGCAGTCATTGTTGATCCATCAGCAAGTGTTACAGCTGTTGCAGGTGCAGCAACCATAATAAACATCAACATAGCTACGATACCTGTACTCATTTGGTTCATTTTGTAGTGTTTTGCTAAGTTGAATGCGATTGCGAATGCAGCAATTACAGCCATAAGTCCCATTGTCATATCATATGGTACTTGAAGAATTGCTCCAACTGAAGCTGCCCATTCAAATGTTGCGATATGAGAAAGTGTTCCCCCTTCAGCAAACATCATGATTACTGTTTTAGCAACAGTCATGAATGCTGAGATGATACTGATCCCTACAGTTGCTTGTAAACCTGCTGAGATAGACGCGAAGTGTTTTTGGTTTGCTAAGAAATTCCCAACAGGTAAAACTACTTGTTGGATTTTCCCCATAATCCCGTTGTTTTGTTCAGACATATGTTTTTCCTCCTTATTTTAGGTTTTTATTGAAGTAGTCCATCAACTTGTTTCATGATGTTGTCTACATTACCTACTGCATAGTCAAATGAAGCGATTTGAGCCACAGGAATATTCACTTTATTTTTGATTTCATTAAGTTTATATGAAATTTGTGGTCCAACTAAAAGTACTTCGTAATTTTGGAAGTGTTCTTCATAAGTACCGACACCATAAGCTTTGACTTCTAGTTCGATTCCTTTTTCAACTGCCCACTTTTCCATCTTTTTCATTAAGATTCCAGTAGACATTCCTCCTGCACACACTAACATAATTTTCATAGTTTTTAGTTCTCCTTTCTGTCTTCTTTATTTTGGTGAAGTTCAATGATCTCCTGGATCAACTCCATTGCCAACATACTTGTCATCAAGTGGTCTTGAGAATGAATCAGTAATACATTGATATCTGCTCTTTCTCCATTAGCCTCTTGAATCAATAAATCTGTTTGAGCTTGATGTGCTAACACTGAACTTTCTTCAGCTTTTTTCATCAACTCTTTTGCTACATCATAGTTTCCTTGTTTTGCTTCTTGTAGTGCTCCGAATGCCATTGATCTTGCATCCCCTGAATGAGCGATCAATACCATTGCGATGTCGGTACAATCTTTAAAGTTTTCCATACATTCACCTTTTCTATAGTTTTTTAATAATGCACATTACATTTGCGATTTCATCATCGTTGACAATAATACCAAATGCTTTTTCTATTGGTTTAAAGCAACGAATAATTTCTTTAAATAGTGATTCATATTTTTTCATCAATGAATTTTTTTGAATATTAGTTGGTGTTTTTTCATTTGCCAATGCACGATTGATGCTGCAGGCAATATGTACAAACAATCCTAATCGTTGATCATTTGATAACTCTTCATTACTTACTTCTTCAAGTTCATCTAATAATTGAGGCAAATACTTTTTAACTTTTACTACGTCGACAAATTCCAGTGAATCATCTAAGTAATCATAGATTGCTTCCATATCAACAGATTGTTGATTTGAAATATTGAAATCTAGTAAGTTGTCTAATTTTTTGGGATTACATTCAAATATGTTAGTGATTGAAATGAATGGTATTCCAAATAAATTTGGATCATAAGTTCCTACAAAACTTTGAATCCTATAGGTTCTTAAGATGTCTTTAACTTGATTAACTAATTCTTTGCGATCACTGATCGCCAGAGGAATGATTTCTCTAGTTTTCAAGCAGTTTTGTTCAAGATATTTCTTTAACTCCAAGGCTCCTCCTTCACCAGTATTACAAAGAGTAACGATAGCAGGGGTACGATAATTTGGTGTTTGAGCTGTATCTTTTAAACTTTGAATCAATTGATGATATACGTTATCAATATCATCATCCAAGCTGCATCTTCTTGCCGCATCAATTCCTAAAAGGGTTATTGGCATATACAATGGACGTATCTCAATGTTCGTTTCACTGGCGATGGTTTCCAACATATTCTTGAATGAACCCATGTCATAAATCACAATTACGCCTTTTCCTTGATTGATTTGAATTACTTTATTCTTCAAATCTTGATAAACTTGTAATGGTTCACTGTCTAGCGACATATCAAATCCATGAGCATTTTCTGTTTGTACTAGGGTATTGATAACCGTTGCTACACTAGTTGCGGTTCCTGTTCCGTGCATACACATGAGTAGTACAGGATGAGCTTCAGATTTTTGTTGATCTTTTCCAAGAATAAACATCGTTAAGATCACTGCTTCATCCATAAGAATCGAAATTCCATATTCTAATTCAAGAATGTTGATGAATTGTGCACAGTACAGATATTCTTTTTGATACTCGGAAATGATTCCCATAATCTGTTTGTTTCCAAGTCTTTGAGTTCTATTTGTGGATTGTACTAAAGCTCCAATATGCAGAGATAATCCATAATAAAGTGAAAGAGGATAATTTACCTGAAATAAAATTTGGGCTTGATCCAAGAAATCTTTGACCATGTTGATAATTTTTATATCGACAACTTTAGAGAGTTGTTCAATATTCAATGTTTGTTTTGTTAAATAACGTTGATAAGATTCAATGATCGATTGGATATGAGTTGTTGTAATTACGCTTATATCTTCTTCTTGAAGTCCTCGTTCTTTTAACTCGTTGACTTTGTGATCGATCATTTGGTAGATACTATCTTTTGTATTGAAGTTAGCTGCCACTTGTTCGATCTGGCTTTTCTTATCGAAGACAAAGGTATAATCTTCAGGTAATACAGCCTCTAATTCGCTTCGTTGTTGCTTATAGTTAAGAAATCCTTTACGAATATCATCATTGAAATCACTCATTGCAAGAAGGGTATTTCCGTTCTTTTGATTTCTTGTTCTTACAAACCCACTAGCGCAACCAATTCGTATATCCGATCTGAGTTGTCGAATGTTATATGTGCAATCGTACAACATCAAACAACGCATGATATCTGCTGGAACTTCAAAGCTTCGATCTGCTTGTCTTGCTTCTTTTATAAAGGTTTGTTTGATCAATTCCAGTCTTTCCTCTAAAGATCTTTCCTTTAGAGAAGGAATTTTAATATAGACCATGATTTTTTGTGCATAGTATTCAACCACATCATGATTCGCTTGTTGATTACAACATAGAATCACAGTTACATTCTTTTTTACAGGTGTTTCTTCATTAGTAAAATACAACTCTTGTGTTTCAATAAAACGCATTAATCGTTCGCGGTCTTTACCAACAACAAGATCAGCATAGTCCACAAACAACATTCCGCCCTCAGCCTGAGTAAATAAATTGTCTGGTTTATCCTCAAACAGATCACTCGTTAATTTTTCTTCATGGCCAACATAGCTTTTGCAGTTTACTTTTACATAAGGTGCATCGCTTTTGATTCGACCCACTTCGATCGCATGACGATGGATCATCTTTGCAAATAAGCTTTTCCCTGTTCCTGACTCTCCTACAATAACTACATTGAATTTAAATTGAGGATACAAGACTGCAGCCTTAATCAAAGATATTGCATTTTTTAAACTTCCTTGATTACCCACTAGTTCATTGAAACAACTATCATCTAGTTTGGGTGTATTAACACTTTTCTGGATGACACGATAAAGGACTGGACGTCCTATTATTTTTTCAACTTTTCCTTCCTCAACCAGATCATTAAGTAAGGCACTGATATTTGTCCTTTGTAGGTTCAATTTACCTGCAAGTTCAATTGTGCTTAGACCTAGTTGATTCTTATTAGGTTGATTTTCATACACAGCAAGTGCTTCGTAGACTCTATCTTTATTTGACAACATAAGATTACCTCCACTTTTCTTATACACTTGTTCTGATGCAATTACAATATACAACAGCAAAATATTTCAGTCAAACCCCTTAAATATAGGCTAAAACATCATTTTTATACACAAAAAAGCGTTTCTTTGTAGTTATACACTAATAGAAAGTGTTTTCTCACATCAATTTGATTAGTGTATATATTTGAATGTATATAGTTATATCATGTGTATAATTCTGTGTATTGAAATTAAGAGAACATTCATTTTTAATATGATTTATGTATGGTATACTTTTCTTGGGAGAGAACATTATGAGAATAAAAGATGAATTCAAACATGAAATTACGATCGAAAGATCTACTTTTATTTGTTACCTTAAAAAAGTCATGGATGAGTCTCAAGCTAGAGAATATATTGCGCAAATTAAAAAGCTTCACCCTGATGCAAATCATCATTGTACAGCATTTGTAACTGGAGATAACGATGAAGTTCAAAGGACAAGTGATGACGGCGAACCTTCTGGTACTGCAGGAGTTCCTATGCTTACTTCAATTAGAAACAATGACCTCCACTATGTTTGTGCTATAGTTGTCCGTTATTTTGGTGGAATCAAACTTGGAGCTGGTGGACTTGTTCGAGCCTATTCAAAAAGTGTCAGCGAAGCAATTCAGCTTGCACCTAAAGTAAAAACTGTACAAGTTACTCATTATCTTTTAACATTCAATTATGATTTGATTGGTAAATTCGATTACATACTAAAAGAAGACTGCGATATTTTAGAAAAGAATTATGATGAAAAAGTATCCTATCTTATTCAATTAGAAACTGATGATGTTTTAAGTAAACTAACCGAAACTTCTAGCGGAACATGTACTATTGAAAAAATCGAAACACTTATTGTCGAAAGGGAAATATTATGATCAAATACTTATTATTAATTGCAGCTTATTTATTTTTACCTTTTATTGTGTTTGATACTGGAACTTTTATTATCTTACTTTTGATTGCATATCCTCTAATTTGTTTCCTTTTAGCATTCTTTCCAGGTATGAAATATGGTTTTGAATGGCTATTCCCAATCATGTGTGGAATATTATTTATCCCTGTGATTTATTTTAAATTAAATGAAACCGCCTATATCTATTGCATCATTTATCCTATCTTTGCCTTTTTTGGAAGTGGAATTGGTGGATTTTTGAAAGCTAGATTTACTACAAATAAAATTGAGGATTAATACTAATGAGCTTAGCTGTTTTCAATTGATAATTTGAAGAAAGAAGCCGAGGAACACTAAATGACTTGCTGGAAAATTTTAAAAATCGAGCCGACTAAAGACATAAAGGCAATCAAGAAAGCTTATTCTCAATTAATTATTATTTGTCATCCAGAAGACAATCCAGAGCAGTTTCAAATATTGCAACAAGCATATTGCGACGCTATGCATTATGCACGCAACTTGCATCTTTTTCCCTCTAATCATTTAAATCACCAAATCTTAACACAAAACAAGTTTGAAAAATAGTTATCAATAATATTGACGAAGAATTAGAGGATTTATTAGAAATAATTGAAACACTCATTTTAAACAAAAATTTTAATGAATTATGTAATTTATATAATTCATTATCTTTTCGAAAAGCAATTTTATATGAATATTTCACTGATTTATTTTTTATTAACTTAGAAAAATATCGTTCATCTATTCCTGATAATCATCTTCAGGATATCATTGATTGTACAAATAGCGTACAATTGATCGAACTTGATCATATAATTGATTTCAAAAACAATGTATCCTGTTTAATTAGAAATGAACCAAATTTATTCAATTTAAGAAAAAGAAGCATTGCTTTAAAAGAACTTCACACTACTCAAAGGCAACAAAGTTTGGATGACATAAAAACAATTCTACAAAAGTATAATAACGAAAAACTATTAAAAAATTATTTTAGCAGCGATACTTTCAAAAAGTACTATGATGATATTGACTATATTAACGAAATTATAAAATTGACCAGTAGTGGCGATAAGCCCTTTGTAACAAAGACATTAAAAAGTTGTACCCCTCTGAAAATCAGCAATCAAATTACTGTATATAAATCCAAAACGGATTCTATTGCTAAATTTCAAATACTTATAGTGATTCCTGTATTAATAGGCATTTTGAGTCAATTCATTGATTTCTCTTTTTGGTTTGCGGTTGTTTTTATCGGAATTGGTCCATTTACGATTCTTTTATATGTAATCAAAGAAAAAAGGAAAAATGATCCCCTTAAGCTAATAGATTATATGTTAATAATACTTTTTTGGGTAATCGTTATATCACTTGTCGTTTGGTTAAACTCACAAAAAATGATTTAGCAGGTTATGACAATTTTGACTGAAATTCAATTTTTAATTTGTGAACGCAATCGTACACAAATTAAAAATTATTATCGATTTGTGTACGATGATTTCACAAATGATATGCTATCTATATAAGACTAAGGAACATAAATATGAACACTCTAAATTTTGATGACACTTTCTTCCTTAATTCTTGTTGGGCAAAGTTGATATAAATATATTGTCAATTAATTTATAGTGATTTTAAAATATCGGTAATAGGCTTAATACTATTGGAATAAGTAAGGCAGGCAACATGTTGGCTGTCTTTATTTTTGTGTCCATGACAAAGTTAAATCCAATACACATGACAAGACAATAACCAATTGAGCATATTTGTGTAAGAAGCTCTTGAACCAAAAATGGTTCGATCCATCTTGCAAGCATAGCGATTGCACCTTGATAAATCACAACTGGGATCGCTGAGAAGATAACACCAGGACCAAGAGTTGCCGCCAAAATAATACTAGATATTCCATCTAATAAACTCTTAATCAGTAATACACTAGAATCGTTTCTCAATCCATCATTGAGAGCTCCAATAATTGCCATAGCTCCAACACAATAGATAAGAGTTCCATTTACAAAGCTTTGGGCAAAACCAGACAAATTAAACTTCTTTTCGATTTTTGATGATAGACCATTGAGTCTTTCATCAATATGTAATATTTCGCCAATCAATACTCCGAGCACTAAACTAACTATCAGCAACAATTCACCAGAACTGGAAAGACTTCCATCAGTATTAACGCTGATCATTGAAGATACAACGCCATTCATTCCTAAAACTAATACAGCAACACCGAGTGCCTTATTGATAGAAACTTGATATTCTTCTTTTACACTTTTTCCAAAGAGTAACCCTAAAAAACCACCGATCATGACTGCAACACCATTTACTAGTGTACCAAACATCTTTATCACACCCTTTGACAATTATTTTATCACTTCTACTTCTTATTTGATATATTATTTAATATTTTAGGTAACAGCTGACGCGACACTAATCAAATATACTTAAGTAGTTTACTGAGTTTAGATACAAATCATTGTGTGATTTGGACGTAAATAATTATAGAGTTTGGACATAAAAAGATGTAACTGATTATTCAGCTACATCTTCATAAGATTATTTAATTAAACTTACATCCCAACATTCTGGAGCATTGAATCCAAGCAATTCAACTACTGTTGCAGCAACATTACTTAATCCAAAATCTCCTTCTTTGATTTCAACATCAGCTCCAGCGATAATAAATGGAACTTTATTTAATGTATGTGAAGTTTTTGGTTTTGGTTTTGCATTAGGATCTTTTGATTTTTCATACATTTCATCAGCGTTACCATGGTCGGCAGTGACAAGAAGTACAGCCCCAGCTTTTTTACAAGCTTCAACCACTCTTTTCAGTGCGATATCTACAGATTCAACACCAATGATTGTTGATTCATATGAGCCGGTATGTCCAACCATATCCCCATTTGGATAGTTACAACGTAAGAACTCATATTCACCAGATTCGATTGCTTTTACAAGCTCATCTGTAACTTCAGCTGATTTCATCCAAGGACGTTGTTCAAAAGGAACTACATCGGAAGCAACTTCTACCCAAGTTTCAAGGCTAGCGTCAAATTTTTCAGAACGATTACCATTCCAAAAATAAGTCACATGTCCAAATTTTTGAGTTTCACTGATTGCATAGGATTTAACGCCTTGTTTTACTAAGAATTCAGACATTGTGTTTTCAATTTTTGGTGGAGCAACTAAAAATTTATTAGGGATTTTTAAGTCTCCATCATATTGAAGCATACCTGCATATTTAACATCTGGAACGCGTACTCGATCAAAGACATTGAATCCTTTTTCATCGAATGCTTTTGAAATTTCAATGGCACGGTCACCTCTGAAATTGAATAAAACTACTGAATCATGATCTTCAATTGTTCCTACAGGTTTTCCATCTTTAACGATAACGAACTCATGTAAGTCTTGGTCATCACAGTTTACTTCAGCACGGTAAGTTTCGATTGCTTCAGTCGCTGATGCAAATTGTCTACCTTCGCCTAATACATGTGTATGCCATCCACGTTCAACCATGCTCCAGTTAGCTTCATAGCGGTCCATTGTAATATACATACGTCCGCCACCCGAAGCGATAACACAGTTGAAGTTATCATCATTTAATGATTTGCAGTGATTTTCGATTTCATCAATGTAAGTAAGACCTGAAGTTGCTGGAACATCACGTCCATCCATTAATACATGTAAACGAACTTGGTTTAATCCTTCTTTTTTACATTGAGTGATCATTGATTTTAAATGATTGATATGACTATGAACATTACCATCAGATAATAGCCCCATAAAATGCATTGTATGACCCTTAGCATTTTCTGCTAATTCTTTCCATGTTTCTGACTCATAGATCACTCCAGTATCAATACTTTCATTCACAAGTTTCGCACCTTGGCTATAAACTTGTCCACAACCTAAAGCATTGTGTCCAACTTCTGAGTTTCCCATATCGTCATCGCTTGGAAGACCAACCGCAACTCCATGAGCTTTGATTGCAGCCCAAGGATTATTGTTCATAAGTTCATCCAATTGAGGGGTATACGCATTTGTTACAGCATTACCTAGTTTATTATCAGACAATCCAATACCATCCATAACTACTAGGACAACAGGTTTTTTATTCATAACATTTCCTCCAAATTTTCCTTATTAATAATAGCACAAGTTACTCCTGAATTGTTAAAGTTTTCTCTAAATCAATAATAATTTTGTTGACACGGTGTATTTGTGTGTATATACTGTATATAGATGTTAATATCTGTGAGGTGCATGCATGAAGATTATCGTATCAAATCGTTCCCAAGTTCCAATTTATGAACAAATCAAAAATCAAATAAAAGAAGCCATACTCAACAACGAATTAAAAGAAGATGAAATGTTGCCTTCGATCCGACAATTAGCTAAAGATCTAAAAATTTCTGTGATCACGACAACACGTGCTTACAACGATCTAGCTGATGAGGGTTATGTAACCAACGTTCAAGGGAAGGGTTGTTTTGTGTTACCACAAAATACTGAATTAGCCCGTGAAAACGCATTATATAAAATAGAAGAGGCATTAGGTAGCATACTACTTATTGCGAAAAACAGTAATATTTCAAAATCTGAAGTCTTAGAAATTCTTGATGTATTGGCCAAGGAGGAGGATTATGACTAATATTTTAGAAGTTGAAAATCTTAATAAAAGCTATAAAACATTTCATTTAGACAATGTTTCTTTCAAAGTTCCAACAGGCTATATTATGGGATTTATCGGACCAAACGGTTCAGGAAAAACCACAACGATCAAAAGTATTCTTAACGCAATCAATATTGACGCAGGAAAAATAACATTCTTTAATGATACCAATATGATAGATCGTTCTCTTATCAACAATGAGATCGGTGTTGTCACAGATAATCAATTATTTGTCAAAGACTGGACGATCAATGATGTAGAAAAAGCAGTATCGATGTTCTACTCCAAATGGAGTTCTCAATTATTTATTGAATACTTAACTCGTTTCAATTTAGATCGCACCAAAAAAGTAAAAGAATTATCCAGAGGTATGAATGTCAAACTTATGTTGGCTGTTGCCTTATCTCATAACGCTAAACTACTCATTTTGGATGAACCTACAAGTGGACTAGATCCTGTAGCCCGTGATGAGTTGTGCGATATCTTATCTGAATATGTATCTGATGAAACCCGCAGTGTACTTTTCTCTACGCACATTACTTCTGATCTAGAAAAAATCGCTGACTATATTACTTTTATCTTAAACGGAAAAATTATTTATTCAGGTTTAAAAGAGGATTTATTGGAAAGATATTGTTTAGTAAAAGGCGGTTTAGAAGATCTGTCAGAAGATCTTAAAAAATATATTATTGGCCTTCGTCAATATGCAAATGGGTTTGAAGGCATGATCGATGTTAAATATAGTGATTTCCTGTCAAAAGCAATATTAACGGAAAAAATTACACTTGAAGAAATCATTGTCTTTATGAATAAGGGGGCAAATCATGAATAAACTTATTTCTTTTGTAAAACTAGACATTTTAACAATAAAACCTTATTTAACAATTAAAAACCTGATTATTTTAAGCGTTGCTGCTGCCGTCATGTCGATGACCGGTTCATCAAGTGCAATGAGCATGGTTATGGTTTTCTCAGCAGTTTATGTTTCTTATCCTTTTGCAGTAGGAGAGTCAAACAGTATTGATATGCTTTACTCAATTTTATCTATTAATCGTAATACTGTCGTTTCTGGCAGATACATCTTTGCCTTGATTGTGGATATTGTTGGTGCTCTTTTAGGATTATTCCTTAGTTTCACCTTTTCTATAATTTTTAAAAATGACTTTGTGCTAATGGAAAATTTACTTTATATTCTTATTTTCTTTATCATGTTTAGTTTAACTCAAGCTGTACAAATACCTTTATTTTTTAAATTAGGTTATACCAAAGCAAAGCTTTACGCTAACTTACCACTTTTAACTTGGCCTTTAGCTGTTGTATTGATTGCGGGTTTATTAAATAATCCAGACAGTTCGATAAGTATCAATATCATCACCTTCATTTATAACAACGTAACTCTCCTAATAATAGGATTAGCTATCGTTTATGTTTGTTGCATTTTGTTTTCTTATAAACTTTCATTGAAATACTATGAAAATCTTGATTTATAGTTGACTTTGACGTCGTGTCACAGTTTATCCTTTGTTTATGAAAGAAGGTTTTGGCAATGAAATCAATGACTATTTCTCAAGTATCTAAAGATTATGGCATTTCAACTCGTACACTTCGATATTATGAACAGCTCGGTTTAATTGAAAGTTTTAAACAAGAAGGATATGCTTATCGAATGTATAATAGTGATTCACTAAATCATTTACATCAAATTCTTCTGCTTCGTAAGCTGCGAATACCTTTAAAGCAAATCAAACAGATTGTTTTAAATCAAAACGCAGTTGAAACGATCAAAATATTTGAAAACAGTATTAATGAAATTGATGTTGAAGTATCATCATTATCTACAATTAAGTCAATATTAAGTGATTTTGTAGTTCAGTTACAAAATGCTACTTCACTTTCATTAGATCATTTATTGATTAAAGACGAAATGTTGCAAGAAATAGTAAACATTGTATCTTTTCCTTCTCTCAACCAAAAGGAGGAAAAAAAGATGTCAGATTTAACTCTAGCTAATGAACAATTATCAAAACTAAACGATGTGCGTATTATTTATTTGCCTGCATCGACTGTAGCTGCTGCCCATTTTGTCGGTGATGATCCTGAGATGAGATCAAATTGGATGATCGATGAATTTGTAAGAAAAAACAAACTGGATAAGATCAAACCCGATTTACGTCACTATGGATTTAATCATCCTAACCCTGTAGATGAAACAGGATTTCATGGTTATGAATCTTGGGTTACCATTCCTGATGAATTGGAAGTTGAAGCTCCCCTTGAAAAAAAATATTTTGAAGGAGGACTTTACGCCGCTCATATGATCGCCTTTGGAAACTTTAATGAATGGGATGATTTATTTAAATGGGTATTATCTAGTGACAAGTATGAGTTTGCAGGCGATATGCAAGACCAAGAGCATATGTGTGGATTATTGGATGAACATCTCAATTATATTAATCATATTTATTTGGAAAACACAGAACCTGAAGATACACAGATGGATTTATTGATGCCAATTAAATTAAAATAAAATTAATGGAAAAAGACACTTGATTTGAAAACTTATAATCAAGTGTCTTTGTTTTAAAATTTTACTTTGTTAAAATCTTCCTTCGATAATATAGCTCCTTTGGTCTGTACAACTTGTGCGGATACCTTGTTGGCAATCACAACTGCTTCTTTTAAACTAGATCCTTTTTTTATCATGGCCATGATCGTAGCAACATGACTGTCTCCTGCACCAATCGTATCCACTGGATCAACTTTTTCAGTTTCAATGAAAGTACATTCTTTATTTTCTACAATCAAAGCTCCTTGACTTCCACAGGTTACAACTACATCATTATGAGTCAAATTATGCAACGACAAAGCTGCCTCTTTTATATTTTCAAGTTTCGTGTATTCTATAACTTCTTGATCGTTTAAATGGACGATTGGTTTAAGTTTAAAGATACGGTTTAGCTTGTTTTCTTCTATTTTATTGATTCGTGGACCAGGTGCAAAAAATATTTTTGCATGTCTATGTTCTTCAAGATATTCAATCAAGTTTTCACCCGTTGGTTCTTCTACTTCAAGTCCGCTGACATAGATCATATCAAATTCATCATCTGATAAATCTTTAAGCCATTCTTTATCAAATTTATATTCAGCACCATGATTGCTTATGAACGTTCTTTCTCCAGATGATTCCACCAAACATAAACAGCATCCATTATCTTTTCCATTGATTCGGACAAATGGTTCAGCACCATGTTCTTTCATCAGTTTTACAACAGAATCGGCAAAAAAACCTTCTCCAGCTGCACAACAAAGAATTGTTGGAATCTGAAAATGATCATGAATACTATAAACATTAAATGCCATACCACCTAAACTAACATCCATAGAGTGTGTATGTACATCTTCTTTTGCATAGGGTATTTTATCGATCTTAACGATCATATCTAATACTGTTGATCCAATTATTAGTGTTTTTTTCATTAGTTTTCCTCAACAACTTATTCTTGTTTATCAAAATTCATGTTTTACATCTCTACAATTTTTCTTATAGTATTTGCAGTTCTAATTGTGATCTTATCACTGATATTAGATTTCGCTGTCTTTGACCACCAGTTGGTCTTTTGGTAATCTTTTCTAATAAATGACCAAAAAACGACATTCTTGTAATTATGGATCTTCTCATATTGATCCTTTGGATCACCAAGTTCTTCATGTAGTGTCTCATAAGAAAGCGTAGGCATCATAAATATAAGATTATCATAAATATCCTTATCCTCATTTCCCCACCATTCTGGAACAACCTTCAATAACTCTTTTAATTCTTCTTGTATAACAAGAAAAATGGGTATCTCTAAATCAAAAACTTCTTTTATCATTTTCTCAATTTCCGCAATAAGACTACTTATATCATTTTTTTCACTTGAAAAAATTATGTTACCACTATTAAGATAAGTTACTATATCTTTATATCCAAGTTTTTCAAACTCATTTTTTAATGCCGACATAGTTATCTTATTTTTTCCACTTACATTGATTCCTCTTAGTAATGCGACATATCGATCCATTTTTTATCCTCACCACTTTTGATGTATACATATAATATCATATTTATATAATTTAATTTAAGGAAATCCAGAAATGCAATTTGCATTCAGTAATCCTGTTACATTTCCTTGTCCATCATAGAGATATTGATCTTTACTTGACGCGATCCTTGTGAGTCCATATGTATAGTTCTTTACTTCATCATCTTGGATCTGACTTAATACTTGAGTGTACTCATTTGTGAGATCATTGATATAAGTGATCGTTGTGATATCTCTTTGATTTCTTTTGGTTGTGGTAGTAATTTTGGATGATATTGCTTAGGAATCTATAATATTATAAATACAGGATTAACCCCGAGGTCAAGTATTCTCGGGGTTGTGAAAATTTAGAAACAATTTAAATTATAGTTTTAAATTATGAGAGATGTCAGTAAAGCCTTCCAAATTTATGGGTTTTCCATCTATAAAATCATTAAAATTTTTTAGTGCTTCTTCCAACGCCATCGTTTTTTGTGCATATATTTTTTTGTCTGGATATCTAATTTCAACCCAATATCCGTTCTTTTCTAAGGTTGTTTGGATAAAAGATTGATCATTTTCATTTGTAAGCACCACAAATTCATATATATCCTCTTTTGCTGCTCTATTCATATAATCAAAAGATTTTATTATTGTTGTTTTTGTAATAATGCTTTCATTAAAATTCTCATTGTTCATACGAATACTAAATTGGTTACTTGGTTTTGATTTTTGTTTATATGGGTCTAAATCTAATTCTTCGTAAGAATATCCTGTAAATTCTAATAAATCCTTTTCGAATTGTG
>JAVBMW010000009.1:0-222469 GCA_031551965.1 Holdemania sp. | reverse complement strand
ATAAAATACCGCCTTATATACATATATATTATAACATATTTACGTATATTTACGCAATACTAAAATGAATAATTTGACATAAAAAAACCGTATTTAAACGGCTATTCTGTATTTTACGGTTTTAAAAGTGTCAAACACCCGTATCGTTCAATATGTTGCGGAAATTGTCATTCAAGAACTGATTCATGATTCTTTAACTAAACAACTTGATTCAAATGGATTAATGATTATTCAAACAAGAGAGGACTAGTTCTTCTCTTTTTTTGAGTGATAATTTAAGTGTTATTATTGTATTAAGTATTTTCAAGTTTTATAATTGGTGTGTAAAGGTAGGTATAAAAATGTCTAGTTGTAATCAAAATTGCAGTAGTTGTAATCAAAGTTGCAGTGATCGAAAAGAGGAATCACTATTGATTGAAAAGAATCCCAAAAGCAACATTAAAAAAGTAATTGGTGTTATAAGTGGTAAGGGTGGAGTTGGTAAAAGTATTGTAACCAGTATGCTTGCGGTTGAAACACAAAGAAATGGCTTGCAGGCAGGGGTTTTAGACTCTGACATTGTCGGTCCAAGTATTGCGAAAGTATTTGGAATCAACACACCTGCATATGGTAATGAAGATGGAATACTACCTGCTTATACTGAAACAGGAATACAAATCATGTCAAGCAATATGATGTTGGAAGATCCAACTAAACCAGTGTTATTCAGAGGACCTGTGCTTGCAGGAATGGTTAAACAATTTTATAGCGATGTTGTGTGGAATGATATCGATGTTTTGTATGTTGACATGCCCCCTGGTACAGGAGATGTTGCCTTAACAGTATTTCAATCTATCCCCCTTGATGGCATTATCATGGTCACAACACCTCAGGAACTAGTAGGAATGATCGTAGAGAAAGCACTCAATATGGCAACAATGATGAATATTCCAGTTTTAGGACTAGTAGAAAATATGAGCTATCTTGAATGTGAAGATTGTCATAAAAAAATTGAGGTTTTTGGACCAAGTCATGCAGATGAGATCGCAATGAAATATGGATTGGAAGTATTGGCGAAATTACCGATCGATCCACAGCTTGCAGCACTTTGTGATGCTGGAAATATTGAGGCAATGCCTTTTACTTCAAATTTAGATAAAATACTTGAAAAAATATTAATTTAGTTCACATGTTGTTCACATCGACAAGCTAAACTAAAATTATAGTAGGTGATTATATGGCGAAAATATTAATAGTTGATGATGAAATCAAAATACGAGAAATGATTCGTAAGTACGCTAATTATGAAGGTTTCCAATGCGATGAAGCTCAAAATGGACAAGAAGCAGTAGATTTAGTCATGAAAAATGATTATGACTGTATTGTGATGGATATCATGATGCCCCTTCTTGATGGTTTTTCTGCGGCTAAAGAAATCAGAAAAGAAAAACGAACACCTATTATCTTGCTTTCAGCTTTGGGTGAAGAATATGATAAAATCCATGGATTTGAACTCGGTATTGATGACTATGTTGTGAAACCATTTTCTAGCAAAGAATTGATGATGAGAATTCATGCCATTATGAAACGGATGAATCAACAAAATGAAGTGGATGAATTTGTACTCAATGAACTTAAAATAGATTACACTGCCCGCATTGTAACGATTCGGGATGAAGTGATAAACCTTTCTCCAAAAGAATATGAGTTGTTGTATTATTTGGTAAAGAATAGAGGAATTGCTTTGACTAGAGAAAAATTATTATCCAATGTATGGGGATATGATTTTTTTGGTGATGATCGTACATTGGATACCCATATCAAACTATTGAGACAATCATTAAAGGAATATGCACAATACATTGTAACGCTTAGGGGAGTAGGTTATCGTTTTGAAAAATAAAATGAGCTTAAGAGTAAAATTATTAATCTATATATTATGTTTTTCAGTAGGTTTATTTTTGTTGTTGTGGATTTTCCAGACAATGTTTTTGGATATGTTTTACGAAAATGCCAAAAGAACACAAATCAAAAATATTGCAGAAACAGTTAAATTAAATATTAATGATGAAGATAATTTGTATTCCATTATGCAAACTCAATCGATGAATAATGATGCTTGTATTTTGGTTGCGGATATTAAAGGAAATGCTTTGAGAACTGACAATTTTGGTTGTAATATCTTAGAAGATATTGTCAGTGATCAATTGACATTCTTTGAATATTTTAATAAAGCGATTGAAAACAATGGCAGCTTTACAGATAAAGTACGATCAAAGGCAAGCTTAAATGTGCCAGGTATTGGAAAAGTTACACGTTTACAGTCTGAAGGCAATTATGATTTGATTAGCGTTAATTTTATAAAAAAAGTTGATGGTGAATTTGCGATTATATTAATCAGTACGAAAATGACACCTGTAAATGCAACGGTTTCTACACTTCAATCACAACTTGTTTATATAGGAATGATTTTGGTTGGGATGGCGATTATTTTATCTGCATTAATGACATCTAAAATTGTAAAACCACTTGAAAAGATTAGTGAAGGTGCTAAAGCTTTAGCGTTAGGAAATTATGATGTTACATTCAAGGCAAGTGGATTTAGAGAAATCAATGAGTTGAATGATACAATGAATTATGCATCCAATAAATTAAAAGAAGTGGATCAGTTAAGAAGAGATTTGATCGCAAATGTTTCTCATGATTTAAGAACACCATTAACGATGATAGGTGGATATGGAGAGTTGATGCGCGATATTCCTAATGAAAATACCGCAGAAAATGCTCAAGTTATCGTAGATGAATGCAATCGTTTAACTAGACTTGTTAATGATTTACTTGATTTAAGCAAACTACAAGAGCATAAAATTACTTTGAATGAAGAAGTATTTAATATTACTTCACTATTGAACAAGACGCTACTTCGTTATCAAAAAACATTACCGGATAACTTAACACTTGAACTAGTGGTTAATGAAGATGTTGAAGTAGTCGGTGATGAAGCTCGAATTCAACAAGTATTAGATAACTTTATCAACAACGCAATTCATTATGGTTCACAAGGTGAAAAAATCGTTCTAAGACAAATATGTAAAGATAAATTTGTACGAATCGAAGTTCAGGATTTTGGACAAGGTATTGATCCGAAACAACTCGATTATGTATGGGATCGGTACTATAAAATCGATAAACAACATGTAAGAAGTGAAACAGGTTCTGGAATTGGATTATCAATTGCGAAAGAAATCTTATTGTTGCATCAAGTTGAATATGGTGTTATTTCGCAAATTAACGAGGGATCAACATTCTATTTTGAATTAAAGCGAAAAATAGATTAATTTCTGAGCGTATTCTACAATATTTTAAACAAAGTGTGGTAAGATAAGAATAGCTTAGGATACCACGCTTTTTATATCATTAGGTCATTCTAACAATCAATTAATTGGCCATGAGGCAACAGATTATTTATGAATATGATGATATTTTATGTTGCTTAAGGATAAAAGGAGAATAATTTATGAATTTAAAAGGTACAAAAACTGAACAAAATCTACTTGAAGCATTTGCAGGTGAAAGTATGGCTCGTAACAAATATACTTTCTATGCTTCTAAAGCTAAAAAAGAAGGTTATGAACAAATCTCTGCATTCTTTACTGAAACTGCAGCAAATGAAAAAGAACATGCTGAACTTTGGTACAAATTATTACATAATGGAGTTCCTACAACAGTTGAAAATTTAAAAGATGCTGCTAATGGTGAAAATTTTGAATGGACTAATATGTATGATCGTATGGCAAAAGAAGCAAGAGAAGAAGGGTTTGAATCCATTGCTAAAACGATGGAAGGTGTTGCCGCTATCGAAAAACGTCATGAAGAACGTTATTTAGCATTACTTCAAAACATTGAAGAAAATAAAGTCTTTACTAAAGAAGAAACAGTAATTTGGGAATGTCGCAACTGTGGTCATTTGCATGTTGGAACTGATGCTCCTGAAGTTTGCCCGGTATGTGCTCACGCAAAAGCTTACTTCCAAGTAGAACCAAAAAATTACTAAAATGGTAACGAAGAGCTTATGATTTTGAATTATAAGCTTTTTTTGACTTTGTATATCAAATGTATTGCAAAAAGAAATACATAGGTATAAAATAAAGGCAAGAAGTTAATATTATAATAGTTAGAAAGAGAGTTTTACAATGGCAATGAAAACTGCAAATTTATTTGTAAGAATTGAACCACAATTAAAAGAGGAGGCAGAAAGTATTTTAGCATCATTAGGGATTCCAGTATCCAATGCGATCAATATGTTCTATAACCAAATCGTGATGCAAAGAGGAATTCCATTTGAATTAAAAGTTCCATTAGATTGGTCTAAATTAACAGATGAGGAAAGAGCGGCAGAGATTCAAAAAGGAATTGATGATATGGAAGCCGGTCGAGTAGTAGATGCAAAAGAAGCAATGGAGAGAATTCGTAAAGAACTTGGCTTTTGAGTTTTGTAGTAAAGTTTTCAAGTCAAGCAAAAAAAGATATTAAGACTATTGGTAAGTATCTGAAGTACGAAGTATCAGATGAAAAAGCATTATCATTTTTAAGTGATGTGGAAAGTTATGTAGATCGACTATCATTTATGCCAGAACGATTTCAGGCATTTGAGAAAAGACTTATGCATTTTAAAAATATTCGTATTATGCCATTAAAAAAATATCTTGTTATCTATAATGTAGATAACAAAAAAAGACGCGTAACTATTATACGTGTAATATCAAGCAGCCAAAAAGATAAATTATTTTGACTGTTGATTCTTTCTCCTCTAGCTAGAGGAGTTTTTTGAATGGAAAATTATGCAAAATAGTATTAAGAAAATGATTTTTGTTTTATAATGTTAATTGGTGATATTAAAATGAAAGTTGTTTATGTTGCACATAGTTGTTTTGTGGTTGAAACTGAAAACTTTAATTTGATTTTTGATTATTTTGAGGGCTCGTTGCCCAAACTTAATAAAGAAAAAAAATTAATTTTTTTTGTGTCACATCATCACCATGATCATTACAATCAAGCGATATATGATTTTAAAGAAGTCGCAAGTTATGTGTTATCGAGTGATATTTGGCATTATCCAAAAGAAAAATCATGTTCTGTAAAACCAAATATAGACGTTGAATTTGAGGGGTTGAAGATTACAACCTTGAAGTCAAATGATATTGGCGTTGCCTTTGTAGTTGAAGTTGATGGAAAACGCATCTATCATGCAGGTGATCTAAATGCATGGATGTGGACTCCATTAAATGAACAAGAAAACTTGGACAACATCAAAATGGAAGAAGATTATCGAGAACAGTTGAATCTAATACGTTCTTTACAATTTGATCTTGCCTTTGTTCCACTTGATCCCCGTTTAGATGAGTTTGCGACAAGAGGAATGGTAATCTTTAATGAGATCATTGATGCAAAAGTAGTATTTCCAATGCATATGTGGAAAGACTATAGTATTATAAATAAAGCGGTTAGCCATGATTGTGCAAAATGGTTTAACAAAATCGCTGAAATTACAACTGAAAATCAAGTTTTTGAAATTTAGAAAGAAGGAACATTATGACTAAAGTAGATATTATTTCAGGTTTTTTAGGAGCTGGAAAAACAACCCTAATTAAAAAAATGTTAAAAGAAGCTTTTCAAGATGAGAAAATTGTTTTAATTGAAAATGAATTTGGAGAAATTGGAATCGATGGTGGCTTCTTACAAGATGCTGGGATTCAGGTTACTGAAATGAATTCTGGATGCATTTGTTGTAGTTTAGTAGGAGATTTTAGCGAAGCACTCAAAAAGGTTCAGGAACAATTTAATCCTGACCGTATTATAATAGAGCCTTCAGGCGTTGGTAAATTATCTGAAATTAAAGAAGCAGTAGCAAATTTAAATGATGAACATTTGGAACTTAATTGTTCAACTACAGTGGTAGATGGGACTAAGTATAAAATGTATATGAAAAATTTTGCGGAATTTTTCGCAGATCAAATCGCACATGCACAAACGATTGTAGTAAGTCGTACTGATAAAATGGATGAAGCAAAACTTGAAGAAGTTTTAAATATGATCCGTGAACATAACGAAAAAGCCACAATTATTACAACTCCTTTTGATCAAATGAACTCAAAAGAATTATTACAAGTTATGGAAGCAGATCACAATGTCATGCAGAATATGATGGAAGAATTAAGTCATGAAATGCACCACCACCATCATGAGCATGAAGAATGTAGTTGCGGACATGAACATCAAGAACATCACCATGAACATGAAGAATGTAGTTGCGGACATGACCATCATGAACACCATCATGAACATGAAGAATGTAGTTGCGGACATGAACATCACGAACACCATCATGAACATGAAGAGTGCAGTTGCGGACATGACCATCATGAACACCATCATGAACATGGAGAAGAATGTTGTTGCGGACATGAGCATCACGAACACCATCATGCAGATGAAGTATTTACTAGTTGGGGTAAGGAAACAGTACATAGCTATACTAAGGAAAGAATTGAGTGTATTCTTAATGAATTAAATAACTCTGAAAAATATGGTGTTGTGTTACGTGCAAAAGGAATTGTTGCAAGTGTAGATAATGAATGGATTTACTTTGATTTTGTTCCCGAAGAAATTGATATTCGTTTTGGTCAACCATCAGTCATTGGACGTCTGTGTGTTATCGGATCAAAAATAAATGAAGAAGCGATTGCTGAACTGTTTGGAGTATAATATGAAAGACTTACCAATTTATATGTTTACTGGTTTTCTTGAAAGTGGAAAATCAAAATTGATCAAAGAAACTTTATTAGATCCAGAATTTAATGAAGAAGATGAAAAAACATTAATTATTTGTTTTGAAGAAGGAATCGAAGAATATGATGAAGCATTTTTAAAGAAAACTAATTCTGTTGCAATATATCCTACAAAAGAATTATTAACCTTTGAGAATTTATTGAATTTAGAAACATTATACAATCCTGATAGATTGTTTATTGAATTTAATGGAATGTGGAATGTTGATGAGTTTTTACAAACTCGATTTCCAGATAATTGGGTATTAGCTCAATTTTTGACAACAGTCAATGCATCTACTTTTCAGTTATTTGTCAACAATATGCGTTCTATGATTTTTCAACAAGTACAATATTCTCAAGTTGTAATTTTCAATCGATGTAGTGATGATATCCAATTAAGTTATTTGCGTTCAAACATCAAAGCGGTAAATCCGAGATGTCAAATCGTATATGAAAATATGGATGGATACCTAATTGATTTAAAAGAAGAAGATATGCCTTTTGATCTTAATGCAGATATTGTTGAAATCAAGGATGAAGATTATGGTTTATGGTATATGGATGCTTTGGAACATCCACGTAAATATAAAGACAAAGTATTAAAAATAAAGGCACAATATGCAGATGATGTTCCTAATGCAAAACACTCATTTTTATTGGCAAGAGATGCTATGGTGTGTTGTGCAGATGATACTTCAAAATTAGGTATCGTCGTCAGTGGTGTTAAATTAGAAGAACTTAAAAAAGGAATGTGGCTCACTGTTACAGGTCAGGCACATCTTCAAGAAGATGAAACTGGCCAGGAAGTCATCGTACTGGTCGCAAAAGCATTAAATCCTGAGCTACCATTACTTGACCCACTTGTGTATTTTTCTTAGTAATCAAATTTTGCTTTAAAGAAAGGCTTGTATTCTATAATGGATAGAAACAGTCTTTTTTAAATTTATATTAGATTAATAAATACAAATATTCACAACTCTCTAAATATAACCGATAATGTTAAGTAATTCACAAATAATTGCAAAAAAGAGCTTATTGTAATATAATGTTTATATGAGGAGAAAGAATATGAAAAAAATTATAACTTTATTGTTCGCTTTAGTTTTACTTGTAGGATGTGGTTCAAACGATTCTCTGGCTAATAAAACTCCAGATGAACAATATAAAATTGTTATGGACAATACGCAAAATATTACCAGTATGGAAATGGATATGGACATAGCTATTGACATGATTTATGGAGAGGAATCAATAGCTTATGATACTTCTACAAATATAAAGGTTGAAATGAATAAGCCTGATTATAAGATGAGTATGTCGATGAATGTTGAAGATGAAAGTTTTCAAATATATGTAATTGATGGATACATATACATGGATTTAATGGGTATGAAAATTAAAACAGTTATGACTGATGAAGTTAGTTCACAATATGAAGATAAAGCATCGGTAGACATGATTGAAGTTGATTTTATAAGTAATCTCGAATCGAAATTTGAAAATGATGTATACACAATCACTTACGATGTTGATGATTCTGTATTAACAGATATAATCAATGAGGCTATGGGTAATAGTATTCAAGATCTTGGTGCAGATGGTAATATTATTGTTGAAAATGTATCATGCCAGATCAGTTTTGATAAAAAAGGTGTAATTAACGGGCAAAAAATGGCATTTGATATTGTGTTTTCTGATGATGAAAACAGTATGAAGATAAAATATGACATGGATTGCGTATTTAAAAACGTTAATAAAACAGTTATTGAGTTCCCAGACTTAAATGATTATGTTGAATATTAAGAAAATAGGGATTAGCTTGAATGCTATTCCCTATTTATTTAGTTTTGAAGATTGAGGAACTTTTAATTTAAGACCGTGTCTCATTAAATCAAAAGTAATTGATTTGATGGTAAAGTCTTCACCATCTGACTGCATGACCAAAGGTTCATTTGAGGTGATCTTGATTCTTTTTCCTTTTAACATCATACATTCTTTTAATTCTGTATGTGTTCCTTTAATGTATTTTGGTAAAAGGGGGATGATCCTTCTTCTTGGCATGGGTTCAACCATGCAAATATCAAAATAACCATCTTGGATATCGGCCTGTGGCGTTGGGGTAAATCCTCCACCATAATGACGGCCATTCATTATCGCAAACAGAAGCACTTCTTTTTCAAATACCTCACCATCAATTTCGATGGTGATTTTTTTTCTTGGCGGATTTGTCAATTTCGCTACTACGGCTGCAGGATACATCATTTTGGATGGCAGGAACGTTTTTTTCATCGTACCATTGACCATATGATTGATTTCAGCATCAAAACCAACTGTTGTGCAGTTCAAGAAACGACTAATGTTACTAACTCCATAATCTACTTCAACTACTTTTCCATCAATAGCTTCCTGGACTCTTTCTTTAATCGATTTCGCTTGTGATCCGATCATGCGATAGAAATCATTGCCTGTGCCACATGGAATAATCGACATACAAACTTTGTCATTGATTCCATTTAGTATTTCATAAGCGGTACCATCACCACCAACTGAATAAAGACATACATCATCGGCTATTGTATAGTCATTAGCGATTTCTCTGGCATGTCCTGGATATTGGGTGAATATTAGTTCAAAGTCTAAATTTTGGTTTTGACAGATTTCTTCAATAAAAGGAACAGCATTTTTTGCTGAACCGTGTCCAGATGTAGGATTTATAATAAATATATGTTTCATTTTGATTTCCTCAAAGAATATCTTATCAAATATTGATGTAAAATAAAACTGTTAAATAGCATTATAATCATCAAAGTAATTTTAAAGTCTATAAGCAATTTATGTTGATTGACATTGGTTATAATTTAGAATAAGATGAAAATAATTAAAAAGGTTGTGATATTGTGTTGAAAATAATTTCCGGTAAGTTAATTTGTGATGAATTGATTTATCCAATTTTTGATGTTTCAAATAGAATTAGACTCAATTATACAGTTCATCGTAATTATTATCCGCATCTTACTTGTTTTGGAGTACAAAGTTATGATTTATTATATGGAAAAACAATTTTTCATAATGGAGATGATGTTGTTGCACTGAAGCCTGATATGAATAAACACTCAAAAAATACATATCGAGTTCTTATGCCATTTCATTCAATGAAGTGTCTAGGAGTAGTTGAAACAATTACAAATACAATTGTATTTGAAGGTGTTGATGAAATGAAACGATCACATCAATTAAGAATAACACATTGTATTGATCAGTTAGTAAAAAAAGGGGATATTGTAGTACGTGGTCAACCTATCGCAACAGTCTCTGATAAAGGCGTTTTTCGTGAAACTGATAATTCACATGTGCATTTTACATATAAAATTGATGGACAGATTCGATCATTGATTTCAATATTGACTAGGCATGAAAAGTTTACAGAAGTATATGCAGATAAAAAGAATGATTTAACAATGGATTCAGTGATGTATCTAACTATCAATAAAGTAATGCAAGTTGGTTGGTATGGTATTCGTGATAAAGCGATTACTGGAGCCTTCATTTATCGAGCGAAGCTTAATGATAAGTTCCCACTAATAGAAATTAGTAATGAAAAAGCAAGCGATGGTTTTTATTGGGGTAGAATTGAGCTTCCAAATGGGAAAATCGGTTATATACAACTCGATTGGGAATATATGGATGTGATACTTAACCAAAGAATCATTAAAAAAAGTTGCCTTTTATAAATTGTAAGGCAACTTCGTTAGTTAGCGATGACGTTTTCTATCTTCTCGTGGCTTTTTATCAAAATTTCTTGATTTGTTTTCTTTACGTGATGAACCTTCATCACTTTTACGTCTTGAATCAGCTTTTTTGTTTTCTTCATGACGACGTTCACGAGGTCGATCAGGTCGGCTTGATCTTTCAGCACGAGAGTAAGTTTCGGAATCTCTTCCGCCTCTTCGATTGGATTTAGAGCTTTCACCAGTTAAATTTGGATGTACTACAAATCCTCTAATAGTCGTGTTTGTCAAAGAATCTAAGATCAATTGATCAAATTCAGCAGGAATTTCAACTGAAGTAGTTTTTTCTTCAATTTGAATTTTGCCAATATCTTTTCCAGCAATACCGCTAGCTTCTGCGATTGCACTAACAATGTGTGCTGCAGCAACTTCCTGACGTTTACCGACATCAAGTGTCAACATTGTCATTCGTTTGTTTTGAGCTCTTAAACTATCAGAACGTTTTGGTTTTGCCGCAACTTGGAAAACTTCTTTCCCAATCATTTTAAATACTAAAGCTTCAGCAACATCTTTATAACTATATCCTTCGTTCAATACTTCTTGAACGATCTGTTTTACTTCTTCAGGAATTTCTTTATTTAGATCATCCATTAATTTTGATTTCGCATGTTGGATTTGAAGTTGTTTCATTTCGTGTTTGGAAGGTAGATCACGGGTTTCAATTTTAGATTTAGTTAATCTTTCTAAATCTCTGATTTTATATCGTTGTCTATTTGTAATCAAAGTTACAGCTAAACCTTCTTTTCCTGCACGACCAGTTCTACCGATTCGATGAACATAATATTCATTTTCTTGTGGAAAATCAAAGTTGAATACGACATCCATGTTGTCAACGTCAATACCACGGGCTGCGACATCAGTAGCTACTAACATCGTGATTTTTCTTGCCTTAAATTTTTCCATGACTATGGAACGCATTTCCTGTTTCATATCGCCATGAAGTCCTGCAGCAGGGTATCCTTTAGCTACAAGTTCGCCTACTAGATCATCAACCATTTTCTTGGTATTACAAAATACCATCGCAAGTCCTGGATTAAGGAGTTGCATAAGTTGCATTAGTACAAGCTTTTTGTCAGACTGATTACATTCATAGACTACTTGTTGAATCGTATTTGAAGTCATTTGAGCTTCTGGATTCTTAATATGTACAGGATTTTTTTGATATTCATGTGTAATATCTAAAATAGGTTTTGGCATTGTCGCAGAGAAAAGAATCGTTTGTCTTTCTTCTGGTAAGTAAGAAATTACTTTTTCAATATCTTCTCTGAATCCCATATTTAACATTTCATCTGCTTCATCTAAAACTAAGATTGAACATTCATTGAAACGTAGAGTTTTTCTTTCAATATGATCCATAATTCTTCCTGGAGTTCCAACCACAATATCAGCACCTTTTTTAAGGTCTAATATTTGTTTGTTGATGGGTGTACCTCCGTAGATACATACTGTTCTTAATCCTTCTTTATATTTTGCAAATTTTCTAATCTCTTCACAAACTTGTAAAGCTAATTCACGAGTTGGACTCATGATCAATGCCTTTGGTCGCTTCGAATCACTAGGTTCTAGTAACTGAACCAGTGGTATTCCGAAAGCCGCAGTTTTTCCTGTTCCTGTCTGACTCTGTCCGATGACATCGCCACCTGATAATACAACGGGGATACAAGCCTTTTGTATATATGTCGCTTCTGTATACCCACAATCATCAATGGCTCTAAGTACATCAGAAGTTAAGTTTAATTCATTAAATCGCATGGTTTCTCCCTTCATTGTTTAATTTTCAAACATTGATTAATAATATCATATATAAGGTAAAATGTAAAACTAAAATTTTTGTTAAGAAATGGTTAAGCAACTTGCATTTCTAGTTAAGAATGCTAAAATAAATTTGTTTTAGAAAGAAGGCGTATAATCATGAAAAATGATTTAAGTCTACGACGTAAGATACTAAAAAAAATGGGGACAACCAGGGTACTTACTTTAAGCTTCTTTATCATTATTATGACAGGAGCAATTACACTGTGGATGCCATTTACAGATAAGGCAAACACTCAACTTAGTTTTATTGATAGTTTATTTATGGCAACTACTTCAGTATGCGTTACAGGGCTTGTTCCTGCATCCATGTACGTGCAATATAATATTTGGGGGCATATCATAATAATCATTTTGATGGAAATAGGAGGACTTGGAGTGATGTCTCTTATTGCCTTTGCGATCACTGTATCCAAAGGCCATTTGTTTCAATCAGAAAAAAGATTGATACAAGATGCATTAAACAAAGATAATTTAAAAGATATACCTAGTTTTTTAAAGAATATTATAAAGTATACATTGTTTTTTCAATTTATTGGAGCTTTATTGATTAGCTTTCGTTTTATTCCCGAATATGGATTGGGTCAAGGAATATTTAATTCGATTTTTTTATCAGTTTCTGCTTTCTGTAATGCTGGTTTGGATAATTTTGCGACAACCAATTTAGGACCTTATGTTTCTGACCCTTTGATTAATGTTGTCGTTATGTCATTGATTATTTTAGGAGGTCTAGGATTTGCGGTCTGGTTTGAGTTAAGAGAAGAAATTCCATTATGGGTTAAAAATAAGATGAAATTAAAACAAATAGTCAATAGTTTAACGATCCACACTAGAATCGTATTGCAAATGACCGTTTTCTTAATAGTAGGTGGAACAATTTTAGTGTTTTTATTTGAAAGAAATAATCCCAATACACTAGGATCTTTAGATTTACCAACACAAATCTTAGCAAGTTTTATGCAATCAGTAACTTTAAGAACAGCAGGTTTTAGTAGTATCGATTTTGGATCAATTTTGATGCCGACGCAATTAATTATGATTTTATGGATGTTTATTGGTGGCTCACCAGGGGGAACTGCGGGTGGAATTAAAACGACATCGTTTGTATTGATATTTTTAATGTTCAGAGCTCAACTCATGGGAAAAGATCATATTACTCTATTTAAGAGGACTATTCCAACTTCAAGTTTTCATAAAGCTTTCGCCGTTGCGATGGCATACATTATCATTCTTTTTGTTTCGATATTAACATTGACACTTACAGAGCCTAATTTACCGTTCTTATCCCTTGTATTTGAATCGGTCTCAGCGATTTGTACAGTGGGATTATCAATTAATTTAACACCACTTTTAAGTGATATTAGTAAGCTGATCATTATTGCACTCATGTTTATTGGGCGTGTTGGTCCAATTACAATTGTCTTATCAATGATGAGAAGCAGAGCAATGCGTCCAGATAAAGTACAGTATGCAACAGGGGATGTCTTAATAGGATAAGACAAGGAGAAAGAAAATTATGAAAGTTAAAACATATGCAGTTTTAGGTTTAGGGATTTTTGGTTCTACTATCGCTAAAGAATTGGCTGAAAATAACTTTGAAGTTATCGCAATGGATAAAGATATTCGTTGTGTTGACCGTGTAAGTGATCATGTAACTCAAGCAGTATGTGGTGATTTCACTGATATTGAGCAGTTACGTGCAGTAGGGATCCAAGATTGTGATGTAGTTGTCGTGGCTACTGGAAGTCATTTAGAAGAAAGTGTAATGGCTGTCCTTAATCTAAAAGAATTAAATGTGCCTCTTGTATTAGCGAAAGCAAAAAATAAAAAGTACCAACAAGTACTTCTTAAGGTAGGTGCTGACCGAGTTGTCTGTCCTGAAAAAGAAATGGGAGCTCGTACAGCAAAAATGATTATGTCTGATAATTTATTGGATGTTTATGCACTGGATGATCGTTATAGTATTAGTGAGTTCAAAGCTCCAACTGTTTGGGTAAGCAAATGTTTAAAAGACTTAGATTTACGACATAAATTTGGTATTAATGTAATTGGAGTTAGAAATCATACAAAAGGTGAATCAATGATTTCACCAAATGCTTATTATTGTATTGAAGAAGAGGATATTCTAATTGTGATTGCTGAAAACACATTATTCGCAAACATTGGAAAACTTTTTGAAGAATAGAGTAATGAAAGACTATCTAAATAGGTAGTCTTTTAATGTTTTACTACTCTTGTTCCAAAGGGCATTAATGCTAATTTGGCTATTTTAAAGCACTGGATTCCAAAAGGAATACCGATTATGGTAACGCAAAAGGCAAATCCATTGAACAGAGCGATCAGTGATAGTGGAATACCACAAAAGATGATCCATAAAACATTGACAATAATATTAAGTGGATCAATATCATTATCCATCTCTATGTCTTTACCAAAAGGAAAACAAACTAAAGCACCAATTTTAAAACATTGAAGGCCAATAGGAATACCTATTATGGTAATACAACAAATAATTCCTACAAAATACCAACTTAAACCTTGCCAAAATCCACCAAAGACAAACCAAATCAAATTTCCAATAAAGCTCATTATAATGATCTCCATTTCTATCGTTTTTATATTGCATCTTATAACATATTTTCTTCAAAGATATGTATTCTATTATAGACTAGTAATGCGATTTGTTTTATAAATATTTTCATAATTTTTGTAAATTTGTTGAATTATAGCTTTTTTTTTGATATTATTCTTTACAGTGTAAAGGAGGTGAGAACCATGATCGAAAAATTTACTTATGTACCAAAAGGTGTATGTTCAACAAAAATGAGTTTTGAAGTAGAAGATGATGTGATACTATCCGTTGATATTACTGGAGGATGTAATGGTAATTTAACTGGTATTTCTCGTTTACTCAAAGGAAAAAGTGTTAATGAAGTGATTGAAGCTTTTTCTGGGCTGAATTGTGGTCCTCGACCAACTTCTTGTCCAGATCAAATTGCAACAGCTCTAAAAAAACAATTTCAAAAATAATGCATAAGTTTACGATACCATCAAACACTAAGTTTGGGTGATAATGTGAGACGGAAACAATTTGAAATTGCTGAAATTCTATTGAGCTTAGATTGTGACTTAGATGTAATAGAAAAGATTACATCCGTTAGTCCTATTGAAGTGTTGCGAAATGAAATTATAAAGCAAAATGACAAAAAACACGATTAGTGTTTTTTTCTTTACTATGGGGGTATTTATGAAAGGTTTAAAATTTATTTTACACTATTTAAAAGATAACAAGATCAAGTTTTTCAGTATTATTTTGGTAGTTGCATGTTATACATTTTTCACATTGACAACGCCACTTGTATTCCAGTTTTTTATTGATAGTGTTATTGGTAGTGAGGAAATTACCAATCAACTAGTTCAACGTTTAGTTGATTTAGTTGGTGGACTTGATTGGCTACAAGCTAACCTGTGGTTTGGTGGAGTCATTATTCTAGCAGTGGCTACTGGCAATTGTATCGCAGTATTTTTGCGAGGATATTTAAATGGCATTGTTTCAGAATCAGTGGCATTTAATATTAGAAATGATTTATATAACCGTATTCAATATTCTTTATATCAAATTCATGTTTCTAGTAAAACAGGTGATTTAATTCAACGATGTACCAGTGATGTAGATACAATCAGAAGATTTTTAGCAGGTCAATTTGCAGAAATGGTTTATTCTGTTTTTACAGCTACGTTTGCCTGTATCGTATTGTTTTCAATTGATGTTGAAATGGCAAAAGTTGCGATCGTTACTATGCCTATTCTAGTAGTCTTTGGATATATTTTCTTTACTCGTGCCCAAAAAATATTCTTGGCAAGTGATGAATCTGAAGGTGAAATGACTTCAATGATTCAAGAAAGTTTATCTGGTGTTCGTATTATTAAAGCGTTCAACAGTGAAAAAAATGAAATGAATAAATTTCTTGAAAAATCAAAAGATTTTACTGATAAAACCTTTTTGTTGCTAAAACAATTAGGAATTTATTGGGGAAGCTCTGATTTTATTTGTTTATCACAAATATTACTTGTTATTATTTTTGGGATTTTAAGAGTTCAAAAAGGTGATTTCAGCGTAGGAAATTATTTTGTCTTCATTTCTTATGAATCAATGATCCTATGGCCAATTCGTAACTTAGGACGTATATTAGCGGATATGGGAAAAATGAGTGTATCAATTGGACGTCTTGAAGAGGTTCTGAACCAGACCCAAGAAGATTTAGAAATTGGTGAAACATTTGAAATAGAGGGTCATATCAAATTTGATCATGTTTCTTTCCATTATCATGATAGTGATCAGTTGGTGCTTGATGACATTAGTTTTGATGTAAAACCCGGTCAAACAATCGCATTGATGGGGCCGACTGGATCAGGGAAAAGTTCACTTGTACATTTACTAACTCGATTATATGATGTTACTGATGGTCAAATTTTAATAGATGATCATGAATTAAAAGATATTCAAAAGAAACACCTACGAAATAATATTGGACTTATTTTACAGGAACCATTCTTATTTTCAAAAACGATTGGTGAAAATATCCGTCTAAAGAATCAACAAGCTCGCAATGATGAACTTGACTATATTGCTCGAATCGCATCGATTGATGAATTCATTCAAGATTTCGATAAGGGGTATGAAACAATTGTAGGTGAAAAAGGAGTAACTTTATCAGGAGGTCAAAAACAACGTGTAGCGATTGCGAGAACAATTATCAATCGAACACCAATTTTGATTTTTGATGATTCATTATCCGCAGTTGATACACAAACTGATGCCTCGATCCGTAAAGGGATGAAAGAACTACAAAAAGATACAACGACAATTATTATAACTCAACGTGTTGCTTCAGCAATGGATGCGGACCAAATACTGATCTTGGAAAAAGGTAAGATCACACAGACAGGTACTCATGATGAGTTACTTAAACAAGAAGGATTATATAAACGTATTTATGAAATTCAAAATGCAAAAATGGAAGGAGAGATGACAAATGAGTAATTATGAGGAACAAGAGTACAATTCTGAATCCTTTGATTTTTCGGTTTGGAAAAGAATACTGAAGTTAATGATTCCGTTTAAAAAATGGGTCATTGCCTTACTTGTATTGGATTTAGGAATTGCATTACTAGACTCAATATTTCCTTATATGAATAAAATGGCAATCGACTATTTTGTAGAAGGAAATATGGCTGGTTTTGATTTTAAACAATTTTGTATTATCTATGCAATTCTTATTCCACTACAATCAATCAATGTTTATGGCTTTTTCCATATTGCCGGTAAAATTGAAATGAAGTATGGTTACCAAATCAGACAAATGTGCTTCGAAAAATTGCACAGTTTATCATTTGCTTATTTTGATAAAACACCGATTGGTTGGTTGATGGCAAGAATGAACAGTGATGTTACCCGTTTAGCAGAAATTGTTTCATGGGGACTCTTGGATATGTCACTGGGAGTATTTACGATGATTATTATAGCGATTCTCATGTTGATCACAAATTGGCAGTTGGCTTTAGTGATCTTAATGGTCATGCCAGTATTGGCAGTCGCAAGTTATTGGTTTCAAACTAAAATATTGAAAAATTATCGTGAAGTTCGAAAAATCAATTCACAAATCACAAGTTCCTTTAATGAAGGAATTACGGGGGCTAAAACGACCAAAACAATGGTTTTAGAAGCTCAAAACTATCAGGAGTTTCACAATTTGACGACAAATATGAAAGAGTCAAGTATTCGTGCAGCGAAATTACATAGTTTGTTTTCGCCAGTGGTCATTGCGTTGTCTTCGATTTCAACTGCTTTTGTATTAGTACTCGGTGGACATCAAGTTTTACTTCAAAAAATTGAATTCGGAACATTGTTCATGTTTACCCAGTATACATATTTGTTTTTTGAACCAGTACGACAAGTTGCACGTTTAATGGCAGAGTTTCAAATGGCTCAAGCGAGTGGAGAACGTGTTTTCTCAATGTTAGATAGTGTTAGTGCAATACAAGATACACCAGAAGTACTAGAAAAATATGGTTCTGTTTTTGAACCAAGTGATGAAATACTTGATCCAATCATTGGTGATGTTGAATTTAAGAATATTGATTTCTACTACAACAAAGAAGAACCGGTATTAAGTAATTTTAATTTAAAAGTGAAAGCGGGACAAACAGTTGCCTTAGTTGGTGAAACAGGTTCTGGTAAAAGTAGTATCGTTAATTTGTTATGTCGATTCTATGAACCGATTTCAGGAGAAGTACTCATTGATGGAGTTGATTATCGTAAGCGTTCAGAAAGCTGGTTGCATCGTCAACTTGGCTATGTCCTCCAATCACCACATTTATTCTCTGGTTCAGTATTTGATAATGTGCGTTTCGGAAAAGAAGATGCAACACTCGAAGATGTGATTGAAGCTTGCAAGCTTGTAAATGCTCATGACTTTATCATGGAATTGCCTAATGGTTATGACAGCGATGTTGGTGAAGGTGGCTCTAAATTATCGGTAGGACAAAAACAACTTGTATCATTTGCACGTGCTATTTTAGTGAATCCTGCTTTGTTTATTCTTGATGAAGCTACCGCATCCATCGATACTGAAACTGAAAAAATCATTCAGTATGCTATTGAAAATATTTTAAAGGGAAAGACAAGTTTTGTCATTGCCCATCGTTTATCAACTATTGTTAATGCTGATATGATTTTAGTCATTAAAAAGGGAATTATAGTTGAACAAGGAACTCATGAAGAATTGATGGAACTTAAAGGATACTACTATCGACTGTTTACTCATCAATTTAATGAAGATTTAGAAAGAGAAGTATTAAATAAACAGATTTATGAGGTATAATAAACTTAACGAGGTGAAGATATGAAACTTGAAAGTGGTATTACAATTGATTATTTAAATGATCAATTTGAAATCAACATTGTAGATGAAGTTTTTGCACAAGAAGAAATTGAAAATTTTAGAAAAAATGCCTGTCTATTATATTATGTAAATAAAGGATTAGTTGATTTGTTTCTAATAAATATCGATGATTGCTTAGAAACTTCAGATATTCCTTACTGCATATATGAAAATATTTCTGATGAAGTATTAAAAATGTTAGAATCTACTGATAATTTAACATTCAAGATTAGTCTTTTGGATTGTGATGGTAATAGTATTTCAACTAGATCAGGCACTTGTGATCAGGAAATGTCTAAAATAATTCGTGATACATTAAAGATGCAATTGGAAAAAGAGTTTGATGAAGAAGTGTATGAAACTACTCTAGACAAAATTTGGACAAAATATGAACCATTTGAAATGGAAGAACATGCTTTAGCGAAATGTAATCTATAAACAGGAAGAACTTGATTTGTTGATCAAGTTCTTCTTATGTTAAAATGGTCATAAGTACGGAGATTTGATATGATAGAATATTTAATTGGAAAATGTGGTTATTATTGTGGAAGTTGTCCTACATACATAAAAGGTGAATGTAAAGGGTGCAGAGTATCTCACAAAGTTGGGGATTGTTTTACTTTTGATTGTGTTGATAAACAAGGATTGGATTATTGCGGTAAATGCAACAATTTTCCTTGTGATGAAATTATGACCAAAGAAAAGGCAACTGTCTTAGATACACGTTGGTTACAGTGGAAAAAGAGTCAACGAGGTGAACACAATGATTAAGCTTTGTGATAAAATCCATTTAACTCAATGTATTGAAATTGCGTTTAAAAAAAATAGCGTGCCAGAGACAAATTGTGCTTATTGTCCTAATACTGAACTTGGGATAAAAGAGGATATACAGCATTTAATGGATGATTCAAACAGTTGCGTAATTGGTCTTTTTGATAATGATCGATTACTTGGTTTCTTAGGTTGTTTTCATAATCCAAATAATCATTGGGTCGATTGTATAGGACCATTCTTTAATATAAATTGGAATGAATCCTATGCAAAAGAAATGCTTACATTTGCTCAAAATTTTTTAGTTACAGCAAAACGTTTTAATTTCTATTATAATATTCAAAATAAGGATGTTCATCAACTTATGCTGAAATTAAATGCTATCCAAAATGATAATGAGTATATTTTGGTGTTAAATGAAAATGATTATGTTGCTCAGCAAATCAATCAAAACATTATTGAGTATGATGATTTATTTAAAGATGAACTTATAGCTTTACATGATAATACTTTTAAAGATGTTTATATTACAGGAAATGAAATTATTGAAGCTAAAAATCGGAAAGTGTTTTGTGCTTTAGATGGTAATAATAATTTTGTAGGCTATGGAGTACTTAAATTTGATATGAATTATCATCACTTCACTGCTGAAATATTTGCAGTAAAAGAAAATAAACGGAAAAAAGGTTATGGGTGGGCTTTACTAAATAAAGTAGTTGCATCTGCAATAAATGAATTTAATGCTAAAACCATTGATTTGGTGGTCGATAAGTTTAACTCTAATGCAAAAGAATTATATTATTTATGTGGGTTTAAACTTAAAGTAGAAAACGAATCTTTTTATGTAGAAATTTAAAGATCAAAGTAATAACGGATAAATTAAAAAAACGCTAAAAAGCTTATGCCTTTACCGAATTATGATCAGTGTTATTGATTGTAGTTTGTTTTGCTTTTAGACTTTCAAATTATTTTAGATGGAAAGTACTGTGGTATTAGTTTAAATTTTTCAACAAAAATTTATGAATTATTTCAATATATGATATAATACCGTGATGAAGGAGTTAAATATATGAATAAAAAAGAATGGGCAATTTTAATTAGTGTATTTGCCTTAGATATGGCTACAAAATTCTTTATTGATACAAAGATGGTTTTAGGACAATCAATCCCAGTAATCAGGAATTTCTTTTATATTACTTATGCAAAAAACACAGGTGCAGCATGGAGTATGTTAGAAGGAAAAATGATCTTCTTTTATATCTTAACTACGATTGCATGTTGTGCTTTGATCTATATGATTATCAAATCAGATAAAAGAGCGACTTTTACTCGCATTAGTCTAGTGATGATCTTAGCGGGAGCATTAGGTAATTTTGCGGATCGTATCATGTTTCAGTATGTACGTGATTTTTTAGATTTTATTATCTTTGGTTATGATTTTCCCATCTTTAATGTTGCGGATATGTCTTTATGTTTAGGAGTAGCATTGATGTTTTTGATCGTGTTTACTGGAAAGGAAGAATTTGATGGAAGAAATTAATTTAGTAATTAATGAAGAAATCGCCTTAACTCGATTAGATAAGGCAATCGGAGTATTAGTACCGGAGCTTTCGCGAAATTATATTCAAAAACTGATCGATGAAGGTCGGGTTTTTGTCAATGGGCAACTATGTAAAAGCAATTATAAAGTTAAGTTAAATGATGAAATATCAATTGAAGTTCCAGAAGTTCAAGAATTAGAAGCTATACCTCAAGAAATGGATTTGGATATTATTTATGAAGATAGCGATGTGATCGTTATTAATAAACCTAAAGGTATGGTCGTTCATCCAGGAGTTGGTAATCCAGATGGAACTTTGATCAATGGTATTTTATTTCATTGTAAGGATTTATCAGGAATCAATGGTGTATTAAGACCAGGTGTTGTACATAGAATAGATAAAGATACTACAGGATTATTGGTTGTATGTAAAAATGATAAAGCTCATGAGTCTTTATCTGTACAGTTATCACAAAAGACAGCAGGACGTAAGTATATTGCACTTGTTCATGGTGTTATGCCGCATGAATATGGAACGGTCGATGCTCCAATTGGACGAGACGTAAAGGATCGTCAGAAAATGGCTGTAACTGCAAATAATTCAAGAGTAGCGATTACGCACTTTAAAACATTAGAAAGATTCAATGACACTAGCCTACTAGAATGTAGTTTAGAGACAGGAAGAACACATCAAATTCGTGTTCATATGCAATATATTGGTTATCCGATCGTTGGGGATCCAAAATATTCTTTAAGAAAAACATGGGATACAAACGGACAAATGCTTCACGCTTTTGAACTGAGTTTTACCCATCCTTCAACTCTTGAAAGAATGACATTTAATGCACCTTTACCTCAAGAGTATAGTGAACTACTTGATAAGCTAAGAGAAGAAAGAAAGGGAGAATAGTTTTGAGAAATGAAGATGTTAAAGCATTTGAACTAGCTATTTATTTTGTGAAAAACCATAATTATCGGTTTGTGACAATCAATGGCTCAGATGGCGATTTTTGGTTAACGAATCCAAGTAACATGGAATTTCCAATTATTAGAATCACTGGAAAATCTGCTGAATCGGTTTATTTTGACAAAGAAAAAATGCTTAAAATTCATGAAGCTTTAAAAAAACTATTAAAAACAGATTGCCGTTTGTTGACGATCCATACGACCGATGAGACAGAAGTAGATACAGATCCTGATTATGAACAAGTAATTATGAAAAGTGGTTCTTCAGTTGGTAAATCACTTGTCTTCATGTTTCCACTTGTTGAAAAAGCAATTACAAATTTTACCGACAATCAAGCACGTTATAACGAGTTGCTTGATGATTTAAAAGAGTTAAATCATCAGAAAGAAAAGGTTCGAAAAATAAAACATAAATTTGTCTTAAGACCGTCATATGTAGTTATTGCGATTTGTGTTATAACTTATTGTTTAACTCAATTAGTAAGTATGGTTTTTGGTATAAGCAATATTTCTGCAGAGATTTTCATGGGAGCTTATTATCGACGTTTTGTGATTGTAAATCATGAATACTGGCGTTTTTTGACAGTGGGATTAACCCATGGTAGTATTTTGCATCTCCTTATGAATATGTTTTCTTTGTTTTATCTGGGACCACTTACGGAAAAAGTTTACGGTAAAAGAAACTTTATGATTATTTTATTAGGTTCAACAATTTTAGGAACGATGATTTTTCATACATTTGAAACTTCTTTACTTGCGGTAGGATTAAGCGGAGGTATTTACGGATTGTTTGGAGCACTATTCATCCAAACATTTGTCCCAAATTCACTAATGCGTCATCCAGCATTAAAAAAATGGATTTATCAAATTATACTTATCAATCTGTTTGTGAATTTTATGCCTGGAATTGCAGTTTCTGCACATTTAGGTGGATTGATTTCTGGATTGGCTATCGGATTTTTACTCTCAAAAGATCCCAAGTTGGAATCATTTAAAATTCATGCAAAGATTTGTTTCACAATTTTAGTTCTATTTCTATCTTATCGAGTGATTATCGATAAAAATGTAGAGAAAAAACCATATTCAAATGAGTATGAAATTATTGAAGTTTGTAATAAACTACATTTAAACTTTTATTCTGATAATTTACTTAAAAATATTAATAAATTCTATTATAATAGGTAGTGGAGGAAACACATATGAAAAGAGAAAATGTATTGACTTGGAATGAGTATTTTATGGCAATGGCTCATTTGTCTGCTTTAAGAAGTAAAGATCCATCTACACAAGTAGGAGCGGTGATCGTGGATGACGCTAATCGTGTAGTGAGTATTGGTTACAATGGATTACCACGAGGATGTAGTGATGATACTTTTCCATGGGGTAGAGAAGGTGGAATGTTGGATACAAAATATGCCTATGTTGTCCATGCTGAACTAAATGCGATTTTAAATAGCCCAAGACCTGTAAATGGATGTACAGTTTATGTGTCATTATTTCCATGTAATGAATGTGCTAAAGCTATCATTCAAGCTGGAATCAGTAGGATCGTTTATGAATGTGACAAATATGCTGATACAGAAGCAGTAATCATTAGTAAAAAAATGTTGAATGCAGCAGGGGTTCAACTTGTACAAATTGCACCAACTAAAAAATTGATCATCGAGAATATATAAAAATGAGCCTTCCGATTTGGAAGGCTTTGTGTTTACTTGTTTTCAATTTTTATAATGGCACAGCTTGTTTCATCACACTCTAAAGTAATAATATAATCATAATTATATTTGTAATATTTACTAAGATGTTCGATCATAGTAGCATCAACTAAAATTTGATTTCCTTTGGAATTGATTTTATACTCAGCTTCGACGATTTTAGGATCCGATGAAAAATAGTAATAATCACTTTCAAGCGGTTTAACTTCCGCAACATTGAATACTTTCTCAGCCAGTTCATTAAGAATATCTTGATCAAATGTGAAACTATTGGGTGTGTATTTTAAAGAATAGCCTGGCAGGTAAGCACTTAAAGTACTTGTTGCATAATATAATTCTTCATCAGTCAGTGCATCGAAAGCAGGTAAATAATTTCGGTTTTTATAAAAGTTATAAAGAACTAGATCAAGATAACGTTTGATCCACTGATCAGATTTTTGCGAAGATTCATACAAGCTACTTGCGTTTTCAATGATCGAGCCATCTGAAAATAAATAATTTGTTTTACCTTTTTCTGTTAAAACAGTGAATACATATCCATTGATGATCGGAGTAGTACGTAAGATGGATTTGATTTTATCTGGATGTTCAAAAGTATTTACTATATTCAACTCGCCTTTTTTGGCAAGAACATTTAAATCAACACCAATAATTTTTCCATCCGTTGTCACAAAGAAGATAAGATTTTGGGAATTTATAAAAGTTCTATCTATTGCGTTTAGTTTATATGATGTCAATACTTTATAATTTAAATTGTTGAGAGCTGAATAATAATTATTATCAAAAGCGTTAAAGTAAAGATCACCTTCTTGATTAATACATAACTGACCAAAACTTTCATAGATATGATTGATATCATTTGTTTGGCTATGATCGATAAAACAAGAATTCCCTAAATTTGTCAGATCGATTTCTTCTTTTTCTGCCAATATGGATAATAAGAAGGGAATCAATTCTAGTTCTTTTTGATTGATATCATATGCAATTGGTAAACATTGTTCATAAACTTTGACCATTTCATAATGAAGATTAACTGTAAAAACAGTTGGTTCAGCAATACCATCTCCATCAACGGCAGGTATAAAAGCATCCTGTTCATTGTGATAGCCAACTTCAAAATGATCAACTTTGTTGTCTAAAACAAACCAACTTTCATCCAAATTGAATTTATAATTAAGATCAATAGTTTTGATTTCACCTTTTTTTTCATAAGTTAATGAAGTTGAATAAAATAAATTGGTTTCAACAGCTTTAACTTTACCATCAAAAGTTAAATCAATGTTATAGATTGGCTTTTCATGATAATCGGATGAAACTGTCACGGAGTTGTTGTAAGTAGTAATTGTAAGATCATCAACAGTTAGTCCGATGAGCTTAAGATAATCATCATAAATTTTATTTTCAATTATGTAGTCACGAACACGATCGTTATTTTCTTCTAATATCCGGCTTTTATAGTAATTCAGATCAGGATCACTTGTATAAGTTGGATTTTTTGCTGTCGGTGTTTGAGTTGAACAACCCACTAATAGAAATGATAAAATTAAAATTAATATCTTCTTCAATTTTACTCCTCCTCAGCTAAAATTTGTTTGACATTTTGAGTATTTTTAAAATGTAATTTTGCAACTTTATTTAGATTGTCAAAACCATATTTTTTCGCAAATTTTACTGCGTCCATATCAGTTTTAGCACTAGCACCTTTTTGAAAGAGCTGCCCATATCGAACTTCTAACTTAAGCATGGATTGTAAAAATGCATATCTTGCAATAATCGAAGCACAGGCAACAGCTAAAAATTTATTTTCGGCTTTTGTTTCAAAACGCAAAGTACGGACTACTTCTTTTTCTTGTTTTAAATAACCATAATAGGTTGACTCTTCGCAAAATTGATCAATGATCTGCATTTTTGGAACATCTTTATAAGCTTTAAATAAATTTAGATAAGATTTATTATGAAGCAATGCTTTTATTTTATTAAGATTATATTCTTGTTGAACAATATTGTATTTTTCATTTTCTAATATGAGTAAACTGTGATCAAGATGTTTCATCAACAATGGAGCAACTTTAATAATAACGGAATCATCGATTTGTTTAGAATCTTTGATATCTAATCGATTAAGTAAAGTCAAATCTTTTTTTCTCACAACACAGGCACAAACACATACTGGACCAAAGTAATCACCAGTACCACATTCATCACTGCCTACATGATCCACAAAGCTAGTATCGGGTTCCATATAGCTTGCAGCATAAATAGAGGCATCTTTTCCTTGGAAAACTACCTTTCCTGATTTATAAGCGGTGATCGTACAGTTTTCAGTGCGGATACGATAAAACATATTCTCTGTGGGTGGCATATGTCTTTCATCTTTTAATATTTGATTTAGTTTTTCAATTTGAGGCGGGGTTAATAAGCAAGTATACGTGTCCATAGATACACCATCCTAAAAAATATCATAACACATTATTTGCCTTTCAGCCAAGATTTCGGTATGATATTAAGGAGGTGGATGTCATGGATATGAATGTTAGTTCTGCATTTATTGTTAATACTATTTGTGTAGTTGTATTAATTATTAATATGATTCGTTGTTACTCAAAAGGTTTTTTACTCTCTTTGTGGGAATGTTTAGGTAGCTTTTTTGCGATGTTTGTTGCTTGGAATCTTTCTAAGGTTTTAGCACCTGTCATCATGCTTTATCCAAAAAGTTGGTTACCATTACAAGATTCAATATTTTCCAATTTATTACAAGTTACGATCAATCAATATTTTATTGCTTTAATTATTTTTGTCGCAATCAAACTGATTTTGCTGATATTGAAACCAATCGTTAAAATGTTACAAGAAATTCCAATCATTAAAGAAATCAATCAATTTATTGGTGTATTCTTTGGTGTTGCGATTACTTGGTTATGGTGTATTATTGCGATTTTTATCTTATCAATGCCTATTATTCCGGAAGGAGTTCAACTTATTGATGAATCATTACTGAAACCAGTACAAATTGGATCAGTTCATTTTTTGAAACAAGCTGAACAATTGGTTATGCAAAATGAAATAATGACAAGAATCATTAATGGTGATGTTTTAAGTGAACAGGATATTGAAGAAATCCAAAAACTAGCGTTAGAATACAAATTAGATGAAATTAAATTAGATGAAATTATAAGATAAAGGAATATTATGAAACAATATCAAGGTTTACAATTTGAAGAAGTATTACAAAAAATAGCAGCGTTGACTGCTTTTTCAAAGGGAAAACAACTCGTTCTTGATACGGAAGTTTTGTTTCGGCCTCTGATCATTCAAAGAGAATGTAATCGCTCAAAAGAAGCTTTGGACTGTACGATCCGTTATGGAAGTTTACCCTTTGATGGAATTAGAGATATAGAAGATATTTTGAAACAAGCACTACGTGATGGTATTTGTTCACCTATGGATTTATTATATGTCTGTGATCATGAACGTGGTTTAGCTTCAATGCTTAACTACATGAAGAAAGTAGAATTTGAAACTGAAGGTTTGAATGAATTAATGAATTCATTAGTCAGCCATCCAAAAATCACGGAAGCAATCGAAAAATGCATTTCGAGTTATGGTGAAGTTTTAGATAATGCTTCACCAAAATTATCTTCGATTCGTAAAAGAATGAAGAGTATTGATGCGGATCTGAGTCGCGAAGCAGCTAAATTTATTAATGCAAATTCAAGTAAGTTAATGGATACAATTGTGACAACTCGTAATAATCGTGTTGTTGTTTTAGCGAAGATGTCAGAGAAAAATAGTTTAGGTGGTTTTATCCATGGTGAAAGTGCATCAGGTCAAACGACTTATGTGGAACCAGCTTGTTTGGTGAATTTAAATAATGAAAAACAAATGTTGCAATCACAACATAACGAAGAAGTAGAACGCATTCTTTTTGAATGCAGTCAGATCGTTAAGGGTGGAGCTGAACATTATATCGCTAATCTTGAAACAATGGCTTTATTGGATGGTATTTTTGCGAAAGCACGATATGGTAAAGAAGTTGATGGAATAATCGCAAATCTTACAGATAGAAAAGAACTTAACTTTATAAAGGCAAGGCATCCTTTTATTGACCCAAAACATGTCGTTGCGAATACGTATCGATTGAGTGATAAAACGAAGTTGTTGTTGATCACTGGACCAAATACAGGTGGGAAAACTGTAAGTTTAAAGGTAATTGGTTTGTTCGTACTGATGACTTATGCAGGGATTCCTATTCCATGCGAAGAGGCAGATGTCTGTATGTTTGATGAGTTATATCTTGATATCACAGATGACCAATCAATTGAACAATCACTTTCGACTTTTTCTGCTCATATTTCTAAATTAGCCCATATCACATCCAATGTTACAGAAAAATCATTGGTATTGCTGGATGAGATCGGTTCTGGTACGGATCCAAAAGAAGGTGAAAGTCTAGCGATCGCTGTTTTAAACGAATTACGCAAAAAAGGGTGTATTAGCGTTGCGACAACACACTATGGACGTTTAAAAACATATGGTAAGAAACATGAAGATATTTTGTTGGCTTCAGTACAATTCGATGTGGAGAAAATGACTCCAACTTTTAAGTATATTGAAGGTTTAACAGGACAATCCAATGCCTTTGTCATTGCCCGTAAATTTGGTTTGAAAGAATCAATCTTAAAAGAAGCAGAATTTTTGAAGTCGCAACAACGTTCATCAGAAGATGAATTAATAGAAAAACTCGAATCCCAAGTATTAAAAAACAATCAACTCGAATTTGAACTGACACAAAAATTAAATGAGATCAGTGAATTAGAGAAGAAATTAACGCAAGAAAAAGAAACCCTTCAGATGCAAAAAGAAAACTTAATGGATAAAGCGAAACTAGAAGCACAGGAGTATGTTGAAGATGTAAAACTACAAGCTGAAATTTACTTTGAAGAGTTAAAACAAAAATCTGAAGTTAAAATCCATGAATACAATGATTTTAAGAAACAGCTTAATACTCTCGATGAGGTTGAAGAAGAGGAAGAAATCGTAGAAGATTTTGAAGTTGGAAATACTGTATCAATTAAAAATTCAAATCAAATCGGTAAGATTATCTCTTTAAATAAAGATAAGGCGATCATTGATGTGTCTGGAATGAAAATCACAACGAAAGTTGATCAGTTAAGACACCGTAAAATTGCAGTTCAAAAAGAAAAACCTGCAAAAAGATATATTGATCATGTGAAACCGAAAATATCAATGGAATGCAATCTGATTGGAATGAGAGTAGAAGAAGCACTTAATGTTTATGACAAATATATGGATGATGCGATCCTATCGGGACTTCCAAGTGTCAGAATTATTCACGGTGTAGGTACAGGGGCACTTCGCTTGGCGATACATGAACGTTTAAAGAAACGTAAAGATATTGAGTTTAGGATGGGTGGACAAGGAGAAGGAGGCGTTGGGGCAACAGTCGTAACGTTTCTTAGTCGTAAAAGCTCATGAGTGAAGCTTTAAAATCCAAGCTGGCTACTTTGCCTATGCAACCTGGCTGTTACTTGATGAAAGATAAACACAATCAAATTATTTATGTCGGGAAAGCAAAGAAATTAAAAAATCGAGTAAACCAATATTTTAAAGGTGTCCATGACTATAAAACCACAAAGCTTGTCTCTGAAATTGTGGATTTTGATTTTATTGTGACTGGCTCTGAAAAGGAAGCACTTGTTTTAGAAATCAATTTGATAAAAAAACATCGTCCTAAATTTAATATCATGTTTATGGATGATAAAACTTATCCATATATCAAAATTACCAATGAAAAATATCCAACGGTAAAAGTTGTCCGTGATTTAAAGAAAGACCGCAAATCAAAATACTACGGGCCGTATCCTGATGCAACTGCAGCATGGAATACAATGAAATTACTCAATCAATTGTATCCTTTACGCAAATGCAAAAATATGCCAGATAAGTTGTGTTTGTATTATCACATGGGACAATGTCTTGGACCTTGTGCCTTGGAAGTAGACCCAAAAGAATATTCTTTGATCATTGAAAAAATCACTTCTTTCTTAAAAGGCGATGTGAAAGATATGATCAAAGAGTTAAAGGCTAAAATGAATAAAGAATCTGAGAATCTTGAATTTGAGAAAGCACAATCGACTTTACAACTAATTCAAGCACTTGAACATATTTCAGATCGTCAACAAGTTCAAGTTGAGGATAGACATGATCGTGATGTCTTCAATTTTTATGAAGATAAAGGATATTTGGCTATTTCAGGATTGTTGATTCGTGGAGGTATGCTTCTTGAAAGAGAAATGGTCACACAACCTTTATATGATGATCCAAATGAAAGCTTTGTAAGCTTCTTGCTGCAATATTATGAAAATCATCCCGTACCTTATGAAATCATCTTACCGAGTTCGGTAGAGATTGAATTGATTCAGGATTTGATAAACAGCAAACTAGTCATTCCACAAAAAGGATATCGCAAAAAATTATTGGACTTAGCGAAATTAAATGGTGAAAAGAATTTAAATCAAAAATTTGAACGGTTGGATTTCCAAACAACTAAAAAAGAAAACTCAATGAAAACATTAGCAGAGTGGTGTAAAATCGATGAAGTTGATCGTATAGAAATATTTGATAACTCGCATATTTCAGGTCAGTTTACAGTTTCCGCGATGGTGGTTTGGCAAGATCTTCAGTTTAAAAAAGCAGAATACCGTTTATTTAAACTCCACACGACCAACAGTGATACAGATTCAATGAAAGAAGCAATGTATCGGCGCTATTTTAGAGGAATAAAAGAAGAAACCAGAATGCCTGATTTACTTTTAGTGGATGGGGGGATTACTCAAATTCATGCAGCTCAATCTATTTTGGAAATGTTAGATTTACAGATCCCTTTATTTGGACTAGTAAAGGATGATAAACATAACACTTCTGGATTGATGAATAAAGATGGTGATCTGGTTCCTATCGAAAGAAATAGTGATGTCTTCTTCTTCCTAACTAATTTACAGGATGAAGTTCATCGTTTTGCGATCAATTATCATCGTAAATTAAGAGAAAAATCCGCAACGATCTCAATTCTTGATGAAATTGAAGGAGTAGGTCCAAAAAGAAAGAAACAACTCATGAATCACTTCAAGAGTTTCAAACGAATTAAAGAAGCAACTTTGGATGATCTTAAGCAAATTGTCCCAGAAACAGTCGCAAATTCAGTGTTTGAAGCGTTACATAGTAGCGAAAACTAATTCACCGCATACACTAAGGTAGAGAAAAGCGGGAGGATAACAAATGAAAAAAATACTTACTGCGAAAGAAAAAGAAGTATTTAATCTTTTGATTGACAATTATGATACAAAAGAAATAGCTCGTATTTTAAATATTAGTGAAAAAACAGTACGAAATCATATTTCTAATGTTATATGTAAACTTGGTGTAAAAGGAAGGGCTCAGGCAGTAGTTGAGCTGATCCGATGTCATGAATTAAAGATCTAGCCTCTAAATTTAGAGGTTTTCTTTTCGAATTGTGGTATAATAACTCAGAGGTGATTTTGTGACTTTAAAACGAATCCTTTTTGTCTTTACAATATTTTGTATTGCAGCACTTTGTTTTTTTAAGATGAACATGAATTATAACCGATTATCGCGTTATTCATATGAACTAACTGAAACACAACAGAAACTGATCCTCGAAAAACTGAATGATAATGAAATTGAATACTTGATCGAACATAGTATTGCACCAGAAGAATATATCGACTTTATGCCTTATAAGAACTTCAATATTTATCGTGCGAGTAGCTATAAAGCTTTTAAAAATCAATTTATATATTTTAGTGATGCTCAAGCAGTTAATATGATTGAAAAAACACTCAATCGCTATTCATTTGAAGAAGTAATACAAATCATGAGTATTTATACTTATGAAGCATTTGATTATTATTTAGATCATGGCGATGAATATGTAAAAGAAGCAGCGTTGATTTATGATCCAACTCTTTTAAGTACGCAAATCAATAATGAAACAACTTTATCGAAATATTTTCCGTTTAGTCTTGTCAACTTAGAAACAGTTCCGGTTTTAAATGATAAAGAGGAAGTATTGGTTGATGAAAGAGTTGTCAATGCTTTGCAACTAATGTGTGATGCCATCGTGCAGGATGGAATATCAAAAAGTAAATGTGGAAGATTAGTAGTTACTAAAGGTTACGTTTCGTATGATGACCAAGTCCAACTATATAAAGAAGCCATTGCTGAATATGGTAAAAACGATGCGAGCTTTTACGTTGATATACCAGGACATAGTGAACATCAATTGGGATTAGCTATTGATTTAGCTGTTTATGGGATGAAAAATCAAAATTTTTCAATCACAAGTCAGTTTATTTGGTTAAATGAAAATGCCCATCGTTTTGGCTTTACTTTGACTTATCCACCTTTAAAAGAAGATGTTACAGGTAAATTTGGTCAGGAACAACATTGGCGTTATGTTGGTGTTGATTTAGCGACAAAATTATTTAATGAGAATATAACTTTAGCGGAGTATAAACATGAGTAAAATAGGAGTTTTTGATTCAGGTCTTGGCGGTGTTTGTGTACTGAAATCTTTACAAAAAAGATATCCAAATCAAGACTTTATCTTTTTAGCGGATCAAAAAAATGTTCCATATGGAAATAAATCCAAAGAAGAACTAGTTCAAATCGTTCATGATAATTTTGACTGGCTTTTAAGTCGCGGAGTTAGTGATATTCTAATTGCCTGCAATACGGCAAGCTCATTGGATTTACATTTCAATGAACATGTTCAGGAGATCATTGAACCAACATGCAGTCAATTAATTGGAAAAGACTATAAAAAGATTCTTGTGGTAGCTACTGAGCTTTGTACTAAGTTAGGGAAATATAAACGAATGATCGAAAGAAATTGTCCAAATGCAGAAGTGATTGCTAAGCCACTGCCGTGGCTTGCACAGGCAATTGAAGAAATGATGGATCCAAATCAGATACTCGATCAATTGCGTAGTGACTTAAATGATGTTTTGGATGTCGATTGCCTAGTTCTTGGGTGTACTCATTATCCACTAGTAACTGAACAGTTCAAACAAATACTAAATGCTGATATAGTGGATTCCAATCAAATTGAACTAAAGTACTTAACACAAGGAAAAGGTACAATCGAATATTATACAACTGCAGAACCAGAAATATTGCAGGAAAAAATAATGAAACTATTCAATGAACAAGTAGAAGTAAAATATACTTTGAAATGAACTGATCTAAGGATTGGTTTTTTTTACAAAAAAAGCCCCCAAAGGGCTTAATTTTTAAATGGCGTCCTCGAAAGGATTCGAACCTTCGACCGTACGCTTAGAAGGCGTATGCTCTATCCAACTGAGCTACGAGGACACATGCCTAATTATAATAACAAAAAACAAGTTTCTGTGCAAGGGTTAATTCATCTTTCGAACCTTTTTACAGAAACTTGATCTCCATTAATCTCAACAACTGCATAACTTGGAAAGGTTCCATCACGATTGCGGGATAAAGAACCCGGGTTTAAAATATGAATACCATCAATTACTTCATAAAAGAAAGAATGAGTATGACCGAAGAAAACAAAGTTACATTTATTTTCCTTAGCTTCCCGAAGTAGATTCTCGATTCTACCCATATAAAGGTAACGATGACCATGGGTAATAAAAATACGATGTCCATTCAAATTTACGAATTTTTTTATATCAAAGTCCATTGAATAATCATTGTTTCCACAAACCGTTACAAAGCTCTCAAGTTCCTCGTAGGACATTTCACTATCACCACAATGAAAGAAAGCATCTGCATCTTGATGTTTATTTAAAATATCTATTAAAGGTTGTCTCATTCCGTGATTATCACTGACAACTACAAGTTTCATATTATCACCATAACCAATTATACATGAAATTGGTTATGCTGAATACTATAATTTGTTGAAATGCAATTGATTTATTACATAGCTTCCCATAAGCACATCATCAACATAAATTGTGATTGTTTTCACTTCATAATTTGACTTTAATGTGAAGAGAATTTGATTTAGTAATTCAGTATCACAGGTATTTTGTGGTGTTAATATTTCTCTGCTCATATTTACATTTAAGTTATCATCAACTAATTCCAAATCGAATTTTTTATATTTGACATTATTATCAATAAAAATTGAATCTTTTCTAGTAAAGTAAGTTTCTAAACTTTCTTCAAGTGGACGCGTTGATCTTAAACTCTTCAATGTGAAATAGTTGAACTCTTTTGTATGTTTTTCTATAGCCACAAAAATTGTATCTGAATTATGAAACACTGAATTTAAACTATCAAAATTATTGAATCCAATAGCTCTGTTTACAGGTTGGAAGACACTCATTTGTGTTTTTGGCATACGACTAACATCAACAGAATCAATTTTAAACTGTAATGCCTCAATACCATCAAACTGTGTAAAAACATAACTCATCGCTTCTAATAATTTTAATTCAATGGCTGGATCATAATCCGCGAAGTTTGAGTTAAAATCAATGACTAAAGTCAATTCATCGATATGAAATGAATTGATTTTGGTGTTTGCTGCAAAAATACCTTTAAATAATGAAGTAACATTTTGATTAACACTCATACTATCAACGATTTTATTTAACTTTTCTTCCATTGTAGCATTTTCAGAAATTGAGATCGATAATGGAACACAATCCAGCTGAGCATCCAATAAAACAATTTCCACAGTATCTTTTTCATCAATCGATACCATAAGCGGAGCCTTAGAAACATTTGTATCCATTACATAAGCAACCATTGCGACGATCGCGAAAGCCATTGCAGCTAGTTTTTTGATTTGTTTGTATGACATAGTTTTCACCCCAGTTTATCTTATGAGCGAAAAGACTAAATAAGAACACCATTACCTAAACAAAAATGTTAAAATTAATTAATAAAGTAGAGGACAAGAGATGGCTAGATGGGATCCATGGCGAGGGTGTAAAAGAAAGAGTGAAGGATGTAAGTTTTGTTATATACATTCAGGAGACGCAAAAAGAGGTGTAGATACATCAAATATTATAAAAAGCGAACGTTTTACTGCACCCATCGATAAGAATAAAAAAGGTGAATATAAGATAAAATCAGGACAACTAATTTATATTTGTTTTTCTAGTGATTTCCTTATTGAAGAAGCAGATATGTGGCGTGAGGAATGTTGGGAAATGATCAAAGAAAGAAGTGATCTTACATTTATGTTTCTTACTAAAAGAATAGAACGGTTTACACAATGTGCACCAAGTGATTGGAATGACGGATATGATAATGTGATCATAGGTTGCACAATTGAGAATCAACAAAGAGCTGATGAAAGACTATCAATTTTTGAACAATTACCAATTAAGCATAAAAACATCATCTGTCAGCCACTTATTGAACAAATCAATATTAAGAAATACCTAAACAACATTGAACTTGTCGTAGTTGGTGGAGAATCGAATAAATATGCCAGACCTTTAAACTATGATTGGGTTCTTAATATTAGAGAGCAGTGCATTAATAGAAATACTCATTTTAGCTTTAGACAATGTGGAACAAATTTCATAAAAGATAATATTCACTATACTTTAAAAGTTAATCAACTTATGTCTCAAGCAAGAAAAGCAGGAATTGATATATAAATGAACAATCACATAATTCATAATTGATTACTACATATTGATTGAAGTAAGGATTTAATTTATACTTTAAGTTAAGAGGGATGCTTATGATTATAGAAATCAATGATAAAAAAACATGGGGACAATTATTAGAAGTGTATAGAGAACTATCGGGTAAATCAATTAATAGTTTTATCAAGAAAAGTAATAAGGATATTTGTAGTAAAATAACTTATTCAAAAATTATAAACGATCCTGAATGTGTAGATAATAAAACATATTTTAAATTTTTTGAAGCTAAAGGTATTCCGCTTTATACAAATAAAGTTAATTTAGATTTTTTAAAAATTCATCATAACTTTGAATATTATGATTATGATCATTCATTGATAGATCTAAAAGAGATAGAATCAAAATTTTTACCAATTGCGAAATGCGCGTATTATGATTTAATACAACGCTCTATTAAAATAATCAAATGTTACTTAGAAAACAACATGTCTGTAACAGCTAAAGATTTAGAAGATGTTTTAGTATATGAAAAATTATTGCCAAATCAATTGCGAGATGTGTTATGTTATTGTGCGATTGCGTTGTCAAATAAAATTACCATTGAAAACTATAAAGAATATAATACGAAACTATCATGTATTTCCAAATATTTACCGTTGCAGCTGCAAAGAATTACTTCATTAGCAAATTTTGGTGAGTTTAAAAAAGCTTATGATTCTATAGAGATCTTAGAACCACAGCTTAGTTTAACTAATTACTCAATGAATATTAACTTCTATTACTTAAAATTTGGTGCTGCCAATAAAATTAAATATAATGAAAATGAATGTTATAGAGAATTTATCGAGTATTTTAATAAGCATAATGATAAATTATCTCTTAGAAGAAAAGAAGTTATTGTAGGGAATATGGTAATCGGAAATCTGTTAAAAAAAGAATATAATAATTGTCTAGAATTATTAAAAACGATTATTTATGAGGCAAAATTTAGAAAAATACAATTAACTATTTTTAGTTTGTTTTGTCATTCACAGTTAGATTTAATAGCTGAAGATGATTTATATAATATTGATTTATCAAGTTGTTGTGATAGTTCAGATTTGGCTATGATTAAATATTTCATAGATAAAAAAGTAATAACAAATACCGAAAAGAAAAAAACATTAATACTCACAGAAGAACGCTTACGTGATTCTGAAAATGTATATAAATTCATAATAAAAGAAGAGTTATATAAATTAGAACGAATGATGCTGAGAGTATAAATATACCGTTTTTATCAAAATTTACAAATAATGCAATATTTTAAATTTTTGGTATAGTATAAAACCATTTTATTTCTTTTTATACAATTAAATGTTATATTACAATTAGTTAAAGCTTTAGCAAAAAAAGAGGTAGGATATGATACGTAAATTAACACAAATTATTTTGTTGTATCTTTTTGTAGTCGCACCTTTGTTTACTAAGATGTGCACTTGCACTTTCAATAAAGAAAGATATTGTATTCAAGAAGAATGCAGTTGTGAACAACATCATACTTATGAAACAAATGGTGGAGAAGATTTTTGGGAGTAGTAAATACAGCATATCAACGTTGATTCAAATTCAGTAAAAAGTTTAATGTATTATTGAGATATTATTAAGTTTAAATATCTAGAGTTTATAATTGTAATATTCTAAATAATCTTTTTCAAACGAAGGGAGAATAATATGAAAAAATATTTTATTATTGCTTTATCACTAGTGTTGTCGCTAATGGTTTTTACTCCAATATTTGGTGAACATGCAACAAAGTATGTTCCTGGAGGGAGAGTTTCTTATTATGACGAACCAAATGGACCTGGTTATACAGTTGCTTACACAATGCTTATTCCAGATTCAGATTTACAATATCCTGTTACAGTATCCGTAGGGGCTACTTCTTATGGATCAAGCACTAGAACTTTGATTGTATATGGTGGTGTTGCTATATCTTATCCAGATGGAACTAATCACTGGCATAATTATTATATAGAATATGGTCAACCGCTTTATAGATAAAAGAATAGCATAGCTATTCTTTTATCTTAGTTAAGTTACTTATATATTAATTAGCTATTATAAAATAATATGTAATTATTGATTTAGAAAGGCAAGGAAATTATTTCTTGAAAAGAATTTGAACAATGAGAAAAATATTTTATATATTAATTTTGCTTTTTTCTTATTTCAGTTTTGATTTTTATTTTGAATCTTTTGCTAAAGAGCATAAATGGGAATATTATAGTAAAGTATTTGGAGTAAGCGATAAGGAATTTGCAGCTTCTATAAGCTTTAAGATAGAACACGATGAAGTTGATGATTTTATTAAGACTAGTATAACGTTAGCTAAAAAATATGATGCTATACTTATTTATGGAAATCTTGTTGAAGTTGCAGAAACTGAAATCAAATATGTAGCTATAAATCAACAAGAGCTTGATGAAAAACTAGCTATAATAAAAAGTGATTCTATTGATTTTTATGATTTATATGAAGGTGGATACTATACCCTTCAAAAAAATATAGATGCTGATGGAATCGTTTTTATGTTTAAAAATGAAAACATTATGATAAAGCCTTTTAATCAAATTATAAAAGATGAAGAAGCAATAAATGAGTATTTGTTTTTTTCGAAATCAAAAGAAACTTATGACGCTTTTAAAAAAAGTATGAAAGATATGTATGGAAGTCAGATATCAATTAATGAAAATTGGTCTCAAACTCCAGTAGATATTTCTGACCGTTCACCTTATCAAATGACTTACTTTATTATGATAAGCATTATGGTAACAATTACAATGTTTGCTGATTTTATTCATAGAGAAAAAGAAATAAAAACAAGGAATATATTTGGTCAAAAAACGTTCACTATAGTTAATTCCATTAGTTTAAAAATGTTGATAAATTCATCTTTGCTTTATTTGTTTAGCATTTTTTGTCTTGCGGTTTTATATCAACTTCCTATTAATCAATATTCTTATAGTTTTTACAAATATATGAGCTATACTTGGGTTGTATTTAATTTAGCCTTATTAGTTGGATATGGATCGTTAATATTGTTTGCAAGTAAATTATCGTTTATTGGAAACGAAAATAAAAAACTAAATGTTTTGCTCAATATTAATTTAACAATACTAACATTATTTGTAATGCTATTTATAAATGGTCAATTTAATAATGTTAAGTTAATTTTTGATGGATTGCACGAGATAAAAATTCATAAATATTTCGTAAGTGAATTTAAGGATTATAACTTATTTTATCAGATTTATCAAAATGAAAAAATCGATAATGAAAATCTAGTTAATTTTCGAAAGTATTTGGATAATAACGGAATGTTGCAAATACCTCGCTATTCATTCAGCCTTAAAAAAAAAGAAGATGGTGTTGAGAATATCTTGATATATTCTACTAATAAATATATTCCGGTGTACACTGTAAATTTGAATTATTATAATAACTTTTTTATAAAAGATTCAACTGGAAATCAAATTGAAATTTTAGATGATAATAAAACAACGATAATATTTCCAAGTTCTGTTAAGGTGTTAAATACTCAAAAAATGTATTTAAAAATGGGATATGTCAATGGAACAGATTTTGTTGAATCTCAATCATTTTCCGTTATCACCACTGACTTTGTTTCTTTATTGAAATATCGAAATTGTACTAAGGAATCAGTTTTAATCGTTGAAACTGAACAAAGCAATATGATAGTTAATCTTCCAGATAACTATAACTTCACATTATATTCTGAAAGTGAATTAAATAAGCTTGCTAAAGATTTTGGGTTAAACATTACAATTATAACTAGAAGTGTTAAGGAGGCTTCAATGAGTAGAATCGAAGCCTATAAACCATATATAATGTCTCTTGCTTTAGAAATCGTTAAATATTTAGCTGTTACATGTTTATTGGTGTATCAATTTACCGAATTTTATCTAAAAATTAATCAAAAGGAAATAGCGATTCGTAATCTGCATGGTCAAGGATTTTATCAAGTGCATAAAAATTTGATTGCTCAATTTATTATAATTCTTATTCCGGTAACTATTTTATTGTTTTATAATCGACCACTGTTACAAGATGTATCTTGTTCTATATTTTTTACGATATTAATTATTTATTTTGGAACAATATTTATAATGATAAAAAGAAATGATTTTAATATAAATTTAAAAGGAGAAGACATATGAGCCTGTGTGTATGTAAAAATATAAAAAAATCCTATGGTGAACATCAAGTGATTCGTGATTTTAGTTACGAGTTTCAAGATGGGAAAATTACTTCAATTACAGGTAAATCTGGTTGTGGTAAAAGTACGCTATTAAATTTGATAGGTTTACTAGACTCTTTCCAAGAGGGTTCGTTAATCTTGTTTGATCAAGTTAATATTAAACCTGGAAGTAGACAAGCTAAGAAAATGTTAAGAAATCATATTGGATACTTGTTTCAAAATTTCGCATTAGTTGACGATAAGACTGTTGCATATAATATGAAAATTGCTATTGAAGAGCATAAAATTAAAGATGCAGATTTAAAAATAGCAGAAGCTTTAGAAAAAGTAGGATTAGCAGGGTTTGAAAAAAAGAAGATATCTGAATGCTCTGGTGGTGAGCAACAAAGAATTGCTGTAGCTCGTTTATTAATCAAGCCTTGTCAACTTATCTTAGCAGATGAGCCTACTGGAAGTTTAGATGAACAAAATAAGATGGAGGTTTTCTCACTTCTTTGCAAGTTAAAGGATCAAGGAAAGACAATAATTATTGTGACACATGACAATGAGTTAAAAGAATTGTGTGATAATAAAATTGAATTATAATGCAATAATTCGTAGTTTAATAGGCTAAAATATATATTATCTACTTATTAGATGTAAGCTTTGCATTTCTCATGTTTCCTTTGGCAGCATTCTTATTACATGGTTATCTTGTTAATTGGTCAGTAAACATTGTTCAACATACAATAGCTGCTTACGTTCATCCTATGTTTTTAATATGGGGAGCATTATTTGTGCTTGCCTATGTTCTTGATAAGAAAATTAAATAAAATATTACAAATAGAATCTAGACAGGATATTTGAAATCTTGTCAGGCTGTTGACAAAGAAAATCGACAGTCTTTTTATTTTGCGGAGAAAGTGATAAACTAAATGAGACAGATAACAGACTTCTATACACCATTTGAGGCAAACTATCTGCCTTTTTTAATGCCAAAAATGGTATAATAAAGGTGGTTAGTATAGGAGGAAAAGCATATGGCAATAACAAGAAGAAACGGTAAAAATGATTGCTTCATTAAATATTGACAAAAAAACATTTGAAATAGCTCAATGTTTAAAGATTTATTCAGTATTCATGTGCTATATTAGCTTCTAAACTCGGGAGTGGATAAGACCGTGTAAATTTAGTGCCAGTTAATTTTGGATATGATATAATTCGATGTATTAAAGAAGTATAAAAAGAGGATTATGATGGAAACTAATTACTATGAAGAAATATTAAATAAGATAACTGAAATGATTAATGATAATCAACTCGATCAAGCGACGCGATTAATTAAGAATGAATTGGATATGCCCTATATTCCTGCTGATGTTGAAAAGTTGCTTCATGAACTTGAAAAGGATGTGCGTTCTAAGAAGACAAGTAGTTTGAAGTTATTGTCCCAAGAAGACATTGAAGAGTATTTGATGGGTGATCCAAGTATGCAACTGCAAGCTGTTGAAGCTTTGAATCATTATCATGCGCGACCTTTTATGGGAGCGATACAACATTTTTTTGATGGTAATCCACATCTTAATCTTCAATCATTGTTGATAGAGACATTGATCGATCAGATGATTTCAGATGAGGTTACCGTTGAGCGTGATGGACAAACAATTACCTTTATTCCAAGGTATGCTGAAAAACCTGCTGAAACAGATGGATATAATTCAGCGTTTAAATATTTGTGCGAATGGTATGAAAATGAAGATCCTTCATTTCTAAATCTTTGTCATCAATGTTTGATCCAGCAATGTTATCTGATCTTACCTCAAGCTTATGAAGAAGATGATGCTTTGCATTTAGCTTTAAGTATTGTTAAAGAAGTTGGTTCTTATTTTGATGATGATTCGATATTTGAATCATTACTAGAGAAAACTGGATTAAGTAATGTGCCATTGATGAACTTGAAGAAAATCGAAGGTTAAATTTGAAAGTTTAGCACAATACTGTTGACAGTGCTAAGAAATTAGCATATACTTTTAGCAGATGAAAAGCATGAGTGCTAAAATCGAAAGGAATAATCAGTAACTACTAATTGAATATTAATTGATATTTGAAAGATATTTGATATAATGGTATGGCTGATATTAGGAGGAAAAATCACATGTCAATTTGGACAATGAAAGAAAATTCAACAGGAGAATTAAAAGCTGTTGTTGATGGAACAAGATGGGAAAACGCTAAAGTTAAAGCTTTTGATAAATTAGCTGCTAATGTAGAAATCGAAGGTTTCAGAAAAGGGAAAGCCCCTAAGAAATTAATTGAAAAACAAATTTCTGAACAAAATGTTTGGATGGAAGCTGCTGAAAGCGAAGCTCAAAAAGTTTTAGAAGAAGGAATTGAAGAGCATAATCTTTGGTTGATCGCTCGTCCAGAACTTGGAATCGATGAAATCAATGCAGAAAAAGTTTCTTATACATTCACATGTACTGTTAAACCTGTAGTAGCTCTAGGAGAATACAAAGGGTTGAACTATGAAGTTAATGCAGAAGTAGCTACTGAGGAAGAAGTAAATGCAGAACTTACTAAAATCCAAGATAACTTTGCTGAACTTGTAGTTAAAGAAGGTGAAGTTGTAAATGGTGATACTGCTGTAATCGATTTTGAAGGTTTCAAAGATGAAGTTGCCTTTGAAGGTGGAAAAGGTGAAAACTATCCACTTGAAATTGGATCAGGAAGCTTTATTCCAGGTTTTGAGGAACAAGTTGTTGGAATGAAAGTAAATGAAGAAAAAGATATCAATGTTACTTTCCCTGAAAACTATCAAGCTGTAGAACTTGCTGGAGCTCCAGTAGTATTTAAAGTAAAAGTAAATGAAATTAAAACTCGTCAGTTACCTGAGCTTGATGATGAACTTGCTAAAGATGCAAACATTGAAAATGTGGATACTTTAGAACAGTTAAAAGCTCATATTACTGAACAATTAAATAGTAATAAAAAAGTTGAAGCTGAAAATGCTGCATTGGATAAATTAATGCAACAAGTTATGGATAATGCAACTGTAGCTATTCCTGAAGTCATGGTTGAACAAGAAGTTGAACAAATGATTCAAGAATATGCAAGTCGTATGCAACGTCAAGGATTCAGTCTAGACCAATTTATGCAAATTACAGGTCAAACTATTGATGGACTTAAAGAACAATTCCATGGTGATGCAACAACTCGCGTTAAATCTCGTTTAGTACTTGAAGCGGTAGCTACTGAGGAAAAATGTGATCCAACAGCTGAAGAAATTGAAAAAGAATACAATGAAATTGCTGAAGCATACAGTATGGAAGTAAGTAAAGTTAAAGAACTTATTTCATCTGACAATATCCACTATGATCTAAGACTTAGAAAAGCAGTAGATATTGTAAAAGACTCATCAAAGTAAGACGCTTCGCGTCTTTTTTGACCTTTATAGAAATGGAGGAATAAAAAATGGACTTAAGTTTAAATTGTAACTTGCCAGTAGTAGGAACACGAGGTATCGTAGTGTTTCCTGGCCAAGATATTATGATTGAAGTTGGCCGTACTAAAAGCATCAATGCAGTAGACAAAGCTGAGGAAGAATTTGATGGTTATTGCTGGCTGACAAGTCAAAAGGATATTATGGTTGAAGAACCAACTTATAGTGATTTTTATACGTTTGGGACATTATGTAGTATCAAACATATCCGTAAAAAAGATGGATTTTATCGTGTAACATTCCGTGGTATCAAAAGAGCGAGTTTGGTAGAGTATTTAAATACTGATCCAATGTTTTTTGCTACGGTCAAACCTGAGGAAGATATCGTCGAAAACAGTGTTGAAGAAGCAGCACTTGTCAGAAAAATTAATGATGAGTTTAGTTTAATCTCCAATGTAGTTAAAACATTCCCTGCTGAAGTGATAACACAACTTACTAAAGGAATGACTGCAGGAGCTCTTGCTGACCAATTCTGTCAGTACTTTCCTTCTTCTTTTGAAACCAAACAAGATTTTTTGGAAACTTGTGCTATCAATGAACGATTGATCAAAGTACTTGCCTTGATTGAAAGAGAAAGACAAATGTCTTTAATTGATAATCAAATCAATGATAAAGTCAAAGATCGTATGGAAGATAATCAAAAGGATTATTATTTACGTGAAAAATTAAGAGCGATCAAAGAAGAGCTTGGGGATGTCTCCAGTGCTACTGATGATAGTGATTTGATCCGTAAAATGATCGAAGAAAACCCTTATCCAAAAAATGTTAAGGAAAAAGCATTGGAAGAATTAGCACGATTTGAAATGCTTCCTGCTGCTGCCGGAGAATCTGGCGTAGTGCGTACTTATATTGACTGGTTATTGAAAACACCTTGGTGGCAAGAATCGACAGACAATGAAGACCTTGATCTAGTTCAAAAGCGTTTGGATGATGATCATTTTGGACTTGAAAAAGTGAAAGAAAGAATTTTAGAGTATTTGGCTGTTAAACAAATGACCCAATCTTTAAATTCACCGATCTTATGTTTAGTCGGTCCTCCAGGAGTAGGAAAAACCTCACTTGCGAACTCTATTGCACGTGCTTTAGATCGTCGTTTTGTAAAAGTATCATTAGGAGGAGTTCATGATGAATCTGAAATCAGAGGGCATCGTAGAACTTATTTAGGAAGTATGCCTGGTCGTTTTATTCAAGGAATGAAAAAAGCAGGGGTTATCAATCCAGTGTTTTTAATAGATGAAATTGATAAAATGGCTTCTGACTACAAAGGAGATCCAGCTAGTGCTATGCTTGAGGTGCTTGACCCTGAACAAAACAGTCAGTTCTCAGATCACTATTTAGAAGAACCTTATGATCTATCAAAAGTAATGTTTATTGCGACCGCAAACTACTTGGAAAACATTCCTGAAGCATTGCGTGATCGTTTAGAGATTATTAATTTACCTTCTTATACTGAGCTTGAAAAAATGGAAATCGCTAGACGTCATTTAATTACTAAGCAAATGAAAGAAAATGGATTAAAGGATGGTCAATTTACATTAGCTGATGAAATGATCCTTTATCTAATTCGTTTTTATACTCGTGAAGCTGGAGTTCGTCAATTAGAACGTCTCATTGCGGCACTATGTCGTAAAACTGTTCTTGCAGTATTAAAAGAAAACAAGACAGAAGTTGTAGTGACTAAAGAAATGATCGTTGAATGGATCGGTAAAGAAAAATTCGAATACGGTAAAAAAGAAGATAAGAATCAAGTTGGAGTGGTTACAGGTCTTGCGTATACTTCCTTCGGTGGAGACGTTTTGCCAGTTGAAGTAACTACCTTTGATGGAAAAGGTCAATTGATCGTTACTGGGCAATTGGGTGATGTTATGAAAGAAAGTACTTCGATCGCCCTTGACTATGTTAAGAGTAATGCAGCGCTTTACAACATTGATTCAAAATTCTTTGAAAACCATGACATTCATATCCACGTACCAGAAGGTGCTGTACCAAAAGATGGTCCAAGCGCTGGAGTTACACTGACTACCGCTTTAGTTTCTGTCCTTACAAACAAACCAGTAAGTGCTGATCTTGCAATGACAGGAGAAGTCACTCTTCGTGGAAACGTATTACCAATTGGTGGACTTCGTGAAAAATCAATGGCAGCTCATCGTTGTGGTATTACAACGGTTGTTATCCCTAAAAACAATGTAAAGGATTTGGACGACCTTCCTGAAACAGTAAAGAGTTCAATTCGCTTTGTCCCTGTTGAAACAATGGATCAGGTTCTAAAAGAAGCTTTGAGGGATTAAAATGAATTTTCAAAATATGCACTTAGTGTGCAGTGCGCCATCAATGCAGTTTTGGCCAGAAGTTACTCATAATGAAATTGTTTTGGCAGGTCGCAGTAATGTTGGGAAATCAAGTCTCATTAATACATTATGCAATCAAAGACAAATGGCTTATGTAGGAAATACTGCTGGAAAAACCAAAATGTTGAATTTCTTTGATGTCGATAATACATTTACTTTAGTGGATGTTCCAGGATATGGCTTTGCGAATGCAAGTCAAAAACTACTCATCCAATTTGGCGAAATGATGGAAGATTATTTTTCTTCTGACCGTCCAATTAAGGGAGTTATTGTGCTGCTGGATGCACGCCACAAACCCACAAATGATGATCTAGTGATGTTGGATTTTGCTAGAGACAATCATTTCCCTGTCTTATGTGTGGTAACTAAAGTAGATAAATGTGGCTACAATGAGCTACAAAAAAATCTCAAGAAGATTTCAGAAACGATCAATGTAAATATTTCTGACCTGATTTTGTTTTCAAGTAAAACTAAAAAGGGAAGAGATCAATTGATTGAAAAAATTGAAAATCTATTAAATTGACTGAACGCATAAAGTGTTCAGTTTTTTTGTTCTTTTTTTTGTGTCCTTGACATAGATTATATTAGCGTAAAGGAAGGGATACTATTATGAAAGAAATGACTATTGAAAAAATTATTGACCTACATCGTGAATTTGACACTATCCAAGACTGTACTTGTCTGTGTAAATTAACTTACCTAGCTGAAGAAACAGGAATTCGAGCAACAGGAGGAATTCAAGTTAAGGGGAATGCTTTGCACAATAATATGAATCACGAATTCCTAGAAGAAATCGAGCTTGATATTTTAGCACCTTATGATAAATTGGATGGAGCTAATGCATTTCGTGTAGATTTAAATGATTATGATTACAAACTAAATCGCAACAAAATGGAACTTGTGTTGATGTTTGCCTTAACTGGTTTAAGAGAAGATGAAATAGAACCAAATATAGATGAAGAATTTGATCGTTTTGAAGATGAAGTTCGCTTTGAAGAATTTAATGAAGAAATTCAACCTCAATATGATAATGTCTTTCCTGATGTATTTGATAATACTCCAAAAAGCACATATGAAGATATGCCAATTGTTGAACCCGAAATTATTAAGCATCAAGAGGAAATAAATCCGGTTGAACCTGAAACTATTAAACATCATGAAGAAATTAACGTAAATCAAGTTGAATCAGATGTTAATGAAGAGGCAACGATCGAAGACCTGTTGGATGACTCTGACAACATCATGGCTGTTTCTAGCTACATTATTGCACAAAACGGTGATACTTACTCAAGTCTTGCAGCGAAATACAATGTAGATGAACGAAAACTAATAAACAGTAATCAAAATAGAATCATTACGAAAGGATTAGTGTTACTTGTACCTCGTAATTAAAACAGGATGAAAATCTTGTTTTTTTTAGGCTTAAATTATTGAAAAACGATAAATAAAGATTGATTATCAAAAAATAAACGTTATAATAAGGTATGTAGGAGAAAGTTTATGTTGAAAATAAGTCCATTTCATAAAATTACGAAAGTTGTAGTCGATCTTGCCTTTGTTTTAGGTGCTTTAATTTGTCTAATTGTTCCATATCAAATCAATACTTCACCCGTTATTTGGGCAAGTGAGTCAATTAAAAATGGAACTATCGTTATCATTTTGTTGTCAGGGATCATTGCGTTGTTTGTCATCTGGGAATTACGTAAAATATTAAATGGGGTCGTGATCGGAAATCCATTTAAGGAAGAAATAGTAGATAGCCTTAGAAAAATCTCGCTTGCCTCACTTGCATTATCAATTATCTATGCAATTTATACAATGATTTTTATACAACTGTGGCCACTCATTATTTGTGTTATATTTTCAGTGATCACCCTTGTTTTACTTACATTGAAAGATGTTTTTAAACAAGCTGTTTTGTATAAAGAAGAAATAGATTGGACGGTGTAATATGCCAATTATTATTAATTTAGATGTACAGATGGCAAAACGAAAAATTGGATTGATGGACCTCGCTGAAAAAGTTGAAATCACTCCAGCTAATTTATCTATTCTTAAAAACAACAAAGCGAAAGCGATTCGTTTTTCTACATTAGAAAAGATATGTGAAATTCTGGATTGTCAACCAAGCGACATACTAACTTATGAGAAGAGTCAATCGAATGAATAAACAAGTTAAACCGTTATTGTATTTTTTGATCACAATGATCTTGTATTATTTCCTTGTACTTCCATTTGAATCTGGTTTAGGTGTTGTAGTCTATTATTTGATTCAAATGTTGATGTTTTATGATTTATTAAGAGATAAAAGGGTATTTCTTATTTTTGGTGCTATATTCTTATTATCACTGAATTATTATTTTAGTTATTTTGTAGTATTTCATATATTAAATCGTTTAGCTATTTTCGCTTTATATTGTTTTGCAGGTGTATTACTTTCGAATCAATTGAATTTATCAAAAGAGTTTAGTTTTATCTTTAAAAGTATCATCAATGGAATCGCTAATTTCTTTCATATTGATTTGTTGATAGGAAGTTTATTTAAAAAAGAGAATAAGAATCAAAAGATTTTTAAGAGTATGTTGATCGGATTGATTTTCTCAATTCCAGTTGTAATATTTGTACTTCTATTACTTACTGAAGCAGATTCTGTGTTCTCACTATTTGTGGATCAATTTCTAAATTATTTCTATTTTGATTTAAAATTATATGATTGGTTGTTTTCTTTAGGTGCGGGATTATTTTTCTTTGGAACCTATATTTCAATTGTTGATCCGCATGAAAATAAAATTGACTTTAAAATGATCAGTTTTCAAATTGAACCAGTTATTATCAATGTTGTATTGAGCATAACATTAATTGTTTATTCTCTATTCGTTTTCATACAATTTAAGTACTTGTTTGCGCAAGCCGGATTGCCTGCAGGAATCACTTATTCTGAATATGCAGTACGTGGGTTTATGGAGCTTGTAGTATTAACTGTTTTTAATGTGGTTCTGATTATTCTTTCAAGACGTTTCACAAAGAATCAAATGAGTAAATCAGTCCGCTTTAATAAACTACTGCTTCATAGTTTGTGTACAATAACTTTGATTCTACTTGCATCAAGTTTAGTGAGAATGAATATGTATACACAAAACTACGGCTTAACTCGTTTGCGTTTGATTGTTTATATTTTCTTGATTTTTGAAGCCATAGGTTTACTTATCACTTATTATTTCATTGAAAGAGATCGATTGAACTTAACTATTGTTTATTTTTCGTTAGCGGTCGTTTATTATGTTGTTCTAAATGTAATGCCGATCGATCGAATTGTCGCTAGAAATTTAGTTGATCGATATTTAAATCATAAACAGAATGATATTGAATATGTTTTGCAATTATCATTGGATGTTGCCCCTGAAATTGAAAGCTTGTTTAATGATCCTAAAATGGGAAATCGTGCAAAATATTTTTTGGTCAATAAGTTACATTATGTGGAAGAAAATAGAAATGAAGGTTGGATCTACAATAATTATTCAGTTGATCAGGCACGCAAAATAGCGATCAAACATCAGTTGTTAAAATATCCAACAATTAGAGTAGTTGATAATGAAGAATTAGGTTGCATAGAATTGATCTATAACGATGTTGTATATCGTCCATTTGGGGTCTTATCGAATGATAAATTAAAGGGAACTCAAATTGGAATTCGTGAAGACAGCTTAGATAGTAAAATCTATGAAGTTAAAGGTTATGAGATTACAGAATGGATCGTTGATTATTTGGAAGTTTTCATGGGTGGAAATATGTTGTTTAAGGCTGTAGGAGTGAATGAAATTCCCAAAGAACTTGAACAATACAAACAATATGATTATTAGGATATTTCTTTTGAAGAAGTATCTTTTTCTTTGTTGATTAGTTGTACGATTTGACTTAAAATTAAACTATCAAGTGAGGAATAATTTATGAAAAATCCAATAAATATTCAAGATTTATGTGATTATCGTTATTTATCTAATGTTAAGATTTCAAATGATAAAAAAAGAGCTGTTTTTGTAGTGAGTCAGGGAAGCTTTGATGAGAATAAATATCGTCATAATCTTTATTGTTACGACTTTAATACAGGAAAAACAAATCAAATCACTAGCGGTAATGAAGAAAAATCTTTTATTTTTGAAAATGATGAAACTTTGTTGTTTGTAGCTGATCGAGATGGTTCAGCTAAAAAGGCGAAAGAAAAAAATCAAAGTTTAACTAGTTACTATCGTTTATCTTTAAATGGCGGCGAAGCATTGAAAGCATTTAGTGTAGATTTGAATGTTAATAGTTTAAAGCTGATTGATCAAAATCAGATTTTAGTCAATGCACTCGTTGATTTAGGAAAAGAAGGAATGAGTGAGGAACAGATCGAGGAAGAGAAAGCAGTACAAGTACTTGATGAATTGCCATTTTGGTTTAATGGCAGAGGTTTTATCAATAAATTAAGAAAACAAGTTTATCTAGTAGATACAGTGACAAATGAAAAGACTTGTTTAACTCCTAAAATGATGGATGTTCAATATTATGATATGACAAGTGATAAGCAGTGGGTTATTGTAGTAGGTGATAAGTATGATTCAGTTGATCGCCAATTCTCAAAAATACTTAAAATTAATTTAGTGACTAAAGAAGTGATTACTATCTTGGAAGATCAAGTTCTTTCGATACATGATGCAACTAGAGTAAATGATACCTTAGTCTTTACTGCAACGGATTATAAAAAATATGGAAGTAGTGAAAATGTCCGTTTTTATAAGATGGAACTTTCATCGAATGAAATTGAATGTTTCTTGGACCCTGATTTTTCTGTAGGAAGTAGTGTAGGATCCGATGCAAGACTAATGGATGGCATATCCTTCAAAGGTGAAAGTAATGCTTTGTATACTTTACTCACAACAGATAATTGCAGTAACTTATATCGTATCGAACTTGATGGTACAACGACTCAACTGACCTTTGGTGAGGGAAGTGTAGACTGCTTTGATGTTGTAGATGATAAAATTGTATTTATCGGAATGAGAAATCTTGAACTTCAAGAATTATTTATTGTCAACGATCAAATGGAGACAAAAGTAACGAAGATCAATGATTCCTTAAATGATAAAGAAGTATTGCCTTTAAATAAGATTTCATTTATCAACGACGATGGAATTAGAATTGATGGCTGGGTGATCGAACCAAGAGGTTATGATCCGATGCAAAGCTACCCAGCGATTTTTGATATTCATGGTGGTCCTAAAACAGTATATGGTGAAGTATTCTTTCATGAAATGCAAGTTTGGGCCAGTAATGGATACTTTGCCTATTTCTGTAATCCAAGAGGATCAGATGGAAGAGGAAATGCGTTCATGGATCTTGTCAACAAATATGGAACAGTTGATTACCGTGATTTAATGGATTTCAAGGCTGAAGTGCTTAAGCGATATCCTGCAATTGATCCATGTAAGAATGCTGTGACAGGCGGTAGTTATGGTGGATTTATGGTCAATTGGATGATTGGACATACTCATGATTTTGTTTGTGCTGCCAGTCAAAGAAGTATTGCGAATTGGGTATCAAAATCACTCACAACGGATATTGGATATTGGCACAACATGAGCCAAATGGCGAGTACACCATGGACAGACTTTGAACGGATGTGGTCTTTTTCACCACTAAAATATGCTGATCAATGCACAACACCAACATTATTCATTCATTCTGATGAGGATTATCGTTGTTGGATGTCAGAAGCTTTACAAATGTTTCATGCATTGAAATTGCATGGTTGTGAAACACGACTTTGTTTATTCAAGGGAGAAAACCATGGACTTAGCCGAGGTGGTAAACCCAAAAATAGAGCTCGACGATTAAATGAAATGACTAATTGGTTCAATAAATATTGTTTATAGAAAAGAGGATAAAATGAAAACATTAAAAATTGAAAACACAGATTTAGAAGTATCCGCTATTTCTTTAGGTTGTATGCGTCTTTATAGTAAGACCGTTGATGAAGTTGAAGCTTTAGTTTTGGCTGCACTAGAAGCAGGAATTAACTTTTTTGATCACGCTGATATTTATGGCCGTGGACATTGTGAAACCTTATTTGGTGAAGTACTGAAAAGAAATCCGGAATTAAGAGAAAGAATGATCATTCAAACTAAATGTGCGATCGTTCCAGGTCAAAGATATGATTTTTCTAAGGAATATATTTTGAAATGTGTAGATGAATCATTAGAACGTCTACAAACATCATATATCGATATTTTACTACTTCATCGTCCTGATGCGTTATGTGATCCAAAAGAAGTGGCAGAAGCCTTTAATGAGCTTTATACATCGGGTAAAGTAAAATATTTTGGTGTTTCAAATCATACTCCTTATCAAATTGAATTATTAAAGAAGTATTGTAAACAACCACTTATCATCAATCAACTTCAATTTTCAATCGTTCATAGTGGAATGATCGATTCTGGTTTGAACATGAATATGAAAGAAGAATTTGCGATCGATAAAGATGGTGGCGTTTTAGATTATTGTCGCCTTAATGATGTTTTGATCCAAGCGTGGTCTAGTATCCAAGCTTCTTGGGCAGAAGGTAGCTTTATAGATCATCCCGATTATCCAAAGTTGAACAAAACATTATTGGATTTATCGATTAAATATGGTGTAACTAAAGCAGCCATAGCGATAGCGTGGATATTACGTCACCCAGCAGGGATTCAGGCAATTGTGGGTACTACGAGTGTTGAACACTTAAAAGAGTTGTGTGAAGCCACAAATATTAGCTTAGAGCGCCAGGAATGGTATGATTTGTATCGTGCAGAAATCAAACCTTTACCATAAGGTGAGACATGGCTAGAATATTATTGATCAATGACATATCAGGAGCTGGTAAAATAGCTGCCAATGCGATGAATCCCATATTATCTTCATTTGGTCATGAAGTAATCAATCTGCCGACAGCTCTTGTTTCAAACCCTTTGAATTTGCCTTATCATACGATTTTGAATACGACTGAATATTTAAAGGAAGCGATGGATTGTTACTTGAAGTTAGAACTTGATTTTGATGTGATCTGTACAGGATTTATTGCGGACATAGTTCAAATCGATTTGATCCTTGATTTCTTTAAACATTATCCTAAAGCTTTGAAACTTGTCGATCCTATATTCGCAGATAATGGAAAAATGTATCATGGAATGAATGAAACGATGATCGAAGGCTATCTTCAATTATGCAGAGCTGCCGATATGATTTGCCCTAATTATACAGAAGGATGTCTTTTAGTAAATGAACCTGTTTTAAGGGACTATTCTAATTCAAATGATGTCGGCATAAAACTTTCAAAACTATCTCATCGAGTCTTACTTACAGGGATTGAGGAAATTTTAGATGAAAGTAAAGTATGGTGTAGTGAAGCTGATGAAAGGTATGCAGTAACTGCTGATAAAGTAGAAGGGAATTTCTTCGGCACAGGTGATTTATTTTCTGCTTATTTTCTGGCACAGTATTTGGAAACAAATTCATTAAAAGAGGCAGTCTCTAGTGCTACTGCATGGATCAGCACTATCTTAAAAAAGGAAAACAATCATCCTGAAAACAAATTCGGTTTGATTGTCGAAAATTATTTGAAAGGAACTCGTTATGATTGACATCACAGAATTGATCGAACTTATTAAAAAGCTATGTTCTATTGCCTCTTTTTCACATCATGAACAAGAAAAGGCAAAGTTTATTTATGATTGGTTTTCAAGCTATGGTATTGAATCAAAAATCGATGAATGCAACAATGTGATCGTTGAAGTAGGTGCAGATAATTCTAGTGACTTAGTGGTTTTTGCGGCCCACATCGATACGGTTTTTCCTGATGAAATTGGATTTGACTGCATTATAGAGGGAAATCATTTATCTGCACCAGGTGTTGGAGATGATACTGCCAATGTAGCTGAATTAATGTTGATCGCTAGAAAGTTGATTCATGAAAATAAACAATGTCACAGAGGCTGTTTATTCGTCTTTGACAGCGGTGAAGAAGGCTTAGGAAATTTATATGGTATCCGTCATTTATTTGAATCTTATAAAGATCGGATCACTGAGTTTTATTCATTTGATGGTGGATATGATCATGTAGTAAATAAAGCGGTTGGTTCTGTACGTTTTGAAGTTAAAATCTTGACTGAGGGTGGTCATTCTTATGGAGCATTTGGCAACAAAAACGCCATCGCTGTCGCTAGTGAACTCATTGCTTCTTTGTATCAATATCAAGTACCCACTCGTGGTAAGTCAACTTACAATGTTGGACAGATCAGTGGTGGAACATCAGTGAATACGATTGCACAGGAAGTATCATTTTTATTTGAAGTAAGAAGTGATGATAAAAATGACTTAGATGAAATGATCGAAACTTTTATGGAAAAACTAGATGATTATAGAAATGAAGATGTTAAGATAGAACTTCAAGTCTTAGGTAAAAGACCATGCATGTCAGATGTTGATGTTGTGAAAATGGATCAAATCATGCAGCGTGTTAGTCAAATCATCGAATTGAACACAAATAAAAAGCCTGAATTTGTTTCAGGCAGTACTGATTGTAATATAGCTTACTCATTAGGAGTTGCAGGATGTTGTTTTGGTGGTTATCTTGGTTATGGAGCCCATACTAGACAAGAATATCTTGAAATTGATAGTTTAGGAATAGGAATGAAAATAATTAGCGAATATATTGATCATTTCTTCAATTGATCAAGAAAATACAAATTGATCAATCCAAATCCTGTCGTAAAAATGATTTCAAATAAACCATTAACGCTCATATAGATCATAAATATACAAATACAAATTGATCCCAGTAAAATATAGTAAAATATGATTTTTTGAAAAAGACTTGGATTTATACTTTGTATTTCAAGTAAAAGATAAAGAAATAAACTGTTTATGCCTAAAAAGAAACCATAAGCAAACAATAAATGAAGATTAGTAAAAAGAATAGATTTACTTTGATCATATTGAAAAATCAAAGCGAAGACTAAACAAGTGATTGTCGCAAATTCTATTTGCACAAACACTTTTTTATTTTTATTCAAAGTTGTTGCGATTGTATTTAAACATCCAATATTTAAAAAAGCATTGAAGAATGCCCAAAAAATAACGATCCATAAATGAGTTTTCATTAGACCAGTAAAATTAGTTTCAGTACTTGAACCAATGAAAAACATCCAAAGATTGCTTACTAAAATGAGTAATGTAAGGAGTAATAAGTTAGTTTTTTTCATTTGTATCATCCATCATCTTGTATAGTTTATCATAACTTTATATAATGATACAATAAATTAGAAGGTGAACAACATGAAAGTAGGATATTTAGGGAATCGTGGAACATTTAGTGAAATGGCAGTGCATAAAACTTTTAATAAAGTAGATTATCAGGCAGTAGGTTATGCTGATTTTGATAGTTTATTGGATGCACTTGAATCAAAAGAGATTCATTATTGTTTATTACCAGTTGAAAATAGTCAAACAGGAATGATATTCAGAACCTATGATTTACTTAAAGATCGTAACATTTATGCCTGCAAAGAAGTTTATGTACGTATTGATGAACATTTAATAGGATTAAAGGGTACCGATATAAAACTGATCCAAGAAGTTTATACTCATCCAGAACCAATTGCTCAGTGTCAAGGATTCTTTAAAAATCACCCTTGGATCAAACCGATTCCTTATTATGATACTGCAAGTAGTGTACAGCTAGTTAAGGAAACAAATGATTCAACAAAAGCAGCTATCGCAAGCAAATTAAGTGCTGAACTCTATGGTTTAGAAATCTTAGCAGAAAAAATACAAGATCATCCCGATAATATTACGCGTTTCTTCTGTTTATCTAAAGAAGAGAATATTGATCAAGATGCGAATTGTACTAGTTTGTATTTTACGGTGAAACATGAATCTAAAGCTTTATTTAAAGTAATCGAAATATTTGCGAAATATGATATAAATATGTTAAAATTGCAATCAAGACCAATTAATGGTCGAATCTTTGAATATTGTTTCTATCTTGATATTGAAGCGAACGTGGTAGATACTTTAATGAAACAGATGATTCAAGAGATAAAACAACATTGTATTCAATTCAAAATTTTAGGTTGTTACACAAAACAATCCGTGGAGGAAATGCTATGAAAAAATTACTTGTAATATTAAGTTTGATCTTGTTGGCAGGGTGTACAAATGTCCCTCAACCAACTCCATCTGCGACACCAGATACGACAAAAAAACCAAATTATTGTGACGCAGTAGAACCTTGTGGGGAAACTGCAGACATGAGCGGTTACGAAATCGAAGAAAATCATACTTTTGTCGAAATCGATTTTAAAGAAGCAACAGAAAAAATCATCAACAGCGATGAAAATGCCGTTTATTATTTTGGTTTTGTGGGATGTCCTTGGTGTATGGAAGCTGTACCTGTTTTAAGTAAGGTTGCGATTGAAAAAGAAGTAACAGTTTATTATATTAATACTCGTTCAGACTATAGTAAGACGGATGAAGGAACTGATTATAGAATGCAGATCACTGACTTTTTAGATGATTACCTTGGTTACAACGAAAATGAAGGAAGAAACTGGTTGTATGTACCTGATGTTTTGTATATGAAAAATGGCGAAATCATGGCAAATCATATTGGGACATCTTCAGATGAACATGATGCCACAGTAAGAAAAATGACAGATGAAGAAGTTGGAATCTTAACTACGATCTATAGTGATTATTTTGATGAATTTTTAAAGTAGTACTTTTAAAGCGAGAACACTCGCTTTTTTCTTGGCTTAATTAGGTAGATCAGTAATGTAAAAAAATAGTATTGATTTGTGAATTTTAAGTTAATGTGAATTCCTCTAATTGAATTGACATTGTGTTAAAAGGTTTGTAAAATATTAATCATATACAGGGGAGAATGAAATGAAAAAAGGGATTTTAATTATTTTAAGTGGTCCTAGTGGTGTTGGTAAAGGCACTGTTTTAAAAGAATTTATTAATAAACCTGAACTTAAATTAGCTTATTCGATTTCAATGACGACGAGACCTCAAAGAAGTGGAGAAGTTGATGGTGTTAATTATGATTTTGTGACAAAGGAAGAATTTTTAAATGCGATCGCTAATGATGAATTTTTGGAATATGCCGAATTTGTAGGTAATTTTTATGGTACTCCTAAGAAAAGCGTTGATCAATTGATCAATGATGGAATCAATGTGATTCTGGAAATTGAAGTTCAAGGTGCTCTTCAGGTAATGAAAAAATGTCCTGATGCATTATCGATTTTTATTACTCCACCAAGTATGGAAGAATTGGAATCACGAATTCGTAAAAGAGCGAGTGAACCTGAAGAAATCATTCAGCAACGCTTAGACAAAGCCAATCGAGAAATGGAAATGATTAATCGTTACAAGTATGTAGTATGCAATGATGATCCAATTTTAGCTGCCGATATTATTTCGTTAATTATCAATCGACACATGCAATAATGTGTCATTTTTTATCGCAAAGAGAGGAAATTTACTGTGAAAATTATTATTGTAGGCTGTGGTAAAGTAGGTCAGACATTAGCGACCCGATTAAACGCCGAAGGGCATAACATTGTCCTTGTCGATACTAATGGTGAAATCGTTCAAAGTTTATCCAATAGTTTAGATGTGATCGGAGTTGTAGGGAATGGCGGAAGTTATAGTGTTCAAATTGAGGCAGGTATTGAAGATGCTGATTTATTACTGGCGGTGACAACTTCTGATGAACTTAACTTATTGTGTTGTTTGATTGCCAGAAAAGCAGGAAATTGTAGAACGATTGCCCGTGTACGAAATCCAATCTATAAAAAGGAAGCAAACTTTATTCGAGATGAATTAGGTTTATCTTTAATTATCAATCCAGAAGAAGCTGCAGCTAATGAAATGAGTCGAATTTTAAGTTTTCCTTCAGCGATTGAGATCGATACCTTCGCAAAAGGAAGAGTTGAGTTATTAAGACTTGAAATTCCGTTAGGATCAGTATTACATAATCAAAAATTAATGGATTTACGTTCGTTAACTCGTTGTGATGTTTTGGTTTGTGCTGTGGAAAGAGATGAGGAAGTAATCATTCCAAATGGATCTTTTGTATTGAATGAAAATGATAAAATCTCAATTATTGCGACTCATAAAGATGCGAATGAATTTATCCGTAAAATAGGAATTGTAGCTAAACGAATCAAAAATACGATGATTGTGGGTGGTGGAACAATTACTTATTATTTGGCAAAACAGTTATTGGAAATGGGTATTGAAGTTAAAATCATTGAGAAAAGTAAAGAACGTTGTGAAGCATTAAGTGAACTTTTACCAAAAGCTGTTTTGATTCAAGGTGATGGAACAAATCTTGAATTATTGATGGAAGAGGGATTAGAGACCATTGATTCTTTTGTCTCTATGACCAATGTTGATGAAGAGAATATTTTGTTGACTTTAGTTGCCGGAAAGAAATCAAAAGCTAAGATGATCACAAAAGTAAATCGTATCTCTTTTGAAGATATTATTGATCGTTTAAATATAGGAAGTTTAATTTACCCAAAACATATTACAGCAGACAACATCATGCAATATGTACGTGCACTTGAAAATGCCAGTGGTAATAATGTTGAAACACTATATAAAATCGTTGGTGGTAAAGCAGAAGCACTCGCTTTTAAGATTAAAGAAGATAGTGAAGTATGTGGTGTAAAATTTGAAAAATTACATTTGAAGAAAAATCTTTTAGTGTGTTGTATAGTGCGAAAAGGAAAGTTGATCACTCCTCGTGGTCAGGATATGATACAAAAAGAAGATACAGTCATTGTCGTTACAACCAATACTGGATTGAATGATCTAGAAGATATCTTAGCGTAAGGTGATTGTATGAATAAAAAAATGATTTTGTATATTTTGGGTTGTGTAATTTGTTGCGAAGCAGCACTTTTATTACTTCCCAGTGTCATTGCCCTAGTCTATGGTGAAGCAGATGGTGTTGTCTATTTGCAGGTTTCATTAGTTGCTTCATTGATAGGAATCTTTTTAATTCGTAAAAAACCCAATAATCGTGTATTTTATGCAAAAGAAGGTTTTGTTTCAGTCGCAATGAGTTGGATCATTATGAGTTTGATTGGAGCATTGCCACTTTACTTAACAAATGACATTCCAAGCTATATTGATGCCTTGTTTGAAATCGTATCTGGATTTACGACAACTGGATCAAGTATTTTAGTCAATGTGGAACTATTAAGTCATACGAATCTATTTTGGCGTAGTTTTTCGCACTGGATTGGTGGAATGGGTGTTTTGGTATTCATTTTAGCGATTGTACCACTTTCTGGTGGGTATAATATGCATTTGATGAAGGCTGAGAGTCCAGGACCCTCTGTTGGAAAACTTGTCCCTAAAATCAGATCAACTGCCAAAATTCTTTATGGAATTTATTTGTTTATGACGGTACTTTTGTTTTTGTTGCTAGTAATAAATAAAATGCCTTGGTTTGATGCAATATGTATGTCTTTTGGTACTGCGGGAACTGGCGGATTTGGAATTTTAGCAGATAGCTGTGCAAGCTATACACCAGTTCAACAGTCTTTGATGACTATTTTTATGATTTTATTTGGTGTAAATTTTAATGTATATTATCTTTTGTTGATTAGAAAATTCAAATATGCATTAGGAAGTGAAGAATTACGCTATTATTTAATTGTGATCGTCATGGCGATCTTATTAATTACTCTGAATATAAATCATAGTTTTCCAAACTTTTTTACTGCCATGCATCATGCAGCATTTCAAGTTGCATCCATTATCACAACATCAGGATTCGCAACTGTTAATTTTGATCTTTGGCCTGAGTTTTCTAAAATGATTCTCGTTCTTCTGATGTTTATTGGAGCGAGTGCTGGAAGCACAGGCGGAGGTATGAAAATATCACGTGTTGTCCTTTTATTGAAGACAATGAAAAAAGAGCTTCAACATTCGATTCATCCACGAAGTGTAAAAATTATTCAATTTGAACAAAAACCAGTTGAACATACAGTTCTTCGTTCAATCAATGTATTTGTAGTTTCTTATGCAGTGATTCTGATTCTTTCCTTATTGATCATTAGTTTAGATAATTTTGATTTCGCAACTAATTTTACAGCAGTTGTAGCGACAATAAATAATATTGGACCAGGTTTGTCTAAGGTTGGTCCAATGGGATCATTTGCTGATTACAGTGATTTATCAAAATTGGTACTTAGTTTCAATATGTTGGCTGGAAGACTTGAATTATTCCCAATTCTGCTCTTGATTTCACCGGGTACTTGGAAAAAATCATAGATGATGACTTCATAGAAGTCATTTTATGGTAGAATATTGTAGAGGGTGAATATTATGCAACAATGCTTTGTAAATCAAATATGCCAACTTGATCAATCTTATGAACTTGATAAAGATCAAGCTCATCATTTAAGTCATGTTTTAAGAATGAAAACAGGCGATCAAATCCGTATCGTTGATTTAAACAGTCAAGTTTTTTTAGCATCATTGATTGTTTCAAAACAAGGTGTTGAATTTAAGTGCATTACTCAAGTTGATGACCGATCTGAAAGAAAAAATGAAGTTACAATGGTCTTGGCTCTAATAAAAAAAGAGAAATGGGATTTGGTTTTACAGAAATGCACAGAACTTGGTGTAACCCGTATTGTACCTTTTGAGTCCATGCGTACTGTGGTGAAATCGAAAGATGAAAAAAAAGATAAAAAAATGGAACGTTATCAAACTATATTAAAAGAAGCTGCACAGCAATGCAAACGTGCTAAAGTACCACTGATCACTGATGTGATCGATCTTAAACAAATCGATCTTTATAAAAGTGACCTCAATGGTGTTGCCTATGAAGATTTAAATCATCCGGCTTTAAAGCTAAGAGATTTTGTCAAAGCTGATCATTCAATGACAATCGTAATTGGTCCAGAAGGTGGTTTTGATCCACTAGAAATCAATTTATTGAAAAATAAAGGATTTCAGTGTTTAACACTTGGTAATCGTATTTTAAGGGCAGAAACGGCAGCCATGTATACTTTAAGTGCGATTGATGCACTCATCGAATAGGAGTAATCTATGAATGAATTATTAAAAATATTAAGCAAATCGAATTCATTGGTTCTTTTAAAACAAACCAGCATTCGTGAACAAATTAAAAAGATGGAAGAAGTATTAAAACCATTTCAAATTGATTGTACATGTAAAAATGATTACGATTATTTTAATCTTTGTATTTTATATCAAGGATATTTAAATAAAGCTAAGCTTGAAGCAGCTTATGAAGAAATATCAAAAGAAATGTTTGAAATCTGGCATGATCTTGATTATAAGAAAAGAAATGAATTTGCATCCAATGCTATGATTGAATTAAAAGAAAAGCTATGTTTTTTTAAAGTGAATGATCAAAAAATATTTATCCCTTTCTTTGATGTGTTGATGAATACTTTATACGACAAAGAAGTTGCGGTTTTGCAGCTTCCCCAATTTTTCAAGTTATACAAAGAGTTCAAGGATCGCATGATCGATCCGATCGAATATTTAAGTCTTCCTTATCAATCAGGATTTGTCGATGTCCTGTTTATTCACTCAAATGAAAATGGATTTGGATTTTATGTAAAAGAAAATCATAGTATTTATATTATTGATAAAAATAAAAAAGTAATTATGATACCTCTTTCTTTAAAACACAAAACAGAGTTTCATGAACCAGAAAGAGCAGTAAACTTAGTTGAAGCAGTGCTTGAAAACAATGTCAAAGATGTACTTCAATGGTGTGTCAACTGTGGTCAAATTGATGAAAAATCAAAATCAAAATGTATCACACGATTAAATAAAATGAAATAAAGGAACGATAAAATGAAATTTGCCTTATGTTGTTTGGGCTGCAAAGTAAATACAGTTGAAGCTCAGAGTATTTCTACTCAAATGAAACAAGTCGGTTTTTCTGAAGTTGATTTTAAAGAAGTTGCGGATGTTTATATTATTTTTACTTGTGCTGTAACAAACACAGCTGCAAGTAAAAGTCGTCAGAAGATCAATCAAGCGATTCGTCAAAATCCAGATGCGGTATGTTGTGTTGTAGGCTGTTATGTTCAGCTTAATGCCCAAGAGCTCAGTAAGAATGATAATATTGATATTCTTGTGGGGTCAAGCAGTAAAGCATTGATAGTAGATTTGATTAATAAAGCAATGCAAAATAAGAAACAAACTCTTATGATCGAAGATGTGCGTACAGATGCAGAGTTTGAAAATCTTTCACTTCAAAGCTTTGAACATCAGACTAGAGCGTATCTGAAAGTGCAGGATGGATGTAACCAATTTTGTAGCTATTGTATTATTCCTTATGCAAGAGGAAAAGAAAGATCGATGCCACTTGTTGATGTTGTTGAACAAGCTAAAATACTTGCGATGCACCACAAAGAAATCGTACTTGCTGGAATTCATACTGGTCGTTATGGATGGGATCAAAATACTACTTTAACTCAATTGATCCAAGCGATACTAAATGAAACGACAATTGAAAGGATTCGCATTTCTTCAATTGAAATTACAGAAATCAGTGATGAATTGATCACATTGATTCAAAACAATAAGAGAATCGCTCGTCATTTGCATATTCCAGTTCAATCAGGATGTGATGCAACCTTAAAGAGAATGAATAGACCGTATACAACTGAGGAATTTAAACAACGCGTTAAGTTGATACGTGAAAAAATCAAGGACATTTCAATCAGTACAGATTTGATCGTAGGTTTTCAAAGCGAAACCGATGAAGAGTTTGAAAAAACAAAGCAGTTTTTGTATGATTTAAATTTTTCTTTTATCCATGTATTCCCATACTCAATGAAAGATGGTACTGTTGCCTGTAAGATGGAAGGTACAAACAGTGGATCGATCAAAAAGGCAAGGGTAAGTGAATGTCTTGAAATTTCAAAACAACTTGAAATTTCCTATGTTTCAAAGTTTGTGAATAAAAAGATGGATGTCTTGATTGAAACATGTAAAAATGGAGTAAGTATGGGACATACTAGTGAATATATTCCTGTTTTGATTGAAGAAGTACTGGATGTAAATTCACTTGTAACAATTGAAGGTTCTTATATGATGAACAATCAACTTTATGGAAAGGTTGTGGTTGGATGAAATTATCACAATTATTTAAAAATACACCAGATATAGAAATTGAAAATATTATGGTGGACAGTCGTCAACGATTGAAAAATTCGATATTTTTTGCATGCAAGGGATTAATGAATGATGGACATAAGTTTATTGATACGGCGATACAAAATGGTGCGGTTGTTATTGTCCATAGTGATGAAATTCAAGAATATCATGAACAGATCACTTATATTCGTGTTGATGACAGTGTTGTTGCGCTTGGGCATGCTGCATCGATTTTTAATGGAAATCCATCTCAAAACATGACGATGTATGGCATTACGGGAACCAATGGGAAATCAAGTGTAGCGATGTTGATTAAACAAATCTCTGAAAATTCATTTCCTTGTGGCTACATTGGAACGATTGCGATCGAATACGGTGATGTGAAATTACCACCGTTATTAACCACTCCAACAGTAACAGAGCTACAACATACGTTAAAATTGATGAATGAAGCAAAAATGAAGGCATGTGCATTAGAAGTTAGTAGTATCGGACTAGATCAAGGACGAGTAGATTGTATCGATTTTGATGTCGCGATCTTCACAAATTTTACGCATGATCATTTGGATTATCATGGGACAATGGAAAATTATTTTAATTCGAAGAAATTATTATTCGATAATTTAAATAAAGGTAAAATCGCAATTTATAATGCAGATGATCCATATGGAAGTAAGATCGTTAAGGATTGTAAAGGGTTCATCACAAGCTATGGAATCGAACAACCTGCGGATTATCGTGCTAAAGATATACAGATCATGGCAGATAAAACTATTTTTACATTATGTTGTTTTGCGAGTGAATATCGAATCGAAACAAATTTAGTTGCTACTTTCAATATTTATAACTTGCTCGCTGCAATAGCAGCGCTTCATCAAACTGGTGTTTCTATTGATGATATGTTAAATAAACTCAATAACATTGACCAAATCGAAGGACGTATGCAACGTGTGGAAGAAGGGCAGCCATTCAACATTATCGTGGATTTTGCCCATACTCCAGATGGACTTGAAAATATTTTCCAGTTTGCGACTAAAATCACACCTGTAGACCGTAGAATTATTGCGGTATTTGGCTCTGCAGGAAAAAGAGATACGAAGAAAAGACCTCAATTTGGATCGATTGCGGATAAATACTGTGATATGATCATCTTAACTGAAGATGATCCACGAGGAGAAGATCCTATTATGATTGCGGAAGATATCGCCAAAGGAATTGAAAAGACAAATTTTGTCATAATTGAAAGTCGTTATGATGCGATCCGTCAAGCCATTGAAATTGCCAATGTCCAAGATACGATCTTGATATTAGGAAAAGGATCAGAGAACTTTATGTATGGTGAATTTGGTAGAGAACCTTGGATGTCTGATCCAAAAGCAGCACAGGATGTATTACATAAATATTATTTTGAAAACTAGGAGAATGAAATATGAAGCTAAATCAAATGATCGATCACACACTACTTAAACAAAACGCAACCAAAGTTCAACTTCAACAATTATGCCTTGAGGCAAAAGAAATGCAGTTTAAAACTGTATGTGTTAATCCAAGTTGGATCAGCTATTGTAAACAACAATTATCTGGATTACCTGTAGAAGTTTGTACTGTCATTGGATTTCCTTTAGGAGCAATGACCACTGCTTCAAAAGCTTTTGAAGCTGCTGATGCGATAAAATGTGGAGCTGATGAAGTAGATATGGTCATTAACATCGGTATGTTGAAAGATAACCAAATGGAATACATTGTGAATGAACTTAAAGAAGTAAAACAGGCATGTGGTACTCATTGCCTAAAAGTAATTATTGAAACATGTTTGTTGACAGATGAAGAAAAAGTACGAGCATGTTTAGCTTGTGTTGATGCAGGAGTTGATTTTGTGAAGACTTCAACTGGTTTTTCTACTTCTGGGGCTACCGTTGCGGATGTTAAATTAATGAAAGAAACAGTAAAAGATCACTGCAAAGTCAAAGCAGCAGGTGGGGTAAAAACCTATGATGATCTACTTCAAATGGTCGAAGCAGGAGCTGATCGTATTGGAACTTCAAGTGGTGTTGCTTTGTTGTCAGGACAAAAAACTGAAGGAAGTTATTAAAAAAAGCCTAAATATGGCAAAAAAATGTGATTTTTACATTGCAAATGTCAATTAGTTTCGATATAATATAAATGCTTGTAACAGAGGGGAGGGTTAGAAATGCCAAAAGTAGTAGTAAAAGAGAATGAAGCGTTAGATGAAGCTTTACGTAGATTCAAACGTCAAGTATCTCGTAACGGAACCCTTGCCGAAGCTCGTAAAAGAGAATTCTATGTTAAACCTGGAATTGCTCGTAAATTAAAATCAGAAGCTGCAAGAAAAGCACGTCGTACTAAATAAGAAGCTGATCGCTTCTTTTTTTTGACTATTTCAATAATAATTTGTTTATCAAATCATTAATTTTACTTATTTTTAACACTGAAAACATTATGCATGCACCTAAAACATTCAAAATCAGATCATCAATATCCCATGAACCTGTTTGAAATATCAGCTGTAGTGTTTCAATCGTCAATACGATCAAAATCATTGTCGCTAAAAAAATTTTGAAATTATTTTGTTTATAGAATATTAGTGGCAGAAAAAAGGCGAATGGCGTAAAAGCAAATAGATTACCCAAAATATTGATTTTGATCATCTCAATAGACTGACTGTAACTCATATAATTAAATATAGTTTTAAATGGTACTAAATTAAGATGATTTTTTGCATATTGCAAGTTCCAGTTATCAAGATTAAGACCTGATCTTCCAAAAGCTCTATCAAATAAGGTTAAGTTACATAACAAAATAATATAAAGAAAAAATAATTGCACCATTGCTAAATGTACATATTTTCTATCTTGTGTTTTTTTTGAATGAAAAAGATTGATCAAGTACAAAAACAGACAACCTAAACCAAGTATTAAAACTTTAATGTTTGAATAATTCAATACAAAAGCATTTATCAATATCAAAAGAAATATACAGAAATTAGAAAGTATATAAATCATTTCAAGCACTTTTTTCTGTGACATATAGATCTCCTTAAGTTTCTTTATGATTATACAACATTTAAAACTTGTTTTACAAAAATAAAAGCTACCTCTATTTTATACTCATTTTTAGTGAATTTGTTTCATATCCTTAGTATATAAGGAGTGATGATAATGATAGTTGTAACTGATAAAAGAGCATGTGTTGAACAATTCGACTCCTTAGCTCATGTTTCGAATCATTTAATGGTATTCAATTTAAAGAAAAAGAAAATGTCGATCATTGGTGATCATTTAAAAGTTGTTATGTTTACTAGTGAAGAAGTATGGATCGATGGCAATATTCAACAGGTGGTCTATGAAGAAAAATAAAATGCAGTTTTTATTTGGCATGGACTTTTACTTTGTTGAATTACCATTACAGTTTTTTTTAATGCAATGTCATCGAAACAAGCTTGATATTTATCAATGTGAGACAAATTCAAAAGGAATTACTTTTTTTGCGCCCATCTGGCAAAGAAATAAGGTAAAACACACTTTTGATCATGCTGAATTAAAGAAAACTGTAGGTGTATTTGGATTTGTTTTTAGACAACTTAAAAATCCAATGCGAAGTTTTTTACTGATTTGGTGTATTGGATTGTATCTCGTATTATCTCATACAGTTTTGCGGATCGAATTTCAATCTACGAATCCTGTTTTGACAACTAAAATGGAAGAATTTCTAACACTAAAAGGATATAAAACACCTTTTTTTACGTTTCAGAAAGACTTTAAAAATGAGTTGAAAGAATTATTAAAAAAAGAATTTGAAATTGATGTTGCATGGTTAGAAGTTACACATAATGGAAGTATAATTCATATATCATTCAATGATAAAAGATATGGTGAAACGAAGGAGTTTTCAAGTAATCCCCTCTATGCCACGAAAGATGGCATGATTACTCGTTTTGATATTACTCATGGCGAAAAAAAGGTTAAGCTGAACCAAATCGTACATGCAGGGGAACTACTTATCGATAATGTCTTGATCGACTCAAGAGGACAACCACACTCGGTTTATGTAGAAGGTAAAGTATATGCAACTACCTGGACTACAATAGAAAGCAAAATGACAATAAGCAGCAATACTCAATTTTTAGAGCCTTTGCATTTTGTGCGATTATTAATGGATTGTCGTAAACAAATTGGATCAGAAATTAGTGAGGATGAAAAAATAATAAGTGAAAATATCCTTACCTTTGAAAGAGTTGAAAATGAAGTTGTAATGCGGGTTTTTTATTCTTGTTTAGAAAATATTGCTCAACCGTAATGATTTTATAAGATTGCGTCAAACTAAGAATCGAGGATAGTTTTTAGTTTACGACTATGTTAAAATTATCTTAGAGAAATTTGCGGAGGAATTATCATTGCAAGATAGAATAAAATTAGAAAATATTACTGATTGGCAAGCACAGGAATTATTAGGATTTCATGATCGTAACTTAAAAATGCTTGAAGAAATTTATCAAATTGAAATCAGTTTTCGAGATAATGAATTTCATTTAGTAAATTCGACTTTAGAAAAAACTGAAGAATTTAAAAAAGTTGTTTACTCTTTATATGGTGCAGTTAAAAAAAACATGAAGATTTCAACACGTGATGTGATTTATGCTCAACGTCAGATCAACAAAGGACTTGAAGTAGATTTTGATAAATTGTTGGCAAAGGTAGTCGGTAAAACATTTAACGGTAAAGTAATAAGTTCAAAAACATTAGGTCAATTTCATTTTGTCGATCTTTTGCAGCAAAAAGATATTGTTTTTGCGATTGGACCTGCAGGAACAGGGAAAACATATTTAGCTGTAGTTTATGCAGTTAGCCAACTAAAAGAAGGAAAAGTAAAGAAAATCGTACTAACCCGACCTGCCGTTGAAGCTGGGGAGAGCTTAGGATTTTTACCAGGTGATTTAAAAGAAAAAGTAGATCCATATCTTCGACCTTTATATGATGCACTACATGATATGTTAGGGACTGAAACAACTGAAAAATATATTGAAAAAGGAATTATTGAAATTGCACCACTTGCTTATATGCGTGGAAGAACATTAGAAGATTCATTCATTATTTTAGATGAAGCTCAAAATACAACTTCTTCGCAAATGAAGATGTTTTTGACACGACTTGGGTTTAATTCAAAAATGGTGATTACAGGTGATATAACACAAATCGATCTTCAAAAAGGAAATGCAAGTGGTTTAGTTAGTGTTAGAGAAATATTAAAAAACATCAAAGAAATCGGCATTATAGAACTTACTAGTGATGATGTAGTAAGACATCCACTAGTTCAGAAAATTATTGAAAGTTATGCCAGAAAAGGAGTTTAGTTATGCGTATTTTACTTGTCGAGGATGAAGAAAGCATCCGTAAATTAATTCATTATGATCTTAAACAAGCTGGATTTCAAGTGGATGAATGCATTGATGGATTAGAAGGATTTCAAAAAGGTACTACAGAGAAATATGATTTAATGATTTTAGATTGGATGATACCATATAAAAGTGGTTTAGAATTAGTTAAAGAATTTCGTAAGAATAAAATAGATAGTATTATAATCATGCTTACTGCAAAAGATGATGAACATGATATTTTAGAGGCTTTTGAAGCAGGTGTTGATGATTATGTAACCAAACCATTTTCACCTCGTCAACTCGTTGCTCGAATTCTTGCCCATACAAAACGACGTAATGTTGAAACTGAGAAAAAAATGATTGTGGGTAATTTAGAAGTTGATTTTAATTTGCGTAAAGTATTTGTGGAAAACAGTGAAATTGAGCTGACAAAAAAAGAATTTGAACTATTAAAATACCTTATTACAAATCGACATTTAGTTTTGACTCGTGATCAGATACTAAATGAGATTTGGAATTTTGATTATGATGGAGATACAAGAATTGTCGATGTCCATATTTTTAAACTAAGAAGTAAACTATCTTCAAGCAATGTTTCAATAAAATCAATGCGTGGTGTAGGTTATCGCTTGGAGTCGATCCATGAAGAAAAGTGATTGGATTCAAATTGCGATCGTAATAGTAAGTTTAGGAATTATTTTGATCAGTTTTCCAAATTTATCAATTTATTCTTTTTGTGGTTTAGCTTTTTATGTTGTGTACAAGTTGTATAATTTGAACAGACATTATTCAAGTGATATTCAAAATCAGAAAATTACTTATCAACATAAATTAGACGGCAGTAAAAAAGATATGCATCGATTGGAAACACAAATCAATATGATTTTTTCCAATATTCCAAATCCTTTAACTTTAATGGATCAAAATGGAAAATTGGTATTATATAATGAACATTTTGAGCGTTTTCTTACACATAGTCAAAAAGAGATGATTGATTATCGAGATGAATATATTGAAAAAGAACTTCGCTTGTTTTTAAAAGAATGTTATTTAACTGAAAAAGCAATTACTTTGACTAAACAAATACAGGGGATCGATTATCAATGTATTTGTGTACCTATATTTGAACAAAATCGCTATGAAGGTTGTTTAGCAATATTTCAGGATATTAGTGCAGCCACTGAAAAAGAAAGACTTCAAAAGCGGTTTATTGAAGATGCTTCTCATGAACTCAAAACACCCATTGCGGCAATCAAAGGAATGGTTGAAATACTGAACCGACCAGATTTTAATGATGAAGAAGCTCGTAATGATTTTTTACTGCAAATTGAGAAAGAATCAAAAAGATTAGAATTTATAGTACAGGATTTGTTGCAGTTATCAAGACTACAATCGAATCAATTGCTTCTACAAAAAGAAGAAATAGATTTAAATGAAATTGCCACTGAGGCAATCAATGAAATCAAAAATACATACAAACCAAATTTGGAAATATCATTAACGTCAAATTTAACTGATAAAATTCTATTGGATCATCATCGTGCTCATCAAATGATAATCAATTTATTAAAAAATTGTTGCATTCATTCAGAAGCGACTCAAGTTGAAATTGAACTTATTGATCACTTAAATGATGTAAAAATAATAATTAAAGACAATGGAATTGGAATTGCAGAGGATGAACTTCAACATCTGTTTGAAAGATTTTATCGTGTAGATACTCATCGATCACGTCAAAGTGGTGGAAATGGACTGGGATTATCGATCGTAAAATCAATTGTATTAGCTTTCAATGGTGATATTAAAGTAGTAAGTGAGAAAGGAATAGGAACACAGTTTATTATTACTGTACCCAAAAATTAAATATGGATCAGCAAATTGAAATTTTAAAAATTAATCATGGAAATTTAAAAAACATTGACGTTCAAATACCAAAAAATAAACTAGTTGTTTTAACAGGGGTTTCAGGATCAGGGAAAACTACTTTGGCAAAAGATGTATTGTTTCAGGAGTGTCAAAGACAATATTTAGAGGCAATGGGAATGCAGGGACTTCAGAAACCAGATATCCTATCTTTAAAAAATGGATCCCCTGCAATTATGATCACGCAAGGTGGGGCAAATCGAAATCCACGTTCAACAGTAGGAACGGTCACTGATATTTATACCGATTTAAGAATGGTATTTGAAAAACTACATACAACTACTTGTGTTCATTGTGGAAAGTTGATCCAAGCTAGTAAATGTAAAGAAGTATTTGAAAAAACATCACCAAGTGAATTTGTAGTTTCTATGTTTTGTAGTGAATGTGGTTTTAAAATGCCAAAGTTAACTCGATCTCATTTTTCTTATAATACACAAGCAGGGGGATGTCCGACTTGTCAAGGATTAGGAGTTATCAAAACGATTAATATGGAAGAACTATTTGATCCAAACCGAACTTTGGATGAAGGAGCGATTTTATATTGGGATCATGCATGGCTAGAGTATCAAACCGGTATCTTAAGAAAGAGTTTCAAATATTATGGTTTACACTATGATGAACATAAATTGGGAAAAGATTTAAATGAAAAAGAAAGAGCCATTCTTTTTTATGGTACAGAATCAGAGGAGGTCAAACAACTATTTCCCGATTTGAAACCTCCGAAGTCAGGAAATCAAGGAAAATTTGAAGGAGCGATCACAACATTAATGCGCCGCCAAATTGATAAAGGGGGTACAGACAAACGACATGACCATTATTTCATTGAAGAAAAATGCTATGATTGTCAAGGACAAAGATTGAATAAAAGAAGTCGTGAAGCAACAGTTCATGGTAAAACATTATATGAATTGTTCATGATGTCACTTGATGAAATTTATGAATATATCTTCGAATTGGAAAAAGAACTCACTGATGTAGAGAAAACTCTTGTAGAAATCTTTTTGAATGATATGAAAACCAAGATACGACGCATTTGCAATGTAGGATTGGGTTATTTGTCACTTGATCGTCAAACTATGACTTTATCAGGCGGAGAGAGTCAACGAATTAAATTGTCTGCTACGCTCGATTGTGGATTAACTGGCATGATCTATATCTTAGATGAACCAACTACAGGCCTTCACTCAAAAGATACGGCTGGTATTATAAAAATTATGAAAGAACTTCGTGATCTTGGGAATACGGTTTTAGTAATCGAACATGATCCGGATGTGATGAAAGAAGCAGATCATATCCTTGATATTGGACCCTATGCCGGTAAAAATGGTGGTGAGATCGTAGGTGTTGGAACACTTGAACAGTTAATGGAACAACCCAATTCTTTAACAGGTCAATACTTAAAAGAAAATCAAAGTCAATCAATTAATTTGCAACCAAGAACTCCAAAAGATTTTATTAAAATTTTAGATGCACATAAACATAATCTAAACCACCAAAATGTAACAATACCAACTGGATGTTTAGTCTGTATTACAGGAGTATCTGGATCTGGTAAATCGACATTGATTTTTGATATTTTAGCACAATGCAATGACGATAAAGTAAAAGAAAAATATCAAATTGAAAATACGGAGTTCTTTGATAAAATCATTGAAGTAGAACAAGCTCCTGCAATGAGAATGAGCCGATCCAATGTAGCGACATATTCTGGGGTTTATGATGAAATTAGAAAATTATTTGAAAAAGAATCAGGATTACCCGCAAAAATGTTTTCATTTAATGTAGCTGGTGGAAGATGCGAGAACTGTGGTGGGCTTGGTTATGTAACGACCAATATGAGTTTTTTTGATGAAATTGAAGTCGTGTGTCCTGTATGTGGTGGTAAGCAATTCAGTGAAGAAGTACTTAAGATTACTTACAATGATTTAAATATTCATGAAGTATTACAACTGGATGTTGATCAAGCATTTGAATTTTTCAAAGAGAATAAAAAAATAAATAAAATATTGTCATTATTGAAAGAAGTCGGTTTAGGGTATTTAAATTTAGGTCAGACATTAACGACTCTATCAGGAGGAGAATGTCAACGCTTAAAGCTTGGTAAAGAATTGCTCACAAACGAAACTAAAAATGTATTGTACTTAATTGATGAACCTACAACTGGACTTCATCCAATAGATGTCGATAATTTCTTGAAACTACTAAAGAGGCTTGTCGATACGGGAAGTAGTGTAATTGTAGTTGAACATAATCTACAACTTGTCTCAGCATCGGATTATATCATTGATCTAGGACCAGAAGGGGGCATCTATGGTGGAAAGATTATTGCACAAGGAACTCCTTCTCAAATAAAAAATGATTCAAATTCAGTTACTGGAAAATACTTATGAGGAAATGATAATGGAAAAAATGGAATACAAAAAACACGAAAAAGAAATATATCTACCGAAAACTACTCCGACTTTTATCGATGTTCCTGCAATGAACTACATTCAGGTTCGTGGAAAAGGTGATCCAAACGAAGTTAATGGACAATATGCAAAAGCTGTTGAACTTTTATATGCATTGAGTTATACGATCAAGATGAGTAAAATGAAGGGTCTTCAACCTGAGGGTTTTGTCGATTACACAGTATATCCACTAGAAGGACTTTGGTGGTTTGATGTTGCGAAAGGAGTTAGTCAAAAAGACAAAAGCAAGTATGAGTGGATATCAATGATAAGACAACCTGACTTTGTGACTCAAGAAACGTTTGAATGGGCTTGTAAGGAAGCTAATACAAAAAAAGGACTAGATACTAGTCCGGCGAAGTTTGTGTCTTATACTGAAGGAAAGTGTGTGCAATGCATGCATATTGGACCTTATGACACAGAAGAGTATACAATTGGTAAAATGATCAACTTTATTGTAGAAAATAATTATGAATTTGATTTGGATACTCCAAATCGTTATCATCATGAAATTTACTTATCGGATCCACGCAAAGTGGCTCCTGAAAAGAACAGAGTTGTCGTTCGCTATCCAATAAGAAAAGTAGAAGATTAAGTCAAACTTAGGTTTGGCTTTTTCTTAGAATCCAAATAATAGCCAAGTCATCACATAACCACTCAATACAGCAGCTAATGTAAAGGGGACACTGATTTTCATAAATTGTGTGGCAGATACTTCGTATCCCTCTTTTCTTAGAATTCCAAGTCCTGTAATGTTTGCGGAAGCTCCGATCGGTGTTAAATTACCTCCAAGTGTTGCCCCAACAAGTAATCCAAAGTAAAGAATCGTTGGATCGATTCCTAATAGGTTTGCGATACCCTGAGCTACAGGAAGCATGGTTGCAACATAAGGAATATTATCGATAAAGGCAGATAAGATCACTGAGGTAAACACAAGTAAGGTATAGATCACAAAGACATTGTCTTTTGCGATCAATATAAATAGTTCAGCGATTTTATCGACGACTCCAGCTTCGGTGATCCCTGCAATTACAACGAATAATCCTGCAAGTAACCCTAAAGTAAAGAAGTCGATTTCTTTAATTGTTTTTTGAATGATTGATATGTCCTTAGATTTAAATGCTTCACGAAGTACTCCAATTATACAAATAGCTACACATAGCACTCCATTTGTAATATCAGGCTTATTTGGAATAAAGGAAGCAAAAATCAAAGAAACTACAGTACCAACAAGTAAAATAGTAGGGAAGTAGTCAGTAACCACAGTTCTTTGTAAAGAATTGATTGGTTGTGTATCTTTTCTAAACACAAACAACAAAACTAATGTAGAAACTAAAGCACCAACTTGAACTATAAAAAACAAACCAATTTTTCCATTATAGAAAAAGAAATCCAAGAAATCCATATTGGCATATCCACCTAGTAATATACTTGTGGTATCTCCAACAAGAGTCGCTGCTCCTTGTAAGTTACTTGATATAGCGATCGCAATTAAACTATTAACTGGGCTGATTTTTAATTTTTTAGATATTGTGATAGCTACGGGTGCTACCATAAGCACAGTTGCGACATTATCGACAAAGGCTGAAATGAATCCCGCAAATAAAGCTAAGGAAATAATTGTCCATTTCACATCAGGCATTTTTTCGATGATCAAATCAGCCATCAAAGATGGCATTTTAGATTCGATAAATAAGTAAACTGTTCCCATTGTTCCTGCGATCATCATCAATACATTCCAATCAATGCTTGAAAAAACTTGATTTACAGGTAAAATTTGCAGAATTACAAACAACGCAGCAGAACCAAGAGCGATATGTGCTCGAAAATTTGGTAAAAGTAATAATAAGATGTATGTAGCTAGAAATATTCCTAGTGCGATAAGCATTTTAATTCCCCCTATGAATGTATGAATTTGTTATACCAAAAATCGAATATTAAAAACAGAGCTTTTTGTTAAGGCTCTGTTAATTTTAAAATTTAACTATAATATTTTATATTTATTCTTAATTTGTTACATATAAATCAACCAGGTCATTACATAACCTGTAAGTACAGCTGATAAAGTGAATGGAACACTTATCTTCATAAAGTGACCTGCGGAGACTTCATAACCTTCTTTTCTCAAAATTCCTAAAGCTGTGATATTTGCTGATGCACCAATTGGAGTCAAGTTTCCTCCTAGTGTTGCCCCTACAAGTAATCCAAAGTATAGGATCGTTGGATCAATGCCAAGCAAAGCGGCGATTCCCTGTGTTACTGGAAGCATTGTCGCAACATAAGGGATATTATCAATAAATGCAGATAAGATTACAGAGGCAAATACAAGTAAAGTATAAATAATGAAAATATTATCTCCAGAAATAGAAATGAAGATTTCAGCGATTTTATCGACAACTCCAGCTTCTGTGATTCCTCCGACAACGACAAATAATCCTGCTAATAAACCTAAAGTAAAGAAATCAATTTCTTTGATCGTATTGTTAAAGATATCAAAGCTTTTCGTTTTGATTGCTTCACGAATCACGCCAAGGATACAGATTACTACACAGATCAAACCATTGGTGATCGCAGGTTTGTTTGGAATAAAGGATGCTGCGATAAGAGCGAGAACTGTTCCAACTAATAAATAAGTAGGAAATAGATCTGTAACTTGTGTTCTTTCTCCACTATCGATCGGTTGAGTATCTTTTCTAAAAACATAAAGTAAAATCAAAGTTGAAACTAAAGCTCCAGCTTCAACGATAAAAAACAAACCGATTTTTCCATTATAAAGAAAGAAATCCATGAAATCCATATTGGCATAGCCACCAAGTAAAATACTGGTTGTATCTCCTACAAGCGTTGCAGCACCTTGAAGGTTAGAAGCGATCGCAATTGCGATAATACTATTGACTGGACTGATTTTTAGTTTTTTAGAGATAGTGATCGCAACTGGAGCGATCATAAGTACTGTGGCTACATTATCTACAAATGCAGATACAACTCCTGCAAATAAAGAAAGGGCAATGATCGTCCATTTTACGTTTGGCATTTTTTCAATCAAAACATCAGCCATTAAGGCAGGCATTTTAGATTCGATAAATAAGTAAACCGTACCCATCGTTCCTGCAATCATCATTAATACATTAAAATCAATGGATGATAATACTTGGTTTAGGGGTAGGATTTGTAAAATCACAAATAGCGTAGCTGATAAAATCGCTACATGTGCTCTATAATTAGGTAGAGCAAGTAGTAGTACATAGGTTAATACAAATAAGATTAATGCTAGTGTCATAATATTCTCCATTTCATATCTATTTATTATACCAAGGTAATTCTTACAAACAAGCTAAAAATTAAAGAAAAGAAGTGATAATTCCACTTCTTTAGTGTTCGTCTTTTTCAGTATCTTGATAACTTGCTTCAATTGCATTCTTCGCAATATTACAAGTGTGGTCAGCCATACGTTCTAAGTTTCCTAAAATATCACAATATACTGATCCACCAATTACAGAAGTACATTCTTGATTTGCCATACGATCAAAGTGTTTTTGACGAGATTTATGTTCAAGTAGATCCATATAATTTTCATCTTCCATTAAAGCGGAATAATTAGAATAATCACGTGTTTCATAAATACGGATCGATTTAGCTAACATATGACTGAATAATTCAAACATTTGACCGATTTCATCTCTAGCTTCATTTGAAAAGTCTGAACCTTCTTCAAAAACCATTTCAAAGAATTCAACTAAATTGACAGTCAAATCACCAATTCGTTCTAAGTTTTTTATTACTTGAAGATGTAAGTTAAGTTCTAATGATTCAGTATCAGTCAGTTCTTGTTTTGAAATGACCATCAAATAATCAGTAATTTTTTTATCTAAATTGTTGATCAATGACTCTGATTGCATAACTATTTCTTTATCTTCTTCATTTCCTTTAGTGAAAAAGAAATCTTTTGATTCATCAACGATCTTATCACAAACCTCAACCATTTTAAGTATTGCTTTATGTGCAAGATTCAAAGCAGAAGCAGGTAATTCATAAGCGATATTGACATCGAGTTCATCTACTTTAACATCAATTTTTTCGGGTTCATTACCAGGAATTACAATTTTAACTATATCTACCATTTGTTTTAAGAAAGGATAGAAGATTATCGTTGTAGTTAAATTAAATAAAATGTGTGACATCGCAATTTGCATCATAGGTGCCAAATTAAAAGTAACTGTCATCCATTCAATAATTTTGATGTATAAAGGTAACGCAAGCATTCCGATCGTAGTTCCGATCACATTGAATAAAGTATGGATCCCTGCAGTTCTTCTAGCTGCAAGGCTTCCACCTATAGCGGCAAGAACACCAGTCACGGTTGTACCGATGTTGGAACCGAAAATAAATGGGATCGCAGCAGATAGAGACATCGCACCAGCCTCATATAATTTTTGAACGACACCAATCGTTGCTGCAGAACCTTGAATAAGTCCAGTAAGTAAAGTCCCTGCAAATAAGGCAAGTAGCGGTTGACGTCCCATTGTTTCCGCAAAAGCAATAAACTCAGGCAAATCTTTAAGCATTTTTAAGGAATCACCCATGATTTTTAATCCATAAAAAAGAAGTCCAAATCCTAAAATGATTTCACCAAAATAGCGATGTTTTTTCTTTTTCGCAAAAGAAATCAATACACCACCAATAAATACAAAATATAAAGCATAACGTTCAACTTTAAGTCCAATCAAAAAAGCAGTAACAGTTGTACCGATGTTGGCTCCCATTACGATACCTGCAGCTTGCACAAGATTCATTAAACCAGCACGAACTAGTCCAATAGTGATAGCGGTTGTAGCTGAACTTGATTGAATCATAATCGTAGCTAAAATACCAATACAAACTGCATAAATAGGTTTAGAAGTATACTTGTCGATGTAGTCTCTTAATTTTTCTCCGGCAACGCTTTTAAGGCCATCACCCATGAATTTAATTCCAAAAAGAAATAGTCCAAATCCCCCAAGAATCATATCCCATTGAATATCTGCAAATGTCATTTCATCACACTCCATGACCATGATATCATATTTATATCCGTTTTTTCACATAAAATTAACGATAATTTTACAAATAAAAGAAAAAACGAAGATAAATTTTACTCTTCGTTTTGATCAATCAATATTTTTAATTCGTTTTCTGGTACTGGTTTTGAAAATAAATAGCCTTGGGTTGCATCACAATTCATTTCTTGTAATAGAACTTGTTGTTCAAAGATTTCAACACCTTCAGCAATCACATCAAGCTTTAATACGTGAGCCATATCAATGATCATCTTTGTTATATTTCTACTTTTTTCATCTTCAGTTATATGATCAATAAATGTTTTATCTATCTTTAATTTGTTTATTGGTAATTGTACTAAATATTTCATTGAGGAATATCCTGTTCCAAAATCATCAAGGGCAATGTTGATACCAGAATCATATAGAACTTGAAGTATTTCTATATTTGAATCATCATGTGCAATAAAGACACTTTCGGTAATTTCAAGTTGAAGATAGTGTGGACTTAAGCCGGTTTTTTTCAATATTTCAAATACTCTATCGACAAAGAATTCTTCTTCTAATTGAATTGCGGATACATTGACCGAAACATAATTGAATTTCTTATTTTCTTCAATTAGCTTACAGGCGAATAGACAAGCTTGTTCTAAAATCCAGTAGCCAATGGGAATAATTAATCGACTACTTTCTGCAATCGGTATAAATTCATCTGGGTAAATTGGACCTAGAATATCATTATTGATTCGTAATAAAGATTCAAAACCAAGTATTTGATTATGTTTATTATCTACTATAGGTTGATAAACTAAATATGCTTCCTCTGATTCATTTAAATTTCTAAGAATTTGTAATACTTGTTCTTGTCGTATTACTTTCTTCGACATACTGATATCATAAAAACAGGATCTTTCTTTACCGAGTTTTTTTGCTTCATATAATGCTAAATCAGCATTTTTTAAAAGTTCATCTAAGGTATTACCATATTTTGGAAACATCACAATACCAATACTTGTAGTCAAAGTTAAACTTTTCCCTTCGATATTAAATGGAGTTTGTATAGCATTTTCAATTTTCTTTATAGCTTTTTCTATTTTTTGTTTGTTTCCTTTGATGACTATGACAAATTCATCGCCCCCCATTCTTACGGCAATTTCATATTCAATATTTGATTTTTTGATTTTATTTGCCATTTCAATTAAACATTGATCACCGAAGGTGTGTCCATATATATCATTTACATTTTTGAAATCATCAATGTCTATGATCATTAATCCTCCAAAATCATTAGAATTAGTAATATCATCGATTTTTTCAAATAATGCATACCTGCTACTCAATCCTGTCAATGAATCATGCAAGGCCATAAATTCTTTTGATTTTGCTGTTTTTCTAATTCGAATTACAAAATAAGATAATGAAATGATCAATATCGCTCCTAATGCAAACGAAGCCAAAATCGCAATATAAGCTTGTGGATTACTTTCACGTATAGTAAGTTGTTTATTTAAGGATTGATGATCAGGGTGAAGTTTGTCTGTGTTTAGACCGTATTTGCTTGAAATGTTATAATCATAAATCCAAGTATTTAAACTACCATTATCATATTCGATTGGAATATCGGATATTGACTCACCCGCAAGAAATTTCAAAGCGAGTTCGCCAACTTTTGTTCCTTGTTTTTTTGCATCAACGATATTACCACCTAATATTCCTGAACCTATACCTACAGATAAAAGTGAAAATGCAGGTCGGTCATTTGCCATATCTAAAAGTGATGCAGTATCTAAATCTGAATAATAATTTCGATTACAATCGCGATAATAAGTTCCTTGTAAAATTACAGTATGGGAACCTTTACTTTGAATATCTAAGATAATTTCAGAAAGGGGAAGATTGTCATTGTAAATGATGTTGACGATTTCATCATAATCTTCTAATTGAGTCATGATTTCTTTTTTCCAATTCAAACCAGTTGATGTGTAGTCATTCACAATATAAATGTTCTTTGTATCTGGATAAATAGACAAAATTTCATCAGCCATCAACCGTGCACTGATCTGTTGAGTTACTCCTGTTGTATAATCTTCGATTCCACTGATCAATTCAGGTGTATAATTAGTAATTCCACAAAATAGAATAGGGGTAGTATTAAATAACGAATCATGATATTCCTTGATGAATTCCAAGGCATCATTGTTGGACACGATGATCAAGTCAGGACTATATTCAGTAAAAGAAGCTCTTATTTGTTCGTTCATTAATTTGAATTGTAATGATTCATTGCTAGAGTGCTTTAAGTTCAAAGGGTAATTATAATAAAAAATCTCCTCTTCATTTTGCGTTAAACTTTTGGATATACTATTAACTAAATCACGTTCCCAGGCAAGATCACTGTTGTAAGAACTAATGTGTAGAACTGTTTTTGTCTTACTTGGATTTTTGTAATTGTTTGATTTGATTGCTTCAAATGTTCCATCTGCTTTCATTTTTTCGTATTCTTCCGTAAGTAAAGGAACTAGATATTCATATTGTTTGTTGACAAACGTATAAATCGGAAGTGTTTCAATGATACTATGAGTTATTATTCCATTTGGTTGATTTGTTTTTTGTAATTCAACAAAAGGAAGTATTGCTATATCAGCTTCATCATTTACTAAAGCTTCAAAAACTTGTTTATAATCATTTTTTTTCACAGCTTCTTTGATCGTTGAGGGAATATGTTCAATGACATAAGCAGAACTAGCATTGAAACTAACTCGATAATCAGCTAAATCTTCCCAGTTATTGATAGAGCCTGAAAATTCTTCTTTTGAGAATACGATCATTTCAACACTTGAAAATTGACTTGGAACCATAACTAAATTTGGATAATTAGATGCGAATGTTTCGGCTTGAGCTAATAATATTTGTGAAGTTCCATTATCCGTTGAATAAATTGACAAATTCATAGATAAGTCTTCAAGCATGACATCATATCCTAATCGCTTCATTGCTGTATAAACTACTCGATGCATCCAGAGTGGATGTTCTTTTAATCCAGCAACATTGATCGTAATATTGGATTGATCTTCAATAGAATCATCTGCATAAATAATGCTCTGATTTAGTAAACAAAGTAAAACAAATGACAAAAATATATTTTTTATGATTTTCATAATTATCGATCCTTACAATTAAAGTATGCTAAAACATTATGCTTCATTCAATTTTAAAAGTCAAATTGAATAAATTAATCTAAATGTTGAAAAACAATCAAAAAAATGATGAATTATATCGGATTATGATATACTAATAACGTGAGGAAATGATATGAATTGTAGTATAAAAAATAAAACAAAACAATCAGAATGGAAACAATATTATAAATTAATTAAAACAATTGCTGAAGCCACTGAAAAAGATCAAAATATTGATGATCAGTCTTGTGTTTCCGTCATCTTAGTAACTTCAAAAAAAATCCATGAAATCAATCGTGATTATCGAGGTATTGATAGACCTACTGATGTAATCACTTTTGCTGCAAATGAGGGTGAAGTATTTGATTTAGATGAAGAAAAAGAATTAGGCGATATTTTTATTAACGTTGATGCCGTAGTTTCACAGGCAAATGAATATGAACACAGCATAGAAAGAGAGTTCGGTTTCTTGTTTATTCATGGATTACTTCATTGTTTAGGGTATGATCACATGCTTGAAGATGAGGAAAAAATCATGTTTGATCTTCAAAAGAAGATTCTTGATCCGATCGTGGCACGCTGATATGAAAAAGTTTAAAGTAGCATTTCAAGGTTTGTCGCTAGCATTTAAAGATCAGGCTGTACTGATTCAGTTGTGCTTCGCAACGTTAGCGGTCATTGCAGCAGTGCTTTTTGAATTTGATTATCTTGAATGGCTCATTTTGCTAAGTTGTGTTTCGGTTGTGATTACGGCGGAAATATTGAATACATGTATTGAAAGAGTATGTGATTTAATCGATACTAGTTACAATGAAAATATTAAAAAAATAAAAGATATGTCCAGTGGAGCAGTACTATTTGCGAGTATTGTATCCTTGATAATTGGATGTTCAATGATCATTAATCATTTGTGGAGGTAATTATGGATCAAAAACAATTATTAGATTTAGCTTTTGAAGCAATGGCAAATGCATATGCACCCTATTCGAATTATCATGTAGGTGCTTGTGTACTATGCAAAGATGGGGCAACATTTAAAGGATGCAATATTGAAAATGCTTCTTATGGTGCGACAAACTGTGGTGAAAGAACGGCAATTTTTGCCACTTATGCAGCAGGATATAAAAAGGAAGATATCGTTGCGATTGCGATCGTTACTGATGGTGGGAAAGTAGGTGCACCTTGTGGTATTTGCCGACAAGTTTTAAGCGAACTAATGCCTATTGATGCTCCAATTTATTTGTCCAACGGAAAAGAAGTTGTCGTAAAAACAATGGAAGAATTATTGCCAATGCGTTTTGGACAAGAGGATCTGATCTAATGAAGTCAGGATTTGTTGCTTTGATCGGAAGGCCAAATGCGGGTAAAAGCACTTTGTTGAATTCGCTACTTAAACAAAAGGTTGCGATCATTTCACCAAAAGCTCAAACGACTCGAAATTGTATTCGTGGAATTTACAATGATGAAGATAGTCAAATTATTTTCGTTGATACACCAGGAATCCATAAACCAAAACATCGTTTAGGTACTCAAATGAATAAAGAAGCCTATGCGAGTGCTCGTGATAACGATGTGGTTTTTTATTTGGTCGATGTTTCTGTCGAGTTTGGTAGTGGTGAAGAATTTGTGCTTGAAATGATCAAACAACTTCATTGTCCAGTATTTTTAATTTTAAATAAAATGGATTTGTTGAGTAAAGATAAACAAATGGAAGTTTTAATGCAGTGGAGTACTCGTCATACATTCAATGAAATCGTACCTATTTCAGCATTAACTACTAAAAATGTAGATCATTTGATCGAAGTGACAAAAAATTATATGCAGGATGGTATTGCTTATTATCCAACTGATCAAGTTTGTGATTATCCAGAACAGTTTATTATGGCTGAAATCATTCGTGAAAAAGTATTAAATTTGACTCAAGAAGAAATCCCTCATAGTGTTGCGGTCGTAATTGAAAAGATCCAGAAGAAAAGAGATCATTTAATTTTAAATGCTATGATCTTAGTTGAAAGAGATTCACAAAAACCGATCCTTATAGGTAAGCAAGGGGTAATGATCAAACAAATAGGCATGAAAGCACGCAGCGAACTTGAAATGATCTTAGGTGAAAAAATTTTTTTGGAATTATTTGTAAGGGTCGAAAAAGATTGGCGTAATAAAGAGAGTAAACTAAGACAATTAGGATATATTCAAATGGAGATTGATGATGAATGATAAATTGGAAGGAATTGTCTTAAAACAAAGTGACTATAAAGAAAATGATGTTTTGCTTAGTGTGTTATTAAAAGAAGAAGGACGAATATCATTAGTTGCCAAAGGTGTATTAAAAAGTGCAAGTAAAAACAATTTGATTTGTCAGCCATTTACGATGAATCGTTTTCAGTTTGATTTTGTAGAAACCAAAAGTATATTTCAAGTTCATACAGGAGAAGTAATACATTCCTTTTATCATATAAAAGAAGATTTAAATGCGATTAATGCGGCAACTTTGATGTGTGAGATCATTGAAAAATGTACCCAACAAAATGAAGTTGTAGAAAATCTTTATAATGAACTTGCCTTTTGTTTAGAAATGTTACATAATAAGAAACCCATTCATTTAGTTGTATGTTATTTTGTAGCGAGAATCTTAGAAGAAATGGGTTTTGATCCAGTTGTGGATGAATGTGTTCTATGTGGTGAACAATCTGTAAGTGGGATCACTTTAGCTGAAGGAGGTTTTGTCTGCAAGGAGTGTGCAACACAGGTCACAGTCGTTCCAGTAACTCTGAACAATCTTAAGAATTTTAGATATATCAATAAGGCACATCAAGAGAATTTTGAGATATTATCAACATTGATCAAAACGGAGTTGAGTGATGTAAAAATCTTTATTGATTTCTTATGCTTACATAGTGGTTTAAAACTGGATTCGTTGAAGTTTTATGAAGAATGTTCAAGTTGACTAAAAAGCTTAAAAAGTGTATATTATATAGGATATTTTATCTTGTGAAGGAGGTCAAACAATGGCAGTAAAAGACTTTGAAACAATAGTAAGTCATTGTAAAAGTTCAGGGTTTGTTTTTCAGGGGTCTGAAATTTATGGTGGACTTAGTAATACTTGGGACTTTGGCCCATTAGGTGTAGAATTAAAAGAAAATATTAAAAATGCTTGGTGGAAAAAATTTATTCAAGCTAATCCACATAATGTAGGGATTCAATCGGCAATTTTGATGAATCCTAAAGTTTGGGAAGCATCAGGCCACTTGAAAACATTTAGTGATCCTTTAATGGATTGTCGTCAATGTAAGACTCGTCATCGCGCTGATCATTTGATTGAAGATCATAGTCATGGTGCAGTTAATCCTGGAGGATGGTCTAACGATGAATTGATGAATTATATTAAGGAAAATAACATTGCTTGTCCTGATTGTGGTTCTCATGATTTTACTGAAATCCGTCAGTTTAATCTCATGTTCAAAACATTCCAAGGAATAACTGAAGATAGTAAGAATACAATTTATTTACGTCCAGAAACTGCACAGGGGATGTTTGTGAATTTTAAAAATGTTCAACGAACAACACGAAAAAAATTACCTTTTGGAATTGGACAAATCGGTAAATCGTTTAGAAATGAAATTACGCCAGGGAACTTTATTTTCCGTGTTCGTGAATTTGAACAAATGGAACTTGAATTTTTCTGTATGCCGGGTGAAGATTTAAAATGGTATCACTACTGGCAAGAAACTTGTATGAATTGGCTAGGTTCTTTAGGACTTACATCTGAAAATTTACGCTTAAGAGAACATTCTGCTGAAGAGTTAAGTTTTTATTCTAAAGGAACTTGTGATATCGAATATCTCTATCCATTTGGTTGGGGAGAACTTTGGGGAATCGCAGATCGTACAGATTATGATCTTACACAACATATGAATGTTTCAAAAAAATCACTTGAATATTTGGACCCAACGACAAATGAAAAAGTCATTGCTTATTGTGTTGAACCTTCTGTTGGTGTTGAACGTTTGTTTTTAGCATTTATGTGTCAAGCATATGATGAGGAACAACTTGAAAATGATACACGAATCGTCATGCATTTCCATCCTGCTTTAGCACCTTATAAAGCATGTATATTACCACTTACGAAACAACAAAGTGAAAAAGCTCAAGAAGTATATGCTTTATTAGCTAATGATTTCAATTGTGAGTATGATGAATCAGGAAATGTTGGGAAACGCTATCGTCGTCAGGATGCGATTGGAACACCATACTGTATCACCATTGATTTTGATACAGAAACTGATGGTTGTGTTACTGTCCGTGATCGTGACACGATGGAACAAGTTCGTATTAAAATTGATGAATTACCTCAATATCTACAAAATAAATGTCGTTTCTAAGCTAAAGAGGGAGGGTTCATATGCAGATTAGCGATGATCAAATCAATCAGATTAGATCACAGGCTGATATAGTTGACATCATTGGCCGCTATATTCCTTTAGTCAAAAAAGGAAGATCGATGAGTGCTGTCTGTCCTTTTCATGATGACCATGATCCTTCTTTAAGCATTTCTCAAGATAAACAAATCTATAAATGTTTTGTCTGTAATAATGGTGGTAACGTATTTACTTTTGTGCAAAACTACGAAAATATCGGCTTTGTCGAATCAGTTGTTAAAGTTGCAGAACTTGTAGGATTTCCACTGGATATAAAACTTGATGATCTTGGACCAAAAAGAGATCCTCGTAAAGATAGTTTATATAAGTGTATGAATGAAGCTATTCATTTTCTTGAATTTCAACTGAAAACTACAGAAGGAAAACAAGCGAGTGAATATTGCGAAAAAAGGGGTTTAAGTAAAGAAATTTGTGAACAGTTCGAAATTGGTTATAACGGTGGAAACAATCAGTTGTATAATTTTCTGAAAGCGAAAGGTTATCAGGAAAGCGAATTGTTGGCATGTAATCTAGTTCGCTTGAATAACCAACAAATGTCTGATGTGTTTTATAACCGTATCACTTTTCCAATTCATGATTCATTAGGAAATCCAATTGCCTTTAGTGCCCGTAGTATGGATCCTGATGCACTAAGCAAATACATCAATAGTAATGAAACGGAATTGTATATTAAAGGAAATGTGGTATATAATTACCATCGAGCCAAAGAAAGTGCAAAAAAAGAAGGAAGAATCATTGTTTGTGAAGGTGTTATGGATGTTATTGCCTATGGACGAGCTGGAATTAAAAATGTTGTGGCTACTTTAGGAACTGCCTGTACAAAAGAACAAATACGCCTTATACGACAATGTAGTAATCACGTGGTATTTTGTTATGATCCTGATAAAGCGGGTCGTGCTGCAACATTAAAAGCAGCTAAGATGGCACTTGATGCAGGCTGCGAAGTCAGTGTTCTTGACAACAAAACAAGTTTAGACCCTGATGAAATGATACAACAATTTGGCTTGGATGAGCTAAAGGCATTCTCGAAAAAAGAAATAGTTTATATGGAATTTGTGTTTGAAGAATATCAAAGACAGTTCAATCTACAAAATTATAGTGAAAAAAAAGAATTTGCATTAACCGTAAAAAAAGAAATTGATAGTTTAAGGGATGATTTTGATCGGCAAAGTTTCATCCATCGATTAACGACATTGACCGGTTTCAAAGAAACTCAATTGGGTTTTGATCAAAGTCATAGTGAAATTAAACAAAATAAAAGATCAACTAAGATAGTTTCATCAAAAATTTTGGATGGTAAAACCAGTGCCGAATACAACATTTTGTCACAAATGCTCATTTGTAATGAAGCATGTGAAATATTTAAATCTAAACTTGGATTTTTATCCGGTGAAGAGACTCAAAGACTTGCGATGTTGATCCTTGATTATTATCGTAAGTATAAGCAAATGAATATTGCGAATTTTTTGGATTTTTGTAAAAATGATTCGCAAAAAAAGTTAGTTTTAGATTTAACGAGCCATGAAATGTATTTGAAAGAATTTAATGAAAATCAACTGTCAGGAAGCATTCAGCGATTTAAAAGAGCGATGTTAGAAGAAAAAATACAGGATTTACAAATTCAAATTCAAAACGTAAATGGAACGGATAGATTAACTGATTTGCTTTCACAAAAACGAAAACTTCAAGGGGAATTGGAGGAACTTAAACATGAAGAGTAACGCAAAGAAAACAGAAGCATATAAAACACTCGATGAGTGTAAACTACAGTTTAAAGTAAATTTTGAAAAAGAAAAACAACTACTACAAAAAGATATTATGGAAGCCATCAAACATTTAAATATGACTGATGAAGAACTTGAAGATCTTTTTGATTGGTTTTCAACAGAAGGAATCGTCATTACGGATGATGTCGAAATTGAAATGGAACCGAATCTTGATTCAGTAGAATTAGTTGATGATTTAGGTGACGATGATATTTTAGATACAGATGATGTTGAAGATTTAGAAGATGTAGATTCAGTTATCGCAACAGAAGTAACAGAAATTTATACATCAAGTTCTAATGCGAGCCGTATCAATGATCCAGTTAAAATGTATTTAAAGGAAATTGGTCGAGTACCACTTTTAAATCCAGAAGATGAACCTGAAATCGCAAGAAGAATACAAGAGGGAGATAAGGAAGCAAAGAATATTTTGATTTCCGCAAACTTACGTTTAGTTGTATCGATTGCCAAAAAATATGTAGGGCGAGGTATGTTGTTTCTTGATTTGATCCAGGAAGGAAATATGGGTCTGATCAAAGCAGTTGAAAAATTTGACTATACAAAAGGGTTTAAATTTTCTACTTATGCCACATGGTGGATTCGTCAGGCAATCACACGTGCGATCGCTGACCAGGCAAGGACAATCAGAATTCCAGTACATATGGTTGAAACGATAAACAAGTTAACTCGTGTTCAACGTCAACTTGTTCAAGATTTAGGACGTGATCCAACAGCTGAAGAAATTGCAGCAAAAATGGAAAATATCACTCCTGAAAAAGTTCGTGAAATCCAAAAAATCGCACTTGAACCAGTATCTCTTGAAACTCCGATCGGAGAAGAAGATGACAGTCATTTAGGTGATTTCATTGAAGATAAAGACGCTTTATCTCCTGATCAATATGCAAACAATCAGTTATTAAAAGATGAAATCAACATGGTATTGGAAGGCCTTACTGAAAGAGAAGAAAAGGTATTGCGTTTACGTTTTGGTCTTTATGATGGAAGAACTCGTACTTTAGAAGAAGTAGGTAAAGAGTTTAATGTTACTAGGGAACGCATTCGTCAAATTGAAGCGAAGGCTCTACGTAAATTGAAACATCCAACTCGTTCTAAACGTCTACGTGATTTTGTCGATAAAAATTAATGAAGAATATCCGGTTACAGACAGTGCTTGATTGTATTCCGAAGGGTTCGATCATTGCAGATATTGGCACTGATCATGCATATTTGCCTTGTGAAGCAATCAAACAAGGTAAAAGTAATCAATGTTACGCCTGTGATATTGCCAGCGGACCATTACGACAAGCAGAGAAGACCATTCATGAATATGGATTTATTAATCAAGTCACAACAATATTGTGTCCTGGATTAAAACTAGTCCCAAAAGATGCAAACGTTTGTGTAATTGCGGGAATGGGTTGGCATACTGCTCATCAAATATTAGAAGATGATTTCGAAAAATTATCTCAATTTAATATGATTCTTGTACAGCTTAATAAAGATGTCGATAAATTGAGAGAATGGATTTCAAAAAATCATTTTGAAATAGTAATCGAAAAAATTACTTTTGAGGATGATCATTATTATGAAATCGTTGGTTTTGTCGCAAAGAAATCTAATCTTGATTATGATTATGATGAAATTATGTTTGGTCCATGCTTAATTAAAGACATGAATGACTTAACAAGACAGTATTATCTTTATCGAAAAGATAAATTGGAAAATATTCTGCAACAAATGGATCAATCACTTGCCAAAGCAATTGAGTTACAAAAGGAATTGGAACATTTAAAACAAATATTAAAAAAATCAGAAATATTCTGATTTTTTTGTTGAATTCTCATAAAAAAACCATCATCTGATGGCTAGTTTATTAAGCGATTTTGTTGATAGCTGTTTGAAGACGAGCTTTTTGACGAGAAACATAGTTTCCATGTTTCATATGACTTGTCACTGCTTTGTCAAGTAAAGAAGCAGCATTATTATAAGCGGCAGTAGCGGTAGCTTTATCATTAGCTTCTACAGCTTTTAAAACAGCTTTAATCGCAGTTTTTAATTCAGATTTTTGTGAGCTTAAAGCTGCATTTCTTTTTGCATTTGTCATAGCACGTTTGCTTTGTGATTTGATATTTGGCATTTCTTGCACCTCCTACTAGTTTTATACCATAAAAGTATACCAAAAGCTTTTTTAAAATGCAAATATTTATGAGCATTTTCACACATACTATTTATGGAGGTTTTTATAATGAATTTTAGAACTGATTTTGCATTTGAAGAAATTGAAGTTTTAGCAGAGCTTGAAGAGTACACATGTGAAAAGAAAACTTATCATGATATTGAAATGAATCATATCAAAATTTTAAAAGAAAACAAACTGATCGATAAAAAAGTAGGGGATTATATTACGATCCATCTAACAGGCCTTCATGATCAAAATTTACGAGATGATGCTTTGGTAGTCTTACAGGAAGCATTAAATACGTTAATTGATAAAGATATTCAAAAGGTTCTGGTTGTTGGACTAGGGAATGAAGATGTAACGGCTGACTCACTTGGCCCATTAGTGGCGAGTGATATCGTTGTGACATCTCATTTATTTCGACTAGAAAAAATGACAATCGATGAAGGCTTTAAAGATGTAAGTGTACTTGTCCCGAAAGTAATGGGTCAAACAGGGATAGAAACTGCGATCATTATTCAGGCGATCACTGAAAAAATTAAGCCAGATCTTGTGATTGTCGTCGATGCCTTAGCGACAAGTAGCGTTGATCGAATAAACAAAGTCATTCAAGTCTCCAACACAGGTATTTGCCCAGGATCAGGTGTTGGAAATCATCGACTTGCGATTACTCAAGAAAATCTTAAAGTGCCAGTAATTTCTGTCGGTGTTGCGACGGTGACTAGTGTACAATCGCTAGTGAATCAAGTATTAGAAGAAATTGAAAGCGAAGATATTGAGGAAGCGATGCAGTACATTGAAAATACAACTTGTTTCCAGATGGTTGTAACACCAAAAGAAATGGATGAAGACGTTTATCATCTTGTCGAAATTATTTCGAGTGGTATCAACCATGCATTACATAAACATTTTGATGAAATTTAACATAAATTCAAAGTCCTTTCTATACAATGGTGTAGGAGGGACTTTTTGTGAAAACAAATATCAGATTATTATTGAAGACGATGTGCTGTTTTTGTATCCTCATTATACCAATTAAACTATGTGCTCCTGAAATATCACTATTTAATTTTCAAAAGATGTTTTCAAGTTGGCTGCTGGATCCAAAAATAGAAATCAGTGCAGAAGACTTTACATACCTTATTTCCATTTTGCCAAGTGTTGAGTCTTTGACTGAAAACATGGATGAGCCTATTGAAATCGTGGCTCCATTAATTCCAAAATTTGAACAACGCGAAAACACAAAGCGAATATTACTTTATAATACACATCAAAGTGAGACATACAGTGATGGAGTATCAGTTTATGAAATCACAGTAAAATTTGCGAAAATGTTGCAGGATGTTGGTATAGAGGTAGTGTTTGAATCCAGTAATTTTTTACAAGTAGCAAAAGATGAAGGTTTAGCATACAATCAACTATATACAGTTTCAAGGCGATATATTAATGAAGCTTTTGTAAATTATGGTGGTTTTGATTTAGTCATGGATATTCATCGTGATTCAACGACAAAAGATGTTTCAACATTGGAAAAAAATAATAAAAAATATGCCAAAATGATGTTTGTGGTAGGTATGAAATCAAGTAATGCCGCAAAAGTAATGGATTTGTCTTTAGCATTTACTGACAAGATGCAACAGATACTTCCAGGTATAATGAGATCACCATTTGAACGACAGTCGATCTACAATCAAGATATGTATGAAAGAATGGTCTTATTAGAGCTTGGTTCTGATACAAATAGTAGTGAAGAAGTAATGAATAGTTTAGCGATTTTATTAGAATTTTTTAAGGAGGAATACCAATGAAACGATTTTTATTTGATACACTCTGCATTCTTTTGATTGTCATTATTGGAAAATCACTCACAAGTCCTGTTGAAAAACAAAGCCTTGAACAAAGAATGGATTCCTTTAATCAACAAATTCAAAATGAAGAAGTTATTATAGCACCAGAACAACATTTACCTCTTAATCAAGTAAATGAGAATTTCGCAGGTAGACTTGGTTCAACTATTTCAGAAGGTGTAGTTAATATTATAGATGGTTCAGTAAGGTTTATTTCCACCATATTTAGTGAAAATATGAAATGAATATGATATAATCACTTGCAGAAATGAGTGATCAAAATGAAGAAAAAAGTAGTATTTATGGGAACTCCTGAATTTTCTACAGGCATTTTAAAAGCGTTATTACAGATGGATTGTGTTGAAGTGATCGGCGTTGTCAGTCAACCTGATAAAAAAATCGGAAGAAAACAAATTTTAACACCTACGCCTGTTAAAGAGTTGGCGGTTGCGAATCATATTCCAGTGTTTCAATCAATCCACATTCGAACTGATTATCAAACAGTACTAGATTGGAATCCTGATATGATCGTAACTTGTGCTTATGGTCAGATGGTCCCAAAAGAAATTCTATATAGTTTCAAATATCCTTGTATGAATGTACATGCTTCGCTATTACCTAAATATCGTGGTGGAGCACCGATCCATAAGGTGATAATTAATGGTGAAACACAAACGGGTGTTACTTTGATGCAAATGGTTGAAAAGATGGATGCAGGAGTTATGTATGCAAAGTCCTATGTTGATATTACAATAGATGATACAACTGAAACTTTACATGATAAGTTAATGGAATCTGGTGCTAAACTTTTAACTGAAAAACTTCCGTTATTTTTAGAGGGGAAACTCGAAGGTGAACAACAAGACGAAAGCCAAGTAACGATCGCTCGCAATATATCCAAAGAAGAAGAATATGTCGATTGTGATCGACCAGTAATGGAAGTGTATAATCATATTCGTGGTTTGATCAGTTGGCCTGTAGGTCATATCATTCTCCATGATTCCAAAATTAAACTATGGTCTGTATCGTTGACAGATGTCGATGAAGATAAGCCGATAGGGTCATTATATACAATGAACAAAAAACTATTTTTAAAGTGTTGTAATGGTAGTATCCAAATCAATCAGCTTCAACTTGAGGGCAAAACAAAAGCGAATGCAACTGATTTTATCAATGGATCTAAAAATTATTTAATCTAAAAAAGCTGCAAGGCTTTTTTTTAACTTTTATGCGCGCTATAATTTATCTAAAGAAGGGTGGAAACCATATGGCAAACGAGAAAAATAAAGATTTTAACGCAATGCTTCATCGAGATATTGGTATGCCTAAAACTGAAATTATAACTGATCCAGGTGTCATCAAAAGATATGGAGGCAACAAAATGTATATGGCTCCTCCAATTGATTATGATGAAATCATGAAAAAAGTTCCTTATGGGAAAGTAATTACTGCAGATAAAATTCGTTCTTTTTTTGCGATCAACAATAACGCTGATTTTACATGTCCTCTTACTGCTGGAATATTTATATCAATTGCTGCCTGGGCAAGTGATCAACGTACTGATGATGAAACTCCATATTGGAGAACATTAAAGACAAATGGAGAGTTAAATCAAAAATATCCGGGTGGAATAGAGAAGCAAATAGAAAAACTGGAAGCAGAAGGCCATACAATAATTAAAAAAGGAAAAACAAATATTAAATATTTTGTTCAAGACTTTGAAAAAGTGCTCTATGATTTAGTTTAGAAATTGTCTTATGATCATACAAATCAAAAGCTATAAAATAGTTCTTTTCAATGAGGGTATGGTTTGTTATAATAGGTAAGGTTCAAGGAGGGATATTTATGGAACAAAAAAATATACGAAATTTTTCCATTATTGCGCATATTGACCATGGAAAGTCTACCTTGGCAGATCGTATTTTAGAACTGACTGAAACTGTACAAATGCGTGATATGCAAGCTCAACTTTTAGATCAGATGGATCTTGAAAGAGAACGTGGAATCACGATTAAATTGAATGCTGTGCAGTTAAATTATAAGGCAAAAGATGGACAGGAATATTTATTGCATTTGATTGACACACCGGGTCATGTCGATTTTACTTATGAGGTTTCCAGATCACTGGCAGCTTGTGAAGGGGCAGTACTTGTCGTTGATGCAGCACAGGGAATTGAAGCTCAAACATTAGCGAATGTATATCTTGCGTTAGACAATGATTTAGAGATCATTCCAGTAATCAACAAAATCGATTTACCAAGTGCTGATCCAGATCGTGTAAAACATGAAATTGAAAATATAATTGGTTTAGATTGTAGTGAAGCTCCACTAATCAGTGCAAAAAGTGGATTAAATATCCAAGATGTTTTGGAGTCTGTAGTTAAAAATGTTCCGTCTCCAAGAGGAAAATCTACAAATCCACTACAAGCTTTAGTTTTTGATTCTCTTTATGATAGTTACCGTGGAATAATCGCTTTTGTCCGTATTGAAGAAGGCGAAGTTGCGGTAGGAGATAAGATTCGTTTTATGGCAACTGGAGCCGAATATGAGGTATTAGAATGTGGTGTCAGAACTCCTAAAGAAGTCAAAAAAGATAAATTATCTTGTGGAGAAGTTGGTTGGCTTTGTGCAAGTATCAAATCAATTCAAGATGTTCACGTAGGAGATACGATTACTTCTGTAGAAAACCCAGCTGGTGAACCTCTTGCGGGATATCGTCATATGAATCCAATGGTTTACTGTGGACTTTATCCAACTGATTCTGCAAAATACAATGATCTTCGCGATGCCTTAGAAAAACTTCAATTAAATGATTCAGCATTAACTTTTGAAGCAGAGACATCTCAAGCTTTAGGCTTTGGATTCAGATGTGGCTTTTTAGGGTTATTACATATGGATGTTATTCAAGAACGATTGGAACGAGAATATAATCTAGGTCTTATCGCAACGGCTCCAAGTGTAATTTACCATTGTTTTATGACTGATGGGTCAATGATTAAAATTGATAACCCCGCTCATATGCCAGAACCTCAACGAATTGATCATTTAGAAGAACCATATGTTAAGGCGACAATCATGGTACCAAGTGAATATATCGGCCCTATTATGGAGCTTTGTCAATACAAACGTGGTATTTATGTAGATATGAAAGTCCTTGATGGGGATCGCAATCAAATCGAATATGAACTTCCACTCGCTGAAATCGTATTTGATTTCTTTGATCGTTTAAAAAGCTGTACTAAAGGATATGCATCATTTGATTATGAACTTATTGGCTATAAACAAAGTAATCTAGTCAAAATGGATATTCTACTTAATGCTGAAGTTGTGGATGCCTTAAGTATTATCGTTCACCGTGATTTTGCCTATCACAGAGGAAATGCGATCACAGTAAGACTTAAAGAATTAATTCCTCGTCAACAATTTGAAATTCCAGTGCAAGCTGCAATTGGTGGTAAAGTCATTGCTCGTACTAATATCAAGAGTCTTCGTAAAAATGTATTAGCTAAATGTTATGGAGGAGATATCACACGTAAGAAAAAACTCTTAGAGAAACAAAAAGAGGGTAAGAAGCGTATGAAATCGGTGGGATCGGTTGAAATCCCACAAGAAGCATTTATGGCAGTATTATCGATGGATGACGAATAAAAACTTTAGCTATATCCTTCAATGATAGAAAGAGTAACAAAAGTGTTGAATAGCAAAATGTACATTGATACATTTCATCTAAATTCGACACTTTTTTTGTTCCTATTATAGTATATTTTTTTTATCCGTAATATTTCTACGGCACTATTGTGATAGTTGAAGAAAGGTGGTAAAATATTTATGGGAGGTAAAATTATGTTAAAATATTTCAGTGTAACTAATTACAGAGGTTTTAAAGATAAAATTGAATTAGATTGTTCTAAAACCCGTGATTATGCTTTTAATAAAAGTTTTATCAAAAATGGTTTAGTTAATAAAGGTTTAATTTATGGAATAAATGGTAGCGGAAAATCTAATTTAGGTCTTGCTCTTTATGATATTACTTCACATTTAACTGATAAAAATAGAAAAAACAGAGGAAATGTATGTAATTTATCCAGTATTGAAAGATACAATGATTTCGTTTATGTTTTTTTGATTGACGGTCAAGAATTAACTTATAAATATAGAAAAGATGCAAATTCGCTTCTTGTTAAAGAAGAACTGTTTGTGGATGGTGAATTGAATATTTCTTATGATTTCTTGGAAATGAAACATATAATAAATGATGAAAAATTAAAAGATTTTCAAATTAATTTGAAAGATAATAAACTATCCATCTTAAAACATATTTATAGAGGATTTCCAACAGATAGTACTTTAGCTTTAACAAAGGTGATTGATTTTGCTGAGGGAATGCTTTGGTTTAGAAGTTTAAAAAGTAATGAATATGTTGGCTTTCAATCAGGTACTGAAAATTTGAATGATATTATTATTGATAATGATAAACTTAAAAATTTTGAAGAATTTTTGAAAGAGTGTGGATTAGAATACAATTTATATATAGTTGATTCCAATGGTCATAAAAAAATATGGGCGAAATTTGAAAAAGGAGATATCCCATTTGAAGATATTGCCTCAACTGGTACAAATACGCTTTGGTTGTTTTACTGTTGGTATATAAAATTTTCAGGAGTAACATTATTGTATTTAGATGAATTTGATGCATTTTATCATTATGCTTTGTCTGAAAAAATTTTGAAGTTAGTAACAACTGACACAAGTTTTCAAGCATTCGTTACTACTCATAATACACATTTAATGAACAATGAATTGATTCGCCCGGATTGTTGTTTTGTTATAGGTGATAATTTAATAAAAAGTCTTCCTGAATGTACCGATAAAGAAATTAGAGAAGCACATAATTTAGAAAAGATATATATAAATGGCGGCTTCTGTTAATAATATACTTTTTATCCTTGAAGGCGAATTTCCTGAAACGGGTTTTGTGGATTCATTGATTAGAAACTTTGATATTGGTGTAGAAAGGTATATTTTAAGAGAAAATATATATCAACTATTTCAAAAGGTAGAGGAATGCTCATATAGCGATGATCTTGATATTGTTGATTTTAGAACAATTTTGAAACAATCAAAGCAACATTCAGATGATGAATTTAAAATTCTCGAAAATAATTTTACATACATATATTTATTCTTGGACTTAGATTATCATGCAGATATTGGTGTGGAAAACAATAAAAATATGATTTTAAGAAACATGCTAAAGTATTTTAATAATGAAACAGAGAATGGGAAAATATATATAAATTATCCTATGGTGGAATCAATCAGAGATTGCTGCTTTCCTTGCAAAATTACTGATGTTTCTAGAAATATTTTAGTTTCTGAAAGTGGAGACTACAAAAGAATATCGTCTGAAAGAGGAAATTGTACTTCTTACAATAAATATAAGAGAACTGATTGTGTAAAATTGATTAGTTTAAATTTACTTAGGGCTAATTTGTTTATTAATCAATCTAGTTTAGTTCCAACATGGGAAGAGTATGAGTCCACATTGAAACAAGAAAACATACTGGAATGTCAACTAAATAATATTTGCAATAATAATAAAATTGAAGTTGTGAATACCTCAATTTTTATGATTTATGAGTATTTTGGAGACAAAATATTACAAGAAATTAAGTTAGATTAATTTAAGAAAACGATTTAATAGAAGAATTAGTGTGAAAAATATGTTCATAAAGATAAATTTGTGCTGAAGAAGCGAAGCACTTCAGAATGGAGGTTATTATGATAATAAGAAAAAACTATCGCAAGAAGCGTTTATGGCAGTATTATCGATGGATGACGAATAAAGACCGAAAGGTCTTTTTTATCTTATCGAAAAGTTCTCGAAGCCCTCTAAAATCATTGATTAATATTAATTGGTTACTTGAATAGTATTCAAATAAAATCATAAAAGTCAAGATTGATATTTAAGTTTATTTACTGCTATAATGTGATCAACAATATAAGTAGTAGACAATCACTGACAGTAAGTCTAATGGGTTAAGCAGTCATTTAGTTGCAAGTTATGTGATTGTGGAAAAGGGGTGAGATTTGCAGGTTAACAGCTTTAACCATTAAACAATGAACCGTATACTTTGACGCAGTTACTAGAAGATAACTGGTTGGGGGTAGGGATGAACTTCATTGGAAATGGTGTAACAAATAAAAGGATATATGACTATTATTTATCGCACCATCTTGATGAGGAAAGATAAAACAAAGTGTATATCTTACCAATCTGGCAAGAAACAGAATTGGGTTCTAAGACTCTAGGGTTTTAGAATGATAGATGGAGTAAATTTATTTACGACATATATCTAATTTCTTGAATAGATGTAAAAATTGAATTAAAAATAAGGTATAAACAAAATAATTTTACTAGGTTAATAATGATATAATATTATTGTTCAAGGAGATTGCTATGAAAAAAATATGTTCAGTTATTTTGATTTCATTTATATTGTGTGGATGTACAACTCCGCTTATAGAAGAAGTTGAACAGTCTCCATCTACTGTAGAAGTTGTAGATGAAGCCAATGAATTGTATTTTGATTTAACTGAAGAAGAAATAGATGATATTCTTGAAATGATAACTTCTTCTGGCGTATTTGATGAATATAATCCTGATTATCCAACTTATCCTAGTGTATTTGGTAATTATATTGAAGTTTTTGCTCAGCCAAAAGATTATCCAACTTTTAGTTTGCAAAGATATCTAAAAACTACTAATAATGATTATAGTTATTCGGAATATGCATTCGAAAGATTTTATCGAATTGATACTAAGTTTACTTATGTTAAATTTGATTCGATTCGAAATGCAGAGTTGGAAATAACTTATTATTGTAATCCAGGAATTACAAAAACTAATTCCTTTGATCATCTTGTAGAATGTCATTTGTTTGCACCATCTTCTGATTCTCAACATTATAGTTTTTATTATGATGTTATTGATGAAAGTTTTTATAAACTAAATCATGATAAAATTAAAGAAGAAATTACTTTTACAGATGATTTACAAGAAAAATTAGTGTTTCATTGTAAAAAAATGATAAAACAACTTAATGAAATTGACGAAAATGCACAAATCTTAGCGAGAGATATAATTGATTTCATAAATGAAAAAGAAAGTGATTAATTGAAATATAAACTGAAAATTCTGTATAAAAAACTGAATTTTCTTTTTTCTTTTAGCGAATTTTGTGAGTCTTTGTCGAACATTAGGGGATTATTACACAGAGGAAAATGTTTGTGTTAAACTTTGCGTGGGTGATGAAAAATGAGTGAATTAGCGATTCGCTATACTGAAGATCGATATACAAGTAAAGCAGAAGTATCTAAACACATCAGTGGCTCAATGATAGATCCAGTGTGGAAAAGTATTCTTGAGTATCGAAAACCTTACATAAAGACTTATAAGATTGATCAAATCAATGAATATTGCTTAACAGTAAATTTGTGTTTAAGGATATTAAAAATGAGACAAAGTTTTTTATTATTACCTAAAGAAACTACATTAGATTTTAAAAGATTTATACCTCACTTTGAAAAAAGAAACGAAATACTTTGGATGTTTTATCATTGGAATTTAGGTGAAAACAATCTTTCTTCGATGATTCATGAAACGTTTGTATTACTTACAATAGCTAAAGAGGGACAATGGAAAGATTTTTTAATGGATCCAGATATTCTGTTAGAAGTGAAATGGGTAACTCTATTTAATCAGGACTTATCTACTGAAGCAGCGATTTGTTTATTTGTAGCGACATGTTTTTATTATAATATGAGAGAGGCGATTGTTTTAGTCAATGATGTATTTTTACAAACAACTACTGATTTTGATAAAACATATATCTTACAAAATTGGATCGATGTTTTGGAAATGAAAATATTAAATAAATTAAATGATATACAAACTGATACAAATTTAAATTTTCATGAATTGTCTTATCGTTATCCACAACTAAAAAAATATCAAATCGAATTTTATTTAAAACATAATACTAGAGGATATTTTTATACTTTGGAACAATTTATAGATTTTACTGAAGTTTGTTATGAAACATCAAGGACTAGTATGGATCAGCTGGTATCTTTGGGATTTTATGATAAAATAAAACAAGGAAAGAAATTTATTTATACGATTCGGTGATTTATGATCAAAAAAACTTCATCTTTATATGTTCATGTGCCATTTTGTAAATCAATATGTGCTTACTGTGATTTTACACGCAGTAAATGCAATGATGATTTGATTGAAAAATGGCTTTTTGCATTAAAAGAAGAAATAAGCCAAAAAGATATCAATAGAAATCTAAAGACAATTTATATTGGTGGAGGAACTCCAACATCACTGAATACAAATCAATTGAGTCAGTTGTTAGAAATGATTCAACCTTATTCCTCAGTTGTAGAAGAATACACAATTGAAGTTAATCCAGAAACAATGGATTTAGAAAAACTGCAAATATTAAAGAAATTTGGCATTAATCGTATTAGTATGGGACTTCAAGCTGTGCAGAGTAATTTGCTTAAATTGATGAATCGCAAACATACTCTTGATGATGTTAAGTTATGGGTCAATCATTTTAAGGAAAATGGGATCACTAACATTAGCTTGGATTTACTTTATTCTTTGCCAACTCAGTCAATGATCGATTTAGAAGAAAGTATTGATGAAGTGATAAAACTTAATATCAATCATATTTCAATATATAGTCTTACGATTGAACCTGGCAGTGAATTTAAGCGGTTGAATTATACCTCTTTATCTGAAGATGAAGAAGCTTCGATATATTTTAAAGCAGTAAGTAAACTAAATGAAGCAGGTATTATTCAATATGAAATTAGTAATTTCGCAAGACTTGGATATGAATCAAAACATAATTTAGCTTATTGGCATTATGATGATTTTTATGGCATAGGAATGGGTGCGAGTGGGAAAGAAAATCATTGTCGATATGACAATACGAATAATTTTAATCATTATTTTAATCATATTGAGCCTGAAATTATCCATTTATCAAAAAAAGATGAAATGTTTGAAATGATCATGATGAACTTAAGATTGGTTAGAGGAATGAAAATTATTGATTTTAATGAAAAATTTAATGAAGACTTTAAAGATATTTATGCCTATGCGATAATAAGTTGTATTAACAAAGGCTGGTTAGAGATGGATGATGGATTTGTGAGATGCACAGAACTGGGATATCCAATTTTAAACACAGTATTGGAAGAATTTATGGAGGAATAAAGATGAAAATTGCGTTTATAGGGGCTGGAGTCATGGGAAAATCCATGATCATGAATTTATGTAAAAATGGTTATGATGTACAGGTATATAATCGAACATATTCTAAAGCTAAAGATTGTGAGCAATTTGGAGCTAAAGCTTTTGAAAAATTAGATGAATGCGTAATTGATGTAGATGTAGTAATTACGATTGTAGGTTATCCAAAAGATGTTGAAGAAGTTTATGAAGTTATTTTTAATACTTGTAAAGCAGGAACGATAGCGATTGATATGACAACTTCAAGTCCAACCTTGGCAATTGAGCTTGCAAGAAAAGGTCTTAGTAAAGGAATTAATGTATTAGATGCACCAGTTTCAGGTGGCGATATCGGTGCTAAAAATGCCACACTTTCCATTATGGTCGGTGGAGAACAAAAAGCATTTGATCAATGTAAACCATTATTTGAAGCGATGGGTAAAAATATTATTTATATGGGTAAAGCGGGAAGTGGACAGCATACAAAGATGGCCAATCAAATCGCAATAGCGGGTACAGTTACAGGTGTTAGTGAGGCAATTGCTTACGCTAATAAGGTAGGACTTGATTCTGAACTCCTCTTAAGTGCGATCAGTGCAGGTGCAGCAGGCTCTTGGCAAATGGCTAATAATGGGCCAAAGATGATTAATAAAGATTATGCACCTGGCTTTTTTATCAAGCATTTCATTAAAGATATGAAACTAGCTCAAGATGAAGCAAACGCAAAAGGTTTTGATTTACCGATACTAAATGAAGTGGTTAAAATTTATGATCAGTTAGCGGAATTTGGATTGGATGAAGATGGAACTCAGGCAATCATCGAATATTACACAAATAAGCGTTAAAACTATTGCGTTGTGACTGGTTCCATGATATTATTTATAAGCTTTTGGTCTGGGATATTGGACTCCTCGTCCGTACCGCGGATCATTAGGTCTTAAAAACATAGGAGGAAAAAACATGTTAACAAAGGCAGAAAAACAAGCAATTATCAAAGAATATGCACGTTTCGAAGGAGACACTGGATCAGTTGAAGTTCAAGTAGCAGTATTAACTGCTCAAATCAACCGTTTAACTGTTCACTTAAAAGAACATCCAAAAGATTTCCATTCAAATCGTGGATTAATGCAAATGGTAGGGGCTCGTAAAAATTTCATGGCTTACTTGAAAGACAACGATGTAAACCGTTACCGTACACTTGTACAACGTTTAGGATTAAGAAAATAGTTCAATAAAAGTCGCTGAATAAGTGGCTTTTTTGTTTTGTTTTGGTTACTATATAACTGTTGAGGTGATGGAATGAATCTTCAGTTTATTGAACATGATGGTAAAAAAATAGAAATCATAAAACACATTGGTAAAGGGAAGGGTGGAAACTCTTATCTTGCCAAAATGGATGATCAATTTGTGGTGTTCAAAGAAATGCATTATGAAAAATGTGAAAGTTATACTTTTCAAGCAAATAAATTGCAGTCCGAGTTATGTGATTACCAAAGATTAAAAGAAATTGGTATAAGAATGCCTAAACTTTTAGGATATAATGATGAAAGACAATTTCTAATCAAAGAATATATTGACGGAAATACAATCGCAGAAATCGTTGGAGAAGACGAATTAAAAGATGATTATGTAAATCAAATGTTTGAAATCTGCAATAGATTATATAAGAATGATTTAAATATTGATTATTTTCCTACGAATTTTGTAGTTCAAAATGATCTGCTCTATTATATCGATTATGAATGCAATCAATATATGGAAGAGTGGGATTTTGAAAATTGGGGAATCTATTTTTGGGCCAATACAAAAGGAATGACAAAGTTTATAGAAACTGGAAACCATGATTTTTTAAGCAAAAATGCAAAACCGCATAAGGAAGATTTAGAAAATAAAGTGAATTATTGGATTAAATTTTTCAAGAAAAATTAGTCGCTGAAAAGTGGCTTTTATTTTGATTGTGTGATTAAAATGTGTTTTCTAAAGAATTATCAAAAAAACTTGTTTTGATTAATAAACGGGTGTATACTTTTTAAAGTGAACGGAGGTTCATTTATGGCACAAGTATTAAAACCAGAGCAAAAAGAAAAGATCATCTCTGCAGCGAAAGATGAACTGTTGAAGAATGGATATCGTGATGCTTCGATGAGAAGAATTGCCATGCATGCCAGTATGACAGTAGGAAATTTATATCGATATTTTGAAAATAAAGATCAGTTGATTCAGTTTGTAGTTCAGCCAGCTGTTGATGAATTGAATACGATTATTCAAAAAAGCACTGAAGATCGATTTAGTCTTTACGCTAAAACAGAACGAATCGGTTATAGTCAAAAAGAATTATTTTCGATCATTTATAATATGTCTGATGAACTTGCTGGATTGCATCAACGGCATAAAGAAGAATTAGCAATTCTAATGCTACATAGTGATGCAACAAATAAAATCAGAGAATGGTTTTCGGAGCTAATATATACTTTAGTCAATGAACTATATCAAATCGATACTAATGATTTGACAATGTTTTTAATGTTTTCAAAAATGATGTCTGCATCAATTTGTGAAGGTATCAAAGAATGTTTAAGGTTAATAGACAAAATGGAAATCAGTGATTCAGAAACAGAAAGAATATTTAGATTATATTTTACAACGTTTATTTCAATGATTAAGTTACCAATCGACTTAGGAGGTCAAGTATGAGCGCTTTTATAGAATTTGAGAATGTAAAAAAAGTTTACAAAATGGGTGAAGTAGAAATTGAAGCATTAAGTGGTGTTGATTTTAAGATCAATCAAGGTGAATTTGTGGTTATTGCAGGGGCATCAGGTGCTGGAAAATCTACAATACTTAATATTTTGGGTGGTATGGATACATCATCAAGTGGGACGATTATCGTAGATGGCGTTGAAATAAGTTCGATGAATGCTAAGGAGTTGTGCGATTATCGACGCAATGATATAGGGTTTGTTTTTCAATTTTATAACTTAGTACAAAATCTTACGGCAAAAGAAAATGTTGAATTGGCAACTCAAATATGTAAGAATCCTTTGGATATTGATGCAACAATCGAAGCAGTTGGTTTGTCTCATCGAAAGAATAATTTTCCATCACAAATGTCTGGTGGTGAACAACAACGTGTTGCGATCGCAAGAGCTTTAGCAAAAAATCCTAAACTTTTATTGTGTGATGAACCTACTGGGGCACTTGACTATAAAACCGGGAAAGCGATTTTAAAACTATTACAGGATACATGTCATGAACAAAATATGACAGTTGTCGTAATTACTCATAACTTGGCTTTAGCTCCAATGGGAGATAAAGTGTTAAGGATCAAGAGTGGTTTGGTCGATTCAATGACGATCAATGAAAATCCTCAACCAGTAGAAAGTATTGAGTGGTAATTATGTCAAGTTCTTTAATCAAGGACACACTACGAACAATTCAAAAAACAAAAGGACGTTTCTTTTCCATTTTTGCGATTGTAGCATTAGGCGTAGCTTTCTTTTCGGGAATTATGGGCACAGCACCTACGATGCGATCAAATGCGGATATGTATTTTGATGAAACTAACTTTATGGATTATCGCATCGTTTCAAATTTTGGAATTACTAATGAAGATATTCAAGAATTACGAAAAGTTGACGGAGTAGAAGCTGTAGAGCCTGCTTATTTTAAAGATGTCTTAGTTGAATTGCACAATGCTGAAGTTGTATTCAGATTGCATTCAATCGATTTAAAACATTTAAAAAGTGATGATCCTAATTATATAAATCAACTTGTTTTACTTGAAGGAAGATTACCCGAAAAAAGTGGTGAAATTGTAGTAGAAAGAGGAAAAATTCCTGAAAGTGGAGCTCAGTTAGGCGATGTGTTAACACTCAAAAGTGGAGATAAAGATGCCCTAGAAGAATCACTTTTATGTACAGAGTATACTGTTGTAGGTGTTGTTTATAGCCCCTATTATTTAAGCTTTATCAAAGGAACCAGTAATATTGGTGATGGTAGTGTTAGTTACTATGCTTATATTCCAATTATTGATTTTGATATGGAAGTTTATACTGAGGCTTATTTAACAATCAAAGGGGCAAAAGAAATTAACACTTATGATGAAGCCTATTTTGAATACCTTAAACCTGTGGATAGCTTATTGGCATCTCTTGGCGAAAAACGTTCTGAAATAAGAAGAAATGATATTTTAGCTGAAGCTTATGAAAAATACAATGAAGGATTAGATGAATATAATGATGGTTTAGCAACTTTTGAAAAAGAAATGAAAGATGCTGAAAAGAAAATTGAAGATGGCAAATATGAGTTATTATCTGGTGAAATGCAATTGCAAAGTAAAAAAGATGTTACTGCTCTTCAACTGGAACTTGGGCAGCAACAAATCGATCAATATAAAGGGATGGTCGATATTTTAGTTGAACAGCGAGATACTGCTCAAAAAACATTCAATGAAAATAATGCAACTGCATTAACTGAAATAGAAAATGCAAAGGCCTCTTTAACTACTGCACAAGCGGATGTAGATGCTGCACAAATCAAAGTTGATGATTTGACTAAATTAAAAAATGAAAGAGATAATAGTGCAACAACTCCTGAAAGAAAACTCGAAATTGAAACAGCTTATCCAAATTTAGATTCAGATATAAGCTCTGCAAATAATGAGTTAAGTACCGCAAAAATAACATTGGAATTACAAAAATCTCGTGTTTCAGGATTGGAACAAGCGTTATCAGTAAGTAGTTCAATGTTGGAAACATTAAGTAATCAAATCGATTCTCTTAATCAACAAATCAAAGATGGTGAGCAACAATTAATTGATGGGAAGGCTACTGCTGAAACTGAATTTGCCAAGGCAGAAGCTGAAATCGAAAAAGGAAAAAAAGATCTTTTGAATGCTCAAGTAACGCTAGAAATTGAACGCAAAAAAGCAGAAAAAGAGTTAGCTGATGCAAAAAAAGAATTGGATCAAGCTAAAATAGATATTGAATTGATCGAAGAAGGAAAATGGTATGTTTTAGACCGTGAATCTCAATATGGATACATGGATTACAAAGGTGCTGCAGATAGAATGGAATCAATCGCAACAGTTTTCCCCGTGTTTTTCTATTTGGTTGCAGCACTAGTATGTTTGACAACGATGACACGTATGGTTGATGAACAAAGATCACAAATTGGAACATTAAAAGCTTTGGGATACACAAAAGGTCAAATTGCATTTAAATATATCTTCTATGCAGTTTGTGCAAGTCTTGGTGGAAGTATAGTTGGTTTATTGATTGGAATGACCGGCTTCCCAGCTATCTTGTATACAGTTTGGTTAATTATGTATACATTACCATCAGTACGATTGATTTTACAATTACCTCTTATGCTTGTGGTTACATTAATTTCAGTGTTAGTCATTACAGCTGCTGCTATGTCAGCTTGTTATGCTAGTCTAATGGAAACACCAGCCTTACTCATGAGACCTAAAGCTCCTCAAATGGGTAAGCCGATACTACTTGAAAGAATGACTTTTATTTGGAAAAGATTTTCGTTTACAGCGAAGGTTACAGCACGAAATATATTTAGGTATAAAAAGAGATTTTTAATGACGGTGATCGGAATATCTGGTTGTACTGCTTTGCTTGTTGCAGGCTTTGGAATTAAAGACTCGATCAGTGATATTGTAGTTAGACAATTTGGTAATGTATTTAAATATGATAGTCTTGTTCGTTTAGAAGATGATTTAACCGATAAAGAAAAAAATTATACCTTAGAAAATTTAGTTGAACAACCAGGAATTGCAGATGCAACTATGGTTTCGATGCAAAACATTATTGTCTATGATGGAAAACAATCAAAAGATGCATATTTAACGGTTGTCAATGACTTAGATCAATTTAAAGACTTTGTTTCGTTGCATGATCGAAAGTCAATGGAAGAGTATGCATTGTCATCAAATGGTGTAATTATTTCAGAAAGGATTTCCCGATCATTTAATTTAAAAGTCGGTGATGAAGTAGAAATTGAAAACGCTGATGGACTACGTCGTTTTGTCAAAATTGATGCAATCTGTGAGAATTATGTTGAACATTATTTCTTTATGTCAAGCAGTGCATATAAAAGTGCTTTTGGTTACAAAGCAGATCAAAATACGTTTTTGGTCAAAGTTGCTGAAAGTTATATCGATAATCAATCAGAAGTGGCTAGTCAAATTAAATCATTTGATGAAGTGTCGACTTTGTCATTTAATTCTGGAATCAAAGACAATTTTAATGATATGATTTCAAGTTTAAATCTTATTGTAATTATTTTAGTTGTATGTGCTGGAGGGCTTGCATTTATTGTTTTATATAATTTAACTAATGTAAATATTTCAGAACGCTTACGTGAAATCGCAACTTTGAAAGTACTTGGATTTCATGATAATGAAGTTAAAAGTTATGTTTATTATGAAAATATTATTTTGACCTTTATTGGTGCACTTGTGGGATTGTTCTTGGGTACAGCCTTACTTCAATTTGTCATGATTGTCGTTGAACTTGAAAATTTGATGTTTGGTCGTGAAATTCATACGATCAGTTATATTGTTTCAATTGTTATCACTGTTGCTTTTGCCTATATCGTCAATATGAGTATGTCTAAAAAATTACGTGAAATACCAATGGTAGAATCATTGAAGTCGGTAGAATAAATGAATTATGTTTATATCTTAAAATGTGCAGATGAAACATTATATACTGGTTGGACGAATAATCTTGAACATCGTATTGAAATGCATCAAGCAAAAAAAGGGGCGAAATATACAAAAAATAGAACTCCTGTTACTTTAGTTTATTACGAAGAATATGAAGATAAAGTTGTAGCTATGCAAAGAGAATATCAAATTAAACAATTATCACGTGAGAAAAAATTAAAATTAATTGAGACAGGAATTTCATGATTCTTGTCTTTTTAAAGCTTGATTAAAGCCTTATAAGTGAAAATACATGTATCTTTTATAGTGAAAGTGTGATAATATAACTAGGAAAAAATAGATGAGGTAAATAAATGACTAAACAAGTATTTAGTTTAGATTTCTGTGGTAGAAATCTAACAGTCGAAACAGGCGAAATCGCCAAACAAGCAGGGGGGTCCGTGCTTGTACGCTATGAGGATACAGTTGTGCTATCTGCAGCAACTGCTAACCACACTCCAAAAGATATAGACTTTTTTCCATTAACTGTTTCATTTGAAGAAAAATTATATTCAGTTGGTAAAATCCCAGGAGGATTTTTAAGACGTGAAGGAAGACCTAGTGAGCATGCAACACTGACTGCTCGTATGATCGACCGTCCAATCCGTCCATTATTTGCGGAAGGATTTAGAAATGAAGTTCAAGTAGTGAATACTGTATTATCTGCGAATACAGATGTTTCTGCAGAAATGGCAGCAATGTTTGGAGCATCATTAGCATTATGCGTTTCTGATATTCCTTTCAATGGTCCGATTGCAGGAGTTATTGTAGGACGTGTAGATGGACAATACATCATTAATCCAACTGTTGAACAAATGAATCAATCTGATATCAATTTAACTGTTGCGGGAACTAAAGAAGCAATCAACATGGTTGAAGCAGGTGCTAAAGAAGTATCTGAACAAGCTATGATCGATGCATTAATGTTTGGACATGACCATATTAAAATGTTGTGTGCATTCCAAGAAGAAATCAAAGCTGCTTGCGGTAAAGAAAAAATGGAAGTTAAACTTTATGAAATTGATCCAGCAATAGTTGCTGAAATCGATGAAAAAGGAAGACAAAGATTAGAAGAAGCAGTAAGAATCCATGAAAAATTAGTTCGTTATGGTGCAATTGATGATATTACTGCAGAAATGGCTGCCTTATTTGAAGCTAAAGAATATGAAAATGATAAAGCGAAAGAAAAAGCTGTTAAACAAGCAAAAGAATATTGTCATGATCTAGTTGCCGGTGAAGTTCGCCGTTTGATCAGTGTAGAGAAGATTCGTCCAGATGGCCGTCAAATCGATGAATTACGTCCTTTGAATAGCCAAGTTGATTTATTGCCTCGTGTACATGGTTCAGCACTATTTACACGTGGTGAAACTCAAGTATTGAGTGTATGTACTTTAGGAGCATTGGGTGATAATCAAATTATTGATGACTTAACTGAAGTTGAATCAAAACGTTTTATACATCACTATAACTTCCCACCTTATTCTGTAGGTGAAACAGGGCGTATGGGAACACCAGGACGCCGTGAAATCGGTCATGGTGCTTTAGGAGAAAAAGCACTATTACAAGTTATTCCAAGTGAAGTTGATTTCCCATATACTGTTCGTTTGGTTGCAGAAGTACTTGAATCAAATGGTTCTAGTTCACAAGCAAGTATTTGTGCAGGTTCTATGGCTCTTATGGCTGCAGGGGTCCCAATCAAATCGCCAGTAGCAGGTATTGCAATGGGTCTAGTTACCTGGGGTGATAGCTATACTGTACTTACTGATATTCAAGGTATGGAAGATCATTATGGAGATATGGACTTTAAAGTAGCAGGTACAAAAGATGGAATTACTGCGTTACAAATGGATATTAAAATTGAAGGAATCAACCGTCAAATATTAGAAGAAGCATTAGCACAGGCAAAACGTGGCCGTGACGCTATCATGGATAACATGTTGGCTGCAATCGGTGAAGTTCGACCTGAAGTTAGTCAATATGCTCCTAAAATGGTTACTCTTACAATTCCTGTTGATAAAATCAGAGATGTTATCGGTACTGGTGGTAAAGTCATCAATCAAATCATTGCCGATTGTAATGATGTTAAAATCGATATCAATGATGATGGTAATTGTGTAATTTATCATAGTGACAAAGAAGCACTTGCTAAAGCTCGTACAATGATTGAAAACATTGTTCGTGATGCAAAAGTTGGCGAAATATTTGAAGCAAAAGTTAATCGCATTGAAAAATTTGGTGCTTTTGTACAATTGTTTGGTACAACTGATGGATTATTACATGTATCTAAGATTTCATGGAGTCGTGTTGAAAAACCAGAAGACGTATTAAAAATTGGCGATATCGTTCGTGTTGTAGTTACTGAAATCGATGAAAAAGGTCGTGTAAATGTATCTGCTCGCGATTTGCTTGATAAACCTGAAGGATATGTTGAACCTGAACGCAAAGAACGTCCACAAGGTGAAAAAAGAGTTTTCAAAAAAAGAGATTAGTTAAATGAATAGACAGACTCAATGGAGTTTGTCTATTTTTACAACTTTCATTTGTTGCTGTAATTTGATAAAATGGACAAGGAATTGAGGAATTATTATGAGAATGCGTAAGAAATCATGGGCTGAACCATTTTTAGAAGAAAATAAAGAACTTGTTTTACAAAATCCAAGTCAATATAAAGGAAGATGGAAATCTTTGTTAAATAGAGAAGAAATCCATGTCGAAATTGGAATGGGTAAAGGCGATTATATAATTCAAATGGCTCAACTGAATCCAAATATTGCTTGGATAGGAATTGAAAAAGAACGCAATGTTGCAGCAGTTGCAATAAAAAAAGCGTTAGAATTTGATTGTAGTAATCAAAAATTTATTGCGCTTAACGCAGATGATTTTTCAACTTGGTTTGATAATGGAGAAATAGATGTTATCCATTTGAATTTTTCAGATCCTTGGCCTAAAAGTGGCTATAAAAAGCGTCGTTTATCACATCAACGCTATTTAAATATGTATAAAGAATGCTTAACTGAAAATGGCTGTATTATTATGAAAACGGACAACAAAACATTGTTTGAATTTTCATTATGTGAATTTAGTAAATGTGGTTGGCTTCTAAAAGAAGTATATGTCGATTTTAGAAGTGAGGAACATTCTGAGGATGCCATTTCAGAATATGAAGCTTATTTTATGAGTTTGAATCAACCGATCTATAGAGCTATTTGGCAAAAGAAAACAGATGTGATTTGACTGAAAATATGTTAAACTATCTCTAGGAGGATGCCATGAAAAAAATAATCATTCTTTTAAGTGTTTTTATGCTCGCTGGATGTACAACATTGCAACCTGCAAGTTTAAAGGAAAACTTAATCGCTAAAATCAATTTAATTAAAGATGTAAAAATTGAAGATAAAGCGGACAATAATAAAATTCTGTATCGTTATTATACAGAACCAAGTGTAGGTAGACGCTATTCAAGTCAAACATGCATTATTTTTGTTTATAATAATCAAGAATTTATCATGAATTTAGATATTGCTCATGTTATTGGCTCTCGTTACTACAATATAACTTCAAGTTCAGATCAAAATACAAATGCTTTGATTACTTTAAATGGTACTTATATCGATTTTAATGAACAAAAATTAAAATATGATCTACAAATCTATGATATGGGATCAAATGAAGTTTATATTACTGTAAAGCTAGGTTCAGTCAATTTTTTTGCTTATACTGAATATGCTAATGTAACAGATTTAGTTGTGATGATGTTTAAAATTGCTAAGACTGTTGAAATTAACGAAGAGAAGGTAATTTCAATCTATTCAAGTAAACCAAGTACTGAATATGTTCGTGAACAAGTAGATTTATTTGAGGTTAATTTTCAAGAATCGGGAAGAATCGAGGAATTAGCTGGAATAAGTATTGATTCAGAAATTGAAGAATTTGATTCAATTACTGAAGAAGATATGGGTGGAGTTCATGATGTGTATGGTGATGAGTCTAATGATTAAGGAAAGAGGTAATGATCTATGATTAAAAAATTAATTGATAGCTTATTTGAAGAAATTGAAGAGCCTATTGAAGAAGACGTAGAAGAAAAAAATTTAATTGTTGAAAATCCATCAAAGATTTCATCGAAAGTTACTGAAAGAGTCGAAATTAAAGATGATGTAAAAAAAGAAGTATTAAAAAAAGAAACTAGATCGGTAATGATTGATGTTGATGAAGTCAAAGAAAAAACTTCCGTGAAAAAGAATATCGAAAGAAAAACAGAATATGAATTTACAAAGGTGATCAGTCCTATTTTTGGGTTGCTTGAAGAACCCGATGATAGTGAAAGTACACCATCTTTTGTTCAGCCTGTGCGTAAGAAAATGATGAAATCAGATAGTGTTTTAGGAACAGTATTAAGTCCGATTTATGGTGCGAATGTTGATGGAAATAAAAAAGATGAATATGTATATACTGAAGTTGAAGAAGAACTTTTGACGATTGATGATTTGATCGAAGAAGTGTATGAAGAACCGGCAGATAAATATGTTATACAACAAGGTTTATTTCAAGAAGATGCAGATTTTGAAAGTCTTATTCAATCTTTACCAGAATCGGAAAAGACAACTGAAGAAGATAAAACAGTTGAGCGTAATTTGACTTTGTTTGATGATTTTGATTAGGAGACAAACTATGATCTATTTTATCGGTATAAAAGGAACTGGGATGGCTGCTTTGGCTTGTATACTTCATGATCTAGGTCACGAGGTATTAGGCTCTGATTTAGATAAACATTTTTTTACAGAAACACCACTAATTGAACGTAATATCGAAATTCGTGTTTTTGATCAAGATAAAATTCCGGATGGAGCTACAGTGATCATTGGAAATGCTTTTAATGAAGAATTTAGTGAAGTCAAAGAGGCAAGAAATAATCCAACATGTACATGTTTTCGTTATCATGAATATTTAGGAGAACTCATGAAAGATTATATGAGTTTTAGTGTTGCTGGAAGTCATGGAAAAACAACGACAACCGGTATGCTTTCCAGTATGCTGAATTATAACAAGCCAACAGGATTTTTGATTGGTGATGGCACTGGAGTAATTAGTAAAGAAACAACTCAACTTGTAGTGGAATCTTGTGAATTCCGTCGTCATTTTTTAGCATATAAACCTAATTATGCGATAATAACAAATATTGAGATCGATCATGTAGATTATTTTAAAGATACTGATGATTACCGTAGCAGTTATGAAGAGTTTTCAAACAATGTACAAAATGCAATGGTCGTTTTTGGAGATGATCCAGAAGTAAAGAAGGCAAATTTTAATTGTCCTACCTTCACGTATGGTCTTGATGAAGAAAACAATTATCGTGCTATAAATATAATTGAAACTCCAACTGAAATGAGCTTTGATGTTCTGGATCATGGTTTATTTGTTTATCGTTTTACCTTGCCTTTTGTAGGAAGACATTTACTATGGAATAGCCTTGGAGTCATTGCAATCGGTTTATTGAATCAAATCAAACCAGTGGATATAGAAGCAGGACTTCAAATGTTTCATGGCGTAAAGCGACGTTATGTGATTGAGGAAGTTGATGATAATATCTTCATTGATGATTATGCACATCATCCTACAGAAGTTTCTGTTACTATTGATTCAACTCGTTTGCGTTATCCAAACAGAAAAATAGTCGCAATTTTTAAACCGCATCGAGCATCACGTGTTTATTATTTTAAAGATGAGTTTGTTGCGGCATTATCAAAAGCTGATGAAGTGATGTTATGTGATTTTACAAGTATTGATGATCATGATGATGGTGTAGATATTGATATTAGTTATCTTCAAAAAGATATTGAGAATTCTCAAATATTAACAGAAGATATGGAAGGTGCTAAACTTTTAGCAAGTTATGCACCAGCAGTATATTTATTTATGTCAAGTAAAGATATTTATCATTTAAGTGAGAAGGTAAAACATATTTTAAAACAGGACTAAGATCTTGTTTTTTTAATTTTTTTTTCAGTCGTTTTAATTAATATATGAATAAACTAAATCAGCAATGGTAAAATACTGAATGGAAACGCTAACATATTCTTGAAAAAGTTTTCATAAAACGGTATGATATAGAAGAGGTGAAATTAATGCATGTTGAACAGTTAATTGTTTCTCTTAAAGATGTGTCAGAATTATTACTACCTACGCTTGGTGCTGCGGTACTCCTATTCTTGATTTTCTTTATCAGAAAGTGTAGTGCCTTTGTAATAGAGGCAACAAAAAGGATTCAGCAACTAGAAACAACAGTGAATGACATCAATTTAAGTCTTGATAAAGCTCAGGCTCCACTGGATACAGTTGTAAAATATTCTGATAGTTTAGATAAGTTTCATGATTCTGCAACTGATGCAATGCATCAGGCAAGTCAATATGTTGTGAATAAGGTAGAAGATTTAAAGAGTCATTTAAAAAAGGAAGATACAGTACAAGAGGTTACTGTTCTAAATAATGAAGGAGAAGAAATTCATGAATGAAAATGAAAAAAATGTAGATCAAACAGTTGAAGAACTAATGAAACAGATTGAAGAAATTGCTGGTGAAGATGTAAATTGTGATGATGCTGCAAAGCAAAAAGAAGCAACAGAAGTTAAAAATGATGCAATGAAAGTAATCAATCAGTTTATAGATTTAATTCGTAATACTTCAAAAGAAATTGTTGAAAGTGAACAATTTAAATCAACTGTGAAGTATGTAGAAGAAAAGAGTCAATGGGTCGTAGATGAAACTAAAGCTAAGATCAAAGAAATCAAAGAAGATCCTACAGTGAATGAAAAAGTAAATGAAGCTAAAGAAACGGTAACCGAAACTTATGAAAAAGTTGCTGCTCAAGTACAAAACGAAATCGATAAATTAAAACAAAATGAAGAATTTATGAAAACATACAATACTGTTGTTGATGAAACTACTAAATTTGTTAATAAGGGAGTTGAAGTTGCTAAAGATGGTATTGATGAAATAATGAGTAATCCAAAAGTTGCTGAAACTGTTGAAAATGCTAAAGAAAAAACAATTGAAGTAGCTGAAAAAGCTGTAGATTCACTTAAAAAATGGCTTAAAACAGAAGAAAAATAATAGAAGTTGGTGAAATATGAAAAGAGTTACAATATATGATGTAGCAAACCATGCTGGTGTATCCTTAGCGACAGTATCTCGTGTTATTAACGGATCAGATGTTGTGCGTGGTAATACAAAACAAAGAGTTGAAGAAGCCATTGAAAAATTAGGTTATAAACCTAATGCAATTGCACAAGGATTAGCTTTACAAAAAACAACGACAATTGCATTAGTTATTCCTGAAGCAAGTTTTACGTATACTGGTCAGATTATTAATGGGCTTTTGGATGTTGCAAAAATTGATAAATACAATGTAATGCTTCATACAACAACAGAAGGTATTAATGAAATCAGTGATACAATTGAAACAATTATTAAATCTCGTGTTGATGGAGTTATTATTTATAATGATCGTTTAACACAAAATGATATCAATGAGTTGAATAAATATAATATTCCGATCGTTATTATTGGCAATCGTATGTCTGATAAAAATATCAGTTCTGTTTTTGTAGATACAGAAAAAGCAGTATTTGAACTGATATGTAATTATATTGAAAAAGGAATAGAGAACATTGGTGTATTAGAAGACCGTAAAAACAACAATGCTACTCGTTTAATGGTTGAAGGTGCAAAACGTGCTTTTGCTAAATACGGTAAAGAATTTAATGGATTTATTGAAATTCCTGATGATTATCGTTCAACATACAAATTTGCAGCAAAATATTTAAAAGATCATCGTCATAGTATGATTTTGGCAAACCGTGATAGTCAAGCATTTGCAATTTTAAACGCTGCCGTTGAAAACAACATAAGTATTCCTGATGAAATGGAAGTGGTTTGTGTTTTAGATACTAAATACAATTCAATGGTTCGTCCTGAAATCTCAAGTTTCTCAATTCCTTCTTATGATTTGGGTTCAGTGTCTATGCGTGTGATGACTAAAATGTTGAATGTTCAACAGCTTGAAGAAGATGGAGTGGCTAGAAATGAAGAAGGAAATAATGAAATTGAATTAAGTTATTTATACACTCCACGTCAATCTACAAAATAAGGCTCTGAAAAGAGCCTTTCATTAGAAATAGGAGAACAATTATGCATCCACATTTATTTAAAATTGGACCATTAACCGTCCAATCTTATGGTTTTATGATCGCACTTGGGGCTATCGTTACATATTATGTTTTGTGTACTCGTGCAAATAAGAAGAAAATTGAAACTGAAGTTATTGATTCTTTAGTGATTTGGATGGTTGTAGGTGTATTTTTAGGTGCTAAAATTTTATATTGGTTAACACAAATTCCTGAAATAATCGCAAACCCAATGATCATTTTTAATATTGCAGAAGGCTATGTTATTTATGGTGGATTGATTGGTGGTATTTTAGCTATTTATTTATTTTGTAAAATGATGCAATTATCGTTTCTGACTGTTTTAGATTTGGTAGCTCCAAGTGTTGCCTTGCTTCAAGGTTTTGGTCGCATTGGCTGTTTTTTTGCGGGATGTTGTTATGGGATGGAAAGTACATCATTTTTAGCTGTAATATTTCCTCCTGAATCAATAGGACTCAGCGGAGTTAGTTTATTTCCAATTCAATTAGTAAGCAGTCTACTCGATTTTATACATTTCGCAATACTTATTTATTTATCTAAAGTTTTCAATAAACAAGGTCAGCTTGCTTCAGCCTATTTGATATTTTATAGCATTGGTAGATTTATTTTGGAATTTTTTAGAGGAGATTTGATTCGTGGAAGTGTTGGAGCTTTAACAACTTCTCAATTCATTTCAATTTGGATGGCTTTATTTGGTATTTTATTGTGGATCATAGCTGAAAAGAAAGCAGATAAGGTAATTAAATAATATGTTTAAAAATCTAAAGCTATTTGTTTTCGCTCTTTTAGCTTGTTGTCTAATGCTAACTTCATGTGCTGAGGAAAAAATATATATTGTGGATATTGATAAAAAAGTTGATATCTATTTTCTAGGTCTTGATGAAGCGGATTGCATCGTTATTCATGCAGGGAAGCAAACCTATATTATAGATACAGGAGAAAAAAAGGATCTTGAAGTAATATTAAAACATTTAAAAGAATTTAAAATAAAGGAAATTGAAGCAATCATATTAACTCATCCAGATAAAGATCATATTGGAAATGCAACAGAGATCATAAAAAAATATTCAGTTAAACAGATATATCAAACATATTACGATAAAGGAAGTTCACTTCAAAAAGAACTAGATTTAATTATTGACTCATCCAATGTATTGAATGAAGTTGTAAAAGATTTTGTAAAATTTGGCAATGAAAGAATCGATATTACAATTTTTCCACCTTTAGAAAATGCAATGAATAGTAATGATAGTTCTTTAGTTGTTTTAGTTGAAGTGAATACGATTAACTTCTTGATACCTGGAGATATAGAAGAAGCGGGAATCCAGAACTTTTTGAAGTATGGTTTAAAATCAATTGATGTTTTAAAAGCACCACATCACGGAAGAAATAATGAATTGTCAATTCAACTTTATGAAACAATAAATCCGGACTATATTGTTGTTACAGCTGCAGAATTAAATAAAAATCTTCAAAATGTTGTTTCAGATAAAAAAATTTATTATACTACAGATAAAGAAGTACATTTTATGACTGATGGGATTAATTTGTTCGCTAAATAGAGGAAATAAAATGAAAACACATAAGAGTAAACTCTTTATTTTACTATTTAGTATTATTTCTATAATACTAATCTTTTGGATTGTACAAGAAAAAGATAGGAATAAGACAATTTCTATTTTTCCTCAAGCTTATAAAGAAGAGGGATTACCTCAGTTCAATCATGAAAATTATTCATCAACTATATATTGTAAAGATGAAATGTGTGGCTATATAGGTAGTCAATATTATGAATTTTTTAAGGAAGCTGAGTTCAAAAAAACAGATGAAGTAAACCAAAAAACTTTATTTGATTTGTATTTTTTTGTAAATACAGAAAAAGAATTAAGACAAATTGATGTTCAAATTTTTAATAAAGAAACTGTGAGCATTAATAATCAAACATATTCTATTTTTAATATAAAAGAGCTAGAAAACAAATATGAGGATTTTATTGATTCATGGAGTCAAGATATTAAACCTATCAATGAGTTGATCAAGGATTCATCTTTATTAGAATTAGAATGGAAAGAAAATTGCTATACTTATTCAATACAATTTAAAGATGATCAGTTTAAATCACAAATCGTTAATCAAATAAATAGTATTTATTATTTAGAAAAAAAATATCCTCAAAACTTAGATTCTTTTCCAAAAGTTATCGCAACATTTGTCAAAGATTTAGAGAATGGACAAAATTTTCTGCAACTTATCGAAACTTCAGAAGATTTAGAATTTATTTATGATTTTGAAATTAAAGATTCAAATAAAATGAGTGTAGGTCAATCTCTGCATAATGTTGTAAGCCCACTGATTAACTTTGATACAAGATTTCAAATTGCAGGTATTGAAGCAGTATTTTCAAGTTATGAAGATAAAAATTTAATCATCCGTAATAATCCGTCTACTGAGTATTGTATATTTCCTATTTATCAAGATTTAACTAGGCAACAACGTGATGATTATGATTATTCTTTACTTGGAAATTATCAAATTATAAATGAAGGTGAAGTTGTAGATAAACTTCCATTTGTAGAAAATGAACATATCTATCTATGGCTTATAAATGAAATGGATGATTTCATTATTTACTACAATTTATACTATTATTGTTTAGCAGAATGAAATTTTGAATAAAGTTTGACTTTTATTTCTCGGTTGTCTATAATTTGATTATGCAAAGAAAAGAAAGAGTACTAAGCATGTTTGTATGGAGAAAGGCTATGGTTGATGAAAATAGCTTACAATGGCTTAGGAATACACCTTGGAGCAACTTATTGCAAAGATAAGTCGTATATCGGCGTTAACGATTTGAGGGTCGCAAGACTAAATTAAGGTGGTACCACGTAATCACGTCCTTATTGGATGTGATTTTTTTTAGGAGGAATAGAAAATGACGTTTTTAGAAGAGTTACAGTGGCGTGGATTAGTAAAAGATGTTACAGACATTGAAGCATTAAAAGAAAGAATGAATCAACCATTGACATGTTATTGTGGATTTGATCCAACTGCTGATTCATTGCATATTGGACATATGCAACAAATCATGTTATTAAAAAGATATCAAGAAGCAGGGCATCGAGTAATCGCTTTATGTGGAGGAGCAACTGGGATGATTGGTGATCCTCGTCCAACAACAGAAAGAAAACTGCAAACATTAGAAGATATTGCGATCAATGTAGCAGCGATCAAAGGTCAACTTTCACAATTCTTAGATTTTAATTCTGGAAGAGCTTTACTACTAAATAATCACGATTGGTTAGGAAAACTGGATTTACTACATTTCTTACGTGATTATGGAAAATATTTTAATATTAGTTATATGTTAGCTAAAGATACGATCGCTAGTCGTTTGGATACTGGGATCTCCTTTACTGAATTTACTTATACGATCTTACAAGCGATTGACTTTTTGACATTATACCGTGATCATGACTGTATTATGCAAATCGGTGGTTCAGATCAATGGGGAAATTTATGTTCTGGTACTGATTTGATTCGTAAGGTCTGTGGAGAAGATGCTAAAGTATTTGGAGTTACTTCTCCTCTGATTATGAAATCAGATGGAACTAAATTTGGTAAAAGTGAAGGTGGTAATATTTGGCTTGATGCAACAAAAACAAGTCCATACCAATTTTACCAATTTTGGCTGAACACAGGTGATGCAGATATCATTGATTTCTTAAAAAGACTATCGATGAGAACTCCAACTGAAATTTTGGAATTAGAAGATCAATTAAAAAATGCTGCTCATTTAAGAACTGCTCAAAAAGCTTTAGCAGAAGAATTAACAATCAGAGCTCATAGCCAAGAAGCTTATGATACTGCAATTAAAATCACAAATACATTCTTTGGAGGAGATATCCGTGATCTATCCTTTGAAGAATTAAAACAAGGTGTTGAAGAAATGCCACATGTAAAAATTGAAAATGGTTTATCATTAACAGATTTACTTGTCAATGCAAAAATCGCATCCAGTAAACGAGAAGCTCGTGAGCTGATCAACAATGGTTCTGTTCAAGTTAATGGGGCTAAAGTAGTTGATCCAGAAGCCATTGTTGACAAGAAAGATTGTTTTAATGAAGAATTATGTATTATCAAAAAAGGAAAGAAAAATTGGTTTGTTTGTGAGTTTTAGCACTGTTTATCAGTGCTTTTCTATTTTTTGGAGCAAATTATAGGCTCAAATCCTAGACATTTGCATAGGATAAATTAGAGGTGATTTGGTGAATGGATGTATTTTGATTTCTGATCTTAGAATGAATTTGATTTATGAACAACTAATAAAAAAAGAATTGAACGTAATCGGCATTAAAAATAGTGAAGATGTACAAATCGCAATCAAAAATTGTCATGAGATTGATTTTGTGATTTTACCAATGAGTGGAATTGATGATAGGGGATTTTGCCGTCTTTTTGATCAAAGTGTAGAAATACTTCCTTTTTTGAAAAAATGTACAAATCATCTTACAATTTATACGGGAGTAATCAATCCAATTTTGATTTCTCAAAATTGGACGATTGTAAACATGTCACAATTTAGTGAAGTATTAAATGTCAATTCATTATTGACGGCTGAAGGTGTATTGATGATGTTGCTTACAAAGACAGAAAAATCAATATATGAGTACACATATGATGTAGTGGGTTATGGTCATAGCGGAAGAGCGATTTGTGATTTATTAGAAAAGTTGCAATTGAAATTTAAAGTGATTTCAAGAAGTGTTGATGATACATGTCCTTATAATCAAATTGATTATGAAACTTGGGATTCTCAAAAAGTAAGTGATATCGTGATTAATACAGCACCAACTTGTGTTTTAAATAAAGAACGTATCAATTCTTGGAATAAGATGCCAATCATAATTGATATTTCGACAAGAGGAATTGGTGTTGATATAGAATTTCATCAACATGAAAAGGTGTTGATTGCACCAAGTTTACCATCAATTACTGCACCTTATTCTGCAGCAGCTTGTTTAGTTAAATTATTAGAAAAGGAGTTGAATTTATGAGAATTGGTTGGGCTATATCAGGTTCATATTGCAACCATGCAATGATTGTGCGCGAAATTGAGATGTTTGTGAAAAAGGGACATGATGTAACTGTTATTTTGAGCAAAAATAGTGCTAACTTGGATACTCGTTTTGGGACACATACTGCTTTGATTGCTGACTTAGAAAGAATTACTAAAAGATCTGTCATGACAACAATCCAAGATGCTGAAACAATTGGACCTGTTTGTCCGTTTGATTGTATGGTGATCGCACCTTGTACTTCAACAGTTATCAGTAAACTAGCACATGGCGATTATGATCATACTTGTACATTAGCAGCTAAAGCAATGCTTAGAAATAGTAAACCTGTGGTTATTGCGATTGCATCGAATGATATCTTGGGTTCTACTGCTGAACAACTATTTCGTTTGAAGCAAACTAAAAATATTTATTTTGTACCATTTTTACAAGATGATTATTTAAAGAAACCAAATAGTTGTGTTAGTAAATGGTCACTTATTGAAAAAACAATAGAGCATGCTTTAATTCATGAACAAATACAACCTTTACTATTTAGATCGGAGCAGGATTATGAAAATTTTGGGTAAAGTTATGGTTGCATTAGTAACACCGATGAATCAATTTAAAGAAATTGACTACAAAAGTACCGTTAACTTAATTGAACGTTGTATTCAAGATGAAGTAGATGGAATTATTTTATGTGGTACAACGGGAGAAGCAAGTACGTTAAGTTTTGAAGAAAAAGAAGATTTCTTACGATTTGTGGTCAAAATTGTAAATCATCGAATTGCAGTATGGATGGGATGTGGTACCAATGATACAAAATCCACAATTGAATTAAGTTTGATGGCATCAAAATATGAAATTGATGGAATTATGTTGATTACACCTTATTATAATCGTCCAAGCCAGGAAGGATTATATCAACATTTTAAATCAGTTGCAGATCAAATTGAGTTGCCTGTTATGTTGTATAATGTTCCAAAACGCACAGGAATCAATATGACGAGTGATACAGTGATTCGCTTATGCAATGATTGTAAGAACATTATCGCGCTTAAACAGGCTTCAGATGACTACCATGATACTTTAAACATCATAGAAAATTGTGGTTGTATCATTTTAAGTGGTGATGATGGTTTACTTTTAGAAGGTTTGCACTATGGATTCGATGGTATCGTTTCTGTAGTTGGTCATCTACATGCAAAGCTAATCCGTAAAATTATTGAAGCATATGAATTTGGTATAGATGATGTAGATAGTGATGATAAATTGAAAAAGATCACAAGAGCTTGTTTTATGGTTTCAAGTCCAAGTGATATCAAGTATATTTTATCTAAAGAAAACCTTTGTGAAGAATATGTTCGTTTACCATTAGTTACTTTGAATTCTGAACAAAAAGATCAAATTGACACTTTACTTTCTAAACTATAATACGACAAAATTCTTTAATGATCTTAGGTAAATTTATATTTGAGGTGAAAAACTATGATTCAAGTTGAAATTATCGAAGAAGATCATGAAAAAGATTTAATGGAAAGTGTTAATGATTTTTTGAAAAAAATTACTGAAGAAAATATTGTAGATATAAAATATTCAATATGTCATTTTCAAAGTGAATTGGAACAAATTTACAGTTTCTCTTGTTGTATAATTTATCGTATAAAAAAGGAGTAAAAGGGTATTCTAACATCAGGAGGTAACTTATGAATACTATTAAATGCTCTGTAATAAATTGTGTTTATAACCACAAAAAAGATTGTACCGCAAATCATGTGGAAGTTGGTTGCAACTGCAGTCATACCCCAACGACTGACAGTGAAACACTTTGTTGTACATTTAGAAAGAAATAGACTGATTAATTTCAGTCTTTTTTGTGTTGATAAGTTGTGGTACAATACCTAAAGAGGTGATCGAAATGAAAAAAATTGTCCTTCTTATATTAAGTATGTTATTCCTAATATCAGGATGTAATAAAAAAACAAATCAAACTGATCAAGAAAAACTTGAAATGTATCAGTCTTATTATAATATTGTCCGTGACAATACGCTTTTTCAGACTTCTTCAAAATACTTTTCTTTAAGTTTTGAAGTAACTAAAAATAGTGATGGTACATATTTATACTATGTTTCTATCGATAATGCACAAATTGCGATGTATGATATTGAAATAATTGTTTTAGAAGGTAAGCGTGATTATGATGCGACTTCAATGACTCCCTCTTTTGGGATTTTTGACGATGAAGAGTACAACATGATTCCGTATCAAGCCAATGCAGAAAAGAAATATGTTAAAGGAATTACAGTAAGTGGTGATTTACTTGATAACAATACTCATCTTTATATGATGGTTTGTTATAAAGATATAACTAAATTAACGACAACACGAGAATTTATAGAAATTAATTTAAATGAGGAAAGTGTAAATCCATGAGTAACAAAACAAAACAATCATTAGTTGCAGGTGCATTAACCGGCTCAGCCGGTCTTTTTATATCTAAATTTCTAGGTCTGATTTATGCACCAGTATTAACTTCAATGACAGGTGGAAATCCTGATTTTTATGCACAAGCATATTCGATTTATAATATTATTTTAACGATCGCTAGTGCAGGACTTCCAATGGCATTATCTTCGTTAGTAGCTAAATATATGCTGAAGGAAGATTATAAAACAGTTGTACTAGTTAGAAAATTGATTACAAGCATTTTACTGAGTAGTGGCTTTGTATTGGCGGTTGTTGTGTTTTTGTTTGCTGGACAATATGCAAAGTTTACTAGTACTGAAACCGATCCTATTTATATCAATAATTATATTATTGTTTTACGTATTATTGCGATCGCAATATTTTTTGTTCCGTATCTGAGTTCTTTCAGAGGGTTTTATCAAGGTTTGAAAAATATGAAAGTCTATGCAGTAAGTCAGATCATTGAGCAAGTGGTTCGTGTATTTTCAATGATTATTTTTGGAGCATTTTGTGTTTATGTATTGCGATTAGGTAGTATCTGGGCAATTTATATGGCAATATTAGCTCCTGCTTTGGCAGCTATTGTTACTATATTTTATTTTAAAAAATTGGATAAATCACAGTATAAAGAAATTAAAGCTATGTCAAATGCACAACAAACTCAGGCAAAAGATGCAAGCTTACTATTAAAAGAAATGTTTATTATTGGACTTCCATTTGTAGTTGTATCAATTTTAGGTAGCAGTATGGATATCATTAATTCTTCATTTTTCACAAAAACTTTGGCAGCAACTGGTACTGTACCTGCAGGGATGGAGAGTGCTATTTACTCAATGATCCATTTTCAAAGTAATAATCTTACAAGCATACCGCAGATTTTAGGTTTGAGTTTTGGTGCAAGTGTAATTCCATATCTAACAATTTCACTTGAAAAGAAAAATTATATAGAACTTAGAAAGAATGTTATAGATTCATTAGAAACTGTTATTTATATTGCAACTCCGTTATGTTTCTGTTTGCTTGCCTTAGCAAAACCGATTTATTATTTTATGTATGGGTCAACAAATTTAGATTATGGAGCAACTTGTTTAGCATTTAGTAGTTTTCTTGCATTTACTGGAACGGTTTCTCCTATTTGCAGTAACATGATGTTGGCTTTAAGACAAAGAAAAACGATTATTTTGATCCTTGCGGTTGGATTCGCAGTAAAAACGATTACTTTTTTTCCATTAATGAAATATACTGGCTATACTGGTGCAATCACATCGAGTATTTTAACAGGATTTACTTGTATTTTCTTATCACTATTTTTTATGAAAAAAGTGTATCAAGTCAATTATAAAAGATTGATCCAAGGAACCATATTTGTAATTATTGGAATTGTATCCATGTATGGTGCATTTGTAATTGTGAAGTGGTGTGGTGTTAACTTTGCATGTACATCAAGACTTATTACCTTTGTAGAACTTGCAGTTACAGGAGTTGCAGGAGTTATTATGTATATCGTTACTACATCATTTTTTAGACTTCCGCAGAGAATTTTTAAAATATCATTTACTAAATTAATGCCACGAGGAAAACAAAATGCGTCTTGATAAGTTTCTTGCCCATGCAGGTGTTGGTACTAGAAATGAAGTGAAAAAGTTAATACGTGCTAAAGCAGTGAAAGTAAATGGTGAACTTTGTAAAAAAGAAGATGTTCATATCGATGAAGATCATGATCTAGTCATGGTACATGATGAAATCATCTATTATGAAAAATTTCGTTATTATATGTTAAATAAACCACAAGGTGTAATCAGTTCGACAGAAGTTGGTCCTCAAAAGACTGTCCTTGATTGTTTAGATGAAAACATACAAGATTTATTTCCAGTTGGACGACTTGATATTGATACAGAAGGTTTGTTACTAATCACTAACGATGGACAGCTTGCTCATGAATTATTATCTCCAAAAAAACATGTAGAGAAATGTTACTATGTTGAAATATCAAAGCCATTGAGTAGTGAACATATTCAAAGCCTTACAAGTGGCATTACTATTGATGGTAACGAATTGTGTAAACCAGCAAAAGTTGAAATCATCAATGATCGAAGTTTATATCTTTATATTACGGAAGGAAAATTTCATCAAGTAAAACGTATGATGGTTGCCTGTAACAGTGAAGTAACATATTTAAAGCGAATATCAATGGGATCACTTGTTTTGGATGAAAGCTTGGAATTGGGAGAATATCGTCCTTGTACTGAAGAAGAAATAAGTAATTTAAGACAAAAGTAGTTGTCATAATATCAAAAATGAAGGTAATATTGAGTTGGAGTATACTCATTATTATCTTTTTTCTTTTGTACTCGTTTTTGTACTGATAATTCGTTCGCAAAATAGGGTGGAAGATAAATAATAATTATTTATACTGAAATTGTAGGAGTTAGATACGGATATGCTTGCTAACGATGTTTACAAATTGATACACGCCTTGATGAGCGATAGTGCTTCTTTTAATAGTGAAAAGTGTGCAGAATTGTTAAAAATCAGTTCTTCTACATTTAAAAAAGAATTGAGTTTCTTAAATCGTGATTTAAAAAAACAAGGAGTTCAAATTGTTGGTAAATCAGGCAAAGGTAACGGATATCATCTTGAAATTAATGACCAAGAGACATTTCAAAACTACTTTAATGAAATATTACCTAAACAAATCATTAAAGAAAGAGAAACACTTGATTATTCAGTCCAAGAGAATCGTGTTTCCTATTTAGCTCATATTCTTCTTCAGTCTGAGGAATGGATAAAAAGTAGTGAATTTATTGAATCTATGTATGTTTCTAAAAATCAATTAACAAATGACTTGAATATAGTTAGAAACCTATTAAGCCAATTTGAAATCAAACTTGTACATAAACCTCATTATGGTTTAAAAGCTGTTGGTGAAGAGTATAACATTCGATTGTGTTTGGCTAGTATACTAAACCAAAACATCTCATTGAATGATCTAACTGATATCAAAACCAAAGATAAAGAATCAAATTTAAATGTATTAGATTTGATCGCAAAAATCATTGTAACTAAATGTAGTGATTTTGGATATGAATTATCAAGTATGATCTTAGATAGTTTAGTTGTTCATTTGTATATAGCCTATAAACGTGTTTTAAATAATCAAATTCTACAACTAAAAGAGGACTATAAAGAAGAGATAAGACAAGATAATGCATTTGCCTTAGCAACATCGATCGTTATTCAAATGCAGAGTGAATTGAATATACAATTCTATGATGATGAAGTTTATTATGTAACGATTCATTTATCTTCAAAGAGAACTGCTGGCGATGATATATCACATGCAAATAAAGAGAGTATGAGTCTTGTTGATAAGATGATTAAAAAGATTTTTCAACAATATAGTATCGATTTTAGTGCAAACTTAGATTTTAAGTTGATGCTGGCTTTGCATGTAACACCTTTGCTTCAAAGAGTAAAGTATCATATCAATCTTCAAAATCCGTTGTTGTTTGAAATAAAAGAACATTTCATAGTTCCTTATGAGCTAGCTGTATGTTGTGCAAGTATCATCAATGAAGAATATGCATGCAGTCTAACAGAAGATGAAATCGGATATTTTGCCTTACACATAAAGGTTGCATTAGGTCAAGTAAGTAATGTTCGTAAAAAAGATGTACTGCTTGTATGCTCTACTGGACGTGGTAGTGCACAATTGCTGAAATATCAATTTATGGAACAATACAAAGACTCGATCAATCGTGTTGAATGTTGTGATGTTCTTGAAATTGAGTTAAAAGATTTATCGAATTATGATGCTATTTTTACTACTGTTCCATTAGGAAAAGTAGGTGAAAATATACAAGTTCCTGTCTTTTTGATCGATTCGTTAGGTTTTGATACTAATCGAAATGAGATCAAGAAATTTCTGGATTCATTTGATCCAGATAATTTGGAAATGATCAAATATTTTCCAAGAGAATTGTTTTTCGGAATTGTCGACGCTGAAAACAAAGAGGAACTGATTGAACAATTATGTAACAGAATTGGTAAAGTGTACAATTTACCTGCAGATTTCAAAGAGTTAGTTATGCACAGAGAAAAATTAGCGAATACAAATTTTGGAAGTGAAGTCGCTTTTCCACATCCATCGAAAGTAGTTACGAGTGTTACCTTTATATCTGTTGCATTGCTAAAACATCCAATTGATTGGGGAAGTGGGAAAGTGAAACTCGTATTACTTTCATCATTTGAGAAGGGTTTTGTAAAAAACAATCAGGATGTCTTTAAAGTTATATCTAGTATGATTTCTGATAAAAAATATGTAGATATGCTTATGTTAGATCCTACATATGAAACATTAGTCAAGATTATTAGAATGACGTATTAGAAGGAGAAATTATGAGCGAAAAGAATTTTGAACAAAGTTATGAAATTGGCTTTAAATTAATATTGCATGCTGGTGATGCTAAATCAAAAGCAGAAGAGGCAATTAAACTTGCGAATAATTACAAATTTGATGAAGCAGTTTTGCTTATCAAAGAAGCAAGCAATGAATTAAAAGAAGCTCATAAAGTTCAAACTGATTTGATCCAAGCAGAAGCAAATGGATCACGTTATGAATTGAATATTTTGCTTGTTCATGCGCAAGACCACTTCGCAATGGCCTTAACTGCGATTGATAATGCAAAACAAATGTTGATATTAAATAAAAAAATTTCACAACTTGAAGAACAGATTAAGGAGAAAATCTAATGAATATCATGTTAGCTTGTGCTATGGGGATGTCTACTTCATTATTGGTTACTAAAATGAAGGATGCGGCGAAAGCACAAGGGAAAAATTATAAAATTTGGGCTGTAGATATTGAGTCGATTGAAGATGAACAAGATTATGATGTTATTTTAATTGGTCCTCAAGTATCACACCGTATTGAAGAAGTAAAAGATATGTTGGATGGGAGAAAAATTCCTATTCAAGTAATTGAACGCTATGCTTATGGCAAATGTGATGGAGCAGCTGTTTTAACTATGGCTGAAAAAATGATAGAAAGTAGGGGAAAAAAATGAAAAAATTACAATCAGCATTAATGAAATTTGCGGATATTATTGGCAAAAATCGCACGTTATTAATATTACAAAGTTCTTTTCAAATGATGTTACCATTTTTAATGATTGGATCAATATGTTCAATCTTTAATGGACTTCCAATCGATGCTTATCAACAATGGATTATAAGTGTAAACTTAAAATCAGTTTTAAGTCTTCCTTATGATTGCACATTTGGTTATTTTTCAATTTATTTGTCTTTTGCGATAGGATATCAATATATGCAAAAAAATGGAATGAGAAAAAATGCGATCGTAACAGGTTTAATGGCAGTTACATCTTTTCTGATTATTACACCTGTGGCTATGAAAGATTATTATATAGGCACGATGGGAATGTTTGGAGCTATGGTAATTGCGTATGTAACTGGATGGATAATGTATACTATTTATAAAAAGAATTGGACAGTAAAAATGCCGGAAGGTGTACCTAGTGGTGTAGCTAGTTCATTTATGGCTTTAGTTCCTGGGTTTATCGTAGTATTTACAATGATGGCTTTGACATTCTTATTAAGTTTGACTCCATTACAAGATGTTCAAAATGCTTTATTCACTTTAGTCCGTGCACCTATGATGGCTCTTGGATGCAATATATTTGGTGAGTTGATTGTCTTTACTATGGTATCATTATTCTGGTTTTTTGGAATTCATGGTGGTATGGCAATCTGGCCAATTTCTGCAATGTTATTTACACAAAACACTGCTGAAAATCTTGCTGCATTTAATGCAGGAACTGCAATTCCAAATATGATCACAGGACCAGGATATACAATTTCAGCAAGCATGGTTTCAATCGTTATTGCAGTTTTATTATTTTCAAAGAATAGTGGTCTTAAAAGTGTTGCAAAGGTTGCATTAGCACCTTCTGCATTTGAAATCCAAGAACCGATTTCTTTTGGACTACCAATTATTATGAATCCAATTTTCTTGATTCCTTATCTATGCCAAGCAATCCTTCCGTTTTTAGGAACTCGGTTACTTCAAGTTGTTGGATTGTTAAATAATGCCCCATGTCTTAATATCAATCAAGCGGTTCCAAGTGTTGTTGGTGCTTTTGCGAATTTTGGATGGAAGGGTGTTATCGTATCCATTGTCTTTACTATGATAAGTGTTATTATTTATGCACCTTTTATCCGCATGAATGATGAGCGTTTATTGCAAACAATATCTGAAGAAAGTGAGATGAATAGTTAGTGAAATTATTAGTTCAAGCCGATGACTTTGGAATGACATATGGAATTACTGATGGTATTTGTCTTGCAGCAAGATATGGAATATTAACTTGTACCGGATTAATGAGTAATTTTGAATGTAGTAATTATGCTGCAAACAGAATAAAAGAATTTACACATGTATCAGTTGGACAAGATATCAATTTTTTTGCTGGCAAATCAGTTTCGGATCCTTGCTTAGTTCCCCATTTGGTCGATGAGAAAGGTTATTTTCTCTCTTCTGAGGAGAGAAAAAAAGTAGATGGATTTCCTAAGGTTGATCCATTTCCGTTTGAAGAAACTATTCTAGAAGTTGAAAATCAGGTAAAAAAATTCATTGAATTAATGGGTAGAAAACCAGCATATATTCAAGGTCATTCTTACTTAACTGAAAATTTATCTAAAGCTATAATCGAAGTAGCGAAAAAATATGATATAACTTATACATTAGATAAATGGCAAAAAATGAAAATGTATAACTGTAATTGGTTAGCAAAGGATGATTTCACTTTTGAAAAACAGCTTAATATTAATGTTGAAGAAGGTGTTTTTTCTCAACTAGATGATTTGTCAAAAAATGAAAAAAGTTTTATAGTATGTCATGCTGGATATCTTGATGAGGATCTTTTTAGTAAATCAACATATACTGCAATTCGATATAAAGATTTAGAAATGTTGCTTTCTACTCGTATAAAGAATTATATTGAGGATAATCAAATTGAATTAGTTAATTACGAAAGTATCTAAATCAAAAATAAAAGAAGAAATTATATCAATGTGATATCGTTTCTTCTTCTTGTTTATTCAATTTCCAATAGATAGGTATATTCTTCGTATATAATATCAGTTCCACGTTTTATAAAACTGTTAGAATCTTTCCAAATTTTAAATCCAAGTTTTCTAAGCAATGTGTTTGATCCTGGATTTTCTTTGGCGACAACTGCACTGAAACGCTTGATGCCAGCTTGAATACCTTGTTCGATTAACGCTTCTAAGATTTCAGTAGCATAACCTTGTCTCCAATAATCTTTATGAAAGGCATAACCAAAATCCCAGCGGGTATTATTATCTTCTGGAACTATACTACATGTTCCTATAAATTGATTCGTTTCTTTATGAAAGATGACCATTGGATACCAACTTTCATCATTTTCGATGCCAACCGCAAAATTTAAATACTTTTCACTTGCTTTGTCGCGAGGAGGATCAGCTAGATATTTTCCCATTTCATCATCCAACCAAATTGACAAACATAAATTTGTATCATTTTCTGTAGTGCTTCTGACTAAACATCTCTTTGTTTCAAAGCTAGGCATATTCATAATTAGTCTTCCTTGGGTATATACCAATATGAGTGAAATCCAGATAATTGTTGGATGCTTCCTTTTGGCATTTGAATCAAAGCGTTATATACATTTAAGTAATCTCCAATACCAAATAGAATGCACATTATCGAAAAATAAAACAAAAACATATTTGAAGGAAAAAAGATTGACCATATTAGTAAAGGTATCCAACCAAATACTAGGTTTGGTAAAAGTGAAAGAAAGATAAATCGTTTCTTAGAAATCGGTTCGGTAGATACAACAAAAGCCATCATATTTTTGATTGAAACGAATAAATAAACGACTGCATCTTTACCAAAACATATCGCATGTAAAAATTCATGAGGTAACAAAGTAAGAAAAGCTAAAATGATACTTAAAAAATATGATTTTGGAGCTAAACTTATGCTTAAGTTTCCATGGATCAAAAATGAAACAAAAACGCAAAGAATGATTAATAGTATTGCAGGTATTGTAAACAAAGAAGCTATAAGATTTAATTTAGCTGGAGTTTCCGGTTCTTTGAATTTGATTGCATGTTCAGGTAAATCAGTGATAGGTAATTCACTTTCATCTTTATAATTACCACGATAAATTAATTTCATTTCTTTTTCTCTTTATTCTTTTCAAAGGCGATGTTATCATTGGCACAAAAATGAATAATACTTTCTAATAATGGATAATCATAGGGTTTATCTATTGGTAAATGGATCGCAGCTTTGGTCGTTTTATATGTAGATAATTGCTCAGCATGCTCTGCAATCGCATCCGGACCGACATAAAATCCAACATATCCTTTGCATGCAGCATATTGAAATAAGTAGCCATGATAATTTAAAGTAGGCATACCCCAACTGATTTTTTCAATTGCTTCTGGATAAAGTTTTTTTCCTAATTTGCGTAATTCTTCTAATCGTTCTAAATAGGGTGAACTAATGTTGTAGTCAAGATAATAACCTTCAATTGTTGTATAAGTAGCTTTTGCCATAAGACCTCCTATATTATTTTTGATAAATCGATTTCTGGGACGATGAATTGTTGTGTTTTTGAATAATGTTCTAAAACATCCAAAACTTGTTGAGTAAGATAGGTTGGAGTGCTTGCTCCAGAAGTGACTGCAATTCTATTTTTGCCAACTAAATCTTGTTTTTTTATTTTGTGACAGTCTTCTATGAGTTCTACATGTTGAATGTTACAAGATAGTGCAATGCTTTTTAATTTATTTGAATTATTGGATACAGGATCGCCGACAACATACAGTAGATCAATATCAGTAAGCTTTAATAGCGCTTCTTGTCTCATTCTTGTTGCATTACAAATTTCTTCTTCAACAAGAGCCATAGGATACTTCTCTTTGATCATCTCGATCCAATCTTTTATTTCGAATATACTCATCGTTGTTTGGTTAGTGACATAAATCATATTTGAAGTTAAGTTAATTGATTGAATGCTTTGTGGTGAATCGATCAAATGTACATGATCACTACACATGAGTACTGCTTCAGCTTCAGGATGATTCCTTTGACCTATATATAAAACCTCATATCCTTCCGCTAGTTTTTCTTTTACTTTATTTTTTGTTGAAATGACATCAGTACAGGAAGCGTTGACACAAATCAAGCCTTTCTTTTTTGCTTTTTCAATGACTGCGTCGCCGATACCGTGAGCTGTAAACAAAACGACTCCTTCATCAACTTGATCTAACAACTCTAATCTTGATATTCCTTTTGATTCCAGCGTTTTGATGTTTAACTGTTCAAGTGCTTTTACAACATATTGATTATGAACGATCATTCCAATTACAGTGATTGGTAATTTCGGATAATCAACACGGCATTTCTTTGCAAGGTTGATCGCATTGACAACACCTTTGCAATAACCTCTAGGTATAACAGGGATAATTTCCATAAATAGTTCCTCTCAAGTTAATTTTACCATATGTTTTGTATTTTCAGTTAAAAATCGGTATAATAACAAAGAGGTAAAATGTATGAAAAAATTTAATGACATTCAATGGAGTCAAAAAACCGAAAGGTTTATTGAACTAAACCATTTTAAAGAACCAACTCCTATTCAGTCTGCCGTTATTCCGATGGCATTGAAAGGAAAAGATATTATTGGGATTAGTGATACCGGAACAGGGAAGACTCATGCTTTTTTGATTCCTTTAATGGAAATGATCGATTCAAATAAACCAACTGTACAAGCTGTAGTTACTGCACCGACTCGTGAACTTGCGATGCAAATTTATAAAAGAGCGAAAACAATGAGTGAAGCAAATCCGGGTTTACTTGTAAAATTAGTGACTGGTGGTATCGAAAAAAGTAAAATGGCTGATTCAATTGATGGGAATCAACCTCATTTAGTAATTGGGACACCAGGGCGTATTAAAGATTTATTTGTTGATGAAGCAGTACTTAGAGTTGAAACAGCGAAGTATCTAGTCGTGGATGAAGCGGATATGACTTTAGAATATGGTTTTATGGATGAAGTAGATGCCATTGCAGGAAGAATGAAAGACCATTTACAAATGATGGTTTTCAGTGCTACGATCCCACAATCATTAAGACCATTTTTAAAGAAATACATGAAGAATCCTCAAACGGTTCACATTACATCAGATCATAAAAATAATCCGAAAATCACTCATATTCTTGTGCCTGCAAAGCACTATAGTTATAGTGAAGTATGTGCTCAGATATTAGATGGATTTATGCCATATGTGTGTTTGATTTTCGCAAATACGCGTGATGAAGCTGCAAACTGTGCTATAGAATTAAGACTTGCAGGAAAAAGTGTTGTTGAAATTCATGGTGGTCTTCAGGCACGTGAGAGAAAACAAGCGATGAAACAACTTGAAAATTTAACCCAAAGTTACGTAGTTGCTACCGATATCGCTGCCAGAGGTCTAGATATTGATGGAATAACTCATGTCATTAGTATGGGATTCCCAAGTGAATTGGATTTTTATATTCATCGTTCGGGTCGTACAGGTCGAGCAGGAAAAGAAGGAACATGTTTCGCAATCTATAAAGAAAGTGATGATGCAGCAATTCGCTCATTAAAAGAGCGTGGCTATCATTTTGAGCATAAAAATTTTAAAAATGGTCAATGGCAAGAGTTAAAACCTTACGGACAAAAAATGATTCGCAAAAATGATTTGACAGAAAAAGAAATTGCGAAAACATTACATCGAAAAAATGAAAAAGTGAAACCTGGATATAAAAAGAAAAAAGCTGCTGAAGTGCAAAAAATCAAACGTAAAGCACGACGTGAAATGATTCAAGGTGAAATCAAAGCTCAGCGTAAAGAACGTTATAAACAAATGCAACGCTTGAAACGTGAGGAACAAGAATGATTAAAATTGGTTCACATTGTTCAATGAGTGCTCCGAAGTTTATTGAAGGCTCAGTATTAGAAGCTCTAAGCTATAATGCAAATGCTTTGATGATCTATACTGGTGCTCCTCAAAACTCAAAAAGGCGACCTATTGAAGATTTACATGTTGCTGAAGCTCAAGTATTATTGAATGAAAACCTTATTCCATTAGATAATTTGATTATACATGCTCCTTACATAATCAACTTAGCGAATTCAGTAAATTTAAATACTTTTGATTTTTCAGTTGATTTTTTGAAGAATGAAATTGAACGAGTTGAAGCTATAGGTGCAAAATATTTAGTGTTGCATCCTGGTTCTTTTTCAACTGCAACATTGCAAACAGGAATAGATCAAGTTATAAAAGGTTTGAATCAAGTTATTAACAATGATCAAAATGTTATTATTTGTTTGGAAACAATGGCTGGTAAAGGAAGTGAAGTTGGTTTTACTTTTGAACAGCTTCAACAAATTATTGAAGGTGTAAAACTTAATGAATTTTTAGGTATATGTATGGATACGTGTCATATTCATGATGCAGGTTATGATTTGAGTGATTTTGATAATATATTAAATGAATTTGATCGAATATTAGGTTTGGATCGTCTAAAGGTACTTCATATTAACGATTCTAAGAATTTGCAAGGAGCACACAAAGACAGACATGAAAATATCGGCAATGGATTTATTGGGTTAAGTAATTTAGCAGGAGTCGTACATCATCCAAAATTGGAAAATATTGTAAAAATATTAGAAACACCATGGATAAATGATCAGGCTCCATATAAAGAAGAGATAGAAAAGTTGCGGAATTGCAAATAAATGGTGCAAATATGCACCGTTTTTATTGTTTGAAAAGTTATATATGTGTTATAATTAATTATCAGATAAATGATGGATTGGAATGATTGATATGAAACGTTTGTTAACACTGCTTCTTGTGCTTCTTTGCTTTTTTTCCAATTTTCCACAGATCCATGCCCAATTAAACTCTGATAATTTTACCTTAACTGAAGAAGAATTGAATTATTTAAATACACTGAAAGATGAAACTTTGATTTTAGCTGTTACTAGTGAAATGACTAGTTTCAAAGACATCAACAATGAACAGGCAGGTATGTTGGAACCCTTGATTAAATTATTAAATCAATGGGGTATTCAAGTTGAAACGATTTTACCTACTTGGGAAGAAAGTTTTAATTTGCTTGATAATGAAGAAGTTGATCTTTTAGGTCTTGCTGGTTCAAATCGTGAAAGAGAAGAAAAGTATTTTTCTACTACATCATTAAATCGTGCCTACATGGAGATTTTTACACGTAATGATGCAAGACTTGATGAGCTTATAAATTTAAATCATGCAAAAATAGGTTTAACTACAAATTCTACTTTGAGTAATCGAATTGATGAATATTTGTATCCTCATGGAGAAGTAGTATATTATGAATCTTTTGATGAAATGTTTACTGCTTTAGAGAATAATGAAATAGATTGTGTTATTTCTGCATTGAATGTTTTTGGTGAGCTGATTAAACACCCATCTATTAATTATGAGATGAGAATTGAAAGTGTAATTATTGAACAAGTAATGTTCGCAAAAAAAGAAAAATTAAAACCACTTATTGAGATTATCAATCGATATTTGAGTAGTGCAAATGGAAATGATTTATTGAATACGATCACAAATGATAAAGATGACAATATATTTAAGTTAGCTACTAAGCATTTCGCTTATCAAATTAAAGATGTTCAAAAACATGAAGGCGATTATTATTTTTATGATAGTTTGATTCTATATCCATTATGTTATAAAGAAAATGGTGAGATCAAAGGAAGACAAGTTGAAATCAATAAAGTTTTTTATGAACTTACTGGAAAAAACATACAATTTTTAGACTTAGATTCTAATCCGATGGGATTAAATAATGCAATGGAAATGATTGAAAATGGCGATTTAGATGGAGCTTCGGGAATTTATTTTAATAGTGATTACATGAAAAACGAAAAAATAAGTTTGTCATCTGTAATCATGACAGATAATGTATACTTGTATAAAAATAGAAATGATGAAATTGATCAATTTAATATGCAGGTTGAAACTACACAACTATTTAAAGATAAGTATGTTAATTGGAAAACTTTTACTGGTCATGAAGTGCTAATTTGTAATAATCGTTCTGAATTGCTTGAAGATGTTAAGACTAATGAAGTCGATGCGATTTTTGTCAGTGAAATGGCTGTAGATTACAACTATATGATTTTAAAAGACTATTCTTTAGTTCAATTTGGTACGTTGACAATTCCTGCAAAGATTCATATTATTTATAATGTTAAAAATGAAAGTTTCAATGAATTGATGAATCTTTCGATTATGTTACAAAAACTTATTTATCCAGAATCCAATTTAAGTGTTTCTTTACAATCCAGAAGTAATAAATATGAATTGATGCAAGTTCAAAATAAAGTTGAGCAATCACAACAATCGATTTTACAGATAATTGGAATGTTTTCGGTATTGTTAGTGATTTTGTTATTAGTGCTACAAAAATAATTAAAAAAATTTAGTACTTATGATAAACAAATTTCACAAGTTCTAAATTCACAAAACAATGTTGATTTGATTTGGGGGAATATTAAAACAAAGCAATTCAGTAGTAAAGGAAATTATCCGATTTTTAGAAGTTGGACTCAACAAGAGCCTACTGTTGAATATATTCATAAATTGATGCCAAATTATTTATATGACATGGATGTTTATCAAAGAATGTTAAAAGAAATGAAGGAGAAAAATATACCTTATATTGAATCTCAACACCCAGTTGATAATCCATCTGGAGGTGATCCATTATTTATTAAAACTTATGTGCATCGAATCAATGATGAAGAGTTTATGATATTTTTCCTAGATATTACAGCTGAAAAACATGTTGAAGATGAGTTGCGTTCATTAGCTTTTGTTGATTCATTATCCAGTTTGCTTACAAGAAGGGCAATGAATGCAGAGTTGGAAATCATTGCGAATTCGATTAAGGATGAGCATTGGTATGTGATGATGATCGATGTTGATGATTTTAAAAAGATTAATGATAGTTATGGTCATGACATCGGAGATACAGTATTAATGAATATTGCACAGCTATTAATCGAGAATTTACCGACAGGTTTGGTGTCTCGATGGGGTGGGGAAGAATTCTTAATTACGATGATTGGCGAAAATGAACTTGAAGTAAAGAAAAAAATGGAACACGTGCTTCAATTGATTGCTGAACAAACGATTGTGATCAATGATCAAAAGAAATTTAATGTTACTGTTTCTTGTGGAATAGCGGAGCTACATAAAGGCGAAAAATACAAGGAAGCGGTAATTCGTGCAGATCATGCAATGTATTCAGTGAAATCGAGTGGTAAAAATGGTGTAAAATTTTTCGAAAAAAAATAGGATAGCGAGAGCTATTCTATTTTGCTGTTTGTACGTCTGTTGATTTTGTTGTAGAATGTTGTAGGTGATTAAAGTGAAAAAAAGAGATTGGTTTTTTATTGGAATTGTATTTGTAATTGCAGCTTTGATGTTTTTAGGTATGAAAATCTTTTCAAATACTAACAAAGGTGAACAATTGATCGGAACTGTATATTTAGAAGGTGAAGTACTTTTTGAATTTGATATTAGTGAAGATAAAACTTATAGTTTTGAAGGAAGTTATGGTCATATGGAACTTGAAGTTAAAGATGGGAAATGGCATATAATCAATGAAACTTGTCCTAATCACAATTGTAGTAATTTAGGATGGGTATCACTCGATTCTTTATTTCCAATTGTATGTGTACCAAATAATGTGAGTGTATCAGGTTCTAGTAGAAGTAGTGTTAAAGGCGAATATAGTAAATATAGTAGATCTACTGCAAGTACTTTTAGTACAAAAATGACACTTCAAGCTTATACTCTAACTAAAGAAGAATTTGATAGTTTTTATTCAATTTTTGAAGGATATGTATATCACTACAATCAATTATTTGATAAATATAATAGTTATGAAGGAATCAACAATGTTAAAACAATCAATGATCAAGCCGGTATTGCGCCTGTGAAAGTAGATCCAGTTTTGATTGAATTGCTGCTGACTTCAAGAGAATGGTATGAAAAGACTGATGGATATGTTGATATTTCAATGGGTGCAGTTTTAGAAATATGGCATGACTATCGTGAAGAAGGAGAAGAGTTAAATAGTTTTAATGAATATGGTAGAGTGCCTGAAAAATCACTTTTAGAAGCTACTAAAGTATTTACAGGATGGGACTATGTTCTAATTGATGAAGAAAATTCAACCGTTTTCATAACTAATGAAAATGCATCACTTGATGTTGGTTCAGTTGCGAAGGGTTTTGCGGTTGAAAAGATTGGTGCAATATTATTAGAAAATGGTTTAAAATATGGACTGATCAATGGTGGCGGGAATATAAAGTTATTGGGAAACAAACCAGATGGGACCAGATGGAATGTAGGTATAAATGAACCAATAAAAAAATTATTTGAGGATACAGAAAATTCATTGGATGCATTTAGACTTGAAATGATGACTTCGGCAGTTACAAGTGGTGATTATGAACGATATTATTATGCACTTAATGATAGTGATGAAGAAGTAAAGCTACATCATTTGATCAATCCCTATACTTTGATGCCTTTTGATCATGTTCGTTCAGTAACAATATTTGTTGAAAATTCAACTTATGGTGATTTGTTGTCATCATACTTTAGTTTAGCGAGTTTTGAAGAAGGACTAATGAAGTTTAATGAATTGACTGATGAAGGATTTGATCTTGGTGTTGTTTGGGTATTTGATGAAGACCAAGGTGAAATTGAAGGAACGATCCGACTCAAAACAACTGGTTACAAACAAGATATTTATTACCTTTATATGACAAATAATTTGCGTGAAAGATCATTAACCTTAAATCCATAAATTCAACTTAAGATTTTCTTAATCTTTATGAGTATATTAATTTTAGAAATGAATGTTATATTACAAGAGTAGTGGGGTAAAAGACATGAAAAAAACATTTCAAAAATTGATCGCAATTGGTGGTATTTTCGTCTTTTTGTATGTTGTATTTATTTTGAATTTTGGGAATACAAACAATGTCCAACGAACAATTAAATCAACTGGTATTTATAGCGAAAAAGAAATAAATGAAGCAATGGATGTTGTAGTTAATCATTTTAAATTTGGGTTTAAAGATTGTACGTTGATTGATTTAGTTTATGAAGGGAATAGCTCGCCTGGTTGGGCCGAAGAGTTTGGCGCAGATCAAGCTATAATTTTGACATCAAGTTTTTATGTTGGAAGTCGTGCAGAAGGAAGCTTTAAACCCAATACTACTTATGTAGATTGGCAATGGATATTATGTCGTATAGGAAATGGTAAATGGAAATTAAAAACGGCAGGGTATGGATAAGAAAAAAACGAGTTGCTCACTCGTTTCTAAGATTCAATCATTTTTAATATTTCTTCTTTTAATGCTTCTACAATTTGATTTTGAGGGACCGTTCGAATGAGCTGTCCTTTTTTAAAGAGTAAACCGCTGTCTTTGCCTCCGGCAATGCCAATATCGGCGCGACTCGCCTCCTGAGGGCCATTGACTGGACAACCCATTACTGCAACATGGATATCTGCATTGATCGTGTTGAGGAATTGTTCAACTTCTAACACAATAGGAATCATATCATATTGAATACGACCGCAAGTTGGGCAGCTTACAAGGTAAGGAACTTTATTTATTAAATCAAAACATTTTAATAATTGCTTACAAATAATGATTTCATCTACCGGATCAGCACTGACAGATACTCTGATTGTGTCACCGATGCCATCATGAAGTAGTGTTCCTAGTGCTGCACTTGATTTAATTGAGCTAGCAGTAAAGGTTCCTGCTTCAGTGACACCTAAGTGAAGAGGATATGGAAAAATCTGTGAAGCTAATCGATAGGTGTCAATAGTAAGCATGACATCACTTGATTTAAATGAAAGAACGATATCATAAAAACCGCATTCTTCTAAAATTTCTACATGTTTTTTTGCGCTTTCGATCATTGCCTCTGGACATGGTTTAATATATTTCTCTAAAGATTCTTTTTCAAGTGATCCAGAATTGATACAGATACGAATCTGTATATTTTTTTCTTTGCATTTTTCAACAACGGCAATAACATTTTCACGTGCTCCAATATTACCTGGGTTAATACGAATTTTATCGATTCCACCTTCAATGCAGATCAGTGCCAAGCGATGATTGAAATGAATATCCGCAACTAATGGCACATTTGTTTTTGCCTTTATTTCTTTTACAGCAAAAGCATCTTCTTCATCTAAAATTGCCATTCTGACAATTTGACAACCTGCTTTTTCTAGAGCATTGATTTGTGCGATAGTTGCGTTAATATCTTTAGTTTTTGTGTTTGTCATGGATTGGATCAAGCATTGATTTAGTCCACCTAATTGATAAGGACCTACAAAAACTGGTCTAGTTTCTATTCTTTTTGTCATGATTTCACCTCAAAAATTATTATAACATAATCAATAAAAAACAAACACAATGATTGGTATGTTGAAACAAATGTTGTATAATATTGAAGTTAAGGAGTGTTGATGAATTTGAGAAAAAAAGATAAGTCTAAAATTCGTTGGACTGGTAGCAGTGAATATTTAAAACAAGCATTTGACTTGACCAAAATCGTAAATACTCGTTTTCGTATTTTTATGGCACTTATTTGTCTTTGTATGACAGTTATTTTAATTCGTTTATATTCTATCCAAATCGTTCATAATGCTGAATATAAAGTAAAACTAGAAAATTATAGTAAAAAGAATCAAACAGTCACAACTCCTCGAGGAGAAATACTGGATCGTAATGGTGAAGTGTTGGTTGGTAATCGTCAACGATTGAATATTACATATTTTGCACCATCCAATATGACTGATAAAAAGGAATGGGCTTTAGCTTATACTTTTGGACAAAACTTTAATGTATCGATTGCAGATCAAAGATTTAGAGATTTAAAAGATTTATACATTGCTTGTCAAACAACTAGTTTTTCTAATTGGGTCAAAGAATCTAAATTAACTCAATATGAGTTCTTATTTTCTGAGGATGCGAAAAAGAAATATAGCTTGTTGATAACGGATGAAGAATGGCAAAAAAATAGAGCTGGAGATTTAACTAGTTCAGATATATATTATTTACGTTTAGCACGCATTACTGAAGACGATGTAGCTGTATTTGATGAAGAACTAAGAAAAGCTTGGTCAGTTAAACAATCAATGTCTGCAGGTACTGCAGGGCTTACAAAAAATATTTTGAGTGATGTTTCTAATGAAGAAATTGCCTATTTGACTGAACATAGTGAATCCTATCCAGGGTTTGATGTCGAAATCGACTGGGATCGTCAATATCCTTATAAATCTACATTAAAAGCCGTATTTGGTACTGTTACAACTTCTAAACAAGGGATTCCATCGGATGGGTTAGATAAATATTTAGCCTTAGGTTATTCCCGAAATGAAAAAGTTGGTAAATCAGGATTGGAATTACAATATGAAGATATCCTGGCAGGTGAAAGAAAAGTATATGAATATGCTTATGATGAAAATGGCGTCGCAATTCCTACGATCATTGAATCAGGACGTATTGGTTATGATATTGAAACAACAATCGATATCAATATGCAAACTCAAGTCGATCAATTATTAAAGAATTATTTAATGCAATATGAAAATGATCCACGACGTCTTTATATGAATAAAATTGCGGTTGTAGTAATGGACCCAAGCAATGGAGATGTGTTGAGTTTGTCAACAGTGTATCGTGATGAAGATAATGATATCATCTCAGATCCTGTTAAAACGTACACTGATGCTTATGTAGTTGGTTCTGTAGTAAAAGGAGCTGTATTGTATGCAGGGCAAACAGAAGGGGTCATTAAACCTGGAGAAAAGATTTTTGACACACCAATGAAGATCCAAGCTTCTCCAACTAAATCAAGTTGGAAAGATTTAGGATTGATTGATGATATTCAGGCAATTGCTCAATCGAGTAATATTTATATGATCCAAACCGTTATACGTATGGCAGGAGGGGTTTATCGATATGATGGTCCACTATATGTCGCTTCTGGAACGTATGCCAAAATGAGAAATTACTTTAGTCAATTTGGGTTGGGTGTAAAAACAGGGATCGATATTCCCAATGAAGCGGTTGGAGTTGTAGGTAAAGCGGATAATAGTGGTAATATTCTCGACTATGCGATCGGACAATACGATACCTATACACCAATGCAACTTGCACAATACGTTAGTGCGATCGCAAATGGTGGTACAAAATATCAACCTCGACTAGTAAGTCGTGCATTTGAATCAGGTACAGACAATGTGGTCTATGAAAATCATATAAAAGTCTTGGGAGAACTCGAAAATAAAACAAGCATTAAGCGAATCCAAATGGGATTTGAAGAATGTGTTTATGGTCGAAATGGAATTTGTAAAGGGGCACTGAATGATGCATCAACAATTGCTGCCAAAACTGGTACTGCCGAAACTGTAGCAAAAGATATTTATGATAAAAAAATCTTATATACTGATCCAAAGACTGGTAAAGAAATTGAAATCAATTCACCTACAAACTCAACGATCGCTTATTTTCCAAAAGATAATCCTGTGCTTGCAGTAGCATGTGTTATTCCAAATGCATGGAATGGCGATAAGTCACAGACAAACTTATGTCCACTGATCATTGGGGATATTGCGGAAATCTATTACGGATTAAAAACTGTTGAGATAGAAAATGATTAAAAGGAGAAGAAGCTATGAAAACATTTAGAAAAAGTGGTTTAATTTTAGGTCTTATCGTCTTTGCGGTTTATTATTATTTATTTATTCCGCCAATCAACTTATCTTCAATTGAATTTTACATTTGGGTTTTATTTCCACTAGGTATCTATGAATTAGTAGAGCTTATGTCTTCAGTTGGTTATGTAGCTACAAAAAAATCAACTCAGGCAAAACAAAGTTTTAAAATGGCAACATCTACGATTGTGATCTGTGTAGTACTTGTCGTGCTTGCAGGACTAGTTCAAGCAATCAACAGTCCAATGATCAATGCAAGTTCATATCATAATCGAATCATCATTGAAGATTCTAGCTTTACTGATGATGTTAAAGAAGCAAACTTTAAACGTTTACCACTTCTAGATAAAGATTCTTCACAAAAGTTAGGGGACCGTGTTCTTGGTCAGCTTCCTGAATTGATTTCACAATTTTCAGTATCTGATGAATATACACAAATCAATTACAACAACAAGATTGTACGCGTTACACCATTAGAATATAATGGGTTGATCAAATATATCGGAAATCGCAGTGAAGGGACTCCAGGTTATATCTTGGTCAATAGTACTACGGGAACATCTGAGCTAATAAAATTAGACGAAGGTATGAAATATATGCCGTCAGCATATTTAAATGAGGATTTATATCGTCATGCACGTTTTAATTTTCCTTTTGAAATATTAGGAGATAGTTCCTTTGAAATTGATGAATCAGGTAAACCATTTTGGATCATTCAAACTATCTCGTATAGTGGTATTGGTTTAAAGAAAGAAATTAGCGGCGTAATTGCGATCGATCCAGTAAATGGAGATTGTGAAAAATATGTTGCAGGAAGTGTTCCAAGCTGGATCGATAATGTTTGGGATGCTGCAACGATAACTGATCAGCTCAATAGCTGGGGTAAATATGGTGGCGGTTGGCTTAACTCTTTCTTTGGTCAAAAAGGAGTAAAACAGACAACAGAGGGCTACAATTATCTTAGCCAGGATGATGATATCTTTATGTATACTGGTATTACATCTGCTGCAGCAGATGAATCCAATATCGGTTTTGTGCTTGTGAACTTACGTACTAAAGAAGCAAAATATTATGCTGTACCAGGAGCTGAAGAATATTCTGCCATGGATTCTGCACGAGGTGCGATTCAAGAAAAGAACTACACACCAACTTTCCCATTACTTATCAATCTTCAAGGTAAGGCAACTTATATGTTGTCGCTTAAAGATGGTGCAGGTCTTGTGAAAATGTATGCTTTTGTCGATGTACAGGATTATCAAAAAGTAACTGTTACAGATGCTACAGCAGGAATTGAAAATGCAATGCAGGCTTATTTAAAAGATTATGGTGAAAAGATCGAACATAACTATACTGATGAAAAAACAGAAACGGTTCAGATCACTTCTCTCAATTATATGGTCATTGATGGAACAACATATGCTTATTTCACCGATGCTTCAAACAATTATTACCGTGCAAGTATCAAAGTTGGAGATGAAGTTGCATTCTTGAATGTAGATCAATTTGTGACAATTAGTTATGTGCAAATTGACTATATTGCGATTTCTTATGTTCCAAGTATCCAATTAAGGGAAGTTACAAGCTTTAAGTAGAGAATAGCGTTAAAAAACGCTTGGAATTTAATTTTTAATATGGTATACTTTGTAGGCATTTAACTAGGAGGATATTAACCAATGGCATCTGGAAGAGAAGCATTAACTTACAAATGTTCAGTATGCGGGGAAGAAAATTATATCGGAACTCGTAACAAAAGAAAACACCCTGAACGTATGGAAATTTCAAAATATTGCCCACGTTGCAATAAAAAAACTGCTCATAAGGAGAAAAAATAAGAAAAGCCATTTTTGGCTTTTTTTAATCGAAATCTATGGAAGAAATAATTTGTTTAAAATTAGGTGTTTTTCAGACAAACTGTTATCTGATCAAAGAAAATCATCATGTATTGATCATTGATCCAGCAGCGAAACATGAAAAAATATTAGAGCAGTTATCAGAAGATGATCATGTGGATGCGATTATTTTGACTCATGGGCACTTTGATCATTTGAAGGCGGTAGATAAACTAGTAAAAGAATTAAAGTGTCCAGTATATCTAAATAAAAACGATGAAGTTTTATCACGTGATGAAAGATTGAATTCAATGGCTCATTATGGTGGAACGATCCATTGTCCAATACGTGATTTAGTTGAACCAAAAATGAAAATAGGAACTTTTGATTTAGAAATTATCCATGCCCCAGGTCATACTGAAGGAAGCACATTGATTCAATATAAAAATCATTTGTTTGTGGGAGATGTTTTGTTTAAAAATGCTATTGGTCGTACTGATCTTTATTCAGGAAGTAATTCTAAAATGAGACAATCACTAAGATTATTTCGAAATTTTGATCCTGAAACATTAGTTTATCCAGGTCACGATGAATTAACGACAATTGAAGCTGAAATAAAAAACAATCCATATCTTTAAAATTGACAGGGGGACATCTAAAATGGATCTTAGACTTACATTCAACGAAGAAGTTGCAAAATACGATAAGTATCGCCCCAAGTATTGTGATGAATTATTCAGTCAAATATTTACAATAAAAAGCATTGATCAAAATAGTACGATTGTTGAAATAGGATGTGGTACAGGTCAAGCTACTGAACCATTTCTTAAAACGAATTGCAACTTAACGGCAATCGAGTATGGAAGTGAACTTGCAAGTTATGTAAAAGATAAGTTTTCTGATTATCTAAATTTTGAAGTTCTCAATTGCAAGTTCGAAGATGCAATACTAGAAAAAAATTCAGTTGATTTGATTTTTTCTGCAACGGCATTTCACTGGATAAAAGAGGATATAGGTTATCCAAAGGCGTTTGAACTACTTAAAGATAAGGGTATTCTTGCAGTATTTTGGAATCGTCCGATTGTATGTCTCGATGATTTGAAATATGCTGAGGAAGTACAAAAGGTATATCAAAAATACTTTCCAAACAGTCAAAAACCATTACCGATCGATCAAAGACATTGCGATGAAATGGTTAGTAAAATTGCGAGTTATGGATTTAATAATGTAAAATCATATATGTATCATAAAACGCGTTCATTCAACGCTGAGGATTACATTGAATTACTTAATACGTATTCAGATCATATTGCATTACCAAATACCATTAAGGAAGCATTTGAGAGCGATTTAAAGGATGTTATTAGTTCACATCAAAACTTAATCAATATCTTTGATACGATGGATCTCTATCTTGCAAGGAAGTAAAGTTACAATATTTTAAAAATATTGTAACTTTTTTTTAGGTGATGACCCTTTTTCTTAGAATAATAAAAGTAGAGGGAGTGAATTTATGGAAAAAGAGTGCATTCAATTATTGCGTTATGCTTTATCAAATCATGCAAGTGATGTTCATTTTAGTTTAAAGGATGATGAATTGGTTTTACAAATGCGATGTAAGGAAAAATTAATAGAAGTAGACCAAAAATTATGTTCCTTGAATTTGTTTCGTTATTTGCAGTATCGAGCTAATTTAGATGTTTCAAATAAAATCAAACCACAGTCAGGGCAGTTTGAAATGGAGGTTGATCAACGAAAAATATCTTTGCGGTTTTCAATAATTTATAGTCTAAATCAAGTCAGTGGTGTTTTGCGAATATTAAACACCGATTTAAATCTTAAAATTACTGATTTGACAATGAACAAAAAACATCAGGATTTACTAAAAAAAATCGGTCAAAGACAAAATGGTTTGTTTCTGATTTCAGGACCAACTGGAAGTGGCAAAACAACGACAATGTATACAGTTTTAAACGAAATAAAAGCGAAAAAAATATTTACGTTAGAAGATCCTATTGAAATACATAATGATCGTTATATCCAACTACAAATCAATGAAAAGCAGAATCTTGATTACGAAGAAGGTATAAAACAACTTTTAAGGCATGATCCAGATGTAATCGTACTGGGAGAAATTAGAGATATTAAAGCTGCTCAAATGGCGATGAGATGCGCGCTTACAGGTCATTTGGTCATTAGCACTATCCATGCATCAAGTTGCATTGGAGCTATTGAAAGAATACTTGAATTGGGAGTTAGCACTAATCTATTAAAAGAAGTTTTATTTGGAGTTAGTAACCAACGTTTATTATCAATAAAAAATAAGAAAGGAAAAACAGGAGTATATGAAATTATTGGAAAGGAAGAAGTTATTCACTATTTACAAACAGGAAAAAGTGCAGAATCCCAAACACTTAATGATGAAATTCAAAACTTATTTCAACATGGTTTTATCACAAGTAAACAAGCGAAAACTAATTTGTCTTAATAAATTTGATTTGGATTCAATGTGTAGTTTATTAGGATCAGGCTTTAATTTAAATGAAACTCTTACTTTGATTGAAACAGAAAAAAATAAAGAAGTGATCAAACTGATCAAAAAAGATTTAAATCAAGGGAAATCGATTCAAGAAGCATTAAATCATAGAATAGCAGTTCAATATAATAAGCATTTTAATAGTTTGCTCGAATTTATTCCTCTGGACCAAACGCTACAATTATGTAATCGATTCGATGATTTTGAACAAAAAACTAAGGGGTTACTTCAAAAAAATTTGTTTCAACCTTTGGTTTTATTTTTTTCTAGTATCGTCGCTGTGGAATGTTTTAATCAAATCGGTTTTCCTATTTTGATTCAATTGATGAGAGAGTTCAAAGTAAGTGTTTCAACATTAACAAGTGTTCATATTTTATTAAGCAGTTCAATACGATTCTTATTTGTGATCCTATTTTTTTTAACTATAGGTATTCTTTACTTTTCTCAAAAAGATAAAAGAGTGATTGGCTATTTATTGTTAAAAAAATTTGGAATTGGTCATATCTTATGTCATTTGATCAGTACAGAATTCGCAACATATTTTAATGAATGCACAAAGCTTGATTTCAAAACACAAATAAGTTTACAGATACTTCAAAAATTAAAACAAAAACCGCTCCTTGTCTTTCTTAGTTATCATACTGAGCAATTATTGATACAAGGAAACGAAATGGATAAAGCAATGGATCATGGTTATTTAGATCAACAGTTGATCAGTACAATGAAATTGGCGATGCATATCGCTAATGTTTGTAAAATGCTGGATAGCTATATAGAAATAAATCAAACCAAAAGTATTGTATTTTGTATGAAATTATCAAAATGGATTAGAATGTTCAGCTATAGTTTTGTCGGATTTATGATCATTATGGTGTATCAAATATTGATGTTACCTTTATCGATCATCTCAAATATGTAGGAGGATAATATGAAAAAAGGATTTACTTTATTAGAAATGGTCATCGTGATCAGTGTTTTATCTGTCATTTTCTTATTGACAGTTCCAAATATTCAACGAGTTATGCGAATAATCGACAAAAAAGGATGTGACGCATTAGTTAAAGTTGTAGATAGTGCCATTCTACAATTCAAACTAGAGTACGATGTTTATCCTTATGATGTGAATGATTTAGTTGATGCAGGATTACTGAATATTGAACAAACATCTTGTAATGATGCAAATGTGATTTCGATTATCGAGGGAAAAGCATATGCAAAATAAAAAAGGATTTACTTTACTTGAAATGCTTGTGGTGCTTTCAATTTTGGCTTTATTCAGTATCTTGATTATTCCAAAATCAATTGAGCTACCTCAATATGACTTTATGTATAACTACTACAAAATTCAAAGTGATGCACTAGTAGAAAGAACTGATCAAACATATCATTTTGATTTTTATCCTTATCAAATTAGATTCAATCATTTAGGACATGTTGAATCAGCACAATCATGGCAATTGAATAATCATTTATTTATTGTTGAGTTAGGATGTGGCCGACTTGTGTATAAGTAAAAAAGGGTTTGTATTACAAGAAGTTTTACTTAGCTTAGCAATATTAATGGTTGCATGCAGTTTAGTTTTTAATATTTGTATGATTGAAATCAATTCAATAAAAATTATTCAGAAAAAAATTGATGAAATAACATCAAACTCAATTTTGATATATGAAGAAATGAAAGAGGAATGTGTATGCCAAATCGAAGAGGATTTACCTTAATTGAATTGTTGGTAGGCTTATTGGCAATGAGTCTACTTGTACCAACCATGTTTCAATTGTTTAGAATATTGGCGAATAAAAATTATTTAGCTTATAACATTCAAGATGAAATCAACTTAGCACAACTCAGAAGAGTCATGAATGTCTGTTATGAAAAGAATGTTACAAATGATTCGATCGAATGTATTTATGAGAATAAACAGGTCATACTGAAAGTAAATCAGAATTTTGTTTATCTAACACCAGGAACTTGGATTTTTATCAGTAATTTTGATGAAGCACGATTTGAAGTAGTTGATGATTTATGTTGGTTGATAATAAACCGTGGAAAAAATGAAAGGAGGGCTTTACTTGGCATCCGATAGAGGATTTATCAGTATTTATTTTTTGATGATGTTTATGATTATCAGTACCTTATCACTTTATTATTTGAATAAGATCAATACAAATCAATACGTAATTGAAAATATTAAAAAATCAAATAGAATGATTGATCTTGAGGCAATCATCATTCATGAAATCAATTGTCAGCTTCAGTATAGTTCGATTTTAGATAGTTTTTATGTTCAAGATATAGAAGTAACGTTAGAACAAGAAAATGACCGTATATATGCAGTTGTCTATGATAAAATACCGTTTGAACTGGAACTGATTATTGATGTAGATAGAAATCAAATCTACAATTATGAAGTTATGATGTCTTCATTTTAAAATTAAAATATAGAACAATGAGAATTGAATAAAAAAATTCTCGTTGTTTTATTTTGCTTAATAAAATTTTGTCGTCAATGAATGTGCAGGATTATATATTAAGTTATACTTGAAATAAGTTGTATTTGGTGTAGAGTGAAAATAACTAGGTTTAAATTAAAAGAAAGAGAGATTAATAATGAAATCATTTTCTACACAATTTGATACTTTACTTGAAAAATCATGTAAAGACAAACCACATTTACAACTTACTGTTGGCACTTATAAAAATGGTAATACAGAGTTTTTTACAATGGATGGGGCAGGGAATGAGTTGGATACTCATTTACTACAATATGATGTTGGTTCTATAACTAAAACCTTTACGGCAAGTTTACTAGCGAAACATATTTTAGAAGGTAAATTATCATTAGATGCACCACTTTCAAATTATATTGATGATTTAACATCGCGATATTATCCTAATTTACAACGTCTTGCAACACATACTTCAGGATATGGTGGATTACCACATAATCTGTTTCAAACTGTTATATTGCTTTCAAAGATGCATAGACCTGATGGATTGCTTAATGTGAATCCGTATTATGATCTTGTCGATGAGAAATTGATGAAAACTGTATTGGAAAAACATCCAATGAAAGATAAAGAATATCCATATTCGTATTCGAATTTTGCATTTGGGACACTTGGATACATTGTAGCGAAAATAGAAAACGGTGACTATTGGAATGTGATGAATGATTTTGCACAAAATGAACTAGGTTTAAAAAATACAAAACTTGGACCAGAAGGTTCTATCGTGGGATATAGTAGTAAAAATGTTCCATGTCGCAATTGGCAATGGAAAAAAACTGATTTAGTAGCTGCTGCAGGTGCATTATCATCTAACGCTGAAGATATGTTGCGTTATGCTGTAATGCATGTGGAAAATACGAAACCATATTTTGCACTCACACATGAAAAACATGGAAATGGAGACAAAACATGTGATTTAGGACTTGCTTGGCGTTTAGAACGTGAAAAGCCATATATTTGGCATGATGGATCTGCAGGAGCTTTTAGCTGTTTTTTGGGCTTTGATGCAGAAAATAAAAATGCATGTGTCATTTTAACTAATTATGGTTTTTTAAAGACACCACCGCTAGGTCTTGCGTTGCTTGATGCGTTGTCGATTGAACAATCATAATATATTCTACTTTGATTTCAGCTAATTAACTTAGAAAACTGGGGTTTTGATTGACAAATGACTTTAAACCTTTAAAATAGATGAGTAGGACGGTGAATTTATGATTATAGTTAATGATTTAAAACCAGGAACAACTTTTGAGTATGAAGGAAATATTTTTACTACTTTGGATGCTCAACACAATAAAACTGCAATGCGTCAAATGATCGTAAAAGTAAAAGTAAGAAATTTACGTAGTGGAGTTATTAATGAAATTTCATTTACAGGTGGCGATAAAGTAGAACCCGCAATGATAGAAAAGAAAGAAATGCAATATCTATATGATGAAGGGGATGCCCTTGTATTTATGGATACATCTACTTATGATCAAATTGAAATCAACAAAGATCGTTTACAATGGGAAATGAAATTCTTAAAAGAAAACGATAATGTAATGATCTCAGTTTATGAATCTGAAATCTTAGGGGTTATTTTACCAGATAAAGTGGCTTTAGAAATCGTAGAATGTGAACCGGCTGTTAAAGGGGATACTGCAACTTCGGCTTCTAAAAACGCAACTTGCTCAACAGGTTTAGAAATCCGTGTTCCTTTGTTTATTGAACAAGGGGAAATGGTTTTAGTTTCTACTGCTGATGGTAAGTATTCAAGCCGTGCGTAATCATCAAAACTGACTCGTAAAAAGTCAGTTTTTTAATTATACGAAAGTGGATGCGGATAGTACTTCTTTACAAAAATTTGATTTGCGTTATAATAAACTTGTAAAAACTTCAGGGCAGGGTCTAATTCCCGACCGGCGGTAAACTCCGCGAGCCGAAAGGTTGAACTGGTGAAACTCCAGTAGCGACAGTAAAGTCTGGATGGAAGACGTTTTTTTCTTTTTCCCAAAGGTTTTTATGAATTCTTTGTTTGAAATCATAAAGGAGGAAAAATTATGAACTCAAAGAAATTGTTGTCAGTCAAAAATATTTGTTTGATTGGTATGCTTTCAGCTTTAGCTGCAGTACTCATGTGGATCGAGTTTCCACTACCATTTGCACCAGCGTTTTACCAACTAGATTTCAGTGAAGTTCCAGTACTAATTGGGGGCTTTGCGATGGGGCCTGTTGCGGCCGTTTTGATTGAATCACTAAAAATTTTGATTAAAATATTGATTAAACCAACTTCAACTGCATACGTTGGCGAAATGGCAAATTTAATTGTAGGTATTTCTTTTGTATTTCCGTCTGCAATGTATTATTACAAAAATAAAACTAAAAAAGGTGCTTTACTTGGTTTAGTGTTTGGAACCATATCATTAGTGATTGTTGGTGGAATATTTAATTATTTTGTATTACTTCCAGCATATTCTACTTTGTTTCATACACCAATCGATGTATTTATTTCGATGGGCACTGAAATTATTCCCTTAATTAAAAACAAATTTACCTTTGTATTATTAGCGACAAGTCCATTTAATTTATTTAAAGGAATAGCGGTATCAACGGTAGTTGCCTTAACTTATAAGCACATTTCACGTTTAATCAAAAAATTCTAATTTTGAAAAGTTAAAAAGTGAGTTTCTCACTTTTTTTCTATGTTTTAGTATCTGAGTTTGGTATAATATACTCTGTATGGAGGTTCGTTTATGGAAAAATTATCAAGAGTAAAAAAATATGAACAATTAAGAGATAGCATTGCGAACGATGGAGAATCACGTTTAACTTCAAAAGACTTATCACAATTTCAAGAAAGATTAAATCGAATCGATGCAACTCAACTCGATTTGGTGGAACAAGTGATCGAAACTGAACATGATGCTGCGCACTTGCGTCGTGAGAGCTATTTTCAAGATGTTGATGTAAAAGTTGATGAAAGCACTGAGCGTTTTGCGAATGAATATTTAGATGAAGCTTTGAGCGATGTGAAGCACTACAATCAGGAAAAAGGATATTCACATTTTGATAATACATCAGACAATATATTTGAAGAAATTAAACCGATTAAAAAAGAAATTGATTTTAAATTTATTGAAAGCTTAGATGACATTATGTATACAAATGGTAGTGATGATCTTGCGGAAATTCCGTCTTTTTTGTCTCGTTCAAGTGAAGCAAGTTCAATTTCAAAGGAAGTTAAAAATTTACTTTCAGAGGAACCAGAGGTACCTGAAAATGAGTTTACTTTTGAAATACCATCATTTGTAAGTAAAGTAACTGAATATGCTTATGAAAATGAAGTTGAACCAATTCAAAATGTTGAATTAGAAAAAGAAAAGGTACTTCGTGATAAATTAATGGTTGAAACTCAAGACCTTAGAAATCGTCTTGATGATCAAGAAGCTGATTTGAATGAAGTAAGTGAGTCAGTATTTAGAGCTGACCGCATATTGAATGTCGTATTGATCGTTTTGATTTTGGCAACACTCATTGTATGTGGTGTTGTTGCATACTGGATTTTATTAGATAAGGGGATCATTTAATGAGTATTAATATTGCGATTGATGGACCAAGTGCAGCAGGGAAGAGTACCATTGCGAAAGAACTTGCGAAGAGATTGAATTATGTACATTTAGATAGTGGGGCTATGTATCGTTGTGCAGCATATAGTGCTCAACTCAATGATATTAATGTTAAGAATGAAAATGAAATCGTAAAAATGCTAGAAAAAACTGAAATAGCTCTTACGAGTGATGGAAAAATTTATTTGAATAATGAAGAAGTAAATAATCAGATTCGTACACAAGCTATTTCTATGCTTGCTTCCGATATTTCAGCATTTGAAAAAGTTCGTGAAGAACTTGTTTCTCGTCAACAAAAAATGGCACTTAAAAAAGGTGTTATTATGGATGGCAGAGATATCGGAACCGTAGTATTACCAGAAGCTGAAGTTAAGATTTTTTTGACTGCGAGTCCTGAAGCAAGGGCGGAGCGACGTTATAAAGAAAATTGTGAAAAAGGTTTTGATTGTGATTTGGAAACAATAACTAAAGAAATTATTGCACGTGATTTACAAGATACTACGCGAGTTCATTCACCACTTAAGAAGGCAGAAGATGCAATTGAAATCGATTCATCAAACTTAACTGTAGAAGAAGTAGTACAACAAATTATTAAACTTATAAAGTAAGGAGGATTAATATGATTGAAGGAATTGTTGCCATCGTTGGAAGACCTAACGTTGGAAAATCAACCATTTTTAATCGTATCGTAGGAGAACGTGTTTCGATAGTTGAAGATACGCCTGGGGTAACACGTGATCGTATTTATTCAAAAGCCGAATGGTTAACGAAAGAATTTAGGGTTATTGATACAGGTGGTATTCAACTTGAAAATCAGCCGTTTCAAGAAGAAATCAAAGCTCAAGTTGAAATAGCGATTGATGAAGCAGATGTAATTTTATTTGTGGTTAATGGTCGTGAAGGGGTTACACATGATGATCGCTACATAGCGAAGATGTTAAGAAAATCAGATAAACCAATTTTGTTGTTGGTAAATAAAATCGATGATACACAATTGATTGAAGGAATTTATGATTTCTATTCTTTAGGTATAGATGCAGATCCAATTGCGGTCAGTGGTGTACACGGAATAGGAATCGGAGATGTTTTGGATCTATGCATTGAAAATTTTCCTAAGAAACAAAAAAATGATTATGAAGGCATGATTAAATTTGCGGTAATTGGACGACCTAATGTAGGGAAGTCAAGTTTGGTGAATGCAATTTTAAATCAGGAAAGAGTAATTGTTTCGGATATAGAAGGCACAACTCGTGATGCTGTCGATACTCCGTTTACTCGTGATGGCAATCAATATGTCGTTATTGATACTGCTGGAATAAGAAAACGTGGTAAAGTTTATGAAAATATTGAAAAGTATTCAGTTCTTCGTGCAATGAGTGCCATTGAAAAAGCGGATGTCATTTTATTTTTGATCGATGGTGAAAAAGGAGTGCGTGAACAAGACAAGCATGTTGCAGGATTTGCCCATGAAGCAGGTAAGCCGATTATCATTGTATACAACAAATGGGATCAAGTTGAAAAAGATGAAAATACGATGAATCAGATCACAGATCAGATTCGTAATGATTTTGTTTATTTATCCTATGCACCGATTGCATTTGTATCCGCTTTGACAAAACAAAGAGTCCACACATTATTTCCACTTATCGAAGAAGTATATAACTATTCGAATTTACGTATTGCGACAAATGTTTTGAATGAAGTAGTATTGGATGCACAAATGGTCACTCCCGCACCAACACATAATGGACAACGTTGTAAAATATATTATGTTTCTCAAGTTGCGATCGCACCACCAACATTTGTGTTGTTTGTGAATGACCCAGAATTGCTTCATTTTAGTTATCGCCGTTATATCGAAAATAAAATCAGAGATGCATTTGGATTTACTGGATCGCCAATGAGAATTTTGGCTAGAAAGAAAGATTAAAATGAAAATTAGTGTTTTAGGAAGTGGAAGCTGGGGTACTGCTTTAGCTCAAGTTTGTATTGATAATCATCAAGAAGTTGTCCTTTGGGGTAAAGAAGAAACCGAAGTCAATGATATAAACAACAATCATCAAAACTCTAAATATTTTCCTGGGGTAAACTTGAATGAAAACTTGATCGCAACCACTGATTTATATGAAATCAAGGGTAGTAATCTAGTATTGCTTGCTGTGCCTACGATGGCTATTGAGTCTGTTTGTACTCAAGTTGCTGGTGTGATCGATCAGCCTGTTATCGTGATTAATGTAGCGAAAGGATTTCATCCCGTTACTCATGAACGATTAAGTGTAGTAATTAAAAAATGTTTCCCTGAACATTTATTAGTTGACGTTGTATCATTGATCGGTCCAAGTCACGCAGAAGAAGCAGTTGTAAAAATGCTGACATCAGTCAATGCAGTCTGTGAAAACGAAGAAAGTGCTAAAATGGTTCAAGAAATATTTTCTAATGAATATTTTAGAGTGTATCGTAATACGGATGTCGTTGGTGCTGAAATCGGTGTTGCAGTTAAAAATGTTATGGCCTTAGCTAGTGGAATACTTACAGGTGTTGGTCAAGGAGATAATGCTCGTGCAGCGCTAATGACACGAGGGTTAGCTGAAATGGCTCGCTATGGTGTATTTTTCGGAGGGAAATCGGAAACCTATTTAGGTCTTACTGGGGTTGGTGATTTGATCGTAACTTGTACATCTTCTCATTCTCGAAATTTTCAAGCCGGATTAATGATTGGTAAAGAAAATAGTGCTGAATTATTTTGGAGTCAAAATCAAAAAACAGTCGAAGGTGTAGCTGCTTGTAAAGTAGTTTATGAAGTTGCGAAAGAGAATCATATTTCAATGCCAATTACAGATGAAGTTTATCGTGTTTTATATGAAGGAAAACTTCCGACACAAGCTATTGTTGATTTAATGTCACGTGAATTAAAATCTGAATAGAGCTCTTTAGAATGGACAATTTTGTTCATTCTTTTTTCTTGAATTATAAATTAAATAATTCACAAATAAATACAAAAATGACGTGAAATATGTTAAAATAAAAGTTGTGAAAAAATAGTCTATTTTTGTCCTTACTTAATATTGATGTAAGCGCTTTTATCGGTTACTATTTATGTAGTAATGTTAAGTTTTGGTTAAGATTAGACATTTCAAGACTGAAAGAGAGGATTAATACGAATGGTTGTTGTAGAGATTTGTGTTGGTAGTTCTTGTTATGTTAAGGGGAGTAATCAGGTAGTACAAATAGTAAAGGAAATGATTAATAAAAATAATTGGCAAGACCTTGTTGAAATCAAAGGAGCTTTTTGTATGCAAATGTGTACAGATGGTTTAGGGGTTAAAATCAATGGCAAACCAATTGATAAATTAGGATTGCATAATGCAGAAGAAGTAATAAAAGAAATAATCAGTAAGGAGCTCGCATGAATCAGTTTATACAGCTCTCTGAATCAAATTGCCGTAGTTGCATGCGCTGTGTAAAGGTATGTCCTACGAAAGCAATGACTTATGTAAATTATCAACCTCAAATTATAGAAGAGGAATGTATCTTATGTGGACAGTGTTATATGGTGTGTCCTCACTCCGCAAAAAAGGTTACAAGTGATTTAAACTTAGTTAAATCCTGGATTGCCGAAGGAAAACAAGTTATTGCGAGTGTAGCACCTAGTTTTGCATCGATTTGGACTAACTACAACAAGTTTGAACAGAGGATGTTAAATTTTGGATTTTCTAAAGTTGAAGAAGCAGCTCGCGGAGCGAAAATTGTTTCTGAAGCCTATATGGAACTTATGCAAGAAGGAAAAATGAAAAATATCATTGCTACTTCTTGTCCTGCAGTTGTATCACTAGTTGAAAAAGAATTTCCCGATCTAGTAGATCAATTAGCTCCGGTCGTATCGCCAATGATCGCTCATGGGAAGGATATCAAAAAAAGATACCCTGATGCTAAAGTAGTGTTTATCACACCATGCATCGCAAAACAAAAGGAAATTAAAGATCCACGTTTTGCAGGTGTGATCGATGCAACGATTAGTATGCCAGATTTATTTGAAATATTAACGGGTACTTTGAAAGAAGAAGCTGATCTATCTAGGGATTGGCCTGAATTTGAAGGGAAAATCGCTCGATTGTATCCAACTCCTGGAGGTGTTGGGAAGACAATTGCATCAACTCGATATCATATTCTAGATGTTGAGGGAATTGATCGGGTTAGCAGAACACTTCATGCGATCCAATCAGGGCAATTAGAAGGCTATTTCTTTGAAATGTCATCCTGTGCAGAATCTTGTTTAGGTGGACCGCTTATCAAAAATTTCCAGCACAATGAATGGCTTGCCCATAGTATGATCAATACAAATGTTGAAGGAGCTGAGAAAGTAAAAGCTTGTCCAATTGAAGATGATTTGAAAGCTACATGGAAATCAGATCACATCGTTCGACAGAAATACAGTGAATCACAAATTAGAGACATGTTGTGGATCATGGGGAAAACCAGTAAAAATAAAGAGTTGAACTGTGGTAGTTGTGGTTATGAAACATGTGTTGATAAAGCGATTGCAGTACTTGATGGAAAAGCAGATCCTAAATTATGTTTGCCAATGGCACTCGAACACGCTGAATCGATCTCTAATTTAATTATTGAAAATACACCTAACGGAATTATAGTATTAAATACTGATTATAAGATTCAACAAATCAATCCTTCAGCTGTATTCATGTTAAGTTTAGAAAATGTGAATGCACGAGGAATGAATATATTAGATTTCCTGCCTTCAATTGAATTGGAGGAAAATTTAAAAAGAGATGAAAAGGTTCAATATTTTAGAAAAGAATATCCAGAATACAATCTGATTTTGTCTCATGCATTAATTCGTCTTGATAGTTTATATATTTTGATTTTAATGGATATCACCGTTGAAGAAACAAAAGAATTAGTGATTAAAAAGATGCAACAACAAACGGTGGATGTAGCTCAAAAGGTTATTGATGATCAAATGAGGGCAGTACAGGAAATTGCAAGTTTGCTTGGTGAAACAACGGCAAAATCAAAAATAGCTTTAACGAAACTAATGAAAGCGATCGATGAAAATGAGTAATGAGATAGTTCATGTCGCGAGTTATCATCGTTCGTTGAATAAATATACCGAAGAGTTATGCGGTGATAAAGTTGAAGTAAGAATGAATGCAGATTCATTTATTATGGTTTTGGCTGATGGACTTGGAAGTGGAGTTAAAGCGAATATTTTATCCACTTTAACAAGCACGATTATCAGTGAAATGATGTGTGAGGGGGCAAGTGTTGAAGATGTAGTCGAAACGATTACGGCAACCCTACCAGAATGTCAAGAAAGGCATGTTGCCTATGCAACATTTACGATTTTACAAGTAGATTATGATGGGCAGGCAAAGTTAGTGGAATTTGATAATCCACCTGCAATCGTTCTTCGTAACAACCAATCGCTTGATCTCGAGCGGCATTCAATTCAAATTGGTAATCGAACGATAAAAATCAGTGATTTCAAAGTCGAAGAAGATGACTTTATCGTATTTTACAGTGATGGTATTATCCATGCAGGGCTTGGTTCAGTATTAAATCTTGGCTGGACTCAAGAAGAAGTTGTGAATCATTTGCTTCAGGTTGTAAGAAGCAGTGATACTCCTCGTGAGGTAAATACTCTACTACTTACTACAGTAGATGATTTATATGGAAACAAACCAGGTGATGATTCAACGGTTGCGGTTGCGAAAATATTAAAAGCGAAAGAAACTTGTGTAATGGTTGGACCACCGATCGAAGCGATCGATGATGAACGTGTTGTAGAGAAACTATTGGCTGCAACAGGCCTTAAGATCTGTTGTGGTGGAACAACAAGCAATATTGTCGCAAGGATCACAAATCAAGAAATTGAAATGGATCTATTGGAATCACTTGTATCAGATGTACCCCCAACGGGGAGAATCAAAGGCATTGATCTAGTTACTGAAGGGGTGTTAACCCTTGGAAAGGTCAATGAAATGTTGGAAGAGTGCGTTGGCTCTGATCAGATATTAGAACAACTTCAAAGTTCTAAATCAAAAGATGGAGCAACGTTATTGACACAGGCATTAGTGTCAAATAGCTCAAAAATTACGTTTATGGTTGGATGTTCAGATAATCCTGCACATAAAGCCATTGCGTACAGTACGATTTCTGTCAGTGCTAAGATCCGTTTGATTGAAAAAATATCAGATAATCTTAGACGTTTAGGAAAAATCGTACAGATTGAACATTACTAAAGGAGGAAGTATTGTGAGAAATCTAAATCAGCAGTCGATCGCAAAGATAGATGAAATCGTTGCTCGACACACAGGGAAGATGGGACCTGTAAAGTTAATGTTGCATGACGTTCAACATGAACTTGGCTTTATTCCATTTGAAGCAATGGAAAAAATCGCAAATGCAAGTGGTGTTTCTGTTGCGGAAGTTTATGGCGTCGTTACATTCTATACTCAATTTACTTTAGAACCAAAAGGGAAACATGTCATCAATGTGTGCATGGGAACAGCTTGTTATGTTAAAGGTAGTCAAGATTTACTTGATCTAGTATGTACACTAACTGGATGTGAAGTAAATAAAACAAGCCGTGATGGTTTATTCTCTCTTGATGCAACACGTTGTATCGGAGCTTGTGGGCTGGCTCCAGTTGCCGTTATTGATGATAAAGTATATGGAAACGCAACTGCTTCTCCAGCCTTTGAAGAAGCGATCTTAGCTATATTAAAAGAAAACACGTCTGCATCAGGACTTAAATCGTGAAGTTAAAACAAGTTATTGAAACTTTAAATGGCACTCCTCAATTTATTGCCAACAAACAAATTGAAGAAAAGGAATTCACGTATGCTTTTGCTTCCGATCTGATGTCAGATGCACTTGCTATGATCAGTGATAGTGGGACAACAATTATGCTTACAGGCTTAGTAAATGCTCAATCACTTAGAACTGCTGAAATGCTGGACATCGAAGTTTTGATTTATGTTCGTGGTAAAAAATTAGGTGAAACCGATTTAGCACTTGCTGAGGAGCAAAAGTTTAATATTTATTCGACAAATTTAACAATGTATGAAGCTTGTGGTATGTTGTATAGTCTAGGACTAAAACCTGTAAGTTAATGTTTGAATACAAATACATTGTCGAAAAAGATGATTTTGCTAGTGCTGGTAAAGTTTCGAGTCAAATTAAACAAACACTTAAACAATTAGGAATACCAACTGAAATCCTTCGAAGAATGGCGATTGCCTGTTATGAAGCGGAAATCAATATGATTATTCATTCTTATGGTGGAAATATCTATTTGGTTATTGAAGATGATGGTGCAATCAATATGACTTTCCATGATGTGGGTCCAGGAATTGAAAATTTAGAAAAAGCATTAGAACCTGGATTTTCTACTGCGAGTGCTAAAGCCCGTGAATTTGGATTTGGAGCAGGTATGGGACTTCCAAATATCAAAAGAGTTTCAGATCGATTTGAAATTCAGTCTTCAAAAGAAGGAACGATTTTAATGATCGGGTATGATTTATGAAATCAGTTGTAAGTTATACATTAGCTCATTGCACTAAATGTTTGAAATGTTTGAAAGCATGTCCGACAGAAGCCATTATGGTTAAAGATGGACGTGTAAATATTAATAGCCAAAAGTGCATTAACTGCGGACGTTGCATGGAGGCTTGCTTTGATCAAGGTCTTCAGGCAAAAGGAAGCACATTGATCGATATTCAAAATTATGATTATTCAGTAGCTTTAGTACCTAGTGCTATATATTCTGCTTGTGCAAGTTTTGAAGAAGTAGCACGGTTAACTCAAGCTATAAAATTACTTGGTTTCAATGAAGTAGTCGATATCAGTGATATTGAAGGTAGACTCTATGTTGAAACTAAAAAAAGAGTGGAAACAAGTTTGATCAAACCTCAAATCAGTACATTTTGTCCAGTTATCAATCGTTTGATCGAAATTAAATATCCAATGTTAGTTCCTTACTTATTGGATTTAGAATATCCAAGTGAAATCGCAGCCAAACAAATTCGAAATCAATATCAAGATAAAGGACATGTAGGAATCTTCTATTTGTGTGAATGTGTTTCAAAACTTGCTTTAGCCAAATATCCTTATGGAAATACTGAATCAAGTGTGGATCATGCGTTATCGATTGTCGATTTGTTTCCATTAATCAATGCTCTTCGTAAAAATGATGGATGTGCTGTCGATTTATCTAAAGAAGGTTTGATGAGTGTTATTGCTCAGAATAATGAATCAGAAAAAAGTAATTTCTTGATTGCAGACGGGGAAGAAAAAATAACTAGAGTACTTGATCTTGCTGAATTTGATCAATTGAGTAATTTTGATTGTTGTTTCTTGTACAATTGCATGAATGGGTGTATCGGTGGAAATTTATTATGGGGAAACCCATTTGATGCAAAACTGAACACATCTAAGCTAATTAAAGAAGCGAAGAAACCAATTTATGATCTAAGCCAAGAAGAAATGAAAATCAAACAACTTAGTATTCTTGAAAAAGATCCAATGAGTATTCGTGAAAAGATGCAACTTTATACTAAAGTGAATGATGTACTTGATAAGTTACCACATTTTGATTGTAGTGCTTGTGGGTATTCTTCATGTAGAGCTTTGGCAGAAGATATCGTATTAGAAAAAAGGACGTTACAAGACTGTAAAATATTACAAAGTCGAGGTGAAGACAAATGACAGTTCAAGATTTAATAAATAGTACAGGATGGACAGCTTATGGAACGGAAACAAGTTTTACTAAGGAAGTTCAAGGTGTTTTTGTAGGAGATTTGTTAAGTTGGGTCATGGGAAAAGGAAATCCTGATGAAGCATGGATCACTGTACAGGCACATTTAAATGCAGTTGCAGTTGCCGTACTTAGAGAATTTAGCTGTATTATTATAGCTCAAGATGCTAGTTTGAATCCAGATTTCTTAGCGAAGGCGAATGAAGAGGAAGTTGCTGTTTTGCATACACCACTCAGTGCTTATGAGTGTTGTAAAAAAATGGTTGAACTTGGATTGTAATGTTTTACGATCTTCATATCCATTCCTGTTTGTCTCCTTGTGCTAGTGATGATATGACACCCAATAATATAGTCAATATGGCTATACTCAATGGATTGCAGTTGATCAGTGTTACAGATCACAATAGCTTAAGGCAACAGAAATCGATAGCTTCAGTAGCTGCTAAAAACGGGATTGGTTACATTTATGGAGTTGAAATTCAAACCATGGAAGAAGTTCATTGTTTAGCCTATTTCCAAGATATACAAGAAGTGGAAAAATTTCAGCTTTGGATCGATTCTAAGCTAATGGTCATTCCAAATGATGAAAATTATTTTGGTCATCAATGGATCATGGATGAACAAGATGAAATAATCGCAAAAGAAGAAAGATTATTGTTGTCATCACTTGATGCTACGCTTGAACAATGTGTTCAAGCAATTCATGAACACAAGGGAAAAGCAGTGCTTGCCCATGTGTTGGACAGGGCAAACAGTGTATGTACTCAACTTGGTTTTATTCCAATGGATTTGAAATATGATGGACTAGAAATCAAAAAAATTGAAGACAAAGAAGCAGTACTGAACCGGCATCCCTGGATCAAAGATCCAATATGGTTATGTAACTCAGATGCGCATCAGCTTATTGATCTTCATGAACAAGAATTTAATGCCCATACACGTTTATTAGAGATGTTGGAGGTGGATGATCTATGATGGAAGATTTAGCGATGCAATGTTTGGATATTGCTTATAACAGTGTCCGTGCAAAAGCGAGTTTGATCCAAATCAAAATTCATGACAGTGAACTAGAAAATATCACAAAAATCATTATTGAAGATAATGGATGTGGTATGACATCTGAGCAGTTAGCTCATGTCTCTGATCCATTTTATACCACTCGAAGCACTCGAAAAATTGGTTTAGGTGTATCTTTCTTTAAAGGTTTAGCCAGTCAGTGCAATGGAACGTTTCAAATTGAATCAACTCTAAATGTAGGTACAAAAACACAAGTTTCATTACAAAAAGATCATTGGGATCGGCCACCTTTGGGTAATCTTGCTGAAATGGTCACGTATCTTGTTCAAGCGGAGGGTGAAAGTGATGTTTATTTTCAATATACAAATGATCAAGGTGAAGTTGTTTTCGATACAAGAGTAATAAAAGAAGTTTTAGAAGGAGTCAAGATCACAGAACCTGAGATCTTGATTTGGATCAGGGATTCAATCACAGATGAATTTAATCAACTGTGTAAAAAATAATGAGAGGAAGAATTTATGAAATCAATTGCAGAACTTCAAAAACTAAGAGACGAAGCAAAGAAAAAAATGGAAATGCGTGATGCAGATAAAGATTATCGTGTTGTAGTTGGAATGGCAACATGTGGTATTGCTGCTGGGGCACGTCCCGTTTTAAATGCTTTAGTCGAAGCAACAGCTCAAGGTAACTACAATTGTGTAGTCACACAAACTGGATGTATTGGTATGTGCCGATATGAACCTATCGTTGAAATCTTTGATAAGGATGGAAACAAGGCAACTTATGTGAGCGTAACTGCTGAAAAAGCGATCGAAATACTTGAAGAACATGTAGGTCATGGTCGTGTATTGCATCGTTACACAGTAAGTAACAATTAAGGAGAGAGTAATGGAACGTATACATGTATTAATTTGTGCAGGAACAGGTTGTAGTTCATCTCAATCGGGTGTACTTGCAGAAAAATTAAAAGAATCATTAATTAAATATGAATTAGATAAAGAAGTTAAAGTAATTAAAACCGGATGCTTTGGATTATGTCAAAAAGGTCCAATCATTGCTGTACATCCTGGTAAAGTATTTTATTGTCATGTAAAACCAGAAGATATCGAAGAAATCGTAAGTGAACATTTATATAAAGGACGTCCTGTAAAACGTTTAGAACTTACAGATATCGATGAAGTAACGAAAGAAGAAATTTTCAATATTGATGAAATCAGATTCTATAAAAAACAAGTACGTATCGCACTTAAAAATTGTGGTGTGATCGATCCGGAAGATGTTTCTGAATACATTGCTCAAGATGGATATATGGCTTTAGCGAAAGCTTTAACTGAAATGACTCCGGCAGAAGTTGTTGCAGAAGTTAAAAAATCAGGTTTAAGAGGACGTGGAGGCGGAGGATTCAATACAGGACTTAAATGGTCGTTTGCAGCGAATCAACCTGCAGGTCAAAAATATGTAATCTGTAATGCTGATGAAGGGGATCCAGGAGCATTCATGGATCGTTCAATTCTTGAAGGAGATCCGCATAGTGTTTTAGAAGCTATGGCAATTGCTGGTTATGCCATTGGTGCAGATCATGGATATATTTATATTCGTGCAGAATATCCGATTGCCGTTGAACGTTTGGAAATTGCGATCAAACAAGCTAAAGAAATGGGCTTGTTAGGCGAAAATATTTTAGGAACTGGATTCAACTTTGATCTTGAAATTCGTTTAGGTGCAGGAGCGTTTGTGTGTGGTGAAGAAACTGCATTGATCGCATCAATCGAAGGAAAACGTGGTATGCCTAAAGTTAAGCCACCATTCCCTGCAGTAAGTGGAGTTTGGGGTAAACCGACTATTATCAATAACGTAGAAACATTCGCAAACGTAGCTCAAATTATTTTAAAAGGTGCTGAATGGTTCACAAGTATTGGTACTGAAAAATCACCAGGAACTAAAGTTTTCGCTCTTGGTGGAAAGGTAGTGAATACAGGACTAGTTGAAATACCTATGGGTACAACATTACGTGAAGTTGTATATGAAATTGGTGGTGGATGTCCAAATAATAAAAACTTCAAAGCTGTTCAAACTGGTGGTCCATCAGGTGGATGCTTAACTGAAGATAATTTAGATACACCGATCGACTTTGATAACTTAGTTGCCCTTGGATCAATGATGGGATCAGGTGGTATGATCGTTCTTGATGAAGATAACTGTATGGTCGACGTTGCTCGATTCTACATGGACTTTATCGTTGATGAATCATGCGGTAAATGCTCACCATGTCGTATTGGTACAAAACGTATGCTTGAAATTTTAACTGATCTTTGTGAAGGTCGTGGAACGATGGCAATGCTTGATGAGTTGGAAGAGTTAGCTGCAACAATCAAAGACACAGCACTTTGTGGTCTTGGACAAACTGCTCCAAATCCAGTATTATCAACAATGCGTTTATTTAAAAATGAATATTACGCTCATGCTAAAGAACATCACTGTATTGCAGGTGTATGTAAAAAATTACTTACATTTACTATTGCAGCCGATAAATGCCGTAAATGTTCACTTTGTGCTAAAAACTGTCCAGTTAATGCAATTTCTGGAACACCAGGTCAAACACCATATGTTATTGATCCTGCAAAATGTATCAAATGTGGTGCTTGTATGGAAAACTGCCGTTTTGGCGCAGTTGTGAAACGATAGGGGGACTGACTTATGACACTTATTAATTTAAAAATCAATAACTTGCCTGTTCAAGTTGAAGCTGGATCAACAGTTTTACAAGCTGCACAAGCTGCAGGGATCCATATTCCTACACTTTGCTTTTTAAAAGACTGTAATGAAACAGGGGCATGTCGTGTTTGTACTGTTGAAATAAAAGGTGCTCGTAGTTTAGCTGCTGCCTGCGTATATCCTGTAGCTGAAGGGATGGAAGTTTTCACACATACAACACGTTCTATTGAAGCTCGTAAACATACTGTAGAACTAATTCTTTCAAATCATAGTAAAAACTGCTTAAGTTGTATTCGTAATCAATCATGCGAACTACAAAATTTAGCTCAACAATTGAATGTACGTGATCTTCGTTTCTCTGGTCAAGTAACTGAACCTACTTTTGATGATGTTGCCCCTGGAATCGTGCGTGACACAAGTAAATGTGTTGTTTGCGGACGTTGTGTAAGCACTTGTAATAAAGTTCAAGGTTTAGGTATTTTAGGATTTGAAAACCGTGGATTCAACACAAAAATTGCTCCTGTATTCGATCGCTCATTTGATGATGTTAACTGTATGCAATGTGGTCAATGTGTTAATGTTTGTCCAGTTGGAGCTTTATATGAAAAAGAAAGCATTCATGAAGTGATCCAAGCACTGAATGATCCACAGAAACATGTTATCGTTCAAACTGCACCTGCTGTAAGGGCTTCTCTGGGCGAAGAATTTGGAATGCCTATTGGAACTCGAGTTACTGGTAAAATGGTCTCAGCGTTAAAGAAAATGGGCTTTAATCGAGTTTATGATACTAACTATGCAGCTGACTTAACGATCATGGAAGAAGGAACAGAATTTATTGGTCGTGTTCAAAATGGTGGTACACTTCCAATGATCACGTCTTGTAGTCCAGGTTGGATTCGTTATATCGAATTTGAATATCCAGAATTACTTGGACATTTAAGTTCTTGTAAATCACCACACATGATGTTTGGTGCAATTCTAAAGAGTTATTATGCTCAAACCAAAGGTATTGATCCTCGTGATATTTATGTTGTATCGATCATGCCTTGTACTGCGAAAAAAGCAGAAATCAAACGTCCTGAAATGTTCAAGAATGGTTATAGCGATGTTGATGCAGTATTAACAACTCGTGAACTAGGTCGTTTAGTTAAAATGTATGGTATCGATTTCCCTAACTTGCCAAACGAAGAATTTGATCAAGATATGTTTGGTGAATACACAGGTGCTGGAGTAATATTTGGGGCAACTGGTGGAGTTATGGAAGCAGCACTTCGTACAGTTAAAGAAGTACTTGAAGGTAAATCATTTGATCAAGTAGACTATGAAGTCGTTCGTGGTATGGAAGGAGTAAAATCTGCAACACTTGAAATCGCAGGTATGAAAGTTTCTGTTGCGGTTGCATCAAGCATGGCCTATGCAAAACCTTTACTTGAAGAAATCAAAGCTGGTACGTCTCCTTATGCATTCATTGAAATCATGGGATGTCCAGGAGGTTGTGTCAATGGTGGAGGACAATCAATTGTTCCTGCATCAATACGCAATGGTGCCAATATCGACTGGAAAGTTGAACGTGCAAAAGCTCTATATGAAGAAGATGAAATCATGCCTTCTCGTAAATCACATGAAAACGCTCAAATCAAACAATTGTATGAAAACTTCTTAAAAGAACCATGTGGACACTTATCACATGAATTACTTCATACAACTTATTCAAAGAAAGATCGTTTTAAATAATAAAAAGATAGTTATCCTCACATGTTTCTTACTCATGTGGATATAAATCTTAAACTATCATCACAAAAAGGCACAGAAATTGTGTCTTTTTTCTACGATTTCAAGTTGACATTCTTATATATATTGACTAGAATAAATACAGATAGTTAGATAAGTTACTTTAATTAGGCTAGATCGACATCTAATGAACAAGTGTTCTTTGGGTATTGGTCTTTTTTAATTTTTATCCAAAATAGAAAGGAGGGTATAAATAGTAATGATATTTAAAAGAAAACAGGATAAGTGTATATATTCGCCGCTTGATGGAAGCTACGTTCCACTAAAGGAAGTGAGTGATTCAACATTTGCTCAAGAACTTATTGGACCAGGATTCGCAGTATATCCTAGTAAGAATACAATATCTAGTCCTGTTGAAGGTGAAATCACAATGATATTTCCAACATTGCATGCAATAGGTTTAAGAAGAAACGATGGATTAGAAATACTTATACACATAGGAATTGAAACGATAAATTTAAATGGCAAAGGCTTTAAAGTTTATAAACAATTACATACAAAGGTTAAAAAAGGAGAAAATCTTATTTACTTTGATAAGGAATTGATCAAAGGAGAAGGTCTTGATCCAACAGTAATTGTTGTATTTACTAATCACAATGAGTATGATATATCATTTAAATCACTAAGTGGAATAATTAAAAAAGGGGATGAAATAGCTTATGCAAAATAATGATCAACAATTTATCATCTTACGAATCATCAATAATAATGTAGTTGTATCTAAAGATGAAAATAATACTGAAATCGTATTGATGGGTAAAGGAATTGCTTACTTAAAGAAAGTTGGAGATTTTATTGATGCCAAAATAATTGAGAAGACATTTATTTTAAAAGAAAAAGAAAAAAGTCGTTTTCTTGAAGCATTTGAATATATTCAACCCCAGTTTTTTGAAATTGCCATAAAAATTTTAGACCAAGTAGAAGAACAATTGAAAATTAAACCAACCTCTATTGCGACAATTATGTTGGCAGATCATATCAGTTCAGCAGTAGAACGGGTCCAAGATAATATTGAATTAAAAAATGAAATGTTATCAGAAATTAAGAACTTCTATTCAAAAGAATTTGAACTAGGTAAAAAAGCATTAGAAATTATTAAAGAATTTACACAAGTCGAGTTATCTATTGACGAAGCTGGATTTGTTGCTTATCACATCATTAATCTTTCTAATTTTGGAAATGAAGAATCAAGTGATAAAAAGATACAACTTATACATAAAGTCGTGGATATTGTTGAAAGCTATTTTGAGATGGAAATAAACAAAGAATCTATTTATTATGATCGTTTTATTACTCATCTAAAATACTTTGGCAATCGTGTTTTTTCCGACTCTGCAAGCAGTGAACAAAACATTAAAGATGACTTTGTATTCAGAATGTTAAAAATACAATATCCAGAAACAACAAAATGTGTCAACTTGATCAATGAATACTTAAAACATAACTATAAAATTGAGATACAAAGCGAAGAAAAGGGTTATTTAATGATTCATATCAATAATTTGTTAAATAAAAGTAAGATAGTTACCAAAAAGGGCTAGACTGAAGTCATTTAAATTGATTTTTGTTTGGCTTTTATTTATTAAAGGAGAAAAATTTATGAAATACGAAAAATTATGTAATGATATTCTACTAGTCATCGATAAAAATAATATTAGCGATGTTTTCCATTGTGTTACAAGAATTAGATTTGTTATAAAAGACAAAACTGCTGTAGATAAATCTGCATTAGAGAAAATTGATGGAGTTATTCAAGTTAAAGAAGTGGGGAATCAAATTCAACTTGTAATTGGAACTCATGTGAAGGATGTTTATGAAGAATTTTGTAATACTGCTGAATTAAAGAAAAACGATGAAATAAATGATGAAATTGATGTTGTAGCTATTGAAAAAGTATCTACTTTCAATAAAATATTTGAAGTGTTATCAGCAATATTTTTGCCTATTATGCCTGCGTTTGTTGCAGGAGGTATGTTAAAAAGTTTAGCTATGTTACTTGTAAGTTTTGGGTTAATGGATAGTGGAAATGGAGTAGTATTAATTTTAAATTCTTTAGGAGATGCACCGTTTTATTTTTTACCTTTTATGGTTGGTTATACAACTGCAAAAAGCTTTAAATTGAATGAAGTAATTGGATTAATGGTTGCAGGCTGTTTAATGTATCCAACATTTGGAGCACAAACCTATGGAGAATCTCTGCAATTTTTGTTTTTAAATATTCCCGCATATAGTTATGCTTCATCAGTATTACCAACAATTTTATGCGTAATAATTTTCTCGTATGCATATCGTGCTGTAGATAAATATATGCCTAAAAATATAAGTCTTGTTTTTACAGGCATGATTACATTTGTTGTAGTAATGCCATTATTACTTGCATTTATTGCACCATTAGGAAATTTTTGTGGGAATCTACTTGGTTCTGTTACTCTTAGTTTATTTACAAATGCAGGACCTTTGGCTGGAGCGTTATTTACTGGATTTATGTCGTTTATTATTATAACAGGAATGCATAGTTCACTTTTACCGGTTAGTTTACAAATTTTTATGACATATGGATATTGTTTCTTGTTTCCTGCATTATTATTTAATAATTTTGCAGTTGCAGGTGCAACACTTGGTGCTTCTTTAAAAATCAAAGACACAAAATTAAAAGCTGCTGCGATTTCTAGTGGTAGTTTAGGTATCCTTGGAATAACTGAACCTGCACTTTATACTATTAATTTAAAATATAAGCATTCACTAATTGCAACCGTTGTCGGTGGTGCAGTAAGTGGAGCGTTGTATATGCTATTACATGTGAAATGTTATGCTTATGCGATGCCAAACATTTTTAGTTTACCAGCATATATGGATGGAACAAATAATTTAATATACTGTATTATTTGTTTGGTTGTTTCATTTATGTTGTCATTTGCATATTCGTTTTTCTTTGTTAAGGATTAATAAATTATGAATTTTCCGAAAAATTTTTTATGGGGTGGTGCAACATCTGCAGCACAATACGAAGGCGGATTTTGCGATGGTGGAAGAGGACCATCGCATATGGATTATATTGGTTTTGTTGATAGAAAAACTACAGACAAAGGACTAGAAGATTGGTTTACTTTTGAGGATTATTTAAGCAATAAGGCTAATGAAAATGATGCCAATCTTCCATACCATAGGGGAAGCGATTTTTATAATCATTATAAGGAAGATATTGCTTTATTTGCAGAGATGGGATTTAAATGTTTTAGAATGTCTATTTCATGGAGCAGACTTTTTCCAACAGGCATGGAAGAAAAACCGTGTGTAGAAGGTGTAGAATTTTATCATAATGTTTTTGCAGAATTAAAAAAATATGAGATTGAACCTCTAGTCACAATGGTTCATTATGAAGTGCCAGTATATTTAACAGACAATTATAATGGTTGGGAAAGCCCGCTACTTATTGATCTTTTTACTAAATATTCTAAATTTTTAATTGATGAATATAAGGGTGAAGTTAAATATTGGTTAACTTTTAACGAGATTAATATGATTGGTTGCAGGAGCTTTTTAGGTGGTGGGCTTTTTGTTGAAAACAGTGAACAAAATGAATTATCATGCATTCATCAAGCGTTGCATCATCAATTTATTGCCAGTGCTTTAACAGTGAAATATATTAATGAAATGGCACCAAGTTGTCAAGTTGGAAATATGTTTGCTCGATTACAATGTTACCCTTACACTTGTAATGCAAATGATGTTTTTGCTACTCTTCAGGATAATCAGATTAATTTATTTTATTTAGATGTTATGGTTAAGGGGTATTATCCCAAAACGATTCTAAGTTATTATAAAAAGAATGATATACATATTAATTATGTTGATAACTATGAACAAATATTAAAAGAAGGTTGTGTTGATTTTATTGCGTTCAGCTATTACTTAACATCAGTAATCAGTGCAGACAAAGAAAAGTCTGAACCTCTTGGATCCTTTTTAAGAACACTTAAAAATCCATATATTGAATATAGTGAATGGGGTTGGGGAATTGATCCTCTTGGATTAAGAATTACTCTCAATGAATTATATGATCGTTATCAAAAACCATTGTTTGTTGTAGAAAATGGTATAGGAGCAGCAGATAAGTTAGAGGAAGATAAAGCAATTCATGATCCATATCGAGTTGAATATCTAAAAAAACATATCATAGCTATTGATGAAGCCATTGATGATGGAGTTGAAGTAATGGGATATACCTCTTGGGGTTGTATTGATTTAGTGAGTTGTTCATTTGCTGATATGGCAAAACGTTACGGATTTATTTATGTCGATGCAGATGATTATGGCAATGGAACTTATAATCGTTATAAAAAAGATTCATTCTATTGGTATAAAAAAGTTATTGAATCTAACGGTGATGATTTAGATTAATTACTTGAAAAGGGAAATATTCATTATTTCTCTTTTTTTTTGACTTGTTATGGAATAAGTCAAAAACCCATCTCATATACTTCAACTAGTAAGGAGGGCATTATGGAAACCACAGAAATACTAAAAAATATTGGGGAACGCTGCGGTGGTGATATCTACTTAGGTGTCGTGGGACCAGTTCGTGTTGGAAAATCTACGTTTATTAAAAACTTTATGGAAAAAGCTGTTTTACCGTATGTGAGTGATGAATATGAAAAAGCTCGTATGACAGATGAATTACCTCAAAGTGGCGAAGGCAAAACAATCATGACAATGGAGCCCAAGTTTGTCCCAAACAATGCTGCAACCATCACTTTTGATGATGGATTCAATGCAAAAGTACGACTTATCGATTGTGTTGGGTTTATTTTACCTGATGCAAAAGGTTACAAAGATGAAAATGGAGTTAGAATGGTTCACACACCTTGGTTCTCAGAACCGATTCCATTTGATGAAGCGGCAAGAGTGGGTACTGAAAAAGTAATTACAGATCATTCAATGATCGGGATCGTTGTAACTACAGATGGAAGTATTGTTGATTTGCCTAGAGAAAGCTATATTGAAGCTGAAAGCGAAGTGATCAATGAACTTATTTCAATAGGAAAACCATTCTTAATCGTTGTAAACAGTAAAGACCCAACATCAGTAACATGCAAAAATGTAGTAACAAAACTTCAAGAAAGATATCAAGCACCAGTTTTACCAGTTGCGTGTGATCGTTTAACAGAAGCTGATATTCATACAATTTTAAGAGAAGCATTGTATGAATTTCCTGTATCTCAAATTGATGTACAAACACCTAAATGGGTAAGTGTACTTTCGGATGATCACTGGTTGAAACAAAGTTTAAATGAATCGATCAGTGAATCCATGGTTGCGATATCAAAATTAAGAGAAGTGGATGAAATCGTTACAACCTTATCACTAAATGAAAATATTGAAAATGCGAATTTATCATTTGTTGATGCTGGTAAAGGGATTGCCCATGTTGAGTTGAATGTCAATCCTGGTTTATATAATCAAGTATTAAAAGAAATACTTGGTGAAGAAATTAGTGAAAAGGCACAACTGATTTCATTGCTTCAAGATTTCAGTGTTGCGAAAAAAGAATATGATGCGATTAGTAGTGCTTTAAAAATGGTTAAACAAACTGGATATGGTTTTGCTTCTTCATCACTTCATGATATCAATTTATCCACTCCTGAACTTGTCAAGCAACAGGGCAGATATGGTGTAAGAATCCGTGCTTTAGCTCCAAGTATTCATATGATCAAAGTTGATGTAGAAAGTATCTTTGAGCCAATTATCGGGTCAAAAGATCAAAGTGAAGAACTCATTCAGTATCTTTTAAGAGATGCTGAAAACAAAGATACAATTTGGGAAAGTGATATCTTTGGTAGAAAATTATCTGAACTCATTCGCGATGGTATGAATTCTAAACTATCCATGATTCCAGAATCCGCAAGAGTCCGTTTACAAGGGGTGCTCACTAAACTGGTAAATCGTGGTAAAGGAAATGTAATCGCAATTGTATTATAACTATAAAAGACAGATTATTACTCTTCGGAAGAAAATCTGTTTTTTTTTCTGTTAATTCATATGAACTTCATATTGATATGATAAAATAAAAAAAATGAGTGGGGGAATGTTAATGGCTAAAATATTATTTTTAGAAGATGAGCCAACCATTGCAGAAGTTTTGGTTGAATATATGATGGTGGCAAAACATGAAGTAAGCCATGTAATGGATGGTCATCAGGCAATGAAACTTGTTTTGCAAAAGCACTTTGATCTTGCTGTTTTGGATATCATGGTTCCAGGAATTTCAGGGATGGAATTATTACAGGTTATTAGAGAAAATAAAATCGATATTCCAGTAATTATGCTTACGGCAATTGATGATGAACCATCACAAATCAAAGCATTTAACTATTATGCAGATGATTATGTTATTAAACCAGTATCTCCACTTATATTACTCAAACGAATCGAAACAATTTTAAGGCGAAGCAACTCGATTCCTAAAATAACTAGTGGTTTAATTATCCATGAAAGTTCTTATCAAGCCTATTATAATAATCAACCTTTACAGTTAACTTTAAGTGAATATTTATTGTTATATACCTTGATGAGTGAACCTAATCGAGTGTTTAACCGTGAACAGCTTATCTTAAAGATATTCAATGAGGATTATATTGGTAATGATCGAATCATAGATGCTCATATTAAAAATTTAAGAAAAAAACTACCTATTGATTGTATTAAAACGATTATTGGAATAGGGTATAAATATAGTCAGGAGTAAAATATGAACTTATCGAAGAAAAATTTATTCTATAGTTTAGCAATAGCAACCGTGATCGTTAGTTTGATCATTTGTTATTTTTCATTAATGTTGCCTTCGTTATATGTTGACTACAATCGTGAGAAAAATGTAGAGGCAATTTATGAGCTACAACTAAACTATATAAAGAATAAAAATTATGATGATTTAGTATTGCGTAATCCATCTGCGACGATCACTCTAGAAATTCCAAAAGATGGCAATGAATTGTATTTATATAATACTTTTTTTGAGATTCAAATTGAGCTAAAAGATGAGGATTTTATTAACTTACTTAATCATTTACAAGAGAAAATCAATAATTCTGATAAAGAATGGGATGATTCTTTAATTGATGTGGATTCATTAATAGATAAATTACTTCCAAAGGAAGACTTTTTTGATGATTACCCATTCGAACTTAAATTTAAATTTAATGTTGGAGAATTAACTTTTAAAGATCCAGAAATTCGTTTTTATCAGCGAACAGATGATATTTTTATTACTGAATTTAGCGTGAGTGATGGAGTGAATAACTTTACAAATTATATGGCTTTTACTACTGAAAATGATCACACGACCATTACTATGATGTCTGTTATGAGTCCTGATATGAATGATATAAGACCCATCATATTTCAAAGTTTGCCAATGATCGTTGTAGTTACTTTCTTGTTTATATTGATTTTTTCACAAATTTTCTCAAATGGTATTATACAACCGATATTAAAGATATTTCACCATGTATAAAATGCAAAAAGTTCAAAGAAATTTGAAGTTACTGATTTAAATCTAAAAGGAGATGATGAAATCAGTATTTTAGCGAAATCATTAAATGATTTATATCATAAATTAAATGATAACTATACAGAATTAGAGAAAAAAAATCATCAATTAGAAGAAGAAAATAAACGGCAAGAGGTATTTTTAAGAGCGTCTTCCCATCAATTAAAGACTCCGATTTCAGCAGGATTATTATTGATTGAAGGAATGATTCAAAAAGTTGGAAAGTATGAAAATACAGATGAATATCTACCACAAGTTAAAGCGCAGTTTAAATCGATGCAAAAGATCGTAGATGAAATAATATATTTGAATAAGAATAAAGAACTTGAGTTGGAGGTATTGAACATTAATGATTTAGTTGAGGATTGTTTAAGCAATATTCAATTTATAATAACTTCTAAAAATATTAACGTGAAATGTTTGGGTTCGATGGAAACTGTAGTAAGTGATCGTTCGATTTTAATTAAAATAATCGATAATTTATTGAGTAATGCGGTTGTACATAGTAAAGAAAATCAATTAATTGAAATTACATATGATTTTAAATCAATTACAATTAGAAATTATGGAACTCAAATTGATAAAGAATTACTTCCTCATATTTTTGAGCCTTTCGTTACAAGCAACAACAAAGAAAAGGGACATGGATTAGGATTATATATCGTTAGTTATTATGTTCAAATCATTCAATGTTCTGTAGAAATATTCAATGAAGGAAATTGTGTTGTAGCTCAAATCATATTCAAATAATCTACAATGTATCTTCATATCAGATTCATATGTTAATGATATTCTTTAGTTATAAAAGAAAGGGGATCATATGATTACAATTCATAATCTTCAAGTTAAATATGGAACACAAATAGCTTTAAATATTACAAATCCGATTGTTTTGAATGAAAATGATCGAGTTGGTATCATAGGCTCTAATGGAGCGGGTAAGACGACTTTGATCAAATCGATCTTAGGTTTGACTAGTTATAGTGGTACGATTTCTACAAATCTTAAAAAAGAGGATATGGCAGTTCATTTACAAATTAATAACTACAGTAACAATATGAATGTTCAAAGTAATATGGAATGTATTTTGAATACTAAAATCAAGAATAATCCAAAACTCAAAGAATTGATTGAATATTTTAATTTTGAAAAATGTTTAAAGAAAAAGTTTGAATCACTTTCAGGAGGTGAAAAACAGCGTTTAACCATTATTTTAGTATTGATGCAAGATTCAAAAATCTGTTTCTTTGATGAAGTTACTTCTGGACTCGATTTTGAAACTCGTCAAAGTTTGATGGGAATGTTAAACAAGTGGTACAAAGATAAAAATACTACTCTTTGTATCGTGTCACATTATTATGAAGAATTAGAACAATTAACGAATAAAATATTGATTTTGGATCATGGCAATGTCGTTGATTTTGGTGAGCGTGATAGTTTGTTTGAAAAATATTGTGGCAAAACAATCTTTATATTGCAAAAAAATACTTACAATCAAACCGTAACTAAGGATTTACCTCATTTACAAGCACCAGATCATTTAATTGCGATTTCATGTTCAAATATAGATGATGAAAACAAAATTTCATCGTTATTTATAAATGAAAATATTGATTATAAACGAAGTTCGAGTGACATCGAAATTATGTCGATCAATGCGATTCATCACTTTAATAGAGGGAGAGAAAAATAAAATGAACGATAAAAAAGGTTTGCATATGAATATGATCTCTTATGAAATCAAAAATGCGATGGGAAATCCTTTTACGATCATCTTTGGAATCTTCTTTCCAATTTTGATGTCGATTATCATCGGATATGGTGCATTTAATACTATACCTGTAGAATATCTTAAAGAGACCAGAACTCAACTCTTTATTACGATGAGTTTGATCATTCCGATGGCGGTGATTTTATTAGGACATTCTGCTACTTACTCTCAAGAATTAGAAAAAGATATCCCACTTCGAATTCAATTGTTCGGATATGGAACAGGAATAATGATTTTATATAAAATCATTGCGCATTTGATTTTTCTGACAGTTGCAATACTTATTTTTGGAATCTGTGACGCCATTATTCTGGATATTAATCTTCCAACATTCTATGCCACGATTGTTTGGTTATTATCTCTTTATGTAATAGGTGCTGCAATGTTTATGCTTGCCCATGGATTTGCGATGCTCTTTAAAAAATTTGGACCGACATATGCTGTAACAATGACTCTGTATTTCTTTTTTATGTTTTTTAGTGGCATGATGGGAGTACAAGTAAAAGATTTGCCAGATGTAATCCAACCTATCGCTAAGCTATTGCCAATGAGTTATATGAGTCGTGATTTCGGATTATTTTGGCAAGGTGGAACCTATAACTTTATGCCTTTTATTCAATCTATGTTATTCTTTATTTCGATATCGGGAATCATTTTATTTTTCAGCGTTAGAAAATCAAAATTAAACTAATCACAAAATAAAACAGATTTTGATCCCATTTAAGGAAAAAAATCTGTTTTTCTTATTTTAATTTGAACAAACTTGATTTGATGTAACTCCGGAATCAGTGTAGTAATAACCACATACTCTTAAGCTACCAGATCCTTCGACCCAGGTCCAAGCGGTTCCACTATCACTATAAACATCAGTTACATAGTTTCCATTTAGGTATACTTGACCAACGAAATGAGGATTACCTAATACCCAAGCATAGCTGAATAGTTGTGTACCCCAAGCTTCTACAATTTGATCTTTGTAATAAAGAGTCAAATCTTTAAGACCTTCTTCATTGGTAGGTTCAAACCCATCTGCTTGCCAAGTAACTACTACATTACCATCTTCATAACGATTAATACTCATTCCATTTAATGTGTTCGGTACATAAGAGCCAATATATGATAATTCTGAAAACTCTTTTTTAATAAGTGCACTTGTATAGAGATGTTCATAACCAACACCGATCGCATAGGGAAATGTTCCTAAGATATAATCTATAGAAACTACATCACTTGGCTGTACAACTGCTTTTGGAGGATTTTCTTTATCATTCAAAGTATTTAACATCAAACTAGAAATTCTTCCTGGAGTGTTTAATTTGTTTTTAGTGGCATCGAAATAGGTGTTTTGATCTTTAATACCTTTGTCATACCCAAACCAAACAGCAGTAGTATAATTAGTAGTGGAAGAAACCATCCATTTATCTTTTGGCGAACCTTCAGGTATTCCGTACTGTAAACCATCTTTACCCCAATCGGATGTTCCGGTTTTTGCATAAACAGGGTAAGAACGTTTTAATATTTGCATATAATTAACATAAGGCCCTGATACACATTGTTCTTCCATTGCAGCGACCAAATAAGCAGCGGCTTCAGATAAGACTTGTCTAGTTTCAACAACTGTAATATAGGGTTCTGAACCATCTAAAAATTCAACTTTTGAAACAGTATAAGGTTCGTTATATATTCCTTTGTTGATCATCGTTGCATGAGCTGCCGCAAGCTGTACTGGAGTGACTTGAAAACTTGAACCTCCAATGGCATAACCCAAATCAAAATTGTTTGTGTTTACTTGATCAAAGCCTAAATCATTTAGATATTCAATGACTTTATTTCGGCCGATCGTATCGACAGCATCCTGTAATGTTTGAATGGCTGGTGTATTCATTGAAGTTCCAATCGCATCAACCAGTCTCATATCACCACGATATCGTCCATCAAAATTTTTAACGATTTTATTTGTACCGCGATAGGCAATGGGTCTATCTGTTACGACATGATTTGTTGACCAACCTAAATACTCGAATGCTAAAGCATAAGATAAGAAAGGTTTAACACTTGACCCTGGTTGCTTCACCATTTCGGTAGCACGATTAAACATACGCGCACCTTCATAATTACGTCCACCACCTAGACCTACAATTTCACCAGTACTGTTATTCATACAGACAATGGCAATTTGCATTAAATCATCAAGGAAAACAATATCTTCTATCTCACCATTTTGAATTTGATCAATTGTTGTCTGTACTTTTTGATCCATGTTTGTATAAATGATCATTGGTGTAGTGCTTGGATCTTTACCCGTTTTTTTAATTGTTTCAGATATAGCGGCATCGATATAACTTTGATATTGATAGCCTTCACGATTCATTACGTAATCTTCACCTACAAGTTGATCTTCAATTTTGATTGATTTGGCTAAGTCAGCTTCATTTTGGGTTATATATCCATGATAGACCATCATATCAAGCACTGTATTTCTTCTTATAGTTGCATAATCTAAATAAGTATAAGGATTATAGGCGTTAGGACGATTAATAATACCAGCTAAAAGGGCTGATTCAGATAACGTTAAATCAGTTGCATCTTTACCAAAATAATAAATTGCTGCTTTTTGTACACCTCGAATATTACCACCAAAATTTAATTTATTTAAATATAATTCAAAAATAGTTTCTTTTGAAACAGTATTCTCAAGTTCTAAAGCTAAAGAAATTTCTTGAACCTTACGATCAATTGATTTTTCAGCTAAAACAGAATTATTGATATCATCAATTGTAAAATAGGTGTTCTTTACAAGTTGCATCGTAAAGGTTGATCCACCTTGACCAAAAACTAATCTTTTTGCATTGATCGAATCTTTTACATTTTCCAGTAATGCTTTTGTGAAGCGGGGAATATCAAAACCAGGATGTCCAAAATATCGACTATCTTCGATTGCGACAAAAGCATCGATCAAAGATTCTGGCATTTCTTCATAAGAAATATTTTCTCGTAAATAAGCTCCGATCTCAGCAATGACATTACCATCTTTGTCTAAAACCTTACTTGATTCTAAGTTAACGAAATCGGCAGTATTTAATTCAGGTGAACGTTGAATCATATCATAACCAATTTTAAGTACAAAACCGCCAACACAAGCTGCAATCAGAATGCATAGTACTAAAAAAGTTGCCAAGAAATGACGGAATTTAAATTTTCTTTTTTTCTTTTGTTGAACGGGTTCGTTTACATTTTCAGATTCTGGCATAAAAACCTCCTAAAACAGTATTATTATACTATATTAATATCAAAAATCAAAAAGGATCATCATATTTATATTATGTTCAAAAAAAATTTAAGATTACTCTTAAATTTCATTAAAGTATTGAATAGCTTGACAACGTAATCCGGTATGAATCGAAACGCAATTCGCAAGTGGAATAACTTGTACTTTTGATAAAGGAAATAATTCCTGTGCTCTTTTTTTTAGTTGCAGAGCTGTTTCTTCATCACCAACATGAGCGAATGTAATTAGAGTTTTCTCATTGGGATTATCTTTCTCGATTATTTCAAAAACATGATCTAATGCACGCGAGAAAGTTCTGACTTTTTCAAGGACGTCGATTTTACCATTTGTTTTTTGATTGATTTGTAAAATAGGTTTTATTTTTAGTAATCCTGCTAAAGCAGCAGCAACAGGGGTTAAACGGCCGCCGCGTTTCAAGTGTTGAAGATCATCAGGCACCAGCAAAGTGTTGCACGAAGTAATTACTTTGTTTACGTTGGGCATCAGTTCCTCAATCGTTTTGCCTTCTTCAATATTTTTTTTAAGGTATTTTATCAAATATAGTTGTACCTCTGCAGTCACGCAAGTATCTATAATAGTAAGCGGAATTTCAAAATTCTTAGCTGCTAAAGTCAAAGCATCAATCGTACCAGATAATCCTTTACAGATTGGAACGGCTATAATACGTTCATAATTATCTTTTTTCAATTCTTCAAATAGTTCTTCGATCCTACCTAATGAAGGTAATGAAGTTGTCATTATTTTTTGTTCACTCATCAAATTAAGACAATCTTGAATTGATACATCTTCCATGTCTTGGAAATTTTGTTCATCATAGGAAATTTGTAAAGGAAGACAAAAAATATTGTCACTACTAAAAGATTCAATTGTTTTACCACAACCAGTATCAGTTATAAATGCTGTTTTCATTTTTCTATCACCTCGCAACTATTTTACCATAATTTAGTAAAGATGCAGACATTTTTGAAAGCATATTTTTATAATTTGCGTTCTGTGATATGATTATAAAGAGGTTAAAATATGAGTGTACATCTACATGTTAGAAGTTGTTATTCATTACTTGATAGTACATTATCCATTGAACAAATCGTACATTTAGCTAAAAAGCAAGGCTTTAGTAGTGTTGCTTGTACTGATAAAAATGTAATGCATGGGGCAATGGAATTTTTTGCGTGTTGCAAAAAAGAAAATGTTAAGCCTTTGATCGGTTTAGAATTATCATTGGAAATCGATGATTATATCATTCCTTGTGTTGTCTTAGCTAAAGATGACTTAGGTATCAAAAATTGTATTAAAGCCTCTAGTTACCTTTCTGGTAAAAATGATCGTTTACCATTTGAACTTTATCAAGAATTCGAAACAAGTTGGATAACGATTATTTTTGGTGAAGGAGGTTTATTAGAACCTGCTTGTACTTTAGAAGATCAAAATCAAATTTGTTTTTTGTTGGAATTTTTAAAGACAAAAATCAATGATTTTTATATTGGACTATCTTATCAAGAATCTTCGTTTTGGAGAATGAAAAATGATTTACTAAAAAAATGTTGCATTGATTTAAATATCAAAACGGTTGCCTTGCCTAAAGTATATTATGGAGAAGAGAATGATGCGCAACTTTATCGTATCATTACAGGGATCAGAACCGCAAAGACAGTGCAAGATAAAACTTTAGCTCCAGTTAGTGGCCGTTACATGACAAGTGCACTTGAGTTGTCAAAAATGTATGCTGTAGATGATCTTAAACAAACTGAAATGATCGCTCAAATGTGCAACATTGAAATGAACTTGGAAAAAACAACTTTACCTTCTTTTGAATGCCCTAATGATTTAAGTAGTAGTCAATATTTAACTCAGCTATGTGTTGCAGGGTTGAAGAAAAGATATCATAACAGATCAATACCGAAAGAAGTTCAGAATCGATTGAAATATGAATTAGATGTTATTATGCAGATGCATTTTGAAGATTATTTTTTAATTGTCTGGGATTTTATTCGCTTTGCTAGAATTCAGAAGATTTATGTTGGACCAGGAAGAGGAAGTGCAGCTGGTTCTCTAGTTTCTTATTGTTTAGGAATCACTCATGTTGATCCAATTGAACATGGCTTACTATTTGAGCGTTTTTTGAATCCAGAACGGATATCGATGCCAGATATTGATACAGACTTTCCTGATGATCGACGTGATGAAGTAATTCAATATGTAAAAGAAAAATATGGTTCAAAGCATATTGCCCAGATTGCCACTTTTGGTACACTTGGTGCGAAGCAGGTGCTTCGTGATGTAGGGCGGGTTTTGGATGTTCCACTTAGAAAAGTAGATACATTGAGTAAGGCTGTACCTTTTTCACCAAAAATGACACTTGATCTTGCTATGCAACAATCTGATCGGTTTAAACAAATAATTTTTTCTGATCCACAATTGATCGAACTTTTTCAATATGCTAAAAAATTAGAAGGATTACCACGACATGTAAGTCTTCATGCAGCGGGTATTGTAATGAGTAAACTAGATTTAGATGAAATCATACCAACGATACAACTAGATCAAAACACAATCGCGACCCAATACACGATGGAGTATATGGAAGAATTAGGTCTTATCAAAATGGATTTTTTAGGCCTAAGAAATTTAACGATTATTGATGAAATCGTTCAAAGAATAAAAAATGATCATCCTACATTTGATATTATGAGAATACCAATGGATGATAAAAATACATTTGATTGTATTCAGGCAGTAGATACAGTTGGAATATTCCAGTTGGAATCTGATGGAATGAAAAATTTGATTCGTAAAATGAAACCAAATTGTTTTGATGATATTGTCGCTACAATAGCTTTATTTAGACCAGGTCCTATGGAAAATATCCCCATGTTTTTAGAAAATAAGGCAAATCCTAGTAAAGTTACTTATTTACATCCACATTTAAAACCAATTCTTGAGTCTACTTATGGAGTAATGATTTATCAGGAACAAATTATGCAGGTAGCTCAGGTTATGGCTGGTTTTACTTTGTCAAAAGCGGATATTTTACGTAAGGCAATGAGTAAGAAGAAAGCAGATGAATTACTGAAATTAGAAAAAGATTTTATAGATGGATGTATTTCAAAAGGTCATTCTAAAGAGTTAGCGGAAGAATTGTATCGATTAGTGATGAAATTTGCGAACTATGGGTTTAATAAAAGTCATTCTGTTGCTTATGGAATGATTGCCTATCAAATGGCTTACCTTAAAGCGAATGCACCATTAGAATTCTTTACTGCATTGCTCAACAGTGTAGTTGGTTCAGAAAGTAAAACCGCTGAATACATTGATGAATGTCGTAAAAGAGGAAATAAAATTCTTTCACCATCAGTTAATTTTAGTAGTACCATTTTTACTATTGAAAATAATCAAATTCGTTTTCCACTTTTAGCAATTAAAAATGTTGGAGATGCGGCATGTAGAGAATTATTGAAGGAAAGAGAATCACGTGGACCATTTATTGATTATTATGATTTTGTATCAAGAATCATGACTCGTCGTTTTAATCGAAAGACGATAGAAGCTTTAATTGATGCTGGAGCCTTGGATGAATTCAAAATGAATCGAAAAAGTATGTTGTTATCCCTTGTAGAAGCAATTAGTTATGCTGATTTAGTTCGTGTTGAAATCGATGGACAAGCTCGCATTGATTTAGGCCTTGTATCAAAACCGGTTCCTATTGTGGCAAAGGAAGATTTCCTGGAAAGATCTGAAAGAGAAAAGGAAGCATTAGGATTTTACTTAAGCAGTCATCCGATCATTCAAATCAAGCAAGAAAAAAATGTAAAAGTAGAAAGTTTGGCTGCACTTCGAAATAAAATGGGTAGAATCAACGGTTTTGCCCTTATTACAAGAGTAAAACAACATTTAACTAAAAAGGGTCAAATGATGGCTTTTGTAAGTGTTGTGGATGAAAGTAGTGATTTTGATTTAGTTTTCATGCCAAATACCTATTCTTTATATAACAGTTTTCTGGAGAAAGGCATTTACTTAACTTTTGAAGGAAAAAAAGATAAAGATAATTCATGTATTGTGCAAAGTTGTGTTAAAATTGATATAAACTAATTAAGAGGTGACAAATATGCCAAAATTATTAATAGTAGATGATGAACTAAAAATCAGAGAAGTAGTCCGTGAATATGCTATGATCAACGGTTATGATGTAAAAGAAGCAAGTGATGGACTTGAAGCTATTGAGTGTGTTGAACAAGAAGATTTTGATTGTATTATTTTAGATATCATGATGCCTAGATTAGATGGCTTTTCAGCATGTAAACAAATTAAAAGAATAAAAAATGTTCCAGTGATCATGCTTTCTGCTCGTCAGGAAGAATATGATAAGTTATTTGGTTTTGAACTTGGAGTTGATGACTATGTGATCAAACCATTTTCACCAAAAGAGTTAATGGCTCGTGTCAAAGTTGTGATTGATCGTTCAAGAGGAAAAGAAAATGAAATTCTAAAATTTGAAGGATTAACTATTGATGTGGAAGGTCGTTCGATCGTTGTTGATGGAACAAAAGTATATCTAACACCAAAAGAAATCGATTTGTTACTGTATATGGTGAAGAATAAAAACATCGCTCTTTCTCGTGAAAAATTACTTGGTGAAGTATGGGATTACGATTACTATGGTGATGATCGTACTGTAGATACACATATTAAAATGTTGCGTCATAATTTACAGGATTATCGTAAGTTTATCGTAACGATTCGTGGAATGGGGTATAAGTTTGAAGCTTGATTTTAAAGGGATACGCTTTAATATTTGGCTTTATTATATGATGTTTGCCTTAGGGATCTTAGCGATCCTTGGACTTTTACAAACTGTTATGATTCAGCCGTATTATCGTGAAAATAAAATCAGTATGATGCAAGAAGTTGCTGATGCGATTGAAGCAAGTATTATAGATAAGCCGTATACTACAATAACTGATGTAGATACGGCTGTTCAAGTTGTCGTAGATAACAATGCTTGTGCTATCATCTACAATGAGAAGGGTGATGTCGTTTATCGTAAAGATAGTTTAGGTGTTGCCTGTATATTTAGTCAGCCTTTTACTTATGCACAAGTTTCATATGATTCACTAGATACCACAAATTCATTAGCGAGTGAATTTATAGGTGGTATTCATGAAGTATCTAAAGTTATCACAAATGATCGTGTGAATCAGGAAATGATTTTATATGGTCGTAAAATAAATGCTGAATTACAGAATTATTATTTATATATTAATAGCCCCGTAGAACTTCTTCAATTCACAGTGCAAATATTTCAAGCACAATTTGTAGTATTAACGATCGGGGTTTTAGTGTTATCTTTGATCATTTCGATATTCTTTTCCCAAAGAATATCTTCTCCGATCGTTGATATTCGTAAAAATGTAAAAAATTTAGAGCTTGCGGATTATAGTATCAACTTTGAAGGTGGTAGCTTTACAGAAACAAAAGATTTAGCGGATTCTCTTAATGCTGCAACTCAAAAATTATCTAAAGTTGATGAGTTAAGAAAAGATTTGATTGCAAATGTTTCTCATGATATAAAAACTCCACTTACAATGATCAAAGCTTATGCTGAAATGATTCAGGATATTTCAGGAAACATTCCTGAGAAAAGAGAAGAACACTTATCAGTAATTGTGCAAGAGGCAGAATACTTGGATCATTTGGTTACTGAATTATCAGAACTGAGTAAAATGCAGTCTGGAACTTATGATTTGAATTTATCTCAGTTTGATTTAGCAGTTAAAGTAAAAGAAATCGTTAGACTATGTCAAGGACTCTTTGAACAACATAGTCTGCATTGTGAGCTTGTTACACCAGATAGAGCTTTAGTCTCTGCTGATGAAACTAAAATTGGTCAAGTTATTTATAACTATATCAGTAATGCGATCAAACATAGTGAAGATCACACTAACATTTATATTACTTGTCAGGACTTTGGAGATACAGTACGTGTTTCAGTACAGGATGAAGGTCCAGGTATCCCAGAAGCTGAGATCGAATATATTTGGGATCGATATTATAAAATTGATAAAGGGTTTAAACGCTCGACAAAAGGAACAGGTCTTGGACTCGCAATTGTAAAGGCAATTTTAGACACTCATGGAGCTCATTATGGTGTTGAAAGTCAAATTGGAAGAGGAAGTTGTTTTTGGTTTGAATTAACGAAAGAGGATGCTAAATAAAATGGATTATTTATCAGGTACAAATATTTATTTAAATCAAAGAAAAGACATGTTCAGATGCAATACTGATACAGCTCTTTTGGGCCTTTTTATGAAAATAAATAACGGAGAAACAGTACTTGATATTGGATGTAATAATGGTGCTTTGATGTTATATGCAAGTCTTCAGAGCCCTAATCATATTTATGGAATTGATTTATTTAAAGAAGCGCTTGAACTGGCAAAAGAAAATTTAGAATATAATAAAGTTTTAAATTTTACTTTGATCCATGGAGATGTGACCAATACTGAACTTCCAAAAGTGGATGTGGTTGTGTGTAATCCACCTTATTTTGATACAAAAATTGATGGTCATATCAATGAAAATGAATTTCTTAGATTTGCCCGTCATGAAAATACATTAACGCTTGAAACTTTATTTAGTGCTGTATTATCCTCATTAAATGAAAATGGTCGCTTTTATTTGGTGCATCGTGCTTCAAGAATTACGGATATTTTTGAAATAGCCTCCAAATCAAAACTTCGCCCCAAAGAAATGCAAATCATTTATGATGAGAATAAAGACGAGGCAACGGCTGTGCTGATCGAGTTTGTAAAAAGCTATCAAGGGAATCTTCGTGTATTACAGCCAAAAATTATGAAAAGAGCGCAAAAGGAGAGTATGTGATGAAATACTTACTAAAACTAGGTAAAGAAATATCTTATGCTCTTCGTCATGCACCAGAAGAATATGGATTAACAATGGATAATGAAGGTTGGGTTTCAATTGATCAACTTATTACATCTTTAAATAAGAAAAATAATTGGGGTATTGATATTGATGATATTTTTGAAATAGTTGTAACATCTGAAAAGAAAAGATATGAAATCAACAAAGATAGAATAAGAGCTTATTATGGTCATTCTATTCAAATGAAAATAAAAAAAGTAAAACAAATTCCACATGAAATACTCTATCATGGAACAGCTCAAAAATTTGTGAAAAGCATATTAAAAAAAGGACTTTTATCACAAAATCGTCAATATGTTCATTTATCATTAGATATTGAAACCGCAACAAAAGTCGGAAAAAGACGTGGCAATGAACCGGTTATACTTATTATTGATGCGATAGGAGCTTATCGATCAGGCATTAATTTCTATCATGGAAATGAAAATGTTTGGTTATCAGATGAAATTCCTGCTGAGTTTATCTCTATTTATACGCAATAATTAGGAGGGAAATGAATGGTTTCTTTTAAATCAAATATTTTCATGGAAAATGATCGCTATTATATTCCGATTCCCTTTAATGTTTGGGAAACTTTAAATATAAAAGGGAATATTCCTGTTCATGTAAAAGTAAATGATTTATCTTTTGAGTGCAAATTGATTCCCAAAGGAAAGGGCTTTTACTTAATTCCGATTATTAAATCGTTAGCTAATCAAATTCTTGATCATAAAAATTGTGAAGTTGAATTAGAAGTTATTGAACAACTATCACGTATTAATAAAAATAGTCCATATGATATTAAAAAACCAATAAGAAACATTGATTCAATTACACTTGTCTTACAACCAGATGAGGGGCTTTGTGGACAAGCTTGTGTTGCAATGTTAACAGGTTTATCGATTAATGAAGTTATTCAAGTAATGAATTGTAGAAAATGGCAAGCAAGTTTAAGTAAGGTTATTGAAACTCTTGATTATTACGGTATTCAACATGCTTCCAAATTTACATATACTAAGGGAAAACAAGCGGATTTGGGAACTTGTAGTTTAATTTCAGCAAAAGGTACCCCTAAAAATCATTTGCTTATATACTTTAAAGGACAATTCTATGATCCAGTTTATGGAGTTTTAGATGATTATGATATGACTAAAATTATTGGTATTCTTAAAATTGTAGTATTAGAAAACTAAAGTTTTAGAACCGATATCAATTTCTGTTAAAAAGTTACAATATTAAAACAGTGGTATAAGAATGATGATTTATCATTTTAAACCACTGCTTATTTATTGTCGTGATTTTGAAATCCATAAAATATGAATTGTTACAGAAATGCCAATTAAAATTAGAAAAATATTTATTTCAATTTTTTTCGATACTAAAATAGATATAAATAATGTAAGCCACAAAGTTCCAAGACTTTTGATGACCACTTCTTTTTTTAAACAGGTTCGGGTTTGATAATTTTGTATATAATAATAGATCATACGATTTTTTAAAAGCCAATTTTTAATTTTTGGAGTATCTGCAAAGCAGCTAAAGGCAAGAATCAAGAATGGCATTGTCGGTAAAATTGGAATGATAATACCAATAGTTCCGATGCCTAGTAAAATAAGACCTAATATAATCAACAAATAACTTTTAACAATCACGGAATTTCGTTACTTCATTTAATTCATCATTAGATAATTTTGATAGTTCTTTGACTCGATCAAAGTTTAAGCACAATGCGCATGCAATACGTCTTCCGTAATCTTTATCCGCTAAATAACAATGAACTGCGTGTCTGTATTTAATATTCCTAGTTACAGGTTCTATATTTCGAGCAGTGTTATCGATTAATTCATCTTTTCTTTTTTCTGACATGCTTCGATATAATTCACCGGCAGCCCTAAAGTTATCATCTGTTGGATCATTTTTAGGGTCATACCAATACATTGCACCTTTAAGTTCAAGAGGTGGTTCCATAACTTCTGGTTGAGCCATCCAAATGCCGTAACTATTTGGAGTATACGCAACAGTTCTTCCGTAATTTCCGTCTGTACGCATTGCACCATCACGATGATACTCGTTCACATCAACTTTTGCCTTATTGACAGGGATGAGATTATGATTAACACCTAATCGGTAACGTTGAGCGTCACCATAGGCAAATAAGCGCCCTTGTAAAAATTTATCAGGCGAAAAACCAATTCCTGGAACTACATGAGCAGGTGTGAATGCAGCTTGTTCAACTTCTGCAAAAAAGTTTTCTGGGTTTCGATTAAGCTCTAAAACACCGACTTTGATTAAAGGGTATTCGTTTTCTCGCCATGTTTTAGTAATGTCGAATGGATTTTCATAATGACATTTTGCTTGATCTTCTGTCATGATCTGTACATACATTGTCCATTTAGGATAATCACCTTTTTCAATTGCTTCGAATAAATCACGTCCATGACTTTCGCGATCTTTACCACTAAGGATTTCAGCTTCTTTATCAGTCAAACATTTGATTCCTTGTTGAGTTAAGAAGTGGAATTTGCACCAAACTCGACGATTATCTTTGTTGTAAAATGAGAATGTATGTTCGCCAAACATGTCCATGTGCCTGAATGTAGCAGGAATTCCTCGATCAGACATGGTAATTGTGATTTGGTGTAGGCATTCAGGTAACAATGTCCAAAAATCCCAGTTGTTTTGTGCAGAACGAAGTCCAGTGCGAGGATCACGTTTTACTGCTCGATTTAAATCAGAAAAATTATGGACATCACGAATAAAGAAAGTAGGGGTATTGTTTCCGACCAAATCCCAGTTTCCTTCTTCGGTATAAAATTTAATTGCTGTTCCGCGAATATCACGTTCTGCATCAGCTGCACCGCGCTCACCGGCAACTGTTGAAAACCGAATAAACAAATCAGTAACTGCACCAGGCTGCAATACTTTGGCTTTTGTATATTTCGAAATATCATTTGTAATTGTTAGTTTTCCATATGCACCCCATCCTTTGGCATGCATTCGTCGTTCTGGTATGACTTCTCGGTTAAAATGAGCCATTTTTTCTAAGAGCCATACATCTTGTAAAACTACCGGACCTCGAGGACCTGCAGTTAAGGAGTTTTCATTATCAGCGACTGGGGCGCCAACTTCATTGGTAAGTTTCTTTTTATCTACCATTTTTAAAATTTCCTTTCAGATTTATGTTCGACATGAGACTCATGTCAGTATATTTTATTCTGAAAGATAAGAAAAAACTGTGCATTTTATAACACAGCTTTGATTATTCTCCATCATAGTAATCTTTTTCGTTTTCAATGGAATGTAACTGATTGATATTTTTGCCCCAAATACCGATTTTGTTTGAATCTGGATAAACACATACATCTAAATCATGAACTGCATCAAAGTCAATGTAGACTAAATCTTCAGTTTCACTCGTGTTTGTAAGTTTATGTGCACCATCAGGGTTAGCAGGGAAATGGATAAAGTCTCCTGCTTTAACTGCTTTAATTCCTTCCACTGTCTTTAATTCGCCATTTCCGCTTAAGATGAAGAAGGTTTCAACATTTTTAACATGATAATGGTAAGGAAAATTACTTTTTTTCGGAGGAATTCGATATACTGCAACAGCTGAAGGTGTACTTGGATCAAAAGGAACAACTCTTTTACGATAATATTCATATTCATGATGTTTGTCTCGAATACTTTTTTCTTCTAAATCATTGATGTTGATATGGGTTATTTTCATAAGATTACCTCGCATAAATCAATTATAAAGCATTTAAGAAAAGTTTGTGAAAAAATGTTTTATAGGTTATAATTATTTTCACTAAGGGGAATATGATCATGAGACTTAATTAATTTAATATAAAAGTATCTCATATAGAAATATAATGGATATTGAAATGATATTGTGTGAAACAATATTTTTATGTGTAGAAAAGAGGGGAATAATGAGTAACTTTAAAAGAATGATTATTTATCAATATAAGTTTAATCCTAGAATTACATTTCTATGGATATTGAATATTATATTGACATTTCTATTTACAGTTTCAACATTGATCGTACCGCGCTTCTTGATTCAAGAGATGATGAATCATCAGAGGATCAATGTGATTTTGATGACTTGTTTTGTTTTTGTAGTTGTAGCTGGCGGTTCTGGCTTTGTAAAAACTTACATTAAATATGATTATTTGAGTTTACTAAAAGAGGTAAGATCATCACTGCTTCGTGACAGTAATCGTAAAAACTTTAATCGTAATTATGCAGATTTAGAAAATCCTCTAAAGGAAAGAGAAGTTAATATTGCTCAATTTGCAGCTACAAACTTTAGTACAGGTTTTGAAGGCGTGTATGCAAGACTATTTACTTTTTCAGAGAGTGCAGTCATGTTGATGATTTATACAGTTACTTTATCATCTTTGCATATCTTGTTAGGAATATTTTTACTTATCATCACGATATTATATTTTTTGTATACAAAAAAAGAAATGAGTAAAGTCCTTGAATTGGAACAAAGTATATCGATGGATGAAAGAAGAATGTGGAACTGGAATGATGTAACTCGAGATTATTCTTATGGTAAAGATATTCGAGTGTTTGACTTATCAAGCTGGTTCGTTGAAAAATTATTAACGATGTATAATGTTTTGTATGTAACTTATAAGAAAATTGCTTATCATAACTGGAAAGTCACAGTGTTAGATTTATTGTTGTCATTTGTGAAAAATGGAATAGTGTATTTATTGTTGATTTATTTAATTTTAAATGATCAAATCAGTTTTGATTGGTTTACAACCTATTTTACAGCTACTGCATTATTTTCAGGCGCATTAAAAAAATGTTTTGAAGATTTCTCATTTATACAAGTTCAGATGGGAACAATTAAAAATTACTATAAGTTCATGGATCAGCCAGATGAAGTTGATGAAGTTCATGCAATTCCTTTTGATTTTAATGGACAATACAAAATAGAATTTTGTGATGTTACCTTTACATACCCAGGAACTGAGAAAGTAATTTTAGAGCACTTAACGTTTGATATTAAACCAGGTGAAAAATTGGCATTAGTAGGGGTTAATGGTGCAGGTAAAACAACCATTATCAAATTGTTGTCTCGTTTATATAAACCAGATTCTGGAGTTATTAAATTAAATGGTGTGGATATCAATACAATTGATTTGCTAAAGTATCGAAGTGAATTTTCCATTGTTTTTCAAGATATTAATCTCTATGCAACAACACTCGCTGAGAACATTACTTTATCAAATGAAATCGATAATGAACGATTAGAAGAAGTTGTTGAGAAGGCAAAACTTGAGGCAATTCTTGAAATATGTCCAGATGGTTTGAACTCACAAATGCTAAAATATACAGATATCAATGGTATAGAATTGAGTGGAGGTCAGAAACAGAAAGTTGCGATCGCTCGTGCATTTTATCGAGATGCAAATATTCTTGTTTTGGATGAACCAACTGCGGCACTCGATGCGATTGCCGAATATCAACTTTATCAGGAGTTTTCTAAGATGAGTCGTAATAAAACTTCAATCTTTATTTCTCATCGTTTAGCGAGCACTCGATTCTGCGACAAAATATTATTACTTTCTAATGAAGGTGTCAATGAAATAGGTACCCATGCAGAACTTATGAAACAAAATGGTTTGTATGCTAAAATGTTTGATGCTCAAAAGAAATATTATGAGGAGGATGTCGTATGAAAAAGAGTTATGTCATCACCTCAATAATGAGGTCTTGCTGGAAACATTCAAGACGCTATGTGTTTGCGAGCGTATTTAGTGGTTTATTGAATGCAGTCTTACCATTTGTTGCGGTATTCGCACCAAAGCTAATTCTTGATGAATTATTAGGACTAAAAAGATTAGATGTTTTAGGAATCATTGTACTACTTGCAGTTACAATTCCATTTATGCTTTCATTTCTGATTTCTATTTTAGATAGAATCGTAACTGTAGAAAGTTCAAATGTAGTTAATTCGATGTATCGAGAAATTTCTAAAATTGTTATGACGATCGAATATTCACATTTAGAAGATCCTAAATTTATTGATTTAACACATCGAGCGATCGGGGTTGCTACTCATCGCGAAATCAATGATATTATTATTTCAGTACCTGTGATTTTAAGTAGTTTATTTACACTGCTTGGAACTTTGGCAATTTTAATCAGCTTCAATATTAATCTTGTTTTGATCATGCTTGGTATTATTGTGGTCAATACATTGATCCAAAAGTATTTTCAGAAAAAAACAGTCCATCAATCATTAAAAGGTGTTGATTTAAATAAAACATTTAACTATTTTATTCGTTTGATGAGAGATGTGAAAGTTAATAAGGAAATCCGATTATTTGGTGCCGTTGATTTTTTAATGAATAAGTCGAAACAAGTAGATGATTTGATGTTTAAAAAAATTGTTCGTGAAGAATTCAAAAATTTACACCTTTATGGAGCGGTTTCGGTTCTTACATCGATCATACAAACAGCGATAACTTATGGTTATGTTGGGTATCAAACAATTATTAACCAGTTTTCTATTGGAACTTTTACAATGACGATCAGTGCTGCATCAACTTTTGACTCTTCACTTCGAAAAATTATGGAATCATTACTTGTGATCGATAGAAGTAGTGAAATGTTAGAGGCTTTTGTACAATTGAGTGAAATGAAAATTGATGAGTTGGATAGTGGATTACCATTTAATGTTGATGAAAAACTTCAAATAACTTTTGAAAATGTAAGTTTTAAATATCCAAATTCAGATCGATTAATATTGAAAAATATTGATTTAACGATCACTGAAGGACAAAGGATATCAATCGTAGGAAGAAATGGTGCTGGAAAGACAACATTTATTAAATTGCTTTCACGCTTATATAAACCTACTGAAGGTCGAATTTTAATGAATGGAGTAGATATTAATGAAATCTCTCAATCGACTTATTTAAAGCTGTTATCTATAGTATTTCAAGATTATAAATTATTTGAATTAAGTGCACATGACAATGTTGCATTAAAGGATGGAAATTCGAACACTGAAAAAGTTCAAAAAAGTATCGAACAAGCTGGACTTGGATCTTTCTTTGCAAGTCAGCCGAATGGAATCAATACTAATTTAGGACGTTGGTATGATCCAAAGGGAATTGAACTATCTGGTGGAACAGCACAAAAACTTGCCATCGCAAGAACGATTTATAAAGATTCTAAAATTATTATTTTAGATGAACCAACAGCTGCCCTTGATCCACTTGCAGAAGCTGAAGTCTATGAGAAGTTCAATGATATCGTAATTAAGGATAAAACTGCAATTTATATTAGTCATCGATTATCAAGCAGTAAGTTTTGTCATGTAATTTTGGTTGTTGAAGATGGAATTATAAAAGAAAAAGGAAATCATCAAGAATTGATTGATTTGAATGGTAGTTATGCTGAATTATTTAAACTTCAGCAGGAACAATTTGAACGTTAAATAGGCAGTTTTTCAGACATTCCTTTTAGTTCGATTATGCAAAAAAAACATTGACTGTAGCAGTGTTGTGTGCTAAAATCACTATGTTGTATGCCCTCTATTGGCACTGCAACCGCTCAAATTAGGAAAATAAGTGCTTTTGGCCTCCTAAAATGGCGAGTCTAAGTATAGAAAAAAATAAGGAGGTGCAAAATAATGTACGCAATCGTAGAAACTGGTGGAAAACAACTTCGTGTTGAAGAAGGACAAACTATCTTCGTTGAAAAACTTAACGTAGAAGAAGGATCAGAAGTGGTTCTTGATAAAGTTGTTGCTTATTCAGACAAAACAATGAAGTTAGGTGCTCCATACGTAAAAGGTGCTAAAGTTACTTGTACAGTTGAAAAACAAGGTAAAGATAAAAAAATCGTTATCTTCAAGTATAAAGCAAAAGACGGATCAAGTCATCGTAAACAAGGTCATCGTCAACCTTATACTAAATTAACTGTAACTAAAATCGAAGCTTAATTCTTATGATTAAGATCAAAATTAAAACTCATAAAACTTTGATTCAAGAGATTGAAGTAAAAGGACATTCAATGTCAGCAGAAAGTGGACAAGATCTGATTTGTGCAGGAGTGAGTTGTATTGTGATGGGAGGCTATAATGCCTTAAATGAAATCACAAATAGTGAATTTGATTATAAAATGGAAGATGGATATTTCAAGATTGTTACAAATCGAAATGATCTTGAAACACAAACTATCTTAAAAACGATAATCATTCAATTAGAAACGATGCATAGAAGTTATGCACAATATATCAAAATAGAGAAAATGGAGGTGTAAGCCATGAAATTAGTATTAAATATCCAGTTATTCGCATCTAAAAAAGGGGTAGGATCTACTAAGAACGGACGTGATTCTCAATCTAAACGCTTAGGCGCTAAAAGAGCTGATGGACAATTCGTTACAGGTGGTTCAATTCTATATCGTCAACGTGGTACAAAAATTCACCCAGGAACTAATGTTGGACGTGGTGGAGACGATACATTGTTCGCAATGTGTGACGGTACTGTAAAATTTGAACGTTTGGGAAAAGACAAAACAAAAGTTTCTGTATACCCAGTTGCATAAAATTTGATCCCCAACATTGGGGATTTTATTTTGACAAAGTAAAGGAGGAATCTTATGTTTGTCGATCGAGTTAAAATTAAACTGAAAAGTGGTAAAGGTGGTAATGGACTTGTTGCTTTTCGTCGTGAAAAATATGTTCCATTAGGTGGTCCATCTGGTGGAGATGGAGGAAAAGGCGGAGACATCATTTTCGAAGTTGATACCAACAAATCTACTCTTTTAGATCTACACTATAAACGCCTAGTAGTTTCTGAAGATGGTAAAGTAGGTAAAACAAAAAAAATGCATGGTGCTGATGGTGAAGATGTTATTGTAAAAGTACCATTAGGTACGATCATTTCGAATTTTGAAACCGGAGCTATGATCGCTGATTTAAATCGTGTTGGGCAAAAAGCTGTCATTCTCAACGGTGGTAAAGGTGGTCGTGGTAACTGGCATTTTGCGACGAGCCGAAATAATGCTCCTGAATATTGTGAAATGGGAGAACCAGGTCAAGAAATCGAAGTTCAAGTCGAACTTAAACTTTTAGCTGATGTAGGATTAGTAGGATTTCCATCAGTTGGAAAATCAACTCTATTATCGGTTGTATCAGCTGCGAAACCAGAAATCGCCGATTATCATTTTACTACTTTAGTTCCCAATTTAGGTGTAGTTAAAGTAAGTGATGGCCGTTCATTTGTGATGGCAGATTTACCTGGGCTTATTGAAGGTGCTAGTGAAGGTAAGGGGCTTGGAATTCAATTTTTGCGACATATTGAACGTTGTCGTGTATTATTACATGTCATTGATATGGGAGCCAATGATGGTCGTGATCCTGTAGATGACTATAAAGTTATCAATAATGAACTTGCTCAATATCAAATGCGTTTAACTGAACGTCCACAAATTGTATTAGCTAATAAAATGGATCTAGATGGTGCAGAAGAAAATTTAAAACGCTTTAAAGAAGCATATCCAGATGTAATAGTATTTCCTACAATTACGATTATTCATGAAGGATTAGATGAAGTGCTTTATAAATTAGCTGATTTAATTGCAGTAACACCTGAATTCCCACTTACAAATGAAGAAGAAGTGGAAGAAGGGGTACTATTTAAATTTGAACCTAAACCAGAAGCCTTTACTGTTGTGAATATGGGAAATGGTCAATGGAAACTCGAAGGAGATCGCGTTGAAAAATTATTCAAAATGACAAATTTTGAAAATGATTCTGATGTTTACCGATTTGGGGTAACTCTTCGTAAAATGGGTGTTGATGAAAGTTTAAGAAATGCTGGATGCCAAGATGGTGACACAGTATTTATCAATGAATATAGTTTTGAGTTTGTAGAATAAAAATGAAATCAGTAAGTTAGAAGAATATCTCTATACTTACTTTTTTTCAAAATTGTATAATTTGAAAGGAATTATGAGGTAAACAAATATGGAACCAAGAAAATTAATTGAATTTTTAAACGTTATTGAGAAATTAAAATGTAATACAAGACATAGTTGGACATCTAACGGAAGACATGAAAGTGTAGCTGAACATAGTTGGCGTTTAGCGGTTATGGCGTTACTTGTGGCTGAAGAATTTCCTGAAGCTGATAATATTAAAGTATTGAAAATGTGTGTGATTCATGACTTTGGAGAAGCTATTACTGGTGACATTCCTGCATTTTTGAAAACTTCAACTGATGAAAATAAAGAAGATGAGGCAATTAAAGAATTATTAAAGTTATTACCGCAAAACCTGGCAGAAGAATTTGCTGAATTATTTAAAGAAATGACAGAATTAAAAACGATTGAAGCTAAAATATGGAAAGCACTTGATAATATGGAAGCACTTATTTCTCATAATGAAGCCTCTATTGATACATGGATTGAAAAAGAATATGAACTTAATTTAACTTATGGAACAAATAATGTTGCATTTTCAGAATATATGAAAGCATTAAAAGAAGAAATTAGACAAGATTCATTGAAGAAGATTGATGAATCTAATTAATTAATTAATTAATTGGTGAGGGATATCGTACTTTTTCGGTTGAAATATACAATCAATTTATGGAAGAAATCGGTGGCAATAAAAACTTTGCCTCTACAGTAAATTTAATAACCGCTGTTACATTTTTATTACAGCAATTTATTAATAGCAAATTTCAATTTACAATAAACTTCATCCTATGGAACAAAAAAGTAAAAAGTTGGTTTAATGTCTTGGTTCATACATTCTGTTATGGAGTCGTTACAATTTCTTTTGAGCCACAATTATATGTTATATACTTTCATTTCAAAACACATTAGGTAAATTGTTTGTACAATGATATTCATTAAATTGTTATACAGAGGAGTTTAGTAAACTTAGAAGTTCTATCTAGAACACATTTATGATCGGTTGTATATCACTTGCATTAGTTATTATTTTAGCGATTTTGATTGCCTACATAGTTGTACGAAGAAGTAATTTTATAAATAAATGTATTGACACAATTTATTATTCACTATATTATTCCGAAATCTGAAGTAAGGATTGAACTTGTAATTGCATTTAAAATCAAAATTAAGAAAAAAACGCAAATTCATATAGCGTTTTTATTTGAATGAAACTAAAGTTGCGATGAATTCTGAATAGGTCTTTGATTTTAAAATCATTTGAAGTTTATTTTGATCAGAAATACTATCGGTTATGAAATCAAATATTTCTTTGAAGAATAAGCGGTCATCTTGATGGATCGCCAACATGAATATCGCATTCACTTGGTTGATACCCCATTGAATAGAATTTGGGTGCAAAGAAACTGCGATTACGGATTGATTAGCACACATTTGAAGAGGATGTGGCATAGCAATGTTACTATAAGCACTCGAACTGATTGCTTCTCTTTCAAACAGTTTTGTTTTAAAATCATTGTTTACTATTTGATGTTGCTCTAAAATAAGACAGATTTCATGGATTGCTTCTTTTTCGTTTGTAAAATTTTTACCAGTAAAGAATAAATCTTCTCTTAATAATGTTTTTAATTGATGTTCAATTTTTTGTCTATGTCGATTTTGAATGATTTTGTTTAAAATTTGATCAATGTGAATTTGATTTGATTGAGATAATGCATATCCAATCATAATGAATTCATTGTTTGGATACTTAGTAAAGGGAACAGTTGAGATCACAAGTTCAGCTTCTTCAAATTTAATTAGTTCTTCTTCAGTTGAGGCAACACCCAATACAAGCATTTTATCTTCAAATTGTTGGCTACATCTTTCCACAACATCAAAACGGTTAAAGAAATACTGCGGATTGAGGAAGACAGTTTTTACTTTCATTTTGATTGCTTTTCTTTCTTCAATGAGAACTCCAATATGTAAGGATATATAGGCAATTTCATCTTCTGATAATAAGTAACTCGTTTCTTGATGAATCAAATCAGCTATAAAAACAGATACATCATAAATAAAAGGATAACTATTTTTGATGATCAACATCTGAGAGTTTTTTAATTTTATTCCATTTTCCATTCTAATCAATAAACTTCTTAAATGAAGTGAAAAACGAATCTTAAAATCTTTATTACTTAATGAAATATTGTAGGTTTCTTTTGTCTTTTTTTGAATTTTATTAACTAAATCAATAATAGGTTGACCTACAATATCCTTTTGTTCAATATTTGAATCAGTATACTTTTCGTTAATGACACGAGTCATAATAAGCAAAGAAAATTCATAAATATCGTCTTCAGTAAATTTTAGATTGTACTTGTCTTCTATATCTTGAGTTATCTGATTAATTATAGATTGAACATGAGCATTGATTTCAATTTTTTTCTTTCTAGGAATTGGCTCATTATCGATATAGGTTGATCTTTCCATTGTAATCGCAATATGAACAACTAGATTTAATAGTGAAAAATCATCCATAAAGTAATGGAACCGAGATAAATTATTCCCGATGATCATTTTTATTAATGATAGATCAAAATTAGGTAAATAACTTTGAATCAAGTCTAAGCTAATAAATGATTTTTTTGAGTCTTCATAAATTAGTTCGCTGATCATTTTTTTCTTATTGGTGTCAGGACCCTCTATAAAAACATTATTATTTTTCGTTTTGAGAATAAGTTCAAATTCGGAAAGTTTTAATTTTAGTTTAGACATTTCATTATTAAGTGTAACTCGAGAAATAAAGAGTTCATCAGATAATTCATCAAGATCAAATTTTTCATCAGATAATAAAAGTTTTTTTAGTATATACTTGTTTCTTTCTTCTGTTGTTTGAGGTGCCTTACTAGATTGACTATTGATAAGTTCTAAGGCTTTTTCTTTGTCACGGATAATAAAACCGTTACGGCTAGATTGAATTAAATCATATTCATTATTGATAATACTAATATAATTTTTAACACTACGTATTGAAATATGTAAGCTATAAGATAAACTAACCGAGGTAATCCAAGTATTTTGTACGGTCAATAATTTTAAAAGTTCAATTTCTTTTTCATGCATACAGACTACCTCCAATTTAATGTAAGTATAAACTAGGAATTGTTTAATTTAAAGATATTTAGTTGCACTTTGATAGTGCAAATTCTATGGTATTATTTTTTTATGAAGTATTCCATAATATCAATGTAGGATTAACTACAAGCAAAAATCTTGCAAGAGAGGAGAATGAGTTTTGAACGCAATAGAAGAATGTATGAATATGATTGCGCATGGTGGGGAGGCGAAGAGTTTTGCTTTATTGGCCATTCAGCAAGCTCGGGAAGGAAACTTTGAAGAATCTGAAAAATCATTAGAACTTTCAGATAAAGCTTTAGTTTTAAGCCATCAGGCTCATACTAATTTGCTATTTTACGATGCAGAACACCAAGACTTAAATGTAACGATTCTGATGGTTCATGCTGCTGATCATTTAAATGGAGCAGAAACGATCAGAGAACTTGCGATTGAAATGGTCTTACTGCACAAGGAGGTAAAACATGCTTAAAATTGCTTTGGTTTGTCAACATGGTGCAAGCACGGGATTATGTGTACGCAAAATGGTTGAAGCAGCAAAAAAAAGAGGGTTAGAATGCGAAATCGCCGCTTATTCAGATGCAGTCTTAGAAAGTATCATTGAAGATAAAGATTGCATTTTATTAGGACCGCAACTCGCTTTCAAAAAAGATCAGTTCAGAAAGAAGTTTGTTGATCATGCAGAGAAAATCACAGTTATCAATACTATGGATTTCGGTATGATGAATGGTGATAAAATATTACAAGCTGCCATTGATCTGATCGAATCAATTAAGGGATAGGAGAAATATTATGGATGGATTAATGAATACTTTACAGGAAAAATTGATGCCTTTAGCGAATAAATTATCTGATAATTTATTTCTAAATGCTTTAGGACACACTTTCCAACTTCTACTACCAGTCATTATGATTGGATCATTTGCTTGTTTAGGTGCTTTCTTAGATGTACCATTCTGGCAAAGCTTCGTAGGTTCAACAGGATTAAATATGATACTTATGAATACTCAATCCATGACTTTGAGTGTTATTGCACTATATGTTGTGATCGTATTACCATTTAAATATGCAGAGAAACTTAAAATTAATGGAATTTCTGCAACAATCATTACATTAATGGCTTTTTTACAAGTTACACCTACAGATTTATATACTGCAATTCCTACGCAATGGTTAGGATACCCAGGTTTATTCGGAGCTATGATTCTTTCTCTAGTAGTTCCAAGAATCATTAAATTTTGCTTAGATAAGAAAATTTATATTCGTATGCCTGAGGGTGTACCAACGATTGTTGAAGAATCATTTGCATCACTAGTGCCATCAATCATTGTACTTGTAGGTGCAATCTTGATCGCGCAAGGGTTGAAACTGACTTCATTTAGTAATTTACACCAAGTTATTTATACTTTGATCCAAGCTCCATTATCTGGAATTGGATTGTCATATCCAGCATATTTAGTCATACAAGTATTATGTACACTTCTTATGTTCTCTGGAATCCACGGAAATACATTGTTCTCAGTGATCACGCCGCTTACAATGGCGGCAAGTGCTGAAAACTTAGCTGCTATGCAAGCTGGTGTGACACTTCCGAATATTATTACAAGTTCATTCTCAGTTTTCTGTCAACCTGGTGGAATCGGTGCAACATTTGGACTTGCGTTTATGATGGCCTTTATTGCAAAATCTAAACGTATGAAAACATTAGGAAAAATGTCAATTGTACCCGCAATTTTTGGTATCAATGAACCACTTATCTTTGGAATTCCAATTTTATTGAACCCCATTCTTTTAATTCCTTATGTACTTGGTCCAATCATTTGTACAACTGTAAGTTACTTAAGTATTTTGATTGGTATAGTTCCTCGTTTAAGTGGAGTTGAAGTAAACTGGACAATGCCACAGCTTATTTCTGGGTTCTTAGCTCAAGGATGGCAAGCTGTCGTTTTACAAATCGTATTAATTACAATTACTACTTTAATTTGGTTCCCATTCTTTAAAATTGTTGATAAACAAGCTGTTGAAGAAGAAAAAGTTGCATAATTTTTAAGGAATAGAGAAATCTATTCCTTGTTTTATACAGGAGAAAATTAATATGAATTATCCAAACTTATTTAGTCCGATAAAAATAAATAAAATGGTTTCAAGAAACAGGATCGTGGCTGCTCCTATTGGAAACTTTTTTGAGTTGAAAGCATTGGGTGGGGCTGGAATTGTGATTTGTGGCCACAGTGTTGTTGATCCCGGTAGATCAAGCTTTGCGAGCCCTAATGAAGAAAGTATGTTCCATAAATATTCAGTTGAAGAAGCACAGTCTTGGATTAGAAAAACACATCAAGCTGGTGCGAAAGCATCAATTGAATTATTTCATGCAGGTCAATATGCAAGAGTAAAGGACTATGCTATTGGACCTATGAGTTTTATTCGTGATGATGGTACTGAAGTTAGAGCAATGGATGAAATCCTTATGAATGAAGTTGCTGAAAAATTTGCAGATAGTGCAAGAAATGCCAAAGATTTGGGATTTGATATGATTTTTATGCACTTCGGTCATGGCTGGTTACCAGCACAATTTTTATCGCCATTATTTAATCATCGAGCTGATGAATATGGAGGAAGTTTAGAAAATCGGGCTAAATTTCCAAAACTTATTTTAGAAAAAGTTCGTCAAGCAGTTGGTAAAGACTATCCTATTGATATGCGGATCAGTGCAATTGAATGGATTGATGGATCCATTCAATTTGAAGACACTTTAAAATTTATTCAATTAGTGGAACCTTATATTGATACTGTTCAAATTTCATGCGGATTAGATATCAATCATGAAGCAAATGTTCATATGGTGACAACTAATTTCAAAGGTCATATGGTCAATGTAGAATATGCAAAAAAAGTAAAAAAAATAGTGAAAATACCTGTATCAGTAGTCGGAGCAATTATGAATCCAAATGAGGCAGAAAGTTTACTTGCAGATGGAACGGTTGATTTAGTCGCATTTGGTAGAAGTTTTTTATCGGATCCAGATTGGCCTAATAAGGCAAAGGATGGAAAAGAAGAAGATATTGTTCCATGTATTCGTTGTTTACAGTGTTATCATATTTCAACAAACAGAAGAAATGTAGGTTGCTCAGTAAATCCTCATTATACAAATGAAGACTTTATTAATAAAACGATTACTATTGCGGAAAAGATTAAAAAAGTAGTCGTTATTGGTGCAGGACCTGCAGGAATAAAGGCAGCTATTACAGCATCTAAAAGAGGACATAAAGTTATTCTTCTAGAAAAAACAAATGTTATCGGTGGTGCGTTGCATTATGTTTGCATGGAACATTATAAGGAAGATATTCGTTTATATTTGAAATATCTAATAAATCAACTTAATAAATCAAATGTTGAAGTGATAATGAACTTTAATGCATCAAAGGAAAATGTTAAAGAATTGAACCCTGATGTTATTTTTGTGGCTGTAGGAGCAAGTCCAATGACACCACCAATTCCTGGGATTAATCAAGATCATGTAATCGATTTTTATGAGGCAATCGAACATGAAAATAGAATTGGAAAAAATGTAGTCATTATTGGTGGAGGAACAATTGGCGCAGAAATTGGTTTAGAATTAGCAGAACTACGAGATAAAAATGTTACCATTATTGAAATGACGGATACGATCGCAACTCAAGGTAATATGCTTTACAAAATAGCATTACGTCAAAAAATGGAAGTTTTATCAAATTTAAAAACATTATTAAATACAAGTTGCTTAAGCATTGAAAGTGATGGTGTTAATGTAAAACTTGAAGATGGAACTGAGCAAAAAATAAATTCCGATACAATAATTATTGCAACTGGTGTCAAAGCAAATCGAGAAATTGCAGAAGATTTCTATGGTATTACGACAGATGTATTCTTAATTGGCGATTGTGAAAAACCAAGAAAAATTATGGAAGCAACCTTCGAAGGATATGCTATTGCATCAAAAATTTAAATTTTCAAACTGGATAGGTTAAATTCTATCCTTTTTTATTGTTTAGTTTTAAAAAATCAAAAATAAAATTAGGTAACTCGAAAATATTTAGAATAATAATAGTAGGAGGATCAATTTGATGACTAAAATATTAGAAAATACAAATGTATTAAATTTAATCTATATAAAGAATTAATTGAAAAAAATTCATTTATAATAAGCCGTTTCATGTTAGAATGTAATAGGTGATGAAAAGTGATAGCTTATATAAAAGGAAAAGTTGAAGTAATAACGTTAGATCAAATCGTAGTAGAAGCATATGGAATCGGATATGAAATTTATTTTCCGAAGACAGAACAAATAAAAATAGGACAGGAAGTTCAAATTTATACATATGAAAACATTAGAGAAGATGAAGATACGCTTTTTGGTTTTTTAAATAAATCAGAAAAAGATTTATTTGTAAGACTGATTTCAGTAAAAGGACTTGGCCCTAAAACTGCATTGAATATTTTACGAGCATCAAATTATGATGCAATTGTTGCAGCAATAGAAACAGGTGATGCAACTTTTATGAAATCTATGCCTGGGATAGGGGCAAAAACTGCTTCTCAGATCATTTTAGACTTAAAGGGTAAATTAGTAGAGCCAGAGTCAAAACAAGCTTCTACATCAAAGGAAATCAGTGATGCATTAGAAGCTTTAAAGGCATTGGGTTATAAACAAGCTGAATGTTCGCAAGTATTGAAGCATTATGCGAATTTTCCAAATAAGACTACAGATGAATATGTAAAGATTGGACTGCAATATTTGATATCGTTTAAAAGATAGGAGTACATAGCATGGAAAGATTAGTATCAAGTGAAGAATTAATGATAGATGATGATGCCTCTTTGCGTCCACAGTCGATTAAAGAGTATGTTGGACAAGATGATTTAAAGGCAAATCTAAAAGTATTTATTCAAGCAGCATTACAAAGAAATGAAACCTTGGATCATGTGCTTTTATATGGTCCTCCAGGATTGGGAAAGACAACACTTGCCTATATTCTCGCAAATGAGATGGGTGGGAAAGTAAGAACAGCCAGTGGTCCAAGTATTGAGCGTAGCGGCGATTTAGCTGCAATATTATCGACACTTGAAGCAGGAGATGTTTTATTTATTGATGAAATCCACCGTTTACCTAAAATGGTAGAAGAAGTTTTGTATCCAGCAATGGAAGATTTTTGTATTGATATCGTGGTTGGTAAGGAATCGACAGTAAGAAGCATTCGTTTAGATTTACCTCCATTTACTTTAGTTGGCGCAACAACTAGAGCAGGGGATCTAACTGCACCTTTACGTGATCGTTTTGGGATCGTATCAAAACTTGAATATTACAATGTAGATCAGTTAACAAGCATCGTGGCTCGTACTGCAAATGTATTAAAAGTAAAGGCTGATCCTGATGCAGTTGTGGAAATCGCTAGAAGATCAAGAGGAACTCCTCGAATCGCAAATCGTTTATTTAGACGTGTTCGTGATTTTGCACAAGTTCTCAATGATGGACATATTACAAAAGAAGTGACACAAAATGCACTTGATCGTTTAAAGGTTGATGAACTAGGGCTTGATGAAGTAGATATTCGATATTTGAAAGGCATCATTGAACGATTTAAAGGAGGTCCTGTAGGACTAGAAGCCCTCGCAAGTGCAATCAGTGAAGAACCAATGACTTTAGAAGATGTATATGAACCGTATTTGATTCAAATAGGTTTTATAAATCGTACCCCTCGTGGACGCGAAGCAACAACTAAAGCTTATGAACATTTAAAATTAACGTTTAATACTAATTTATTTACAGAGTAAAGAGGAATTGATAGATGCAAAACGACAGAAAATTTATTACAAATCAGTTTAAAGCAGGCTTAAAATCTGGAATTCCTGTCATTTTTGGTTTTATTCCAGTAGGGATTGCTTATGCGATAATGGCACGACAAGCAGGATTTTCAATTTTTGAAACTGTTTTTATGTCATTATCAGTCTATGCAGGAGCAAGTCAGATGATGGCAGTTGGAATGGTTAGTCAAGGGGCTAGTATAATAAGTATAATTATAGCGACATTCATCTTGAATTTTCGGCATTTGATTATGAGTACTTGTATTATGGAACGATTACCTCATGAAAAAAAGAGTTTGAAGTCATTGGTTTCATTTTGGGTAACTGATGAATCTTTTGCGGTATTTACAAGTACTGAAAAGGAGAATTGGACGATTCCTTTTTTTGCGGGTCTTGCATTTACTACTTATTTTTCTTGGGCATTTGGCTCACTTCTAGGTGCAATTGCATCGAATTATTTACCTGATATTGTAACTGCTAGTTTTGGGATTGCCCTATATGCAATGTTTATTTCGTTATTAGTTCCAAGTGCAAAAGGAAATGTTTCAATAGTAATATTGATTTGTATGACTGCGATCTTAAACACGATATTGAGTCAGTTCTTATCAATGAGTTGGTCATTAATGATTTCAACATTAGGTTGTGCTTTTATAGGAGTATACTTTGTAAAAATGGAGGAAACTCTATGAGAAAAGAAATGCTTATTATGATGTTAGGAATGCTTGTGGTTACATTTATTCCTCGACTTATCCCAGCCTTATTTTTAGACAGAATGAAGATGAGTCCAAAATTCAAAAAATTTCTTCAGCTAATTCCTTTTACTGCGATGACATGTCTAGTTTTTCCAGGTGTTTTTAGTGTTGATTCTAATGTTTTTGTCGGTATAATTGGTATTGCCGTAGCAACTATTTTAGCTTATCGAAAAATGCCTGTCATTGTATGCGTCTTAGCATCGATCAGTTGTGTATTTTTATTATTAATGGTAATTTAAAAAAAGGCACATAACCTTATTTATAGGTATGTGTCTTTTATAATCTTATTTTCTTTTTAACAAATTAATAACTTCTGATAAATCATTTAATTGAAATTCAATTGCTGATTGCATCTCCGAATCTGGTTTTACCAAATCTTCAATGAAACAACGATGCATTCCAGCAGCTTTTGCTGCCAATGTTCCATTTTTAGAATCCTCTAATACTAAACAATTTTCGGGTTCGATTCCTGCAATTTCAGCCGCTTTTAAGAAAATGTCAGGAAATGGTTTTCCTTTTTCAACCATATTACCGCCGAGCACAGTTGTATATGTCATTTGCGGATTCAAGGTTGAAAGTAACCAATTGACATAATCAATATGACTGCTTGAAGCTACACACACCTTGATATCAGTGTTGCGCAAATATTCGTTTAATTCAAATAAACCTTTCTTTGCAAGTGAGTTACCTTGGGCAACATATTCTTGAAAAAAAGGAAGTCGATTACTACGAATTTCATCAATATGTTCTGCAATTTTCGGATTTGAATTGATTACTTCATTCGCGTATGCTTTTCCAGCCCCTGTGATTTTATCAAAGAAATCATCAGGTATATCAACACCGTATTTATCCATAATTAGATGCCAGTGCTTTCTTGATAGTTTTTCGGTATCAAACATCAAACCATCACAATCAAATATTACACATTTTATATTCATACAATACCTCACCAAGAAGTATTATATCAGATTATTCCTCATTTTTCTTGAAAGCTTTTAAAAGTTTAGTAAATGCTCTCTTTTCGATTCGTGAAACATAAGAACGTGATATATTTTCTTCTTCAGCTATTTCTTTTTGCGTTTTTTCATCATGATTAAATAATCCGTAACGCTGATAAAGGATACGTTTTTCTTTTTCAGTAAGATTGTTTAAATACTTTAATAGTTTTTGTTTGTTGTCATCAAGCATGATTTTATCTATAATATCCATTGTATTTTCATCAAATAAGACTTCTTCTAATTTAATTGGTTCACCATCTTTGTCATGTCCAATTGCATCTTCAATTGAACATGTATTGGCATGTTTTTTATTATTTCTAATCGTCATTAATATTTCGTTTTCAATACATTTACTGGCGTAGGTCGTTAGTTTATGACCTTTTGAAACATCGAAAGAATCAATTGCCTTGATAAGACCGATCGTACCTACACTTATCATATCTTCAAATAATTCTTTTTTAAAATCAAATTTTTTAACGATGTGTACGACAAGTCTTAAGTTATGCTCTATGAGCTTATCTCGTGCGTCTTTATCACCTTGAGACAGTTTTTCAAGATACAAAGTTTCTGTCTGTTTATCTAAAGGCTGTGGAAATGAATTGGATTGTATAAATCCAACCAAGTAGGGGAATAACTGTTGAATAAAACTCCAGATTTGAGTAAACATAAGATCACCTGCTTTAATGTATGTCAATCCTTGTAATACTATGTCAAAGAAGTGTATTTTATTGTAAAGATGTACAAAATAAGTTATAATGAATTATAGTTTTCAAGGAGGAAATATAATAATGAGTCAAGTACGCATATTTGCACTTGGTGGTTTAGACGAAGATGGTAAAAATATGATCGTGGTCGAAATCGACCAATCGATTTTTGTAATAGAAGCTGGAATTAAATATCCGGAATTGGATCAACACGGTGTTAATATGATCATTCCAGATTTTAAATATCTGATAGAAAATAAAAATCGCATTAAAGGAGTATTTATTACACACGGTCATGATGATGTGATGGCTGCATTACCAAGTTTATTAAAACAAATCGAAGTGCCGGTGTATACTACACCTTTAACTGCAATGATCATTGAAAATGAATGTAAGGCAATTGGGATAAAAATTCCAGCGATTCATCGCATTAAACGATCATCAACATTTAAAATCGATAATATCACAATCAAAACTTTTGGGATGACTCAATCGATTGCGGATGGTTTCGGATTAGCGATTGAAAGTGGTTCAGGATATATTGTTTATACCAGTGAATTCATTGTGGATTATGATATACGAAGTGATGCATTTAGCTGTGATATCACTCAACTTGCTGAAATTGGTAAAAAAGGTGTTTTAGCACTTTTAACTGAATCAGTAGGAGCAATTCGAAGTGGACATACTGCACCTTATCATCGTATCACAAGTGAGATAGAACCTTATTTTGAAGAAGCTAGAAAAGATCGTATCATCATTACTACCTATTCTCAAAATATGTATCGAGTGATTGAAATCATTGAACTCGCAAATAAATTTAAAAAGAAAGTATTCTTTTATGATGAACATCTAAGAGATATTTTAAGAATGGCTGAAAAGTTAGGATATTATCGTATTCCAATGGGAATTGAAGTGCCGCGTTCTCAATTTAAACAAGATCTTACAAATGTTGTCGTGATCATGTCAGGTACTGGTTCAAATGTCTTCAAATTAATGCACAAAGTAGCTCTTAAAGAAGATAATTTATTGGAAATCAGACCAGAAGATACAGTAATTATTGCTTCGCCTATAGTTCCTGGAACTGAAAGAGAAGCAGCAAATATGGAAAATGAAATATACAAAGAAACGATCAAAGTTCGTTCATTGGACCACAAAAAAGTTGTTTCAATGCATGCGTCGAGTGAAGATTTAAAAATGATGATGTATTTATTTAAACCTAAATATTATTTTCCAGTAAAGGGGGAATATCGTCATTTGATCGCCAATGCTAATATTGCGTTTGATATGGGAATGGCTGCGAATAAAATTATCTTATTGGATAATGGACAAGTTTGTAAAATTGATGATGGTACAGTCACTTCATATGATGAAATGATGCAACTTGAAACGGTACTTGTCGATGGAAACGATAGTTTGGATGTAAGTGGTATGGTATTGAAAGATCGCGAAACATTATCGACAGATGGAGCGATAGTTTTAGGTGTGGTTGTAGATTTTAAAACAAAAGAAATTATTGGCGGACCCGATATTCAAAGTCGTGGTGTTATCTATTTAAAAGAAGCTGATTATATTGTTAAAGAAATAGGTAGCATTATCGAAAATGCAATTTTAACTTCGGTTGCGGAAAAACGTTATGAAAATATGGCTGTAAGACAGGAAATCAAAGAAAAAGTTACGAAATATGTATTAAAAGAAACCGGTAAAAGACCAATGATCTTACCTGCAATTGTTGAGATTCATACACAAGAATAGGGGGACTCTTTGTGGCAAAAAAGAAACAAAGCAAAAAAAGTAAACAAAAAGATATTTTAGAAATCGATGATCTAACCGTAATTTATGGACTTATTTTAGTGATGGTAACGATCATCGGTGCTTTAAAAATGGGCTTCGTGGGTCAATTTTTGGCGTCATGTTGCCGCTTTTTATTTGGAACTTATTATGGTGTGATTTATGGTGTATTCTTTGTTTATGCTATGTCAGTTTTCATCACAAAGAAGAAAATGCCTGTTGCTCCGCGTATGATGGTTGGAGTTGGAGCCTTGTTGTTGGCATTTATTTTATGGTCTGCCATTCCTCAGGATGAGACAATGCTAGGAATGAAAGTTTTAGAGAATTACTTGTCTCATACCACAGAACATTTTAAAGAGAATTCGACAATTTTAGCGCAAGGTGGTCTATTTGGAGCTTTTATGTTTTCTATAACTTCAATGCTAGTTGCACGTTCAGGAACTTGGGTCGTAATTATTGGGTTAATAGTATTGGCTTGTGTTTTATTGATTGATAAATCCGCAATAATAAAAATTCGTGATGGATTTAAAAAATTCTTTGCGATGCTTAAACCAGCAGATGATAAAAAAGAAAAGAAAGCAAAGCAAACTACGATTTTTGATTATAGTCAAGAAATGATAGAAGAACCCAAATATATCAATAAAGTAAATGTTGAACCACAAAAAAAATCTATTTTTGTGGATTTGGATAAAAATGATGCTGTTTTAGCAAGTGAATTTGATGATGCACAAGTTAGTATTCGACCTAAATTATCAGAAGAGGTCATGTTAAAAACACAGGAAGCAAAAGAATCGGAAAAAGTTGTTGAAAATAAAACAATTCCAGTTTTTCAACCAGGACAAGCTTATAAGCTTCCTCCTACAAGTTTATTGGAAAATGCATCTGCTAAGTCAAGGTCAAATGTGAATGCATCTGCTGCAGCTACTAAAGGTAAAAAATTGATTGAAATATTACAAAATTTTGGAATTAATGCTACTTTAATTGCTACACATATTGGACCAGCTGTAACAAAGTTTGAAATCAAACCTGATTCTTCAGTTAAAGTGAGTAAAATCATGAATATTTCAGACAACATCAAAATGGAATTGGCAGCACGTGATATTCGAATTGAAGCACCGATTCCTGGTCAAAGTGCAGTTGGAGTCGAAATTCCCAATGTTGAAACTACAATGGTTAAGATGATGGAGTTGATGCAAAACATTCCAGCAGATAAAAAAGATCGAAAAATGATGTTTATTTTAGGAAAAGATTTAATGGGACGTTATGTTTATTGTGATTTGGATAAAATGCCACACATCCTTATTGCGGGAGCAACAGGTTCTGGTAAATCGGTGTGTATGAATACAATCATAACTTCATTTTTACTTAGAACTCGCCCAGATGAAGTGAAATTATTACTAATTGATCCAAAAAAAGTAGAATTTACTCCTTATCATAATATTCCCCATCTTTTAGGACCAGTGATCTCTGATGCTGAAGAAGCTTCGAGAGCATTAAAAGTTGTCGTTGAAATGATGGAAAATCGTTATGAAATATTTTCCAAAGTTGGAGTAAGAAATATTATCGGATATAATGAGAAAATTGAACTTGAAGGAGAAGAAGTTCTTAAAAAGATGCCTTATGTTGTTGTCATTATTGATGAGTTAGCTGATTTGATGATGGTTGCAGGAAAAGATGTAGAAATGAGTATTCAAAGAATCACTCAGCTTGCTCGTGCTGCGGGAATCCATTTAATTGTTGCTACACAAAGACCAAGTACAGATGTAATTACCGGAATTATCAAAGCGAATATACCAAGCCGTATTTCGTTTTCAGTTTCAAGTGGAATAGATTCTAGAACGATTTTGGATAGTGTAGGAGCAGAACGCTTGCTTGGTTATGGAGATATGTTATATTTAAGTTCAGGAGCACCAAGTGCTACTCGACTTCAAGGAGTTTATGTTACTGATGAAGAAGTAAAACGTGTTTCACAATTTGCTTCTAATCAAGCTCGTCCTTATTATGAAGATGCATTTATTCGTTTAGAAGGTGTTGACAACAATGAAGCAACTTCTTTTGTAGGAGCTCAAGAAGACCCAATGTTTCAAGAAGTCATGGAATACGTTATTGAAGTACAAAAAGCGAGTACATCTTTACTTCAACGACGTTTTAGTTTAGGATATAATCGAGCAGCACGAATGATCGATTTATTAGAAGAAAAGGGTATAATTGGCCCTGCTCAAGGTTCAAAACCAAGAGATGTTTATAAAAGAAAAGAGGAACAAAATTATGAGTGATGTTACAAAAATCATCTGTGATCCAACATTAACTTATTCTCAACAACTTTTAGCACTTGCTCGTTTAGCTGAAAGTACTGATCATACTCTTCAATGGGATCCACGATTTATTGAGGCAAGAGATATAGATCGTGTATTGTGTGACCTTGGAGAGGGAAATGCCCCATATCGTCCACGTTATATTATTCCTGATTATCAGATTTTGATGGACAAAGGTAGTGATTTTTTAGGATTAAGTGCACCTCAAGATTTATGGGAAGCTTGTAATAGCCTATTGATCATGTATCGTCACGTACCTTCAATTACTAGTTTTCCTGTGTTTTTAGGTGGATTCGATGATTTGTTAGAACCTTTTGTATTAAAAATGGATCGAGCAGAAGCTAAAAAATGTTTGCGTTTATTTTTATTGAATATTGATCGTACACTAACAGATAGTTTTGTTCATGCAGATCTTGGACCAAAAGATTCAGTAACTGGAAGAATCATTCTTGAATTGAGCGTAGAAATGCAATTGGCGATGCCAAATATTTCTCTTAAATATGATCCAGAGCTTACAAGTGATGAATTCGCTTTGTTGTGTGTTCAAAGTTTACTTAAAGTTGCGAAACCATCATTTGCTAATCATAAAATGTTTGCTCAAGAATGGGGATCTGATTATGCTGTTGCAAGCTGCTACAATGGCTTGAAAATGGCTGGTGGAGGATTTACATTACCTCGCATTAGAATGTTTGAAGCTGCTTGCAAATCTGCAGGCGTTGAAGATTTCTTGAATAATACATTACCATATTATGTTGATTTAATGACTGCTTTCATGGATCAACGTGTTCGTTTTATCGTTGAAGAATCAAGTTTCTTCAAATCAAACTTTTTAGTTAAAGAAGGTTTTGTAAAGCTTGAAAACTTTACAGGTATGTTTGGAATGGTTGGACTTGCAGAATGTGTCAATCATTTAATGGGAATTACGAATCCATCTTTAGGATATGGAAATAATGAACAAGCTAATGAATTAGGTGTTAGAATATTACAACGATTAGAAGAATTGGTTGCTGCTCATGATGCACCTTATTGTGATGCATTTGATCATAAATATCGACTTCATGCTCAAGTTGGAATTGATAGTGATGGTAGAGAAGACTCACCAGGAGCACGTGTTCCAATTGGTTCTGAACCTGAATTATTTAAACATATTTTACATTCTCAAATGACTCATAAATACTTCCCAACTGGAATTGGTGATATTTTCAAATTTGAAGAAACGTGGGAAAAAACGCCTGCTGCATTATTAGATATCATCAAAGGTGCATTGGGAAATGGTATGCGTTATTTCAGTGGATATCTTGCCAACAATGATGTAGTTCGAGTTACGGGATATCTTGTGAAAAAGAGTGAACTTGCAAAATTAGATGCAAATGGACAATCTTTAAATAATGTTAGTATTTTCGGTAAAGGAGCTCGAGATTTCAGTAATGCTCTTGACCGAAGAGTAGAAACTAATGAAAGCGACAATTAATCGAATCATTCAATTTTCAAATGTTGACGGGCCTGGAAATAGATTAAGTATCTTTTTCCAATCCTGTCCTTTTCATTGTGCTTATTGTCATAATCCAGAAACAATCAATATGTGTGTTCATTGTGGCGTTTGTGTTGAACAATGTCCTGCCAAAGCTTTAAGTATAGAAAATAGTAAAGTGATTTGGAATCCTTCCAAGTGTGTTGAATGCGATACATGTATTAAGGTTTGTCCTCATTTTTCTAGTCCTAAAACTAAACAAATGAGCGTAGAAGATTGTTTAGTTGAGATAAAAAAAGTTGAACCATTTATTCGAGGCATCACTTGCAGTGGTGGAGAATGTATGAATCATGCTGATTTTATGTTAGAACTATTTAAAGAAGTTAAAAAATTAAATTTAACTTGCTTGATTGATTCGAACGGGTATTATGACTTCAGTAATTATCCAGAACTAATGTCAGTTTGTGATGGAGTAATGTTGGATGTAAAGGCATTTGATAGAGATTTTCATCAACAACTTACTCAACAAGATAATCACATAGTACTTAAAAATTTACATTGGTTGCTTGAACAAAATAAATTAGAAGAAGTTCGAACTGTTTTATTGCCAAATCACTTAGATCAAAATAGGGTAACCGTTTCAGAAGTATCCAAGATTTTAAATCATCGCAGTCGATATAAACTGATAAAGTATCGTCCTTATGGTGTAACTGAGCTTGGTAAAACATTTTGTGGTAATCAAACATTATCGGATAATGAAGCTAAATTAATTGAAAAAATAGCATTAAAATATACAAACAATGTAAATATTACTTAAGAAGTTGTAGTTTGACTTCTTTTTTATATATTTTATTAAATACTATATTGCAATATAGAATAGTAAGTGATATATTATAGACAGGAGGAAAATTAATGAATGCTCAATTTAAAAAAGGAGTACTGGAATTATGTGTTTTAGCACTCTTAAGTAAAGAAGATATGTATGGTTATGAATTGACTGAAACGATATCAAAGAAGATGACAATAGCTACGGGAACTCTTTATTTGATACTTAAAAGATTAAAAGATGAAGGCTACTTTGATACATATTTAGTTGAATCCGAAGGGGGTCCTGCACGTAAATATTATCATTTAAGTGAAAAGGGATTTCAGTATTATCGTGAGTTGTATGAAGAGTGGAATGAATTTGTAATGCAAGTAAATGACTTAATAAAAGGAGAAAAAGAAGATGAACAAAAGAGAATATTTAAATCAACTAAGTTTGTTGTTGAATGATTTAGAAGAAAATAATAAAAATGAATTATTGCGTGATTTTGAACAACATTTTGATCAAGGAATTATGATGGGTAGATCAGAAGAAGAAATTGCAGAAACATTAGGTGATGTTCGATTATTAGCAGAAGAGTTAAAATTAACTGTTGATCAACCATCTATTAAAGAAGAGACAATTAAACCTATTCCAAATGGTACAATAAATCGTATTAAAGTTAGTGGATTATCTGCTGATATAAATGTTAGAAGATCAAATGATGAAAATATTAATTATGATTTTTATGACACAAATTCTAATGCAAATATCCACAACTATTATGTAAACGAAAACGTTCATGGTGATGAATTGGTTTTAGAAGTCATTCAAAAAGAAAAACGTTTATTCAATTTTGATTTTGGCCGACTAGTACTTGATGTTTATGTTCCTTCATTAATTGAGGGAAGCTATCATTCTTTTAGCGGAAATATTGAAGTTCATCAAATAGATTGTCAGAATCTAGAATGTAAAAGTGCTTCAGGAGATGTTGAAATAGTAGATGGAGCAGGAAATTTAAAAGCTTCAAGTAGTTCTGGAGATATTGATGTGAGTGGATCAAATTTCAATCGTGTATATTTAAGTAGTGTTAGTGGAGATGTTGAATTTGAATGTAAACTTGCAGATGAAATAATTGCAAAATCAAAAAGTGGTAATGTTGAAATTGAATGTTCTTTAGTTAAAAGATGTGATCTTGATAGTATCAGCGGAGATTGCCAATTCAAGGGAAAGGTCAGCGCAATTCAAGCTGCATCAAAAAGTGGAAATATTGAAGTTGACTGTGGAATTACTGATATGCTCAATTTAAGCAGTATTAGTGGTGATATTGATGTTTTTGTAAGAGATATTACTGGAATTAGCGGCGATTGTAAAACTGTATCAGGTGATGTAAATCTTAAATTACGAGATGGATATCATTACAACCATAAACATTTATCTTATAAAGATGAAAGTTGTAAAATGAATTGCCGTACAGTTAGCGGAGACATTACAATCAAAGATTGATTAAATTAAGACAATAGAACATTCTATTGTCTTTTTAGATTGAAAACTATTCAAGTTTTGATTACAATAATAGTTGGAGGAACATATTATGCATTATAAAGAAGTTAAGGGAATCCTTTCAAACAAAAATGGAATGAATATATATAGAGGATGTAGTCATGGATGTATTTATTGTGACTCTAGAAGTAAATGTTATAGTTATGATCATGATTTTGAAGATATTGAGGTAAAATCAAATGCTATTGATTTGCTAGAAGAGAGTTTAAGAAAAAAACGTAAAAAAGCAATGATTGTGACTGGGTCAATGTGTGATCCTTACATTCATTTGGAATCTAATTTAAGAATGACCCGTAAATCATTAGAAGTGATTGAAAAATATGGTTTTGGAGTTGCTCCACTCACAAAATCTTCACGTATCTTGGAAGATATGGAAATTTATAAAAGAATCAATGACAAATCAAGAGTTGTTATCCAAATGACACTTACAACTTTTGATGAAGAACTTTGTAAAAAAATTGAACCTAATGTTTCTACTACTAAAGAAAGAGTTGAAGCTTTAAAAGCATTTCGAGATGTTGGTATTCCAACTGTGGTTTGGTTGGGGCCTATTTTACCTTATATTAATGATAGTGAAGAAAACTTACGAGGTATTTTAAACTATTGTATTGAAGCAAAAGTGAAAGCAATTGTTTGTTTTGGTATGGGTATGACTTTAAGAGAGGGAAATCGTGAGTATTATTATGAAAAACTTGATGAACTTTTTCCAGGTTTAAAACAAAAATATCAAAAACGATTTGGGAATAATTACAATATTGGAGTAGATAACTATAAAAATTTAATGAAAATTTATCGAGAGACTTGTAGTAGTTATGGAATTATTTATCAAATTGATCAAGCATTCAATTTCATAGGACGTTTTGAAGAAAAGAAGAGTTTGGATCAACTCTCTTTGTTTTAAATAATATAGAATTAATTAATAATATAACGATTTTAAATCAATTAATTTTTACATAATTTGAATTGTATTTATTTCTTTTTAAAAAAATATTACAAAAATATAACTAATTTATGATAAAATAAATTATATATTGAGGAATAATTATGGAAAAAAAGAACTTTTTGTCTAAAGACATTCAATTCAATTTAATTTTTACTTTTATATTATATCTTTTTTCTATTAACTTTATCTGTGCTGAAGTAAATGATAAATATACTGTTACACCAATTATTACACCATCAACAATGATTGGATTGATCATAATACTAATTGTATTATTACTTGGTTTAGCTTTTCAACTTAGAAAATTTACAAAATATGATTTTCAGATAACGAGAATGATTTCGGTTCAAAAAAATATTGATATGTTTTGGGGAAATTTGAAAAAAAAGAAAATAAATAGTAAAGGAAGTAATTTAATAGCAAATCAATATCAACTAAAAGATTCAGATCGTAAAAAATTAGAAGATTTGAACTTATTTCAGGAAGATTTGAATTCGATCAAAGAAAGAAATACATTTTATTGTGAAAGAGAATTTGAGTTTGAGACAATCGATAATAAAATGGTTTTCTTAAAACGTTATACTCATCGCATTAACGAATTTAGTTTCATGGCTTTGATAGTTGATGTTACTGCTGAAAGATATAAAGAAAATTTATTAAGTGAGCTTGCAAACACTGATGATCTGACAGGTCTATTGAATCGGCGAGCAATGAATAAAGCATTGGTTGAAACTTTAGAACATAAACAAAAACACTTATACATTTTTATGTTTGATATTGATAATTTTAAAATAGTAAATGATACTTACGGACATGATATTGGTGATTTGATTTTAGTAGCTGCTTCACAATGTTTCAAAAATGTATTTAAAAATGGAATTATTTCACGTTGGGGTGGTGAAGAATTTTTAGTTGTAGCGGACCTTGAAGATTTGGACGAAGCAATCTTGCTTGCGAATAATGTTCTTTTAGATTTTGCTTCTTCTGAGGTAAAAGTTGATAATAAATCCATTTCTACAACGATATCATGTGGTGTTGCTGAAATCGAAGACAACGAAATCGTTGATACGATAACCCGTTCTGATAAAGCACTTTATCAAGCGAAAACTAACAATAAAAATAATGTACGTTTCTTAAGTAAGGAATTTGAATTAAATACAAGCTTACCTACATATTATGAAGATAAAATCATAGCTTCAAATCATGATGTAATAATTTCAACTTCATATAACCGTATTATGGCTAAAATCATTCGTGCTTTTTTCTATATCCGTGATAGCGACTTACTCATGAATGAATTATTACAAGTAGTATGTGATACATTTGGAATGAATCGTGCTTATTATTATCAAAGAATAGGCGATCTTATGCTATTGAAATACAACTGTGAAATAAATGGGTATAGTGATATAAAAGATAAAACTGTCCCAGTCGATAAAATCAATTGGAAAGATATGAGTAAAATTGGAGATGTGCGTTTCATTGAAGATATTAGTCTACTTCAAAACACAGAAGAAAAAGCATATCATGAAACAAACGTAAAATCATTTGTTCAATTTGCAATTGGAGCAGAAGATGAAATATTCGGGGTTGTAGGTTTTACTAATGAAATCGTGCGCGTTTGGTCAGAAGAGGACCGTCGTATTTTTAGTGATATTTCTATTATTATTAATGAAATTGCAGTTCGTCAAAATGTTGAAGATAAGTTTTTATCTACCAGTGAGTCATTAAAAATGTTAATTGACAGTATTGATGAAATTGTCTATGTTGTTGATCGAAGTACACGAAAACTTATTTATGCAAATAAGAAGATTAGAGATCTTTATAATTTAAATGAAAATTACACTGAAAAAACTTGTTGGGAAATCCTTCGTCCAGATTTAAATGGTCCTTGTGATGTTTGTATGCATGATTATTTAAGTTGTGATAAAAAAATGATCCGTCATACTTTGTTTAATAATGCAGCAAAACGTTGGTTTAATGTAACTGATACGATCATTGAGTGGGAGAATCAAGATGCCATTGTAATGGTTTGTATTGATATTACAGATTTGAAGACTGTAGAAGAAAATGCAAATATAATACTAGATGAGTTAAAAATTGAAGATGAGATTACAAAACTTGCTAAAGCAGCAAAAGGATTTTCATGGATTCTTAACTTATTTACAGGTGAAATGGAATTTAGTGAAGAATTGGAATTATCTATTGGTTATCGAAAAGAAGAGTTTAATACTTTCGTTGATTACCGCAAAATTATTCCTACAGAATACCATGATTCAATTGATATTATTTTTGATGAAATAAAATCAGGAAAACGTAAATATTTTGAAATTGAACATCCAGTCATTGATAATAAAGGAATTAAACATATTTTTTCGATTTATGGAGGGGTAGTAGATAATCAAAAGATAAGTGGTTCAGTAATCGATATTACTCATTTGGAAAGTCATAATCAAATGCAACAGATACTTGTATCAAATTTGAAAAGACAAAAAGAAGAATATCACTATGCGATAGAAAATGCCCAAGGATTTTCATGGACTGCAAATTTTTATGAACGTAAATTTGTTTTTACTTCATCAATAGAAAAAGTTTTGGGATATGATGACAAAATGTTTGATGGAACATTTGATAATGTAGCTCAAATTATTATTCCTCAAGATGTACAAAATATTTCTGATTCTTTAAACAAAATTTTGGATGAAAATTTAGATAATCATTCATTTGAAATCCGTGTGTTAAATTCAAAAAATGAACTCATTTATTTATCTATAAATGCAAAACTTATAGATAAAGAATCAACTCGTTTTGTTGGGGTTGGGTTTGATGTGACTGAACAAAGACTATTGGAGAAGGAACAAGTAAAATTAATAGATAATATCAAAAAGGATCAGGCACGATTAGAAATGGCATTGAGTGGTTATAACAGTTATACTTGGGAACGACAATTAAATAGTGATTCGATTATATTTGATGATAATTTTTATAGAATAATTGGTTATACTCGAGAAGAAATTAGTAATAATGTTTATGATATCAATGATATCTTTATTGATAATTATTATATGATTTTAGAAGAACAAATGAGTTTATTTAAATCAGGCGTAACGAATTTTAGTGTGGAATATCCAGTGAAATTTAAAAATGGAGAAATCCATTGGTATTTAGGTAAAGGAAAGTATGTCGATGACAATCATGAATCAGTATTTGGTGTTTCGATTGATATCACTGAATCTAAACAACATGCTCAGCAATTGTCTGAACTAGCCTTTAAAGATTCATTAACTGGTTTGTATAATTTACAATATTTATCCAATGAAGCAAAATTTGATCAACATGAATTTTTTGAAAATGTTGGGGCAATTCTAGTTGATATCAGCCGCTTTAAAGAAATCAATGATATTTATGGTCATGAGTTCGGAAATTATTTATTAAAATCAATTGCAACTCGAATAAATAAACATCCATTTGGCGATTTAAAAGCACGTGTATCCGGAGATCGTTTCTTCATTTTGAAAGTAAATACAAATGAAGAAGAATTATTAGAATATATAGGTTTATTAAATTTGGCTTTGAAAACATCAAAAATACTACAAAATCGTAATGCTAAGTTAGATATAAAGTTAGGAGTTGTGCTTAGTACCGATACAGATATTATGAAAATATTAACCGAAACTGAAGTTGCCTTACAAATTGCAAAGAAAAATTCTACAAGCAATTATTGTATTCTAAATGATCAATCAATTAAAGAATATAAAAGAAAAATACATAGTGAACTTGAACTCAATGTTGCGATTCAAGAGAATCAATTCTTTCTTGTATACCAACCTCAGATCGATACAATAAGTAAAAAAGTAATTGGTGCTGAAGCACTTATTCGTTGGAGACATCCTGAATTAGGAATCATTTATCCAGGTGATTTTATATCTTTAGCTGAAGAAAATGGGTTGATCATTCAGATTGGTGAATTTGTGATCAGAGAAGTAGTTAATCAGCTCGCAGTGTGGCAATCAAAAGGATTTGATCTACAGATTTCTTTTAACTTATCACCAAAGCAATTTGTAGAAAAAAATGTTAAAGAATTAATATTAGGCTTAGTTTCAGAATATAAAATCAAACCGAATTCATTAGTTGTAGAACTTACAGAAAATATTTTAATTTCGGATTTTTTAAGTGTTAATGAAGTTTTAAATGATTTACGTCATCATGGTGTCTTAGTTGCATTAGATGATTTTGGTACAGGTTATAGTTCAATTAGCTATTTAAACAAACTCGCTATTGATATATTAAAGATTGATCGACAATTTATTACTGATGCGAAACATAGTGAAGATGATCGAAGTATTCTTGAATCAATTATTCTTTTAGCACATAAATTGAAATATCATGTAGTTGCAGAAGGTGTAGAAACTATTGAGGAACTACAATTACTAGAAGATTATAAGTGTGATAGTATTCAAGGTTATTATTTTTCTAAACCTTTAGAGTTACTTCAATTTGAAGAATTTGTTGAAAAATCAAGTCCTTACTCTTCAAGTTAAATTGAACAAAAATGCATAAGGGAAGAAAAAAGCGAAAATTAAAGTCAAAAACAGTCAAAAACATCATTTCATATACCTAAATAAAGCCTTTTCGGCTTTATTTAGGTATATGAAACCGCACT
>JAVBMW010000037.1:0-45492 GCA_031551965.1 Holdemania sp. | reverse complement strand
CAATCTAAAAAGAATGGCAAGATGGAGCTTCAATTCATCTTTTATTTTCGCTTAAAACCACAAAAATTCTTCAAATGTGAGAAAATTAGACAAAAAGAAAAGCGATACCTAAAAATAAGTACCACTTTGTCAACAAACTGAGTATTTGATAATCAAATATTAGAACTTACTAAAAAATATAATATTCAATATGCCTATTTAAGTGATGCCTCTATAGCTCTTAATGATATTGAGATGACATATGAAAATATTATGCAGGTTGCCTGCGATATAAAACCAAAAGTAAAAGAAACTGAAGTCATTGAAGAAGATATTAATGTTTTTGATAGTATAGTACAAGCTCTCAAGTCATCACTGTTGATTCTTGTTTTGGCCTTGACACTTGGATGGGGATCAAGATATCTATATCATTTGACTAGCTTAAACTTGTTTGAAGATATCTATCTAAGAACGGCAGGTGTAGTTTGTATATACTTTGCGCTTTGTTACGGATATAATTATGGGAAACAAATCCATCGATCTGCACCTACAAATTCAATTATTGCAGTAATGATCACAATTTTGATGTCACCTTTTGTAAGCGTTGAAAGAGCATATTTAGAGGTGCCAAAAAGTTATTTGATGGTAGAATATTTTGAAATTGAGTATTTATTACTATATGTAATTATTATAGTTTGTTCTCTAGTTCTTTTTAATCTGCTTATGGATATTGTTAAAAAGAAAACGCCGGATGTATTCAATGTAGTACCTACTCATACTTCAACGATGCTTTTAAGTACGATACCGAGTTTTATTATTATATCTATTGTTTTAATTATAAAGGTAATTATATCTTTGTTGATTCTTTAACATTTTTGTAGAAGTTTTTGAAAGAATCTTGTTAAGGTAATTCCAAACTGACTTTTCTATAATAAAGTCATAAGGAGGGTATACTATGCAAAAAGTATTAGAAGCAGTAACTAAATTCACTCGTTTACGCTATATGCAAGTGTTGATGAATGGATTTATGGGGATGAGTGCTATCACTATTTGTGGATCATTGTTTACATTATTAAAATCGATTCCATTTGGTCCTTGGACAACATTCCTTGCAACATCAGGACTTGGGGAAATCCTTTCCATTCCTGTATCGATCACGACCGATGTAATCGCAATTTATGTAGTAATTTCTATGGCTTATAATTTAGCTAAATCATTTGATATGGAAGGATTTTCACCAGCTCTTGTAGCTCTTGGATCATTCTTATTATTAACTCCATACAATACAGTGGTTTATAATGCTGATTATACAGTAGCAACACCTGTATCTGGAGTTATTCCACTTGGTCCAATCGGAACTCAAGGGATGTTTCTAGGAATCATTGTCGGAATGCTTGCAGCAAGAATCTATATTTTCTTGATTCAAAAAGGATTTAAAATCAAGATGCCGGATTCGGTACCAGAAAACGTATCCAAAATGTTTGAAGCACTTATTCCAGGGGGACTTACATTCGTTGTATTCTTAGCGATTCGTTATGGTATGTCACTTACAGCATTCGGAACAGCACAAGCGTTTATCTATAAGATGTTACAAGCACCACTTGCAACTGTAGGTGGCGGACTTGGCGGTTTGATTGTCTACATGACTGTAGGAAACCTACTTTGGTTATTTGGAATTCATGGTGGAATGGTTGCCTATGTTGGTATGGCACCAATCATTACATTGATGATGACAGAAAACACAGTAGCATTCGCTGCAGGAGTAGCAGTACCACATCCAGAATGGGCAATGGGAATGGGATTTCTTATCATTGGAGGTGGAGGAGCAACTTTAGCTCTTAACCTATGGATGGTTACCAAATTAACTAAATCTGAACAATTCAAAACTTTAGGGAAATTGGCTTTACCAACATCATTGTTCAATATCAATGAGCCATTGATATTTGGTACTCCAATTATCATGAACCCATATTTAGCTGTACCATTTGTGGTAACTCCACTAATCAATTTAGTATTAAGTTTGATAGCATTCAACATTGGATTCTTTGTGCCAACAGGTGCTGGAATCAATACGTTTATGCCGGTAGGTGTTTATGGAGCATTATTAACAGGATCTTGGCAAGGATTTGCAATGACATTGATCTTAATTGCTGTGGATCTAGTTATCTGGTTCCCATTCTATAAAGCAGCTGATAATGCAAATTATAAAGCTGAACAAGAACAAGCTGCTCAGTTAGAACAAGCTCAAGCATAGTCAATTAGCGGCAATTCATTTTGTCGCTTTTTATAAAAAAGGAGGGCATTTTATGCATCAATTAGGTGTTTCTGTTTATCCTGATCTTCGTCCAATGGAAGAGATCGCTCATTATTTAAAACTGGTTTCATCTTATGGTTTCAAGCGCGTTTTTTCCAGTATGTTTTCAGTTGAAGGTACAAAAGAAGAAGTTATTGATTATTTTACAAAACTTATTGAAATCGCTCATGATGTTGATATGACAGTTTCGCTGGATGTTAATCCTCAATGCTTAGAGAATGTTGGTGCAACTGCAAAGGATATTTCGATATTTCATAAAATGAAATGCGACATTTTGCGTATGGATCTTAGTTTTGGCTTAGAAAATGATTTGGCTTTACTTAAAAATCCGTATGGGATTTTAATTGAGTTTAATGCTTCAATTATGAGTGGAGCTTACATTGAACAATTAAAAGACAATGGAACAGATCCCGAAAAAATGTTAGTGTGCCATAATTTTTATCCGCAAAGATATACTGGTATGAAATGGGAAAAATTTAAAAAACAAAATGAGGATTTCAAAAAAACAGGAGTACGTGTAGGTGCTTTTGTGAGTTCGCATGCTGAAAATACTCATGGAGTTTGGGATGCAACATGTGGTCTACCCACTGTTGAAAAAATGAGAGATCTTCCAATTGATTTACAGGTAAGAGAACTTATCGCAACTGGAAGTGTAACAGATATCTTAATTGGAAATGCTTATGCAAGTGAAGAAGAGCTAAAATCAATTCAAGAGGCAATATCAATCGTTGAAGCAAAACCCGATAATCCAATGATTGCCTTGATGAAATCTTTTGGCGGTACAATGGATATGTTTGTGAAGAAAATATCTGTACAAAAAAAGGTGCGCATTACTTTAGAAGAAACAATCAGTGAAATCGAAAAAGATATCTTATTTAACTTTTTTCCACATAGCGATGTAGGAGATAGTTCAGAATGGATATGGCGTTCTAGAATGCCTCGATTCATTTATAAAAAACAAACAGTACCAGTAAGACCATATGATAAAGAACGGTTTGAGGTTGGGGATGTTGTGATCGTCAACAATAACTATAAAAATTATGCAGGGGAGGTACAAATCGTATTACAGCCAATCATGAATGATGGCACAAGAAACAAAGCGGGACATCTTGATGCTCAAGAGTTTGAGATGATGGAATTGATCCATGAACAAGATGTTGTGATATTCTTAGAAAAGGAGTAATCAAATGAATTTTCCACAAGGTTTTTTATGGGGAGGAGCTACAGCTGCAAACCAATGTGAAGGAGCATGGAACGTGGATGGTAAAGGGGCAACTGTCTGTGATCATATCACAGCAGGTTCTCATACATCGCCTCGTCTATACACCAAAAAAATAGAAGAAGGATTACATTATCCAAGTCACGAAGCGATTGATTTTTATCATCATTTTAAAGAAGATATCGCCTTATTTGGCGAAATGGGATTTAAATCATATAGAATGTCGATTGACTGGAGTCGTATCTACCCTAATGGAGATGACGAAAAGCCAAATCAAAAGGGATTAGATTTTTATCGCAATGTTTTTGAAGAATGTAAGAAATATGGAATTGAGCCAGTGGTTACAATGACTCACTATGAACTTCCATATCATTTAGCTGAAAAATACGGTGGTTGGGCTAATAGACAAGTCATCGATTTCTTTACTAAATATGTAGAAACGATTTTAAATGAATACAAGGGTTTAGTTAAATATTGGTTGACATTTAACGAAATCAATACATTACCACTAAAATATATGCAAATCATTGCAGGGGGAATTTTACCTGAAGAAGATCATGTAGGTACCTTTGCAGCAGTTATGGCACCAGATACAAAAGAGAGTAAAAAGAAACGTTTTACAGCAGTGCATAATCAATTTGTAGCCAGTGCAAAAGCCATAATACTTGCGCATAAAGTAGATCCTGAAATGAAGGTAGGTTGTATGGTAGCCTCATTTTGTACTTACCCTATGACTTGTAAGCCAGCAGATATTCTTGAAGCACAAAAACAGAATCAAGTAAGCAATTATTATTGCTCAGATATTATGGTAAGAGGAGAGTATCCTTACTATGCAAAACGATATTTTGAAGAAAATGAAATTGAAATAGAAATGGATCCTGCTGATGCGGCTATTTTAAAAGAGGGAAAAGTAGACTTCTATTCATTTAGTTACTATATGTCCTATTGTACTGCGAATAAATCTGATGCAGAAAAAACAAGTGGAAATATGGGAATGTCATTAAAGAATCCATATCTTGAAGCAAGCGAGTGGGGATGGAGTATTGATCCAGAGGGACTTCGTTATTACTTAAATGAATTATACGCTCGTTATCAAATTCCACTAATGATTGTAGAAAATGGATTGGGTGCAAATGACATTTTAAATGAAGATGGAAGCATCCATGACCCATATCGTATTGACTATATGAGAAAACATATTCGCGCAATGGAAGAAGCAATTAAAGATGGTGTTGATTTAATTGGATACATGCCTTGGGGATGTATTGACCTTGTATCGGCATCAACAGGAGAAATGAAAAAACGTTATGGTTTTATCTATGTTGATAAAAACAATGATGGTAGTGGTACACTGAATCGTTACAAAAAAGATAGTTTTGAATGGTATAAAAAAGTAATCAAAACCAATGGAAAGGATTTAGATTCATGAAAAAAATTATGTTGTTTTGCGCTGGAGGCATGTCTACCAGTGTTCTAGTAAAGAAAATGAGAACGGTTGCTGCGGAGGATGGATTTGAATGTGAGATCAATGCTTATGCGGTTACCGAAGCAAAAACAAGAGGACAAGATGCTGATGCAGTACTTCTTGGACCACAAATCGCTTATGAACTTGCGAAAACGAAGGAATTATTAAACCCAGTTCCAGTCGAGGCAATCGAAATGAGAACTTATGGAATGATGGATGGTAAGGCAGTAATGAAACAAGTCTATCGTATGATCGAAGGAAAGTAATGAATAAGGCTTTAGATTAATATCTAAGGCTTTTTCTTTTAAAAAGCAAATTATAATGTTCCGTGATATAATATTCACATATAAATCAGAATTTAAGAAGATGTGAAAGGAAGAAGCATGATGAAAAAACCAAAGATAGTTGTCTGTGATATTGATGGTACATTAGTTGGGTTTAATAGACAACAGTTTACTGATGTAACTAAGGAAACGATTGAAAAATTAAGAAGAAATGGTGTTTATTTTGGAATAGCGAGTGGAAGATCACTTGAAACTAATATGTATGAAATGTATCGAAAATGGGGTTTCAATGAACAATTTGATTTCTTGATTGGTGCAAACGGCTGTGAACTTTACGATGGTATAAATAAAGAGGTATATAACTATCATTCATTAAAACGAGAAACTATCAAAGAAATATATGAACTAATGAAACCCTATGGTATGGATAGTACGGTCTATGTGAAAGATGAGGCATGGTGTTGGACATCTGATCCAGTTATGGTTGCGTTTTTCTTTGAACATTATGAAGGTGCAAAATTCCGTATTGTAGAAGAAGTTGAAGATATGTGGAAACATGATAATAGTAAAATTATGTTTAGGACAACAGATGAAGAAATGCCAAAGATGATTGAACATGTTGAAAAGTATGGTGATGCAAGTAAGTATATTGCGTTTAGAACTGCACCGGGAAATCTTGAATTTACAAATCCAAAAGCTTCAAAAGGAGATGCCTTAAAGAAATTCTGTGAACTTAACGCTATTTCAATGGATGAAGTCATTGCCTTTGGGGATGCAACAAACGATAATAGTATGATTGAAGTTGCAGGGCTTGGTGTATGTATGATCGATGGAACAGAAGATACAAAAGCGATTGCGGATGTCCTGACTGAAAAAACAGCTGATGAAGATGGATTCGCAGATTTTGTTGAGAAATATATCTTTACTCCTAATAATTTGTGAAGAAATATATAGTTTCGGTTTTGGTGTGGAATTGAACGAAATTTATTTACTTCTTTAATGAAGTTTGGTATACTTGATAAACGGGTAGATATCTCTATATTTACTCCTTGCCAATTTTAGATTGGCCATAGACCATAAGGAGGTGCACACATGAGAAAGTACGAAGTAATGTATATTCTTAACGCTTCATTGGAAGATGCAGCGCGCCAGCAAATCATCGAAAACATGCACGCAATTATCACTAATAACGGTGGTACAATTGAAAATGTTGATGACTGGGGAATTAAAGAATTTGCATACGAAATCGACCACATGACAAAAGGACACTATTTAGTAGTTAAATTTGCATGTGAAAACGAAGCATTATTCGAATTCAATCGTTTAATGGGAATCAACAGAGATGTTGTTCGTTTCATGATTTTAAAAGAAGATTAATAAAGACAAGAGGTGAATCAGGATGATCAATAGAGTGATCTTAGTAGGAAGACTTACAAAAGAAATTACATTGCGTAAAACACAAGCAGGAACTTCAGTAGTAGCATTTACTGTTGCATGCAATCGTCGTTTTTCTGGTAAAGGTCAGGAACAACAAGCCGACTTTATCAATTGTGTTGCATGGAATCAATCTGCTGACTTCTTAGCGCAATACGCTACTAAAGGAGCATTAATTGGAGTTGAAGGTAGAATTCAAACTCGTAACTATGAAGATCAAACTGGTAAACGTGTTTATGTTACTGAAGTCGTATGTGATAGTGTACAAATATTAGAAAGTCGTCAAGCTGCGCAAAATCGTGGTGGAGCTAATGCAGGATATCAACAAAATACTGGATATCAAGCGGATAACTCTTATCAAGATACTTCAAGTTATGGAGCAGAAGATAACTTTGACTTTGACACTGGACCAACACTTGATATTTCAAGTGATGACTTACCATTCTAATTTGAAAGGAGATTTATACCATGGCATTTAAAAAACAACGTATGGGACGTAAAAAAGTTTGTTACTTTACAAAAAATAACGTTACGTCTATTGACTATAAAGACATTGAATTATTAAGCAGATTTATTTCTGGAAACGGAAAAATCATTCCTCGTCGTGTGACAGGAACTCGTGCTAAATATCAACGTATGTTAGCAACTGCGATCAAACGTGCTCGTCAAATGGCTTTATTGCCTTACGTAGCAGACTAATTAAGCAAATCCTCTGTCGTAAGGCAGAGGATTTTTGTTGAATAAGGAGATTTGTATGAAAAATAATGTTAGAAAAATTACTGAAGGGGCAATGATGGTTGCCTTATATGGTTTAGTATTAATGATCAATAGACAATTAGCAGGTTTAATTGAAGGATATGTTGTTTTTCTGCTTCCTTTACCACTTATTGTTTATGCTGCAAAATATGATTTTAAAAGTTCACTCGTAGTTGCGGCTTCGGTATTTTTCCTAACTTTTATGTGGTCTTTACCGACAACTTATTTTTATATGATCACGACGATAGTGCTTGGAGTAACTTATGGGAGTTTAGTAAGAAAAGGAACTAAAAACGGTGTTTTACTTAGTGTTTCAATAATTATTTCGATAATATCCAATATTATTACATGTTTAGTATTTGCGGCTTTCTTTGGTTATGATTTAGCTGGGGAAATGGAAATGTATATACAATTTGCCAATTTATTATTTAATGGGGCAAATTATAGTTTTGATATTAGTAAATTGATTGTTATTTTATTAGTATCAAGTGTTGTTTTGGCAGGAATAATGGAAGGAATCATTGTTCATTTGCTTTCATTGTTTTTGTTAAAAAGGCTTAAAATTAAGGTCAATCCATTCAAACCAATTGTAATGTGGAATATTCCAAGGTGGAGTGGTTATTTAGCTTTCACAGGATTTTCATCTAGTTTAGTCTTAAATTATGTTAAAATGAATAGTACAATGGAATCTGTTATAATGGCTGTCATGTCTATATCAACATTGTATCTTGTATTTTTTGGTTTTATTGCATGTTTGGTATTTGGAGTGGTAAAATATAAAAAGAATTTAGGACCACTTGTCTTATTGATCACAATCATATTGTTCCCAATTGCGATACCAACACTCAGCGTACTAGGATTCTGGTACATAACTAGTGATTTTAAAGATAACTTACTAAAAGGAAGGATCGTTCATGAACAAAAAAATTGACCAAACTAGAAGAATAGTATTTGGAATCATTATTGCAGAATGTGTAATTCTATTTTTTAGTTCGATTATTCTTAAACAATCAATTACAATAAGTGGTATTTTATTTGTAATTTCTTCAGCTGGTTTTTTGTATCTCTATAATACATATATAGAAGATAATAAACGACGTTCTATTTCAACTTCTGAAATGGTATCCAATGAAGTATCAGATGCATTTTTATTTGGGAACATTGGATTATTGACATATGATGACAACTATGTGATCACTTGGATGAGTGAACTGTTTGAAGAAAGAAAGTTAAATCATATTTCTAAAAAAGTATTGGTGTGGCTTCCAGAAGTAAATGATTTGTTTCAAGGTAATTCTGAAAAAGTTGAAGTGGAAATCAATGAACAAGTTTATCAGATAACACGTAAAGAAGATGCCCAAGTTTTATATTTTAAGGATATTACAGAGTTGAAAAGAATTGAAAAACTCTACAATGATGAACAGCTAGTTGTAGGAATGATCCATTTAGACAATTATGAAGAATCAACTCAATATTCAGAAGATCAAGAAGTTTCAGCCATCAATAACAATGTTCGACAACCGATAGTGGAATACTGTAAGAACTTTGGAATGTTACTTAAGCGAGTAAAATCAGATCGCTTTTTTGCGGTTATGACTGAGAAATCATTTCATGATTTAGCTGCCGATCGTTTTTCTATTTTAAAACAGACACGTACTAAATCAGCAGAGCTCGATGTTGCGATAACATTGTCAATGGCTTTTGCGAGAGGATCAAATGATATTCAAGAACTTGATGAAATGGCGAACAGTTTATTAGCACTAGCTCAATCTCGAGGTGGAGACCAAGTTGTTATACGTAAAAAAGATGAAGATGTTAAGTTTTATGGTGGATCAAGTGAAGCTCAAGAAAAAAGAAGTCGTGTTCGCGTAAGGATCATGGCAAATGCAATCAAGAACTTGATCAATAAGGCAAGTAATGTAGTTATTTGTGGACATAAGGAAATGGATTTTGATTGCATCGGATCAGCCCTTTGTGTGAGTGAGATAGCCCAAATTTATGGGAAACAAGTATGTATTATCGCTAAAACAGGTGGCATGGAAGAAAAAATGAATGATGCCTATAATCTATATAAGGCAGAATTGACACAGCGACATTTGTTTGTTACAGAATCCGAAGCACAAAATCAATTAAGAGATGATACATTATTAATTATGGTGGACCATCACAAGCCACAGACAAGCAATGGAAGCAATTTATTTGATAAAGCAAAGAAAATTATGATTATTGATCATCACCGCAGAAGTGCTGATATTTCAATTTCTCCAGTTCTTGTTTACGTTGAAGCTGGGGCATCTAGTACTAGTGAGATGGTGACTGAGCTTGTACCTTATCTTAGCAGCGATATTGAGATCAATGATATTGAAGCCAATTTCATGTTGGCAGGAATGACTGTAGATACAAATCGATTCAGAGTACGCACAGGATCAAGAACATTTGATGCCGCAAGCACACTAAGAAAATGGGGTGCTGATCCAATTTTAGTAGATGAATTTCTAAAAGATAATTATATTGACTTCGAAACAAAAACAAATGTGTTAAAATATAGTGAACGATATTCAGAAGGTATCACGATCACATCGGTGGATACAAAACTGACTCGTTCAATGATGTCACAGGTAGCAGATATGTTGTTGTCAGTAAAAGGTGTTGAAGCCGCATTCGTTTTGGCAAAAATTGGTGATGATGAAGTAGCGATCAGTGCACGAAGTAGTGGTAAAATTAACGTGCAGGTCATCATGGAAAAAATGCATGGTGGAGGGCACATGACTGCAGCTGCAATGCAAAGAGAAAAAACAAAAGTTAATAATTTAAAAGAAGAGTTATTAATCGCAATCGATGAATATTTGAAGGAGGAATTAGATCATGAAAGTAATCTTACTAAGTGATGTAAAAAAAGTTGGTAAAAAAGGCGAAATCGTAGAAGTTGCGGATGGTTATGGAAGAAACTTCTTGATTGCCAATAAATTGGCAGTACTCGCAACATCAAAGAGCCAAGAACGTTTAGATGATGAGAAAGTTCAAAAGAAACTAAATGAAAAAGAATTAGAAAAACAAGCTCAAGAATTGGCAGCAAAACTAGAAGGAATTATACTTGAGTTCTTCGTCAAGAGTGGTAAAGAAGGCCGTGTTTTTGGCTCTATCTCTACTAAGCAAATTGTTGAAGAACTTGCGAAAAAACACAACATCGTTGTGGATAAAAGAAAATTTGTGGACACAAATCCAGTATCAAGTTTAGGAATTACAAATGTTCGAGTAGAATTATATAAAACCGTTATCGGGACAATACGAGTGCATTTGAAAGAAAGCGTTTAGGAAAAAGTATGACACGACAAGCACCCAATAGTATTGATACAGAACGCGCTTTACTCGGGGCGATGTTAGTCTATGAAAAAAGTGCGAGAACCGCGATGGAAGAAGGCCTAAGAGTAGATGATTTTTACTTAAAGGCTCATCGTGATGTTTTTAGTGTGGTCGAAGGATTATATAAAGATGGCAAAATGATCGATGTCATGACAGTTGCGACGAAACTTAAAGACCTCGAGTTGCTTAATAGTGCTGGAGGTATGGATTATATTATTCAACTTTCAGACAGCAGTGTTTCATCCGCAAGCACAAAACATTATGTTGAAATTCTACAGGAAAAAACATATTTAAGAAATTTGATTTATGCAGCAGAAGAAATAGCATCTCAAGGATTTCAGGCAACTGATACAGATGAAGTCTTGGATTTTGCAGAAAAAAGAATACTAGATGTTACAAGAGCACGTAGAGCGAGTGAATTTAAAACTAGTGAAGAAGTAGTACAAAATGTCCTAAATGATATTTATAAAATGAGAAATCAAAAAACTGCAATAACAGGTGTAAAAACAGGTTATAATGATTTTGATCGTATTACTGCTGGGTTACAAAGAGGTGATTTGCTTATTTTAGCGGCTCGACCATCAATGGGAAAAACTGCTTTTGCGCTTAATTTAGGATTGAATGTCGCGCACTTTAACACAAAAGAAAGTGTTGCGATCTTTTCACTAGAAATGCCTGCTGAACAATTGGTTCGAAGAATGTTAGCGAAGAAAAGTATGGTTCATGGTTCTGGAATCCGTACTGGGAACCTAAATGATGATGAAATGGCAAAAATCGTTGAAGCTTCTACCGAAATGCAGGCGATGAAAATATTTATTGATGATACTCCAGGTGTACGCGTATCAGAGATCTTCAGCAAGTGCAGAAAATTAAAAGCAGAACATGGACTATGTTTGGTAGTAATCGATTATATTCAATTGATCAGTGGTAGTGGAAAAAATAGTGATAATCGTCAACAAGAGGTATCTGAAATATCACGTAGTTTAAAAGCTTTAGCTCGTGAATTGGATGTTCCTGTAATTGCTTTATCACAGTTATCACGTTCCGTTGAAAAACGTGAAGATAAATCACCGATGTTATCCGATCTACGTGAATCAGGAGCCTTAGAACAAGATGCTGATATCGTTATGTTTTTATTCCGTAAAGCCTATTATGAAAAAGATGAAAATGGTAATGAACCAGATAGTCAATTGGTTGATTTGAATTTAGCGAAACATCGTAATGGTGCAACAGCTGGGCTTAAATTAAATTTTGTTAAATCAATATCAGGATTCTTTGATGTAGCGGAGGGGTATTCTGATGAAATCTAAACAAATTTTGATATTGGCTGCAGGTTTAGTATTAAGTGCTATCATTACATTTATGACAGTAAGTAATTCAACGGTAAAAACCTATGTGACCGCCTTTATAAAGGAAGACAGTATTATTACTCAAAAAGTGGATGGAGTATTAAATACTACGATTGAAATCGTTAAAATATACGATTCTGGTAAACTTATTGGTGTAGTCACAGACTATAAAAAAATTGAATCATTATTGAATGAAGTATATTATGCGAGTTATCAAAGTAAATTCCCCGATGCTGAAATGGGATTGGGTGAAAATATATACATAAGTAAAGAAATCACTAATTTAGATTATGAAAATGTTGATCCACAAATTTGTGATTATCTAAATAAGAATAATCTTTTCGCGATCAAAACAAATGCAATTGAGTTTTCTGATGATAAAGGTGTGTATGCAACAATATATGTCAGAGATATTGAAGATTTTTATAATGCACGCGATCGTTATTTATTGAACTTCATATCGCAAACCACATTGGATTTACTTGCGATCAAGAAACAAACTCCGGAATTGAAAACTTATGGTAGCCGTGAATTATCGATTGAAATCTTAGAAGAAATGACAGTTACAACAGCTCTTGCAGCTCCGAATAATATTATGACTAGTATGGAAGAAGTATTTAGTTATTTTTGTTATGGTGATGATCCTACCCCAAAAATTTATACAGTTGTAGAGTATGACATGATCGATGGTATCGGAAGTAAAAACGGTCTATCAGTTCAGCAGTTGGTTACCTTAAATCCAGGCGTTTTATCATTGACAGACGAGTTGGTACCTCCAGGTCTTGAACTTAATGTTCGATATTTTGAATCACCAATTAGTGTAGTAGTAGTTACGGAATCCATTTCTAAAGAAATTGTTTACCCAGAAGGAACGATCTATACTGAAGATAAAACATTACGTGAAGGGCTTGAACGAGTAATCCAAGAAGAAGAAAACGGAAGTGAAAACGTTAAGCGTCAAGAAACATGGATAAATGGAATTTACTATAAATCGGAAATTATATCAAGAATCGAAACTAAAAAACCGGTTCGTCGTGAAGTATTATATGGAACGAAGTATGTAGAAGGTATTGGAACAGGTAAATTCAGATGGCCAGTAGATTATCCGCGTATCAGTTGTCGTTGGGGATGCTATGCAGGTCACCAAGCAGTAGATATTCAAAATGCTTACAATCGTTATGGTAATTTATATGCGGCCGACCATGGAACGATTAAAGTAAACTCATGGCATCCGATCAATGGATACTATATGGTTATTGATCATGGTAATGGATATACATCATATTATGGTCATATGAATAAACCAGGATTCTTTAATGTTGGAATGAAAGTAGAAAAAGGAACGGTTATTGGTCAAATCGGTATGACCGGTAAAGCATCTGGACCGCATGTTCACTTCTTTATAGAATATTATGGTGTACGTAAAAATCCATGCAATGGATATTTGAACTGTTAGTATGAAATTTGCAAGTCTATGCAGTGGCTCCAAGGGAAATTGTAGTATTATTCAAACTGAAGAGTGTACAATAATGATCGATTGTGGAGCTAGCCAAAAATATATAAAAGAAAGATGTAATGAAATCAACTGTAGACTGGATCAAATCGATGCAGTCTTTATCACTCATACACATTATGATCATATTCGATCAATTAACTTAATGAAAAACAAACCACTTTTTGGTTGTGCAGATTATGATGGGGTAAAAAAAATAGAACCCTTAAAAGAATATAGGTTTAAAGATTTAAGAATAATTGCGATTCCTGTTTCTCATGACAGTCCAAACACGGTGGGATACGTGATCTATCAGCAAGATGAAAAACTTGTATATATAACAGATACAGGATATATTCCAAAGAGATATACGGAATTACTGCAAAATGCAGAATACTATTTCATAGAGAGTAATCATGATGTGCCGATGTTGATGAAAACCAATCGACCACATAGTTTGAAATCAAGAATTTATTCTGATAAAGGTCATATGTGCAATGAAGACTGTGCAACAGCACTTTGTGGTTTGATAGGACCAAGTACAAAGCAAATTACTTTAGCTCACTTGAGTGAAGAAGCCAATGATCCCAAATTAGCTTTTGAAACAATTTATGATAAAATAAAAAATCATCCTTTAAATGAAAAAGTAGAGCTACAGGTAGCAAAACAATTTGAAATTTGCAGAGGAGGGAATCAAAATGAAAAAGATTTTAGTCGTAGTGATAGCGTTACTGATATGTTGGAACGGTTATTTGACATTTCAACTCAATAAATTAAATCCTGCTAATCTAGAAAAAACTACAATCATAAATAATATGGTGAATGGTTTTACAACGGATTTCACTGAAGTAGTCCGTGATGCAGAACCTAAAGTTGTAGGTATAGTTACAGTAAACGGAACCAAAATAAATTCTGTGGGTAGCGGTTTTGTATACTCAAGTACGGATGCAGAAGCAATCATCGTGACCAATGCCCATGTAGTTGATACAGCGATAAGCCCTGTTTATATATTCTTTAATAATGGACAATATTTACCTGCAACTTTGCTAGGTTCGGATAAAACGACTGATGTAGCGGTGTTGAGTGTGATAGTCGATTTTAAAGCACCTGCATTTACCTTAACTGATTCAACTTTGTGTAAAAAGGGTGAATATGTCATTGCGATTGGAAATCCTTATTCAACTGAGTTGCGAGGTACAGTAACAGGTGGTATGATCTCTGGACTTGATCGGATGATCGCAATCGACACGAATGATGATGGTATTGCGGATTGGGAATCTTTATTCATTCAAACGGATGTAGCAATTAATCAAGGAAATAGTGGGGGTCCGCTTATTAATATGGCGGGGGAACTTGTCGGTATAACGACCCTAAAAAAAATCGGTGATGATAGCACTGGAATTGGCTTAGTCGTTCCAAGTAATGAATTGAAATCTATTGTTGAACAACTTTTAGTCAATTCAACTGTTACACGTATTAGTTTAGGAATCAATGCTGTGGATGTATCAGCGTTGACTGCCTATCAAAGAAGCTTCTATAGTATAAATTTAGATCAACTTGAAGGTATCTATATTAAAGAAGTAGCAGGTGGTTCTTTAAGTGAAGAAGCGGGACTATTAATAGGAGATATCATAACGGCAGTAAATATTTCAAGAGTCCATTCTATGAATGATTATCGTAAAGTATTATATAATCTGGATGTTGGTGAAGAAATTGAAATCATATTATTGCGTGATGGGAAAGAATTGAAAGTGACAATGCTTATCCATGATTAAAATTGTCGCAGTTGGAAAATGCAAAGAAAAAGCATTGATCCAATGTATTGATGAATATTTGAAGAGGATTCGCCCCTACAGCAAAATTGAAATCATTGAAGTTGAAGAATTAATGGCTCCTCAAACGAATAGTGATGCACAAAATGTTGAAGTAATGAAGAAAGAAGGAAAAAATCTTCTTTCTAAAATTAAAGAGGACGAGTATATGATCCTTCTTGATTTGCATGGACAATCGCTCAAATCTGAAGAATTGGCATCTCATCTCGATAAAGTATCCACTTATAAAACTAGTAATATCACCTTTGTGATCGGAGGTAGTTTGGGCTTATCACAGGAAGTTATTGATCGTTCGAATTTTAGGTGGAAGTTATCTGATTTAACGTTTCCACATCAACTAATTCGCTTGTTTTTGGTAGAACAAATATACAGAAGTTATAAAATACTTAGAAACGAGCCATATCACAAATAATTTGACAACAAATCAGCAACAAGACTTGTAAACGCTTTAAAAATGAGTTAAAATGTAGTTAATTATTACGGAGGTAAGACGAATGAAACAAATTTCAGTGTTAGTGGTAGATCCAGTAGGATTACATGCAAGACCTGCAACAGTAGCAGTTAATGCAGCTAGCAAATTTAAAAGCGAAGTAAAAGTAACTTACAAAGGTCGCTCAGTCAACATGAAATCAATCATGGGTGTTATGTCACTTGGAATCCCTACTCAATCAGAAATCACTATTTCTTGCGAAGGTGAAGATGAAGAAGTAGCAGTGAACACTATTGAGGAAGTTTTACGCGCTCAAAAAGTTGTAGCTTAGTAGTTTAAAATGGGTAGAAACAAGGGAGTCTATATGGGCTTCCTTTTTTTGTTTGCTTGACTATGTCAAAAAACTTATATACTTATCTACTTAAATATTGAAAAAATAGGCAATCACATAATTGATTAATCGGTACTACATATTGAATGATTTAGGGATATGATTTATAATTTCATTAGGTAAAGTTGAATAGCCGTTTATATATTTCAGATAATAAATGGCTATTCTCTATTTCTTTCAATAAGTTAAAATTAGAAATGTGAGAAAAAATATGAATCTAGATAATAATGTTTCGGAGATAGATGAAGAAATTAGAGAAGATAAAGTTATAATTCCTTCTGTAAGTGAAATGAATCAACCATTTAAAATGATGTTTTTTTATCAAATATCATTATTTTTTGGATCTATATTGTTTTCAATTATCGTGGCAATTAATCAAAAATTTGATAAGTTTGATATTGTGGAAAGCACCGCTGAATTATCAGTGTTTTTTTCAGCTGTTTTTGGAATTATTATTGTCATGTATTTTTGTAAGCCAAAAGAACTTCTGAAATACATTACTAACGTCTCAAATAAAATGACATTATTAACTTTATTGAAATTGTTACTTTTAGTTTTTTCTTTTAATGCAGCTTTGATTTATATGAAGCTTATTATTGAATCTCTTTTTAACTCGTTTGACTATACTACAATGAGTTTTGGTTCTTCGTATAATACCATTACTTTTAATACTTTTATTTATCTTTCTGTTATTGGACCTATATGTGAAGAAATTGTTTTTAGAGGTGCTTTGCTACGAATGTTCAGTAAATATGGTAAAATTTTTGCAATAATCGTTTCAGCTATTCTATTCGGATTGATTCATTCTAATATAAATCAAGGATTAAATGCAACTTGTATGGGAATTGTTTTAGCTTACACTACGCTCGAATATTCACTAAAATGGTCTATAATGCTTCATATGATCAATAATTTTATAGTTTGTTTATTGATATTAATTAATTCAGAAATTGTTGCTCAAATATTCTATGGAATATTTAGCCTTTTATTTATTTTCGTATTAACTTCGGTTTGGAAAAACAGGGAAAAAATAAAGGTATATATAATTCAAAATAATTCCTCAAGCCAATTGTATACATTTGCTTTTAAGCGGATTTGGGCTATTTTATTTATTGCTTTTAATGTATTAATGATTATTCTTACGATCAAAGTAGTTTGACAATAATTTTATGTAGCAAAATTGAATTGATTAGTGGATTCTTTGTCTAAATAGTTCATATGCTGAGATTAAATAGTTATTGACCAAATAACAAGTTTTTATATGTTAATAAACAAAAAATGTTTGATTTAATTTTTGATAAAACATGATTAAGTTATGCACTGTGCACTCTATTTTTGTGATTCTTGTGGTATAATGCTTTTAGAGATACATACATATAGGAGAATAAAAAATGCAATTGAAAGACAAATGGTTAAATCATCCAAATTTAGATTCAAAACTGAAACAAGAATTACTTATAATGAATGAAAAACAAATTGAAGACGCTTTTTATACAAATATTGAATTTGGGACCGCTGGTATGAGAGGTCTTTTGGGTGTTGGGACAAATCGTATTAATGTTCATACGATTCGTAAAGCTACCCAAGGTTTTGTGAATTATATTGTAGGAAATGGAAAAGAAGCGATGGAAAGAGGAATTGCGATTGGGTATGATAATCGTCATATGTCATATGAATTCGCAATTGATTCAGCAAACTTGCTTGCTAAAAATGGAATTAAAAGTTATGTATTTGAAAGTTTAAGACCAACTCCAGAGTTGAGCTTTGCGGTTCGTACATACAATTGCTTTGGTGGAATCATGATCACGGCAAGTCATAATCCAAAAGAATACAATGGATATAAACTTTATGATGAACAAGGATGTCAGTTGGTTCCTGCTTTAGCTGAACAAGTAATCAATAATGTAAATGCGATTGAAGATGAATTATCAATTGATCCAACTTGTACTTTGGAACAAAAATCATTGATCACAATGATCGGTAAAGAAACTGATGAAAAATATTATGAAGAAGTGTTAAAAATTCAACTTCATCCTGAAGTAGATAAATCACTAGTGAAGATTATCTTTTCTCCGGAACATGGAACTGCAAATGTACCTGTTCAAGAGTTATATAGTCGCTGTGGGTATAATTTTATTCCTGTTGTGGAACAATGTTCACCAGATCCTGATTTCTCAAACACTGAGACTCCAAACCCTGAAGAAAAAGGTGCATATACACTATCTTTAGAGTATGCTGCTAAAAACAATGCGGATTTGATTTTGGTATGTGATCCGGATGCAGACAGAATGGGAGTAGGGGTACTTCATCAAGGTGAATATGTTTTACTTACTGGAAATCAAAGTGGATCTGTTCTGATTGAATATATTTTATCGCAGTTAGTTGAACTTAATAAAATGCCATCAAATCCGGTGATGTTCAATACTGTTGTGACAAGTGATCTAGGTGAAAAAATCGCTGCTAAATATGGTGTTGAAACTGAAAAAACCTTAACAGGATTTAAATTTATTGGTGAAAAGGTTCAAAAATATTCAGAAAATGGCCAAAAGAATTATGTCTTTGGTTATGAAGAAAGTTATGGTTCTTTAATTTCTCCATTTGTAAGAGATAAAGATGCTCCACAAGCTTGTTTAATGTTGGCGGAAGCTGCGTGTTTTTATAAAGCACAAGGAAAGACATTAGTTGATGTTTTAAACGCATGTTATAAAGAACATGGAACTTATGATGAAACACAAGTATCGATTACTTTAATGGGTAAAGAAGGTGCTATGCGAATTAAAGAAATCATGAACTCTTTAAGAGTAAATGGTGTTCCTGAAGTAAATGGTGTAAAAGTTGTAAGATCGGAAGACTATTTATTAAAGAAACAAGTTATCAATGGTGAAAGTTTATCACTTGATGGTTTCGCAGTCAGTGATGTATTGAAATATTATTTAGAAGATGGAAGTTGGATCGCTGTGCGTCCATCAGGAACTGAACCTAAATGTAAAATTTATTTCTGCGTAAAAGGAAACACACAAGAAGAAGTTAAAACTAAAACCAAAGCCTATCAAGAAGAAATGAAACAAAAATTAGCTTAATTTCTTATTAGAAAGGGGTATTTTATGAGTAAAAGTAAAATAATGGAAAGTTTTCATCAAGGTCATTCGATTGATGCCTATCGTCTTTTTGGTGCACATATCAGTTATGAACCAGAAATTGGAGTTCGTTTTACAGTTTGGGCACCCAATGCCAGAAATGTACAGGTTGTAGGTGATTTCAATAATTGGGGAGAAAATATTGTTTGGATGGATCGTCTTGATTCGTCAATATTCAGTGTCTTTGTGCCTGGGCTGAAAGAGTGGTCATTATATTGTTACCGCATAGAATGTGCAGATGGGGTATGGCAAGATAAATCTGATCCATTCGCATTTTATAGTGAAGTAAGACCTAAGACGGCGAGTATTGTCGTTGATTTAGATGATTATAAATGGACTGATAGTAAATGGATCAAAGCGAATAAAAAAGACTACAGTAAACCAATGAATATCTATGAAGTTCATGCAGGTTCTTGGCGTACTGACAATGGCTCTTGGTATACCTATGATCAACTTACTACGGAATTGATTCCCTATGTAAAAGAAAAAGGATTTACTCATATTGAGTTGATGCCTTTGAATGAGCATCCTTTTGATGGATCTTGGGGTTATCAGGTTGCAGGTTACTTTAGTTGTACATCACGTTATGGTGATCCGAAGCATTTTATGAATTTCGTAAATGAATGTCATAAACAAGGCGTTGCGGTAATTATGGATGTTGTGCCTGTACATTTTGTCAAAGATGCTCATGGACTACGTTATTTCGATGGTACACCATGTTTTGAATACTCAAGAACTGAAGATGCATTGAGTGAATGGGGTACAATGAATTTTGATTTATGGAAAGAAGAAGTACGTTCTTTCTTAATGAGCTCTGTCGCTTTTTGGTGTGATAAATATCATATAGATGGTATTCGTATGGATGCGATCAGTAATGTAATATTTTGGAGTGGAAATAAAAATCGTGGAGTTAACGAAGGTGGGCTTGCGTTTATCAGGCGTTTAAATTATTATTTATCTGTTGCTTTTCCAAATGTAGTACTTATTGCGGAAGATTCCAGTGATTTTCCTAAGGTAACGGCATCTACTTTTGAACAGGGACTAGGATTCGATTATAAGTGGGATTTGGGTTGGATGAACGATACCTTGAAGTATTATGAATTGGATCCGATTTATCGTAAATACAATCATCATAAACTTACTTTCTCAATGGCTTACTTTTATTCTGAAAGGTTTCTATTGCCTTTGAGTCATGATGAAGTGGTCCATGGTAAGAAAACGATTGTGGATAAGATGTGGGGAGATTATGATCAAAAATTTGCTCAGGCAAAAAATCTTTATCTTTATCAGTTCACTCATCCAGGTAAAAAATTGAACTTCATGGGGAATGAACTAGGAATGTTCAGAGAATTTGATGAAAAAAGGGAAAACGATTGGTTTTTATTAGATTATTCAAGACATGCAGCCTTTGCGCGCTATTTTGAAGATATCTCAAAAACTCATTTATATTATCCAGCTTTAAGCTCCTATGATTATGATCCTACAAACTTTAAGTGGATCGATGCGGATAATGCGGATCAGTCAATTTATACTTATATAAGAGAAGATGCAAACAATATATTTGTTATTATCTTGAATATGACTCCGAGCAGTTATGAAAACTATCGTTTAGGGGTGCCACAGTGTACTAAGTATACTGAGGTCATGAATACCGAAAAAGATATTTATGAAGGATGTAATATGTGTAATTTTGAACCGTTAAAAGTTGAAAAAATTGCAGCACATCGTCATACTACATCAATTGAAGTGAGAATTGCACCATTTGCGGGAATTCTGCTTCACGGTAAAAAAAGAAAAGTAAAACAGAAAGATTAAGAGGGTATTGGATGTTTAACAACAAGGAAGATTTCAAAGAACAGTTTACTAGAAAAGTCGTTGAAGAATATGGCCGTTCAGTAGAACAGTCACATATTACTGAACGATATATCGTTTTAGGCGAGATGGTAAGAGAGTACGCAAGTATTCATTGGAAAGAAACTAAAGAAAAAGTTGCAAGTACAGAAGCAAAACAAATGTACTATTTTTCAATGGAATTTTTAATGGGGCGTTTGCTTACAAACAACTTAATGAACTTAGGCATTTACAGTGTCGTTAAAGATGGTTTAAGAGACTTGGATATTGATATCAATGAATTGGAAGATTTAGAATCAGATGCAGCTCTAGGGAATGGTGGTTTAGGCCGCCTTGCAGCTTGTTTCTTGGATTCACTTGCTTCTTTACAACTTCCAGGAAATGGCAACTGTATTCGTTATCGCTATGGTTTATTTAAACAAAAGATCGTGAACGGTAAACAAGTTGAAGTACCGGATCAATGGCTAACGCTTGGTAATGTTTGGGAAGTAAGAAAACCAAAACATGCGGTCGATGTGAAATTCTATGGTCGTATTGAAGTGAATCGTAATCAAGATGGAGAACTTGAATTCCATCATGTAGATGCGGAACATGTTCGTGCTGTACCTTATGATATGCCAATTGTAGGACATGGAACAAAAGAAACGAATACACTTCGTTTGTGGTCTGCAGAAGCTAGTGATACAATTCCAGCAAATAAAGATTTCCGTCAGTATCTACAAGAATTAGAAGAAATTTGTCTGAATGTTTATCCAGATGATTCTACCGATGATGGAAAAATGCTACGTTTGAAACAACAATACTTTTTTGTTTCTGCGGGTTTAAATGGGTTGATCAAAGCACATTTGCGTGTTTATCCAAACTTGGATAATCTTCATGAAAAAGTTGCGATTCAGCTGAATGATACACATCCAGTTTTATGTATTCCTGAATTAATGCGCATCCTTATGGATGAATACCAATATCGTTGGGATGCTGCATGGAACATCACTACACAAGTTATGGCTTATACAAATCATACGATTTTATCTGAAGCCTTGGAAAAATGGCCAGTTCAATTTATTCAAAGATTATTACCACGTATTTGGATGATTATTGATGAAATTGACCGTCGTTTTAAAGCTGAAGTAGTTTCAAGATTTGGAAATGATCAAAATATGGCTTATCGTGTAAGTATAGTTAAAGATGGTCAAGTCCATATGGCTAATTTGGCAATCGTAGGTTCACATAGTGTAAATGGGGTGGCAGCACTTCATACGGAAATACTACGTAATGATCTATTCAGAGACTTCGTTGAAATTTATCCAGGTAAACTGAATAATAAAACAAACGGAATCACACATCGTCGTTGGTTATTATATAGTAATCCACAACTAAGAAGTTTATTGAATGAGCTATTAGGTAGCGAATTTGAGCATGATATGTCAAAACTGATTGAACTTGAAAAATTTGCGGATGATGCTTCAGTTCAAGAAAGATTTATGAAAATCAAACTTGAACGCAAACATATTTTAGCGAAGGCAATCAAAAATGATACAGGGATCGATATTGATGTAAATAGTATTTTTGATGTTCAAGCAAAGCGTCTTCATGCATACAAACGTCAATTGTTGGATGCAATGCATATCATTTATTTGTATCAACGTATGAAAGCTGATCCAAGTTTTAAAATTGAACCAAGAACATTTATCTTTGCGGCTAAGGCAGCACCTGCCTATGTTTTCGCAAAGAAGGTTATCTTATTGATCAACAGCATTGCGGATGTTGTCAATAATGATCCACATGTGAATACAATGATGAAAGTAGTGTTTATACCAAATTATCGTGTGAGCGTTGCGGAAATTTTAATGAATGCAGCTGATGTATCTGAACAAATTTCAACAGCAGGTAAAGAAGCATCAGGAACAGGAAACATGAAATTCATGATGAATGGTGCTTTAACACTTGGTACTTTGGATGGTGCTAATGTTGAAATCGATCAGCTTGTAGGTCGTGAAAATGATGTGATTTTTGGTTTAACAGTTGAAGAAGTAAACAAATTAAAAATGACATACAATGCTTGGGATTATTACAATCAAGATGAACGTCTAAAAAAAGCAGTGGATTCACTAATTGATGGCACTTGGAGCAACAATTTAGATGACTTCAAAGAAGTTTATGATGAACTCATGTATAAAAATGATGAATATTTAGTATTAGCTGATTTTGATAGTTATGTAAAAGCTCAAGAAGAAGTCGCTAGACTTTATCAAGATAAGTCTGGATGGGCAAAAAAGATGTTGTTGAATATTGCTAGATCAGGTTTCTTTACTTCAGATCGTACAATTAAACAATATGCAGATGAAATTTGGAATATTCATCCAGTCAATTTAAATGATTAAAACAAGGCAAAAAGCCTTGTTTTTAATCTGATTTGGTTTAAAATATATTATGAGGTAAGAGGTGTTTTTTTATGAAATCAATGTCAGTAGAGGCATTTTATGACAGTTATGAGTTGGTGAGTGTAGAAATTTCTCGCCGTTATTATAATGGTTACAGTGATCGTTTCTATATTGAAGATCAAAATGGTAATATAACACGTTGTGTTGTGAAAATGACTGAACAATATGATCTTTTTGTAAGGTATCTTTTAACAGTTGATGAAGAACTAAAAATTGGTAAAGAATATGAACTTGTGGTATCTAATGGATTCAGAACACCAATACAATATCGTTATGTCGTACAAACAGATCGATTCGATAGAGAATATCGTTATACAGGGAATGATTTAGGTTCTAGTATTAAGGATGATTGTACCTTATTCAATTTATGGGCTCCAACAGCGAGCGAAGTTATGCTGCGTTTGGTAACAGAAAACGGAATCGAAACATTTAATATGGCTTATGATATTCAAGGTGTTTGGAGATGCATAATACCACAGGATTTGACTGGTGAAAAATATCATTATTTATTAAATGTAAATGGAAAATATGTAAAAAGCATTGACCCTTATGGAAAATCAAGTGATGCCAATGGTGAAAATAGTGTTGTGATCAACGTTGAAAAGTTGAAGGCTCAAAGAACTGATTTCGTCCGCTTAGAAAAAGTGACAGATGCGATCATCTATGAAATCAGTGTTAGAGATATGACGATCTGTCAAAATAGTCAGGCAAAAAGCCATGGTACTTTTGATGCACTAGTACAGTCTGGGACAAAGCATGAAGGAAAGGAAACAGGATTTGATTATATCAAAACATTAGGAATCAGTCATGTTCAACTCATGCCGGTTTTTGATTTTTATACGGTAGATGAAAATAGTAAGTATTCTCAATACAATTGGGGATATGATCCTCATCAATATATGAGCCTCGAAGGGAGTTTTTCTGTTACTCCAAGTAATGGAGTATTACGTACCCAAGAGTTTATGAATTGTGTAAATGCGTTTCATAATGCCAATATTGGTGTCAATATGGATGTGGTCTTTAATCATGTTTACGATATAGCTCTGCATAGCTTTGAGAAAACTTGTCCATATTACTATTTCCGTTTTAATGATAATGGTTCTTATTCAAATGGTTCATTTTGTGGGAATGATGTAGAAACAAGAAATTACATGGTTAGAAAATATATTATAGATTGTTGCGTATTTTTTGCGGATGTTTATGGAATTGATGGTTTCCGCTTTGATTTGATGGGCATTATGGATGTCGATACAATGAATTTGATTTCCCAAGAAATCCATAAAATCAATCCAAATGCTATGTTATATGGTGAAGGATGGAATATGCCTACAGCATTAAATGATAGTGAAAAAAGCATGAATGCGAACCATGCAAAGTTAGATAGAATTAGTTTCTTTAATGATTATTATCGTGATCATTTAAAGGGAAAATCAAGCGAATACGAAAAAAACCAAAAGGGTTATTTGACAGGTGATCGCAATTTATTGGAAGCAGCTAAGTTTTGTCTAGCGGCAAATGCTCATCCAGATCTATTTCATCTTTTTGATTCCCCAACGCAATCGATCAATTACGTTGAATGCCATGATAATGGAACCGTTTGGGATAAAATGAAACATTGTTGTAATGATGAAGTTAGAGAGATACGAGTTTTACGTCAAAAACTTATTCTAGGAACACTTTTGATTTCTCAAGGAATACCTTTTATCCATGCGGGACAAGAATTCTGTCGTACAAAAGGGGGTTATGACAATACCTACAATTTACCAGATCGTATCAATCAAATTGACTGGTCTCGTAAGAATAGGCATATGGATGTGGTCAATTACACCCGTGATGTAATCGCACTTAGAAATAAATATTCAGCTTTTAGATTAGATAGCGCTGAATTATTACATGAACATGTAACCTTTGATACTTTAGAAAATCAAATCTTGATCTATGAAATCAAAGGAGTAGAGAATGTTGACTTTAGAATTTATATCAATCCAATGAAATCTGATAAAATGATCGATTCAGACAATTATAAGTTGATATTGGATGAAAATGGATCAGTAAATAAGAAAGCTGATAAATATCTACTTAGAGCTTTTAGCATGATCGTATTGATTAAATAGACAGAATCTTAATAGGTTCTGTTTTTTTCTCTAAGAACGAAAAAGAAAAAAGGATTGGAATCAACCCTTAAGAATTCAGTGCTTATGTATTAAGATAATAGTTTGTCGATAGTTTTTAATATTTTATCCTCATGAGTATATAGCTTCAAAGTCTCAATTTGATTGTCTTTATCTTTGATTTCAATGACAACATCCCCATAAGCTTGATTATAATCAGCTAAGACTTCTTCAAAATATTCAGAGAGCTCTTCACTGTCTGCAACTGATTCGAGTTGCCATATCAAAATGAAACGTGTTTTATCAGGGGTTACAAAGTCAAACCATGAAGTTTCTTGGATTTTTTCAAAAAGATTTAGAGAATAAGAATGTCTTTCTTCTTTAAACATTGCATGTATCAAATCATGTGCTCTTTCTTCTAAACTGGAAACGACAGTAATTTTTACGATTGCATTTGTATCTTCATCAGCTACATTAAAATCTTCTGCATTTATTTTTGATTGAAGCATAGATTGTAAAGTCATATTTTTATTTATCATTTTTATCACCTATAAAATTATACCACAAAACAAATTAAACATGGTCAATGATGAAGTGATGAGTATGAAAATTTTTTCGAGTTGAGTGATTGAATTGTGATATACTAAAAGAGTTCATGGATGAATTATTTCAATAGATGAGGAGTCTATGACTTAACATCAAGAGTTAAAAGGGATAATTTATAAAGAGAATCCCATAATAACTATGTAGAAAGGGCAACGTATGAAAAAAATCCTAATTAGTTTTATGTGTGCACTTCTTTTATTTAGTGGCTGTGCAAAGAAAGAAGATGTTGTAACAAATGGGGGTAATGTACAGTTAAATCAAAAACAAATTGAGTTTGATGAATTAATGGTTGAAATCTTTATTGACTATATTAGTCAAGATGCGATGACTTTACATTACAATTTAGAAAATCCCGAGGTTTATGGAATTCGTATCAGTGAATATAGTTTAGGAGAGCTTTCAGTAGAATCAGATCAAAAGTTTTATGAACAATTGAATGATTGGAAAACAAAACTAAGTAAGTTTAAAGTTAAATCTTTAACGAGTACTCAACAAACAGATTATGAAATGATTATGAATTATATTGAAATGCAATTAGCATTTAAAGATTTAGACTTTTTTTCTCATTTGTTTAGTTCCTCAAGTGGACTTACTTCTAATTTAACTACAATATTTATGGAGTTCAGTATTTATCAAGAATCTGACTTTGATATGTATTTAGCGCTCTTGGAAGATGTAGATCGTTACTTGGATGATGGGTTGAAATATACGCAGCAACAAGTTGAAATGGGATTGTTTATGCAAGATTTCTCAGTGGATAAAACCGTTGCTGAAATCGATAAATTCATCTCAAAAGTTAATGATAATGAACTGATTGTATCATTTGAAGATAAATTGGAATCATTTGATTTATCAAAAGATAAAAAAGAAGCCTATTCAGCTCAAAATAAAAAAGTAATAATAGAAGAAGTGATCCCAGCTTATCAAAAAGTTAAACAACAACTTTTAGATTGGAAAGGGACTGCTAAAGCAACTGGTGGATATGCAACTATTGAAAATGGGAAAAAGTTTTATTCAGCACTATTTCAATATAAGACAGGGGTTTCAGGTTCAATCGATACTTTATTTAAACAAGGTAATGCTAAAATTCAAGAGTTAATGAATGGGCTCTATTCTTTGATGATGTCTGATGATGGACTATATGATCGTTATATCAATAATGAATTTGAGTTAAAAGAACCTGTCGATATTCTTCAGATATACCAATCAAAACTATTAGAAAAATATCCTCAAGGACCTGTAGTCACATACAGAGCTGAATACTTGGATCCAACCATTGCGAATGCAAACACTTCAGCATATTACTTGATTCCACCATTTGATAAAATTGAAGATAATATTATCCGAATCAATCCAATCAATAAAACTAATACTTCTCAACTATACCCTACTTTAGCTCATGAAGGGTTTCCAGGACATTTATATCAAACGACATATTATTTAGCTACAGAACCAAATCCTTTAAGAACTGTCTTTGATAGTCTAGGTTATGTTGAAGGTTGGGCAATGTATACTGAAGTCAATTCATTTGAGTGGTTACTTCCAGATGATCCGAAACTTAGTAAATTTTTGGGAATCGATATATATTATCCGATGTTAGTTCAAGCGATGGTCGATATCGGTGTAAACTATTATGGATGGACAGAAGCTGAAACAAAACAATACCTAGAACAATATGGGAAAATGTATGGTTTTGAACAAGATGAAGTTGTGAAAATATTGTATGAAAGCAGTATCTCAAATCCAGGAATGTTTTTACCTTACGGGGTAGGATTGTTAAAGATGGATACACTAAGAACTAAAGCAGAAAAACAACTTGGTGAAAAATTTAATGAAATAACTTATCATCAAGCAATTCTTGAAAATGGTGCATTGACATTTGATTTATTAGAAAAGAAAGTTGAAGCCTATATTAAAGAAAATAATTAAATTTTGGTGGCATAGTCTATACTGTGTCACCTTTTATTTTGGTGGTTTGGCTATATTTTTTTGAATTATGTGATAAAATGAAAGAGAAGGAAGTGACGATATGAAAATTTGTGCTTATGGAGAATGCTTGATTGATTTTACCCCTTACGGAATTAGTGATAAAGGAAATGTAACCTTAGAACAAAATCCAGGAGGAGCACCCGCAAATTTAGCAGTTGCGATCGCTAAACAAAATGGAGAAAGCAGTTTTTTAGGTAAAGTCGGTCAAGATAAATTTGGAAATTATTTAATCAATATTTTAATGGAAGCAGGAGTGGATACACAATATATTATACAAAGTGATAGATATCATACGACCCTTGCTTTTGTGCATCTTACTGAAAATGGAGAACGTGATTTTACTTTCTATCGAAATCCAGGTGCTGATGTCATGATAGAAAGCAGAGAAATCAATTTTAATGCATTGGATGAATGTGATATATTCCATTTTGGATCACTATCGCTTACCCATAATCCTGCTCGTACTACAACTTATGAAATATTAAAATATGTAAAAAATGCAGGCAAGATCATAACTTATGATCCCAATTTAAGAATGCCCTTGTGGTCAAGTGTAGAAGAAGCAAAAGCACAAATTAAAAAAGGATTGGACTTCTGTGATATTTTAAAAGTAACAGAAGAAGAACTAGAATTTATAACTGGAATAACTGATATAAAAGAAGCGATGCTTAAACTTCAGGAAGAATTTAATATTTCTATCATGTTATGTACTCGAGCTGAAAAAGGATGTATTTGTTACGGGAATGGACATTGGTTAGATGTGCCAACATTTAAGGTAAATACAATCGATTCTACGGGAGCAGGTGATGCATTCTTTGGGTCATTTCTAGCTTCTTTAACTAATAAAGATTATAAGAATTTAAATGAAAATGAATTGAGAGAAATGATTATTAGAGCCAATGCTTCAGGAGCACTTGCAACTACAATCAAAGGAGCTATTCCATCACTTCCAACACTTGAACAAGTAAATCAATTTCTACAAGAGGCAACAAGTGAAAATTGAGGTAAGAAATCTAGTTAAAAAATACCCTGAACAAGTGGCATTAGATAACATTGGATTTATACTCGAAGATAATCAAATATTATGTGTTTTGGGCCCTTCTGGTTCAGGTAAGAGTACGTTATTACGTATATTATGTGGATTAGAAGAAGCAACATCTGGTGAATTAATCTATAATGAGCAGTCAATTGAAAAAATTGACTGCCTAAAACAAAAAATAAGTGTTGTATTTGAGAAACCTAATTTAATTGAACACTTAAACTGTTTTGATAACATCGCCTTAGGACTGACAAAGTTAAATTGGCCAAAAGATAAAATTGATAAAAGAGTAAAAGAAATTGCTGAAGAAGTTGAAATGTCAGAATTCTTATTCCGAAAATGTGCTGATCTTTCTGCGGGTCAAAAACAAAGAGTAGCCTTAGCTAGAGCGTTGGTTCGTGAATGTGATTTGTTGTTGATGGATGAAGCATTGGCTAATTTAGATTGGAAATTAAAGAAGAAGACTTTAGAATTGTTGTTAAAACTAAAGGAAAAATATGCGTTTAGCTGTATTTATGTTACACACTTTATTGATGAAGCTGAGAAAATAGAAAATGGTACTATGATTTTAAATGAAGGTCGTATAGAAATGCTGGATCACTATTTAAATTGTAAAAAAAATCCAGCTACTGATTTTGTGAAAGAGTTTTTAAATAACTAGGAGGTTTCTATGAAAAAAGTAGTATGTGTAGTAGAAGATGAAAAAGATCTTAACGAATTAGTAAAAAGGTATTTGGAAAAGGAAGGTTATGAAGTGAGATCATATCTTACTTTTGATGAAGCGAATGTACATACCTCTGATGAAGATATTCACTGTTGGATACTAGACATTATGTTAGATGATAAGAGTGGATTTGATTTGATTGAAGAAATTCGTATGAGATCACCCAATGTCCCAGTAATTTTTATGTCTGCAAGAGATAAAGAATTTGACCGGATCATTGGATTAGAAAAGGGAAGTGATGATTATATTACAAAACCTTTTTCACCAAAAGAACTGGTTTTACGTGTCAATAATATTATGAAAAGAACTTATCGCGATGATACACCAAGACAAATTGTGGATGGATATGAAATTGATGAGAGTCAAAGAATAGTATTTGATGAAGGTGAACAAGTTGAGTTAACGACAAAAGAATTTGATTTATTAATGTTGTTTGTGAAAAACAAAGGAACAGCATTTTTACGTGAACAAATTCTTGAGAGAGTTTGGGATGTTAATTATTTTGGTTCAGATCGCGTTGTAGATGATACTTTGCGTCGTCTTAGAAAGAAAATGCCAAATCTAAATATACATACGATTTATGGATTTGGATATCGTTTAGGTTGATGAAACGCTTACGATTATGGATTCAAGAGTTGAATCTTTCACAACAACTTCTGACAATTATATTTGTTTCAGTAACTGTTTTTACTTTGTTTTTCTTTGTGTATTTATCAGAGACAATCAATAATTTCGTAGATAAAGAAATGTATGGTATTTTACATAGATCACAAGAGACAGTCTCCCATATTTATGAAAATGGGGAATGGCAGAGTTTCTCTGATGGTTTAGTGACAAGCGCTGTTGTCGATTTAAGGACGAGTTATTACTCCAATAGTGGTACTTCTTTGGATCAAGAAGTAATTGAAAATGTTGTAACTGATGCTATCGAGAAAAGTAAAACAGCCTATCAGGATTTTGTGTTTTTCAAAGGGAAAGATAGACTATTATATTCAATTAAAAATTTAGATGAAAATACTTTGTTGGTATCGATGATGTCTGAAACTTATCGAACTCAATTTAGAACTCAATTATTGAATAGTGTTACAAATATTAATGGACTTGTTGTTGGTATTTTGTTTGTGATACTTATGGTGTGGGTAGGGTCGCTGATTCATCCGCTTAATCAAATTCGTTCCTATATTGAAAAAGTTCGTAAAGGCGAAAAGGGAGAACTACATGTACACCGAAGAGATGAAATCGGTGAAGTGGCGGATGCACTTGTCGCAATGAGTGATGAAATTCATCGTCAAGAACAAATCAAAGAAGAAATGATTCAAAATATTTCCCATGATTTGAAAACTCCAATCGCAACTATCAAATCGTATGCTGAAAGTATTAAAGATGGCATATATCCATATGAAACATTGGAGAAGAGTGTTGACGTTATAGTTGAACATGCAGATCGTTTAGAGAAAAAAGTATATAGTTTAATTATGCTTAATAAAATGGGATATCTTAGTGATATCGCAGAAGAAGGCAATAACTTAGATATGGTAGAAGTAATTAATAAAGTCATATTGTCGATGAAGGTTTTAAAGGAAAATGTCAACATTATTACTTTTTTGAATCCGGTTAGCTTTCATGGAGAAGAAGAACCATGGCGTATAGTTGTTGAAAATTTATTGGATAATGCGATTCGTTATGCGAAAAATGAAGTGGTGATTACACTCAACGAAGATGAACTAGAAATATCCAATGATGGACCGCTTTTATCAAAAGATCGTCAAGAAAAATTATTCCGACCTTATGAAAAAGGAACGGATGGGAAGTTTGGATTAGGTTTATCGATAGTATACCGCGTGTGTACCACGTACAATTATCGAGTAAGTGCTGAAAATCTTGAAGATGGAGTTTTATTTAGGATCAGTAAAATAAAGTAATTGTGATAGAAATTTCATAATTGAAAAAATGATGCATTGAAAGTACAAAAAACGCTTTAAATAAAGCGTTTTTTTGGTTACCAGTTGTATAGGTAATTCAAAATATTAATTTTTACAAAAAAAAGTTTTAAGAAAACGCTTGCAAAAAAAATAATTATAGGCTATAAATATGGTATATACCACGAAGGAGATGTAATATATGAATATTCTATTGATTTGTTCGGCAGGTATGTCAACAAGTATGATGGTAAAAAAAATGCAAGCAAGTGCTGAAGCAAAAGGGATCGATGCAAACATTTGGGCAGTAGGAGATGGAGAGTCTCGCGATAACATTGCAAAAGCTGATGTCATCTTGTTGGGCCCACAAGTTCGCTTTATGTTAGATAAAACAAAAGCAGTTGCAGGCGACAAACCAGTAATGGTTATGAACATGGCCGACTACGGACGTATGAACGGCGAAAAAATCTTGGAAGACGCGTTAGCTCTTTTAGGCTAATGTCTTTATAAAATTGAAAGGGGAAAATTTCAAATGAAAAATTTTCAAAATTGGATGGAGCAAAATTTCGTACCAGTAGCTGCTAAATTTGCTTCTCAACGTCATTTAGTTGCAATTCGTGATGGATTCATTAGCATTATGCCAGTCACTATGGCAGGATCAATCGCAGTTCTATTAAATGTATTCTTCCGTGACATCCCTGGGAACTTGGGATGGACAGCGATTCCAGAAATCTTTGCTCCAGTTATTAGTGTTAACGGTAACGTATGGTGGGGAACAATTGCTATTCTATCATTAGCATTCGTATTCTCATTTGGTTACAACTTAGCTAAAGGTTACGGTGTAGATGCTTTAGGTGGTGGGCTTGTTGCTTTCGCTGCTCTAATCACTACTATTCCTCAAGCTTATGAAGGTGCTGGTTGGGGTTATTTCCACTGGTCATACACTCAAGCTACAGGGTTATTCACTGCGTTGATCGTAGGACTTGTTGCTACAATGATTTACTCAAAATTAATGATCAAAAAAGTTACAATCAAATTACCTGATGAAGTGCCTCCTGCAGTTTCTCGTGCATTCGAAGCAATCATTCCAGGAACAGTTGCTATCTATGTAGTTGCATTAATTGCTTACCTAGTTGCTACATTCGCTGGTGGGGCATCAATTAACTCACTAGTATTACAATATATCCAAATGCCATTCTTGGCTTTATCACAAGGTTTACCTGCAATTATTATCATTTGCTTATTCGTTCAAATCTTCTGGTTCTTTGGATTACACGGACCAAACGTATTTGCACCAGTACTAGATGGTATCTTCGTAACAGCTACAAATGCTAACTTAGCAGCTCATGAAGTTGGACAAGCTATGCCTTATTTGTGGACTCGTGTATCATTTGATATCTATGCTTGGATGGGTGGATCAGGGTTAACTATCGGTCTATTAATCGCTATCTTCTTACTATCTAAAAAAGAAGATGAAAAAGCTATCGCAAAACTTTCATTACCAATGGGTATCTTCAACATCAACGAACCAGTTGCATTTGGATTACCACTTGTATTGAATAGTATCTATATGATTCCTTATCTACTAGTATCTCCAATCTGTGCAGTTATCGGATACCTTGCAACATCTGTTGGTTTTGCAGGACGCGCATTCGTTGGTGTACCTTGGATCACTCCACCAGTATTGTCTGCATTCCTTGCAACAGGTGGTAACATCGGTGCTACAATTACTGCAGCAGTTTGCTTAGTAGTATCAGTATTAATCTGGGGAGTATTCGTTAAAATCGCAAGCTCTGCAAAAGATTAATTAATAAAAACCATTATTAATGTGTTATTATAGAAGGAAGAGGAATTATTCCTCTTCCTTTTTAAAAAAATACTATGGAGGTTATTATGGAAGGTTTAGAATTAGCAAGTTTTAACATTATCGCAGCAGTAGGAACAGCACGTTCTATGTACATCGAAGCAATGCAACTCGCAAAAAAAGGTGACTTTGAAGCAGCAGAAAAATCAATGGAAGAAGGAAACCAATTCTTTTTAGAAGGACATCATGCTCATGCTGGTTTAGTTCAAGAAGAAGCAAGCGGAAATCCAGTTTCAATGACACTTTTATTAACTCATGCAGAAGACCAATTGATGAGTGCAGAAACATTTAAAATTTTAGCACAAGAATTTATTGATCTTTATAAAGGATTAAACAATAAATAGGAGAAATTTTTATGATTACCGTTAATATGCCAACGCAACAAGATCGTATTATTGGTTTGTTAGAAAATAGCAGTGAAGAAGTAAAATTTAAATTAGAAAGCAAAGCTGGACTTAAATTATTATTTTCAGTAGATACAGAAGATTTGGATTTAGCGGTAGCTATCGCTAAAAAAATCATTAAATCAGATGAAATTGGGAGAAATCTTTATTTCAGTGTAACAAAATAGGAGGAATCTTATGAGAGAATGGGGTTTATTTGTAATAACATTTGGTTTTTTTACGATTATGATGGCACCAAAAGTAGGTAATTTATATGCTGGAATCCTTAGTGGTTTTGTGTTTATTGCAGGAGGATACACTATGTATCGCAAAGGCAATGCAAAAAGTTCAAAAACTAAAAAGGGGAAAAAATAATGATCAAGGTTGTAGAAAATTTAAATGTAACGAAAGAAGAATTTTTCAATGCCCTTATGAATTCATTTTGTTTAGAGTATGAACAAGCGACAAACAAAGAATTAAAGATTGATCAAATCGAAAAGGGATTGAAATATTCAACCTCATTTACAACACAACTAAAAAAAGATAAAGGTGTTGAAATACTTGTAAGAGAGTATAAATTTGGCGAAGTTTATCGTTATGAAGTAACGACAAATGCTGAATCCTATTTAGTAGAATACAGTGCTGAAACTATTGAAAACGATAAAACGAAAGTAACTTATTTACGTGGATATGAAACTGAATTTAAGTCACGTAAATACAATCAAAAATTTATGGAGTTGTTTTATCGAGGAAGAGCTAAGCGAACAGTTAAAATAAAATTGAAAATGATTGAAAAATATATTTTACAAAATAGATAAGGAGAAAAACTAATGGCAAGAAGAGGAATTTCACTTTATCCTGAACATTCAACAGTTCAAAAAGATAAAGCATACATTGACTTGGCTGCTAAGTATGGTTATACCCGTATTTTTACTTGTTTATTAAGTGTTACAGAAGATGTTGAAACAATTAAGAAACAATTTAGAGAAATAAACAGTTATGCTCATGATAAAGGTTTTGAAGTCATCTTTGATGTAGCTCCTTCAGTATTTAAAGAGCTTGGGATCACTTATGATAATTTAAGTGTTTTCAAAGAAATGTGTGCTGATGGAATACGATTAGATGAAGGATTTACTGGTGCAGAAGAAGCACACATGACTCTTAATAAAGAAGGATTAAAAGTTGAAATCAATGCAAGCCAACCTACTCGCTACATTGATAATATATTGAGTTATAAACCATATAAGGATAAATTGATCACTTGTCATAATTTCTATCCACAGAAATATTCAGGACTTGGATATAATCTATTTTATGATTGTAGTAAACGTTTAAAGGATATGAATTTAAATGTAGCTGCGTTTGTTTCAAGTAGTAATAGTAACACATTTGGCCCATGGCCAATTGATGAAGGTTTATGTACACTTGAAATGCATCGTGGTTTGCCGATGGATTTGCAGGCAAGACATTTATATGCAACAGGGGTTGTCGATGATGTACTTGTCGCTAACTGCTTTGCAACTGAAGAAGAACTAAGACGTTTAGCTGAAGTGAATCCAGGAAAACTTACAATTCGTATAGAATTAGAAGAAAATATTAGTGATGTAGAAAAAGAAATCATCTTCGATTTCCCACATTTTGTCCGTGGAGATATGAGTGAGTACATGGCAAGAAGTACTATGTCAAGAATCGTATATAAGGATGCTTCAATCCCTGCTGGGAAAACACCAGCAACATTGCATCGAGGAGATGTAGTGGTATTAAATGATGGATATGGAAGGTACAAAGGGGAATTACATATTATTCTACAAGATCGTGAAAACGATGGAAGAATCAACCTAGTGGGTAGAATTCCAGAAGAAGAACAAATATTGATGGAATTCATTGAACCTTGGAAACCATTTGCATTAATTAAATAGGGAAAGCGAGAGCTTTTCCTTTATTCTCTAGAAAGGAGGAAAGTATGGAAGATACTCCTGTTTATCAAAAAATAATGCTTCACCTAAAAAAAGAAATTGAAAATCAAGCAGCGAATACTCCAATACTTTCTGAAAGAGAATTAGCTGATAAACTAAATGTAAGTAGAATGACTGTTCGAAAGGCAATAAGAAAATTAGTTGATGATGGATTATTGTATCGAAAGGATCATTTAGGGACTTTTGTAGCCGATCAAAAATTGCACAAAGTTAATACTTCAGATAGTTTTGCGAATCCATTTGGAGTAGAAGCGGAATTTAGAGTGATTTATTTTGATGTTAAAAATGGTGATAAAATTATTTGTGACCACCTAGGAATCCCAGAAGATCATTACTTCATCCGTATTGTACGAATTAATTATGTTGATGTAACACCGGAAAGTGTTAATAAAATTTATATTAATCGAAGACTCGTTGATGAAAAAATGATGAGAGATCCCATCATGTTACTAACATATAGTTCAAGTTTTGAAATTGCTTCATGTAAACAAACTTTCATTCCAATGATCGTTCCGACAGAACTCGCAAACTTATTGAAAGTAAACATTGGGACTCCGATCATTAGAGTTGATTCAACACTTTATACTAAAGATGGCAAAACTTATGCCTTTGTTGAATCATTTGTGAATCCAAATTCAAAACAAATAGTATTTACGTTATAAAGCTTATCATTTTGATAAGCTTTTTCTATCTTATAAATAGGCAGAATAAATATAATACAAAACTAAATGCGAATAGAGTGCTGATACTCTTTAATAGAATATCGAATAAATTAGGTAAAATATTTTCGAGTAAACGATTAAAATTTTTAAATATCATATCAAATCATCCTTCTTCATCATCATATGTTGTAATAATTGTTTTAGAATAAAAAAAGAACTAGCTTTCACTAGTTCGATGTTATAGATACTTATCTTCGTCTTGTGGAACGCGAGTTACAACTACTTTCCCTTCACGATCAAGAAGAGGAGTTAGTCCACCAGCGTAGCCTGATTGCATAAATAAATAATTGACTCCAGTATTAGCGTCCACATAGATATGTGTAGCTGTACTTAAACCATTACCTTCTTCATGAACTTTAATGAATCTCTTCTCTTTTTTAGCCATAACTATTTACCTTTTTTTGAGTCAGCTACAACTTCACCAAGAGCTGCTAAAGTTCCTGCGATGTCTTGAAGGTTGCTAGGAATAATTAGTTTAGTTGATTGACCATTGGCTACTTTTTCTAATGCTTCAAAACCTTTAATAGTTAAGAAAGCCTTGTTTGGATCAGCTTTGTTGATCATTTCGATCCCTTTAGCTTGAGCTTCAAAAACAGCTAGTGCTGCTTGAGCTTCCCCTTCAGCTTCTGCAATCATCGCATGCTTTTTAGCGTTTGCACGTAGGATTGTTGCTTCGTTGTCTCCCTCAGCAGTTAAGATAGCTGCGCGTTTTTCCCCTTCAGCTTGAAGGATTTTTTCGCGACGCTCACGTTCAGCTCGCATTTGTTTTTCCATTGATTCCTGGATATCGCGTGGAGGAATAATGTTTTTTACTTCTACACGACTTACTTTTACTCCCCATGGATCAGTTGCTTCATCTAAGATGACACGCATTTTAGAGTTAATAATATCACGAGAAGTTAATGTTTCGTCCAATTCTAGATCTCCAATAATATTACGAAGAGTTGTCGCAGTTAAGTTTTCAAGTGCACTTAGTGGTCTTTCAACTCCATAAGTATAAAGTTTAGGATCAGTGATTTGAAAATAAACGACTGTATCGATCATCATTGTTACGTTATCTTTAGTAATAACGGGTTGTGGTTCGAAATCTTTTACAATTTCTTTCATTGAAACTTTGTTTGAAATGCGATCAATGAATGGAATCAATAAATGAACACCATTGTTCCATGTTGAAGTATATGAACCAAGTCTTTCAACAACATAAGAGTGTGCTTGAGGAACTACTCGTACCATATAAAGCAAAAGTGAAGCGATAATTACAAAGACTACTAAGAAGATAATAACATTTACATACCAAGGCATAATTTAATCCTCTCTTTCTATAATTTCTTAACTAGAACTTTGTTTCCTTCAATTGCGATAACTTCAATCAAAGCTTCAGCTTCAATTGGTTTACTATCGATGGAAGCAGCATTCCAGATTTGACCATTGAAATTAATTTCACCGTAACTTGTTGCAGTAATTGGTTTTAATAATTTAGTTCTGTAGCTAATAATACGATCGGCATTTGTTGCCACCGTATTACCGCGTGTATACTTAGTGGCAAATGGGCGAACCATCATTGCCAGTACTAGTGAACTAATAAAGAACACAATTACTTGTATTGGAAAACTGAAATTCATAAGAGCTAATCCTAAAGCAATCATGGAACCTAAAGCGAACCAAATACTTACTAAAGCAGTAGCTGTTAATATCTCTAAAACAATTGAAACAATACAAATGAAGAACCAAAGCCAAAAATAAAATGTATTCATAGTATACCCCCTATCATAACGGGTCTTTTAGATCAACTTCTAGAAGGTTCTCTTTGTCATTGAAGGTTGCACTAAATTTATTGCCCGTGATTTCCTGATTCAATAAAACTGATACTTTTTCTATAATGCTTTTGTTGGATATTCGAGCATATCCTTTACCAATTGAAACTTTGTGAAGATTTTTAACGGGTACAAGATTTAAATCGATTTCTCGTTTCGTAACTGGCTTTATTGCCATCTTGTTGTTTACATCATCTATACCAACTAAGCACCATCGAATATCTTTAAAATGTTCAGCGGCACTATTGTTCAAGGTGATGTTGTTGGAATATAAGGTTGCTATTTGGGCAAAATTATTTCCTTCCGTCCACGTATAGGTCATAGACACAACTCCTTTCGTACTTTTATTTTAACATATTTTTACTATTCTTCAATAGCTTATTTTACTTATTTTAATTCAGTACCCTTTTTCTTTCATTTCCTGTAGTTTTTGCATATAATAGAAAGGAATGGGGAGAACTTATGCCTACTATAGTAATTCAAGATTTAAATATTAATTATATTCAATTAGGAAACAGAGGAAAACATGTAGTCTGTATGCATGGTTGGAAACAAAATATTGAAATGATGAGTTTAATGGCTAATCATTTATCAAACGATTTTATTGTCACTGTGCTTGATTTTCCAGGTTTTGGAGAATCTGATGAACCAAAAGTAAGTTGGGGGTTAGAAGACTACACTACTTTTTTTGCGGATTTTTGTGATGCATTAAATATTACTGATCCAATATTGATTGGACATTCTTTTGGTTGTAGGGTAGCGACCATGTATGCGATCGATCATCCTGTCCATAAAATGGTATTTACTGGGGGTGCTGGAATTAAACCCAAAAGAGAGTTGGATTACTATTTAAGAACATATACTTATAAAGCAGCTAAACAATTATTTAAGCTGCCAGGTTTAAATCAATATGAAGAAGAAATGAAAAAACACTTCGGCTCTAGAGATTATAAAGAATCTACAGGGGTCATGAGAGAAACATTTGTAAAGATTGTGAATAGTGATACATCTGATGTATTGGATAAAATCACAATGCCTGTTCTTTTGGTATGGGGCTCAAATGATGAAGAAACGCCACTTTGGATGGGTAAAATGATGGAAGAAAAAATGAAAAATGCAGGGCTTGCAATATTTGAAAATGATGACCATTTTGCGTATTGGCATCAATGGCAAAGATTCAACCTTGTGCTGGATGCATTTTTACAAGAAGATAAGGGGGTTTAACTATGTCTCTTTTACAGAAACAATGCTTTGTGATTATTTTGCTTTGTTTTATGATCGTGCCAACATTAAATGCACTTCATATGTTTCAACAAAATCGTTATGAAACTGATCGTTATAAAACTTGGATAAAAACACAATTCAAGCATTTAAAATTCCCTTTTAAAGAATTATTGATTGCACTAGTTTATATTGCATTATTCTTTGTATCAACAGATACAAGAATAATTTTAAGTGGATTAATTACATTAGTACTTACCTATCTTTTTTACTTAAATGAAGAAAAAAGAAAGAAAAAACAAATTAAACCACTACAATATACAGCAAGAGTCATTCGACAAATTATTACAATGGTGTTTTTAAATGTTTTGTGGGTTTTGTTTGCGGCATTTGTGATCCCAAATACGGTTTGGAATTTAGTGTGCCTGGTCTCTTATTGGATCAATTGGGGATTCATTTTAGTTATGGCATGGATGACGACACCGGTTGAAAATTTAGTCAAAAAATATTACATGAACTTAGCTAAAAAGATTTTAAAAACTTATCCTGGTAAAATAGTTGGAATTACAGGAAGTTATGGAAAAACCTCATGTAAAAATATACTACAAGAAGTATTATCAGAAAGATTTTATAGTTTGATGACACCTGCATCATTTAATACTCCAATGGGGATCACAATCACGATCCGTGAAAAGCTAAAAAATTTACATGAAGTATTTATATGTGAAATGGGTGCTGATCATATTGGTGATATTGAAAACTTAATGAATTTTGTTAAACCAGAAATTGGTGTAGTAACCTCTATTGGTCCACAACATTTACAAACATTTAAAACACAAGAAAATATCATTGTTGAAAAAATGAAGATGATCGAAATGTTACCTGTTACAGGAATTGGTGTTTTGAATAGAGACAATGAAATGATCCGTGAATATGAGATCAAAAATCCATGTAAAATCGTTTGGTATGGAATTGAAAGCGATGATGTTGATTATCGTGCAACAAACATCAAATATTCGGCTAATGGTTCAACGTTCATCGTTGTAGATAAAGAAGGTAATCGTATTGAATTCAAAACACGTTTACTAGGCGAACACAATATTGCGAATATTCTAGCTGCAATTTGCGTAGGTAGAGAAATGCAAGTGTCTTATGAACAGCTACAAGATGCAGTAGCTAAAGTACAATACGTAGAACATCGATTACAGCTTAAAAAGATCAATGGGTATACATTTATCGATGATGCCTTCAATTCAAACCCAGTGGGCTCTAAAATGTCTCTACAAGTGCTTAAGATGATGAATGGTAAACGATTTATTGTAACACCTGGAATGATTGATTTAGGAGATAAACAAGACTACTACAACAAGGCATTCGGAACTTATATGAAAGACTGTGCCGATGTCGTAATTCTTGTCGGATTAAATCAAACTAAAGCCATAGTAGAAGGTCTTGCAGAAAGTAACTTTGATATGACTCATGTACATTTATGTAAAACAGTCAAAGAAGCATTTGATTTAGTATATCAAATGGCTACACCACAAGATACGATCTTACTTGAAAATGACTTACCAGATGCATTTAACAGATAGAGGATTAATTTATGAGCTATGATTTGGATTTTTGGAAATACAAAAAAGGAACCCATTTAAATCATCAAAAGGTTTATGAATCTCTTTGTGATGGTTCGTATGTAGAAGGCTTAGAAACTTTACCAGTACGTGAAATAATTGATGACTTTAAAAAGGAATTTAAGGACTGGACGATTCAGGAAAATGATTTTGAAAAAGAAGGATCGGGATCATTTCAAATCTATACCACTGAACAGTTTGTGCGAGTGGATTGTTATGGGGTGTCAGGAGATAACATGAATCGAATGATCGATATTATGTTGAAATATGATTGCCCATTGTATGATCCACAGATCAACACACGATTCGATGGAGAATAATTAAGATAAGGGCTAATGCTCTTTTCTTTTGGTATAGGGTATTAAAAAAGACAAATTTAGCAACTTTGATAATAAAACTTCCAGTATGTATATCTTAATTTAATTTCTATTATTATTATTATTATTATGATTATGTTCTTAGCTTTCTTTAATGAGGATTGAGGTACAGAATTTATAAACTGGAATGCATTTTTTGTTATTATTTCATGATATAATATGTACATACAAATCAGAATTTGACTTACAAAGAAGGAGCTCTCATGACTTCAAAAATTGAAGTAAACCTTACTCGTGACTCAGTCTGCATGGGCGATGATATGGAGGACCATACAAAAGTCATTAGTTTCATCCAACTGAATAATACAGCCGATACCTTGATGCATATCGCAACTCAATATCTACCAAAGATTGATGGTTACGGTCATATATGGGATTGTATTCTTAATGGAGTAAAATGTGCCGAAATAAAAGGAAATTGCATTACAATATGTGTAATTACCAATGATTTTTTGCTTGAAAAGAACGATTTATATTTTAAATATCATTCTGCAACTCATTAGCCCGCAAACTAAGTAAGCTCTGAAGTCATCAAATTCCAATTTATCATAAATTAAAATTTCGACAAACAAGTAAAAAAAATATTTCTGTCAAAAAATTAAGAGGCTTGCTATTCTTTTTGTTTTGGAGCAGTATTAGTTAGTTTTTAATCCTTCGATTAAAGAAATTAAGAAATGATTGTGATACAATTGAAATAATAATTGAGGTGAGATAATGAAAAAGAAAAATATAATGATATTATTGATAATTTTATTCTTGGCTGGGTGCAATACCAATAGAAAAACAGAACCAACTCCAATACCATTTAATGAAGTTGTTATAGGAAATGATGAAGAAAAGGTTCATTGCTCAGTTAATAATTTAATTGTAACTTGCTCAAGAACTTTGAAAATAGATGAGCTTGGTGAAATAACCACAAACTTAAAATTGAGAATAAAAAAAGATTACAAAACGAAATCGTTTAAAATGGTTATCTTAAACGCATATGTTGATTTAGATGTGGAAATAAACTCGCAACAATCTTCGATTTCTGCAGAAGGATATTCCAATGAAAGTTCAAATGAATTGTTAAATGTAAATGTTACAAATGAAATTGCTAAAGATAATATTATCTATAAACTAGAAGAGTCTTTTCAATTCAGTAAAAACCAATTAGCAGAAGATTATTTTAGTCCACTAGTAGTTTCTAGGCTTTTTATAGAACCTGTTGCAACTTATGAAGAAATAATGCAAGATTTGCAAAAAAGAGCAAATGAAGAATTCGAATTATTGTTTGAAGAGTATGCAAAAGATTACACTCAATTTAATAATAATGAATACTTAAACTTACCACTTTTTAAAGAACGTGCTGAATTTATATATAAAAGCACGGATCGTTGCTCAGAAGGTAATCATAATGTAGCAACAACTGGGTGGCACAGTTGTGATATAATCAATAATGAAGTAACAGAAAAAATGTATGAACTAAATAATTTTAAAGTGGAAAATATGAAGTTGATGAGCAGTTCTTCTCCATTTATGCACGAAGGAATCTATGATGAAGTGGATGCGGAAATTTTGATGAATCAAATAAATAATAATGAATGGATATCGATTCCGGTATATTTTGGTATTGGTATATTTGATCAAGAAGTATCTGCAGATGAACTTGAATCAAACTATGAAGGTTATTGTTATGCATTATCATCTCAAGTTCAAAGATGTTATGGGTTCGAAGCATTTGGAGAATGGAACGAAACTTATCTCTATATTTTTGATACCTATACTTTACAAGATGGAAGCTATTACACAAGATCTTATCAACATTTATATTTCGGATATATGAAAAAATAGTCGTATTGACCATTTTTACATTCCTATTATTGTAACACCGGAAATAGGGGTAGGGATGAACTTCATTGGAAATGGTGGAATAAAAAAAGGATGTACAACTTCTTTTTATCATACCACCTTTGATGTGGAAACCAATCTGGCAAGAAACAGAATTGGGTTCTAAGGACTTTAGGGTTTTAGAATGGTAGATGGAGTAAATCAATTTACAACAGATATCTAGTTTCTTGCGTTTGTGATAAGCTTGTATTATACATAGGGGGCACGACAATGAAAAGAAAGCTAATAATTATTTTCTTATTATTATGTTTAGTGGCATGTTCAAATAAAGAAGTAAAAATAGATTCTTCACCGACTGAAATCGTAATGGGAACAGAAGATGAAAAAGTGAGTTGTATAATTGAATCTACAATGATAATTTGTACACGTACATTAAATGTTGATGGAATCGGTGATATTAAATCAACACTAAAAATGAGAATAAAAGAAGATGAAAAGATTAAAGCGATAAAAACGGTACCATATAGTGCCTATATGGATCTAACTGAAGAAGTGGAATCAAAAAAATCTTCTTTGTCCTCTGAAGGTTATTGTAATAATAAATCAGATGATGTTTTAACTGTAAGTGTAGTAACAACATTTGTAAAAAACGAACTTGACTATACTATTGAAGAAATATATCATTTCAGCAATAATCAATTAACTGAGGATTCTTTTATGCCTATGGCTATTTCAACAGAGAGACATAGAAGTGATGAAGAAATCTATGAAGAAAAACAAAAGAAGAGAGAAAAACTTCAGCAAAGAGCTAATGATCAGTTTGAACAACTTTATAATGAATATAGCAAAGATTACACTCATCATAAAGCAGAAGAATATTTAAACATTCCTTTATTTAATGAACACAAAGATTTCTTGGCAATTAAGTATGAGTATTGTGACGATGGTCAAAAAGTACTCGAAGCATTCGCAGGTTTGAAAAGTTGCAAAATATTTAATGAAAATGCTACAAATGAAACATACGATTTAAGTAACTTCCAACTTGAAGACATTAAACTAACATATTATCCATACACATATATAATTGAAGAAGACATAGAAGAAGTTGGTTCGGAAATATTAATGCAACGTTTGTCTAAAAATGAGTGGATTATGATTCCTCGTTATTATGCAATAAATGAGTGGTATACTTTAGATAAAGACGGTAATGAGCTTCAAACGCCTTCTAGTGATCAAACATATTGTTATGCATTTAATGAAAACATTAATCGTTGTTATCGTTTTACAACCTTTGAAGAATGGGACGAAGTATATCTAACGATAAGTGATTCGTATACTATTAAAGAAAATGATGAAACTGCATATGCATACAAAACTTTAGTGTTTGCGATTATGAAAGAATAAAAAATGGGGCTTTAAATTTCTGCGGGGTTGAATAAAAAAACGCTATAAACTTGCGCGGGGTAAATTGAAACGAAAATAGTCAAAACCAATTGGTAATGACTATCTTTTTTTATTCAGACCATTTAAAATTTTGTTTAATTTTTTT